>CBINGR010000006.1:0-124825 GCA_966250295.1 uncultured Akkermansia sp. | reverse complement strand
TCGGCCGCCTTGGCCGAGCCTGGTTTCCCGACCACGGAGCACCGGTCTATTTCGACGACAGCGCCTAAGATGTAACGACCGATACGCCAGCCGTGGCGGGCGTCGGCGGCCTGCCATTCGGCGCGGAGAATAGCGTGGACGGCATCGTTCGCGAGCAGCGAGCCGCGCGTATGAGTACACGTGGTGATGAAATAGACTGGGCGGTCTATCCACACGTGGGCCAGCCGCCCCAGATGCGGCGGACGAGGATCGTCAGGCAATTCCGGTGTAGGCCCGGCCGGTGGCCGGCGGCTCGGGAATAGGCACTTGGATCCATCATCTGCCGTTAGGGGAGACCGGACCGGAGAAGCCCGGCCAACGGCCGGGCCTACACCGAACCGGCAAGGCCCTACTTCGCGATCCGCAGCACGGTATGCGACCAGGCGGGCAGCGTCGGGTGGAGCGTACCGTCCTTCGCCTCGACCGTCACCGGCTTGGGCGCGACCTGCGACGGGTTGTCGAGCGTGTTGCGATCGTCCGGGCTGGCGGAGGTCAACACCCAGCCCTGCGCCGCCTGGCGGCCGGACCAGTTGCGCAGATTGAGCGTGAGCGACCGCGGCTCCCTGGAAGGATTCGCGACGTGAACGATCAGCTCGCCGGTCTTTTCGTCGATGCCGGCCGCGCCGTAGACCGCGGGCCGGACCGGACGGCGGACCTGGTGAATCAAGCGGTTGTCGAGGTAACAGGCGATCTCTTCGCCCTTGAGCTCCACCCGGATGTCATACCAGCGGCCGGTCTCGATCTTGCCGGGCACGTGGGGCAGCTCGTCGCCGCCGAGCTGGAGCGCGTGGCTGGTGTTGCCCCAGCCGCCGATGTTCCACCAGCAACGCTCCTTCTCGTCCGCGCTGTGGAAAAGAATCAGGAAGCCCTCGCGGCCGCCGGTTTTGCGGGCCTTGAGCGAGATGCTGTAATCCTTCCAACTCGGATCGCCGAACAAGGCCACGGAGTTCTCCTCTTCGCCGGTCTGGCGAAACACGCCCTGAGCCTGGGACCATTGCCCCGTCCGCATGTCCCAGCCCTCGAGTCCGTTGCCGGAGCGGAAGAGTTCGCCGTTCTCGTTCCGCACCACGATGTCCTTGAACTCCGCCTGGGTCAGCCAGGTGCCGACACCGGCCCGGCCTGCCGCCTGCCCGGCGGAAAGGTTGTTCTCGAAGATCGAGGGAAGCATGCGGCCGGGGCGGTTGCGGGCGTAAAGCGACTGGATGTGGTAGGTCGGCGTGGGCATGACGCGCGTGGCGTCGAACCAGATCATGTCCGGCGCCCATTGCACATAGCCCTCGCGGGCGAACATCGGCGCGTAGCACGACATCGTCACCAGGTCGGCGTTGCGCAGCAGGCCGGTCATAAACGCGGCCTCGCAGACCGCGACATCCAGAGTGCTCGCCCGGTCCCGGCGGTGCGCGGCGTACTCGCCCGCGAAGACGCGGGGGCCCTTGCGGTCATAACCGTCGTAGCGGGTGGCGTGCTGGAGGAACCACTCGGGCGGGCGGTAGTAATGCTCGTCCACCACGTCCGCGGGCACGCCGGAGCGGAACTTGTTCCAGGCGAAGTCCCAGTTGCGGTCATTGACGCCGGGGCCCGAGGTGCTGATGAGCTCGATCTCGGGGTGCTTCTCCTTGAGCGCCTTTTGGAAGACCTGGTAGCGCTCGAAATAACCCTGGCCCCACTGCTCGTTGCCGACGCCGAGATGCTTCATGCCGAAGGGCTCGGGATGGCCCATCTGGGCGCGCAGCTTGCCCCAGGTGCTGGTGACCGGGCCATTGGCGAACTCGACCAGGTCGAGGGCATCCTGCACCCAGGGCCCGAGTTCGGCCATGGGCACGAGCGCGCCGCCCTGGAACTGGCAGGCCATGCCGCAGTTGATCACCGGCACGGGCGCGGCGCCGATGTCCTCGCAGAACTGGAAAAACTCGAAGAACCCGAGGCCGTAGGTCTGGTGGTAGTGGTGGTCCGGGCGGCGGGAATCCTCCTGGGTCCAGCGGTTCCAGTTCTGCTTCCGCGTGGCGATGTCGCCCACCGTGTCCTTCCAGCGATAGGCGTTGGCCAAGCCGTTGCCTTCGACGATGCAGCCGCCGGGGAAGCGCATGAAGCCCGGCTTCATGTCGGCGACGAGCTGGGCGAGGTCGGCACGCAGGCCGTTCTCGCGGCCCTTGAACGTGTTTTTCGGAAACAGCGAGATCATGTCCAGGTCCACCCGGCCCGCGGCGTCGGCCAGCACCACCAGGCGCGCCGCGCGGTCGGTGCCGGAGCAGGCGAGCATCACTTCATGGCGCTGCCACGCGGGCGTGAGCTTCGCGATCTTGCCCTCGGCCAGCAGGGTGCCATTGGCGGACTCCACCCGCACAGTAAGGCCGCCGGAAAACGTGGAGCCGGCACGGGCGTGGACCGCGAAACGGTAGGCCTCGCCCGCCTTCACCGGGATGCCGCCGTAGCCAACGTTGGAGATGCCGTAGCCGCCGCCGGCGTCCGCGATGTCGAGCCGCAGGAAACGGGGATTGTTCGGATGGATCGGGTCTTCCCTGGCCAGTGCCTGGGTGGCCCGGGCCGCACCGCGCTTTTCCTCGCGCCAGGCATAAAGGCCTTCGCGGTGCTCGAAGGAACGGTTCTCCACCAGCTCCGCATACAAGCCGCCGTCGCCGGCATAGTTGATGTCCTCGAAAAAGACCCCGTGCATGGTCGGGCTGACCGCCGGACCGGAACCGGCGGCGTCCACCGTCCAGGTGATCGCGGGCGCGGCGTTCAGGGTGAGCGCGAGGGCCGAAAAAACGGCCCAGAGTCGGGGGGCATGGCGGGTTTTCATGAGGAAAAAAAGAGCACGCAGGGTTTTGGAGCGAGACCGGGAGGGCCCATACGGCCGCCCGGAGAAGGAATGGACCTTAGGAGCCCGCAAGTCCGCACCAAGTCAAAAGCCCGCCCTCGGCGTCAAAGAAGACGAAACGTCAAACCGTGCGGCAAGGCGTCAAGTAGCGCAGGCATTCCTGCCCGGCGCGGTCTGGCGGGGCTCCCGGGTAGCGCCCGCAGCGGCGAACCGGCATGTCCGCGCCAGCGCTCACAGCTCGGTGTACTTGGCGCTTCGCCCCTTCGCCTTCGCCACGGGGTATTTCGTCGCGTTCAGCGTCATCTTGCGCTCGATCGCCGCCGCCACGTCGATGCCCGTCATGTTCGCGAACTCCAGCGCGTAGATCACCACGTCAGCCAGTTCCTCCTCGATCTTCGCCCGCCGCGCCGCGTCCTCCGCCGCCTTCGCGCGCGAGGCCTCCGGCGTGTCCCACAAAAAATGCTCCATCAGCTCCCCCGCCTCGGCGGCGAGCGCCATGCTCAGGTTTTTCGGCGAGTGGAACTGCTCCCAGTCCCGCTCCCGCGCGAAGGCCAGCACCCGGGCCTTGATTTCGCCGATCGTCGCCGTCGCGTCCGCTAAGCCGGTGGTTTCCATCCCGCCAGCAAACGCGTTCGCGCCGCGGCGTCCAGCTCCGCGCCGCCCGCGCGCGCCGCCAGCAGCACCGCGCCGAGCACCGGCTCGCCCCAGGGCGCCACCGGTCGGAAGCCGCGTACGGCTGCCTCCGCCGCGATCGCGCCGCCCATCTCCAGCCCTCCCGTCACCGCCAGCGGAAAGTCCCCGACGCCGGCCGCCAGCCGGCCGCGCACCGCCTCCGCCAGCCGCAGCAATTCCGCACCCGCCTCCGCCACCAGGCCACGCGCCACCGTGTCGTCCGCCGCCGCCAAAGCCCGCACCTCGCGCGCGAAGGCGGCCACCGCCGCGCGGTCCCGTTTCCCCGCATGCAGCTCGCGCAGGATCTCCCGCAGGCCCGGCGCACCAAAAAAAACCTCGGCCCGGGCCCCCAGCTCCGTGGCCGCCCCGCGCCCGTCTTCCGCCTCGCAAGCCGCGGCCAGGCCGCGCAACGCGAGCCAGTATCCCCCGCCCTTGTCGTCCACCAGCCAGCCCCAGCCGCCGGCCTGCGCCGTGCCTCCCGCCGCATCGCGGCCCCAGGCGGCCGAGCCCGTGCCCGCGATCACCACCACTCCGATCCCGCCTGACAGCGCCCCCGCGTGCGCCGCCGCCAGGTCTCCGCCGACCACCCGCACGCCTCCCAGGCCCAGCCGCGCCGTCTGCTCGCCCATCTCCGCGTGCTCCCCGGTCAGCCGCACCCCCGCCAGGGCGAAAAAACTGCCGCGCACCGCGGCCGCCGCCACCCCCGCCTCCGCCAGGGCCCGGGCGGCCGCGCCGCGCACCGCCTCGCCGGCCGCTTCGGCGCCGACCGCCTGCCAGTTGCCCGCACCGCCCGTGCCGGTGCCCCGCACCGCGCCCGTCGCGTCCGCCACCACGGCGCGCGTCCCAGTTCCCCCCGCGTCCACCCCGAGATAAAAATCCATGCCCGCCACCTAAGCCCTCCGCCGCGAAAGACAACCCCTGCCCCGGACCGGCCGCCCTCCGGGTGAACGTTTGCGTTCAGGCGGCAGCGCCGATGCCTGGAGCCAATTCTCCCTCGCCGTGTTTTTTTTCGCGGAGGGAAAAACTCGCCGCTTGCCGGCCTAAGTTCCTATTTTGCTGTCCAGTCAGTTACCCCATGAAGCGGCCGACTATTTCCGAGCCCGTTCGCCTGGCCCTGAAATATGCGCTGGTCGCAGGCCTCTGGATCGTACTGTCGGACCACGTCCTCGCCCTTTTCGCCCGCGGGGAAAAATTCGCGCAACACTGGAGCACGATCAAGGGCCTCGCCTTCGTGGCCGTCACCGGTCTCATCCTGCATGCCCTGGCCGCGCGCATGCAGCGGCGCATCCGCGCGGCCGAGGAATCGAGGCGGGACGAGTTGCGCCACGTCAACGAGCGCCTGCAGCGCGCCAAGGGCCTCCACGCCGTGCTCGCCCGCGCCAACCAGGCCACGCTCACCGCGCGCGAGGAAGGCGCCCTGTGCCGCGATATCGGCGCCGCCCTCGTAGGCCTCGCGGGCCTGCGTTTCGTCTGGTTCGGCTGGGCGGACGAAGCAACCCGGCGCATCGAGCCCGGCACCTGGGCCGGCGAAGCCCCGGACGACATCGAGGGGCTCGTTTGCAGCCTCGATCCGGCCGATACCCGCGGCCGGAGCCCGACCAGCCGGGCGATCCGCGAAGGTCGCATCGTCACCGCCCACGACCTTCGCCACGACGAGACGTTGCACCCCTGGCGGGACCGGATCGAGCGCCACGGCCTTCGCTCCGGCGCGGCCGTGCCGATCCGTTTCGGCGGCCGCCGCGGCGTATTTTCCGCCTACGCCGGCCAGCCGGATTTTTTCGACGCGGAAGTCGTCGATCTCCTGCGCCAGCTCGCCGCCGACCTGGAGCACGGCCTCGGCTTGATCGCGGCCCGGACGGAACGCGAACAAGTCGACCGGCTCCTGCGCGAGAGCGAGACCCGTTACCGTGCCTTGTTCGAGAACGACCACATCGCCCTGCTGCTCGTCGATCCCGCCGACGGCGCCATCCGCGACGCCAATCCCGCCGCCGCCCGCCTCTACGGCTGGGCGCGGGAGGAACTGGTCGGCAAAAACATGTCCGAGATCAACGCGCTTTCCCCCGGCGATCTCGCCGCCGGCATGCGCCTCGCCCTTTCCGGCGAGCAACGCCACTTCCAGTTCCGCCACCGCCTCGCCGACGGCAGCCTCCGCGACGTGGAGATCTACGCGGGGCCCGTCTCCATCGGAGGCCGCGAGCTGCTCTGCTCGGTCATCCACGACATCACCGACCGCCTCGCCGCCAAGCAGGCCCTCGCCGATGCCCTCGCGCTCAACGAGGTGGCGATGGACAACTCCCCCCTCGCGATGGTCATCTACGACGCCGACGGCTTCGCCGTGCGCGCCAACCCCGCCGCCCTCCGCATCCTCGGCGTGCCCGACGAGGACCTGAAGGCGCACGACCTGCGGCGCTCTCCCGCCTGGCCCGACCCCGGCCGCATCGCCGCCGCGGATCGCGCCCTCGTGCTCGGCGTGCCCCAGGCGATCGACACCTACGTCATCGGCCCCGACCGCTCGCGGGTCGAACTCGCGGCGACCTTCAGCCCCTTCGGCTTCCACGGCGGCCGCCACCTGCTCGTCACCCTCGAGGACATCACGGATCGGCGCCGCGTGCTGGCGCGGCTGCACCTCATGCAGGCCGCCATCGAGGCCGCACCCAGCGCGATCATCGTCGCCGATCCCCTCGGCCGGGTCGAATGGGTGAACCCGGCCTTCGTCGCCATGACCGGCTACAGCCTGGAGGAGGCCGTCGGCCGCGGCCCCGCCCTGCTCAAATCCGGCCGCCAGGGACCCGCCTTCTACGAGCAGATGTGGAACACCATCGCGCGCGGCCACGTCTGGTCCGGTGACCTGCAGAACGAGCGGCGCGACGGCACGCTCTATTGGGAGCACATGATCATCGCCCCCGTGCTCACGCCCAACGGCACGATCGAGCACTACATCGCGATCAAGCAGGACATCTCGGGCGAAAAAGAGATGGAACGCCAGATCGCCCGCACCCAGCGGCTGGAAAGCATCGGCCTGCTCGCCGGCGGCATCGCACACGACCTCAACAACGTCCTCGCGCCCATCCTCATGGCGATGGAGCTCTTCAAGCTGCGCTACCCCGCCGCGGAGGACCAGGAACGCCTGGAAATGATCCGCCGTTCCGCCGAGCGGGGCGCGGGCATCGTTCGCCAGGTCCTCACCTTCTCCCGCGGGGTCGAGGGGGAGCGCATGAACCTGCGCCCCGAACACCTGGTGAAGGAGGTCCGCAACCTCCTCCAGGAGACCCTGCCCCGCCTGATCGAGATCATCGTGGACCTGGAACCCGGCCTCCCCTCCGTGCTCGGCGATGCCACCCAGCTCCACCAGGTGCTGCTCAACCTCGGGGTCAACGCCCGCGACGCCATGCCGCAGGGCGGCGTGCTCACCTTCTCCGCCCGCCGCCGGCTTCTCGCCGAGCCCCTGATCACCCAGTCCGGGCTCCGCGTCTCCGAAGGCGAATACGTGATGTTCTCGGTGCGCGATACCGGCAGCGGCATCGCCCCGGAAGTGATGGAGCACATGTTCGAGCCCTTCTATACCACCAAGCCCCGCGGCGCCGGCACCGGCCTCGGCCTCTCGACCGTGCTCGGCATCGTGCGTGGCCATGGCGGCGGCCTCGACGTCTCCAGCCGCCCCGGGCACGGCACCGAGTTTCGCGTCCTTCTGCCCGTCTCCGAGTTCTCCGAATCGCACCCGCCCTTCGCGTCCGCGGCCCCCGTCATCAAGGGCGGAGGCCGTACCATCCTCATCGTCGACGACGAGGAGGCTATCCGCATCGTCACCGGCCAGGCTTTGGACAACCACGATTTCGCCCACATGGATGCGCCCGACGGCCAGGCGGCCCTGGAGCTGTTCGGACGCGAGCCCGACCGCTTTTCGGCCGTGATCCTCGACCAGGTCATGCCTCGCGTCGGCGGCGAGGAGGTCGCCGCGCGGATCAAAGCCCTTCGCCCCTCGCTGCCCATCATCCTGATCTCGGGCATGCTGTCCGAAAAGAAAACCGGCCCCGCTGCCACGGAAGCCTACCGCCGCCACGGAGACTTCGTGCTCCGGAAGCCTTTCTCGCAAAGCGATCTCCTCGCCGCCCTGGCCAAGGTTTTGCCCCCGGCCTGATTTTGGCCACAGAGGGCACAGAGCGCAGCCCACGGAAAACACAGAGTTCCAAACCGGGTTCTAACGTCGGGCCATTCCCGCCTTCCTATCCTCTGCCGCCTCTGTGAACTCTGTGTCCGGGCTCTGTGCCCTCCGTGGCAAAATCTCCGGGCGCTCAGGTCCCGGCATCCCTCCCGCTTGCGCCGCCCGCCGCCGCGGCCAAGGTGATCGCGTGCCACGCGTCCTTCGCCCGGAACTGCTCGACTCACTCCCGCCCGATTCCCCCGCGGCGCTCGCCAGCCGTCGCGATCTGGTCCGGCTCAACCGGTTCATGGGCAATCCGGACTGGTTCGCCCGGACCCTCCCCCCCCTCGTCCGCCCGGGAGAGCGCGCCCTCGAACTCGGCGCCGGCGACGGCTCCCTCGCGCTCACCCTCGCCGCCGCCGGCCTGCCGACCGACGCCCTCGATCAGGTCTCCGCGCCCGCCACCTGGCCCGCCTCCGCCCGCTGGCATGTCGCCGATCTGCGCGCCTTCGCCGGCTGGGCCGACTACCCCGTGGTCCTCGGCAATCTCATCCTCCACCACTTCGACGACGCCAGCCTCGCCGCGCTCGGAGCCCGGTTCGACCGCCACGCCCGCGTGCTCGTTTTCAACGAGCCCGTCCGCCACTGGCGCTGCCGCCTCCTCTGGGCCATCGGCTCGCGGCTCCACGGCGCCAGCGCCGTCACCCGCCACGACGGCCGCGTGAGCATCGCTGCCGGCTTCCGGTCCGACGAGCTTGCCCGCGCCCTGCGCCTCGACGCGGCCCGCTGGGACTGCCGGGTCTCCATCCGGATCGGAGTCGGCACCTACCGGTTCGTGGCCGTCCGCCGCCCATGAGCGCCCCGCAGCCCGTCGAGATCGTCGGCGGCGGCCTCGCCGGCCTTTCCCTGGGCCTTGCCCTGCGCCGCGCGGGGGTGCCCGTCACCCTCCACGAGGCCGGCGACTACCCGCGCCACCGCGTCTGCGGGGAATTCATCGCGGGGCTCGATCCCGCCACCCGCGACCGGCTGGACCTCTCGCCCTTCCTGGCGGATGCCCTGCCCCGCCGCAACGTCGCCTGGTTCCGCGGCTCCGCGCCCGTCCGCCGCCACGCCCTGCCGGAGCCCGCCCTCGCGCTCAGCCGGCACGTCCTCGATGACCGCCTCGCCGCCGCCTTCGCCGCCGCGGACGGGCGGCTGCGCACCCGCTCTCGTATCGATCTGGCCGATACGCCGCCCGGCCGGGTCTTCGCCCATGGCCGCCGCGCCGCCCACGGCTCGCCCTGGCTCGGCCTCAAGTGCCACGCCCGCGGCCTCGTCCTCTCCGCCGATCTCGAGCTCCACCTCGGCATCCACGCCTACGTCGGCCTCTGCGCAGTTGGCGGCGGCTGGGTGAATGTCTCCGGCCTGTTTCGCCGGCGGTCCGGCCCCGCCGCGGGACGCGCCGCCGCCCTGCCGGCCTGCCTTCGCGCGGCCGGCCTCGGAGCGCTCGCCGACCGGCTCGCCGCCGCCGAGGTGGATCCGGACTCCCGTTGCGCCGTGGCCGGTCTGGCCTTCGACGGCCTTGCCCGCCCCGCGCCCTCCCGTCTCGTCCTGGGCGATGCGCATGCCCTCATCCCGCCCTTTACCGGCAACGGCATGGCCATGGCTTTCCAATCGGCCGTCGTCGCCCTCGATCCCCTGCTCGCCTGGTCGCGCGGCGAGGCAGGATGGGCCGCCACGGTATCCCGGGTGCAAAAACTGCTCCGCCGGCGTTTCCGCCTGCGGCTCGCCTCCTCCGCCCTGCTTCACCCCGCCCTGCTCCGCCCCCGGGGCCAGGCCGGCCTCGCCGCCGCCGCCCGCGCCGGGCTGCTTCCTCTCGACCCGCTCTACCACGCGCTCCACTGATGTACCTCCACGCCCTCTCCACCGCCGTTCCCGGGCCGCGTTACACGCAATCGCAATGCTGGGACATCGTCGCCGCCTCCGAGGCGCGCGAGCGCCTCTCGCGCCGCTCGCGCCTGATGCTCCAGGCCATCCTGCGCGGCGACAGCGGCGTCGCCACGCGCCACTTCGCCTTCTCCCCCATCGAGCAGGTCTTCGCCGCCCGGCCCGACGACCTCAACGAGTCCTTCCGCCGCGAGGCCCCGCTCCTCGCCGGCCGCGCCCTCGCCGACGCACTCGCGCAAGCCGGCCTGCGCGCCGACCAGCTCGACGCGCTGCTGATCTGTACCTGCACCGGCTATCTCTGCCCCGGCGTCACCAGCTACGTGGCCGAGCAGCTCGGCCTCCGCTCCGACGCCTACCTGCAGGATCTCGTCGGTCTCGGCTGCGGCGCCGCCATCCCCGCCCTGCGCTCCGCCCAGGGGCTGCTCGCCGCACAACCCGGCGCCACGGTGGCCTGCGTGGCGGTCGAGATCTGCTCCGCCGCATTCTACCTCGACGATGACCCCGGCGTGCTCGTGAGCGCCTGCCTCTTCGGCGACGGGGCCGCCGCCACGATCTGGCGCGCCACGCCGCCGCCCGCGCCGCGCCCCGCCCTGCGCGCCGGCGGCTTCAACACCCTGCACCTGCCGGCCGACCGCGACCACATTCGCTTCGAGCAGCGCGATGGCAAACTCCGCAACCTCCTCGCGCCCGACGTGCCTTCGCTCGCCGCCGCCGCCGTCAGCCGCCTCCTCGCCTCCGAACCGCCCGCCCTGCCCCCACCCGCGCGCATCCTCAGCCATCCGGGCGGGCGCGACGTGCTCGACGCCCTCGAGGCCGCCCTGCCCGGCCACCGTCTTGACACCAGCCGCCGTGTACTGCGCGACCACGGCAACATGAGCAGCCCCTCGGTGCTCTTCGCCCTCGCCGACGCCCTCCGCGAAGACACTCCGGCCCCGGGCGCCGACTGGTGGCTCGTCGCCTTCGGCGCGGGCTTCGCCGCGCACTCCTGCCGCGTCTCCGCGAGCGTCTGACCCATAAAGTCCCAGAGGCCCTCTAAGTCCTATTCGTCCTATTCCGAAAAACCAAAAAGCCCCGGCAGCCGGCCGGGGCTCCAAGAGGGAAAAGGCAGACGGTCCCGCGGCGTTCGCCGCGCCGCCCGTCCGCGCTCAGCCATGCTGGCCGGCGTGCACGCCTTCGGCGATCTCCTCGATCACCTTCTTGTTGAAGGCCGGGATGTCGGACGGCTTGCGGCTCGTCACCAGCCCCTGGTCGACGACGACCTCTTCGTCCATCCAGTGCGCGCCGGCGTTGATCAAGTCCGTCTTCACCGACGCATACGACGTGAGGCGCCGTCCGTCGACCACCTCCGCCTCGATCAGCAACTGCGGACCGTGGCAAATCGCGGCGACCGGCTTGCCGGCGTCGAAGAACGCCCGCACGAACTTCACCGCATCCGGCTCGATGCGAAGCTTGTCCGGGTTGATCACGCCGCCGGGCAGCAGCAGCGCGTCAAAATCGCCCGCGTCCGCTTTGCCGACCTGCACGTCCACGGTCAGGCTCTGGCCGAAGCCCTGGCCCGTCCAGCTCTTCACCGAGGTCTTGTTGGGCGAGACGATCAGGGTCAGCGCGCCCGCCGCCTCGAGCGCAGCGCGAGGTTTCAGGAGTTCGCTTTCTTCAAAACCATCCGCGACGAGGATGGCCACTTTCTTGCCGACGAGCTGCTGGGATTGATTTGTTTTCATGGATTGGAGCCTGGGTTAAGGATTGAATCGTCTTCGCGCCGGAAACCCCGGCGCGAGGCGTTCCAGACACGACACCCACCCGCCGCGGAGGTCACCTGGCCCCACGAAAAACAGGCCGCCGCCTGCGGCCTCCCGTGGGGTTTTTCCCGCGGTTTTCCCGGGCGCCAGGCGGCGGGCCGCCGAAGAAAGGAGGGGCCCGCACCCACCCGCCGCCTTCGGGTGATTTGCAAGAACCCCGGGGCGCAGAATTGCAAAATGCCCGAATCCCATCCTCGCGGCCCGAAACGTCGTTTCCCCGCAAACCACCATCCTTGAGAAAATTAAGCGCAAACAACCTTCCCCGGCATGCCGGAGGCACTATCGGAGGCCATGAACTCACCTTCGACTCCCTCTGCTTCCCCCCGCGAGCCGGCCTTGGTCACCGACACCGCCTGCCCCCTCGGCCACGAACTCGCCCGCGAACTGGCCCGGCATGGCCACGATCTGGTCCTCGTCGAGGCCATCGAACCCGACCTACTCGACACCGCCGGCCGGATCCAGGGCGAATTCGGCGTGAACGTGCGCCCGGTCGCCCTCGACCTCCGCAAACCCTCCTCCGCCGACGAACTTTTTGCCCTTCTCACCGCCGCCGGCGTCAATCCCGAGATCCTCGTCAACGTCTCCGGCGACAAACGCATCACCCAGCGTTTCCTCCCTGCCATGATCACCCGCGGGCACGGCCGCATTCTCGAGCTCGAACGCTCCGATACCGCGCCCGACGCCGAAAGCCCCGACGGGCGGGGCCAGCTTCTCTTCCGCGCCGATTCCGGCGCCGCCTCGGAGGAAACCGGGAGCGGCGTCACCCTCACCGTGATTCGCAGCGATCCCGATGCCCACGCCCCCGGGCTGGAACCCGCCACCCCGGTCACCAGTCCCCTCCCGAGCCCTCAGGAAATCGCCGCCGCCGCCTACGTTGCTCTCATTCAGGGCGAGCCTTTGCTCGTGCCGGCCCGGACACCCACGGTCCGAGACCTCATTCCCGCGACGACCACTTCGCCGATGCTCGTCCGCGCCGCCGCATAAGCTCAGCGCATCGCCCTGCGCGCCACCCGCCGCGCCTCGCGGGCCCGGGCGAAAACCGCCTGCGGCGACGCCCAGCCCTCCCGCGCGCCGAAACGCAGGCGCAGCAGCTCGGCGCGCGCCGCGGCGACCTGCGCGCGCGCGGCGGCGGCTTCGGGCCGCGAGCTTTCCAGATCCCCGAGCCGATCCAGCCAACGCGAGGCTTCGCGTCGAACCGGATCGCGCCGGTGCGACGCCGCCCGCCGGCTTCGCCAGGCCAGCCAGCCCGACCGCCCCACCCGATGCCACAAAATCGCCAGGCCCGCCCCCACCCCGAGCGCCAGGGCCACTCCCGCCACGCGCGGAAAATCCCACGGCTGCCGCAGCCACTCCACCGAGGCCCGCAGCCTCCGCTCGACCGCCTCCCGCGCTTTCTGCATCGCCACGCGCAGGCCCTCCTTGGTGCCGCGCAACAGCTCGACCTGGGAACTTTGGTCGAAATTGACGATGCGCCGGTACCAGAACACCCGGAGACCGTCGAAGCGCGCGCTCCAACCCCGGTCCCGCTGCATGTGCGCCGCGCCGCCCTCCTTGCCCGCCTCGGGCGTGCGCGAGGGCGTGAGCTGCGAGCCCGGCGTGGCATCCACCCGCAGCCATGAACCGAGCTCCTCGTCCCAGATCTCGGTCCAGGCATGCGCGTCGGAATTTTTAACGCTGATGTGGCCGCTCGTCTCGTTCCACACGCCGCCCTTGAAACCGGTCACCAGGCGCGAGGGCACCCCGGCCGCCCGCGCGAGCAGCACCAGGCCGCCGGCGAACAGTTCGCAGTGACCGGGCTCCGTCGAGGCCAGCCAGCGGACCAGGACGTCCCCCTCGCCCCGGGGAGTGCGCGACTGCATGCTGTAGCCGTGGCGCGATTGCAGCCACGCACCGGCGCGCCGGGCGAAGTCCGCCCCGCCCTCCCCGGCGCCGCCGATCTGCGTCGCCCACTCCTCGAGCCGCGCGCGGTCCTCCTCGCGGACGTTGTCCAGTTCCAGGAAGGTCGGCTCGGTCACCAGCGGCGGCAGGTCGTCCCCGTAGCGCAGGACCTCGCCGTCCTCGTCGCGCTCGCGGGCGAAACGGCGCGGGCGATGCTCGGCCGGCGAGACCTTTTTCTCCACCGCGAAGCGGCGGTCGCGCAGGATCCCATCGGTGTCCATGCCCTCGACCCGGTAGGCGATCATTTTGGCCGGCTCGTTCTGGAGGGCTGCGACCCGCAGCGCCGGGCTCTGGCTCAAAGCCTGCGGCTCGCCGAAGCCCAGCCGGCCGAAGCCGCCCATCAGCGGCAGGTAGCGGCTCACGCCCGGCTGATAGTAGATGGTCCACACCGTGCGGTCGTCGCGCGAGCGGCCCACCCCGCCGTGCGAATGGACCTTCTCGCGGCTCGAGCTGAAGCTGTTCCGCAGCCCGTTCGACATGCGAAATCCTTCGCCCGAATACTCGTCGAGGACGACCATCCGCCAGTAGGGCTCGGCCGGCACCGCCGAGGGGTCGCTCACGTCGACCGCGAAGGCCACTCCCGTGTCCTCGGCGATGTCGACCACCTCGTTGAACCGCACGTCCTCGGAAAAGCCGGTGCGGGACTTCTTGGTGATGAGTTTGTCGAGGAAGAAGCTGTTGCTGATCTCGACACGCGGGAGGGCGAGGAACAACACCACCGAAAGTCCCACCACGCCGCAGAACAAGGCCGCGGCCGAGCCCACGACCCGCAGGTCCGTGACCGCCCGTACCCGCCCGAAAAGCTCCCGCCAGTGCACCCGCTCCCAGCCCGGCGCCACTGCGGCCGAGCCGCCCGCGCGGGCGTCGGAAAGTGTCACCGCCAGCAGCAGTCCGAGCGCCGCAGCCGTGAAGAACAGGATCTGCACCACGAAGGCGGGCGACACGGTGAACACCCCCGTCACCACCACGACGAAAAGCGCCAGCAGGATGAGTTGCAGGTCCTCGCGCCTTCCACGCGGCGCGATGCAACGGTAGCCGAGCAGCATGAGGTCGAGCCGGATCATCGCCGGCAAGGGCTCGCGGTTTTCCCAGAGATCGAGCGCGAAGATCGTCACGATCAGCGGAAAGGCCAGTCGGTGGACGAAGGCCGGCAATCCCTGCGAAAGGTGCGGCCAGAAGGTGAACACCGGCACCGTCAGGGTAATCAGCGCGAGCGCGAGCAGCGCGTCCACCTCCATGTAAAACAGGGTCCACGCCGAGACCAGCCCGAGCAGGCCGCCCAGGAACCAACGGAGCTGGAACAGCTCGGCGAGACTAAGCTGTGGCCGTGATCTTTCCATTGAGCGTGGCCGCGACGCCGCGCGGTCCCTGGGGTTCGATATCGAGTACCCGCCGGGCCTTGCTCCCGCGGGGGAAAGGGGCAGCGGAAGGCCGGCGGGGTCGCTCCACCGCCTCGAGCCCGGCGAGCCGGTCGAGAAACACCTCCACGTCGCGCAGCCGGCGCACGACCTGCACCGGCTCGTCGTCGATCGCCACCGCCTGCAGCCGTTCCGAGCGGAACAGATCCTCGGCCAGGGTCGCCGCCAGGCTCAGCGCGAGTTCGAATTGCTCGGGCCGCGGCCAGAGCGCCGCATCGCTGGTCACCCGCAGCGTGAAGCCCTCCAGGCCCTCGGTGGAAAACTGGCGCACCAGCAGCTGCCGCAGGCGGGCGCTGGCCTTCCAATGCACTAGCCGGGGCGAGTCGCCGGGGACGTAGCCGCGCAGCGCCAGCAGGTCGCCGCCCTGGCCGGGCCGGTTCACCTGACCCTCGCTGCGCATCACCCGCCAGGCCGCGCCGTCGCCATGACGCCGATACTCCACCGGGGCGGGCCACACCAGCACCTCCGCGCCCAGGTCGGACGCGACCGCCTTGCGCAAAAAGCCGAAGGGGAAAAGCGAACCGACCGCGGCCAGCCGGAGGCGCAGCCGGCCCCGGCGCGCCGCTTTCACCGGCCACTCCAGCCGCGTGGTCGCGCCGGGGTCCAGGCGCGATTCCAGGTGCCGGCGCACCGTCTCCGTTTCCGGCCCGGCGCCCACCGCCAGGTCGAACCACAGGCCGTAGGTGGGCAGCACACCCTTGCCGTTGCGGAGCTCGAGCGCGACCGCCTGCGTCTGGCCAGCCCGCCAGGGGCCGGCGTACTGCATCCGCCACGCGACCCCGCGCAGGTTGAGCCAGGACAACACGCCGCTCAGCACGAGGCAGGAGAGCAGCAGCGACAGCGTGATGAAGAGGATGTTGTTCGCCGTGTTGTAGGCGGCGGTGCCGATGCCCAGCGACACGGCGATAAGCAGCACGCCGGTGAGCGTCGGCGCGATCCGATGCCCGCGCGGCGGATAAAGGAGCGACCAGAGCAGCGCGCGCCAGCGATATTCGCGGCGGCGGCGCGAGGCCGCCCAGGGCCCCTGCCACTCCGTGTAGCCGGCGGCCGGCGCCACCCACGGCTCTGCGCCCGGACCCGCCGTCCGGCCCGCGCGGGGAAAATGCGCCGGCTTCGCCATCGCCTGGGTCGCCGGCCTCACGCGGGCGGGTTGATGGCCGCGACGATGCGCTTCAGCGCCGCCACCACGATACGGCGCTCCTCCATGCCGTCGGAGGCCGGGCGCACGAGCGTGAGACGGTGTGCGAGCACCGGCCCGACCAGCGCCTGCACGTCGTCCGGCACCACGAAATCGCGCCCCTCGATGAGCGCGCGCGCCTGCACCGCGTGCTTGAGTGCGAGCCCTCCGCGCACCGAGACGCCGGCCCGGAAATCGGCCTCGGTGCGCGTCGCCGCAACGATGCGCAGGATGTAGTCGAGCACCGAGTCTTCGATAAAAACGTGCGCGGCCAACTGCTGGAGTTGCAGGATGTCCGAACGCGTCACCACCGCCTCCAGCGCGATCGCATCGTAGCCGTGGCGCGTGCTGCGCAGGATCTCGAGTTCGTCGGCCGCCTGCGGATAGCCCATGTGCAGGCGCATGAGGAAACGATCCATCTGGCTCTCCGGCAGGGGGAAGGTGCCCTCGTAATCCACCGGGTTCTGGGTTGCGAAGACCATGAAGGGCGCGCCGACCGCGTGGGCCTGCCCGTCCACCGTCACCTTGCCGCGATCCATGACCTCGAGCAGGGAGGACTGGGTCTTGGGCGTGGCGCGGTTGATCTCGTCCGCCAGCACGATGTTGGCGAAAACCGGGCCCTTCTTGAAGACGAACTCCTTGATCGTCTCGTCGTAGACCGCCACGCCCGTCACGTCGCTCGGCAGCAGGTCGCTGGTGAACTGGATGCGGGAAAAGGCGCAGTCCATCGAGCGCGCGAGAGCATAGGCGAGGGTGGTCTTGCCCACGCCCGGCAAGTCCTCGATCAGCACATGCCCGCCGGCCACCAGCGCGACGAGCACCTGATCCACGACGTTGTCCTTGCCCTTGATGCTGCCGCGCATCGAAACGCGAAGTTTTTGCAAGGTCTCCCGGGCAGCCGTGACTTGCGGGGCGGAGAAAAAATCGCTCATGGGTGGTATGCCCGCAAAAGATGCCGCGGAGAGGACGCGCGTCAACGGGCGCCATCGAAGGAAATTCCCCGGCCAAGGGATCAAATTCGCGGAACGCGTGTCGCGCCGGCGCCAGCCCCCGCCGGACGATTTTCCCGAACGGTCCGCCGGTTTTGCGGTCCATCGGGCCAGCCATGAAACCTTTCCTCGCCCGCTCCGCCCTCCTCCTGACGCTTTTCGCCGCCGGGTGCTCCTCCACCTACTACAACACGCTGGAGAAATTCGGCTACGCGAAACGCGAGCTGCTGGTGGACCGCGTCGAAAAGGCCCAGGAAGCGCAGACCGAGGCCAAGGAGCAGTTCGCGAGCGCGCTGGAGCGGTTCCAGGCCGTGACCGGAACCGACGGCGGCGATCTCCAGCGAAGGTACGAAACCATGAGCGCCGAGTTCAAACGCAGCGAGGCTCGCGCCCGGGAAGTCCGCGAGCGCATCGACGCGGTCGAGGACGTCGCCGAGGCCCTCTTCGACGAGTGGAAGGACGAGCTGAAACAGTATTCCAGCCCGGCGCTCCGCGTCCGGAGCGAGCGCCAGCTGGAAGCCACGCGGCGCGGCTATGAAAAAGTCCATCGGCTCATGCTCCAGGCGGCCGCGCGCATGGACCCGGTGATCGCGACCTTCCGGGACCAGGTCCTGTTCCTCAAACACAACCTCAACGCCCGCTCCCTCGCCTCGCTCGATGCGACCCAAGGCGAACTCGAGGCCGACATCGGCCGCCTCGTGGCCGATATGGAGGCCGCCATCCGCGAGGCCGAGTCCTTCATCAAGACCCTGCAGGCGCCGGACGGCGCCTGAGACCGCGCCGGCCGCACTCAGGCCCCGAGGACTTTGGCGAGCGCGATGAAGTCTTCGTCGCCGAAGCCGCGCGCCTCGGCGGTCTTCAGCTGCTCGCGCACCGCGTCGAGCGCCGGCAGCTCCGCGCAGCCGGCCGCGGCCGAGGCGAGGCGCAGGTCCTTGTGCAGGTGCTTCACCGAAAACTGCGGGGAAAAATCGCCTGCGCGCAGCTTTGGCTCCTTCAGTTTCACCAAGCCGGAATAGCCGACGTTCCTCGACAAGGCGCCGTAAAAAACCTCGTCGCCTACGCCGGCCGCGGCCGCGAGCGCGCGGGCCTCGATCAGGCCCTGGATCTGCACCGCGACGTTGAGGTTCATCGCCAGCTTCAGCGCGGCCGCCTGGCGGTTGGTCCCGATGTGCAGCCGCGTGGCGGAGACGAGCGAAAGCACCGGCTCCAGCCAGGCGATGAGCGCCGCCTCCCCGCCGAGATAATAGACCGTCTGCCGCTGCTCGGCGGCGGGTTTGCTGCCGGTGAAAGGCGCCTCGAGGTAGCGGGCGCCGGCCGTCTCGACCGTCACGCGGAATTCTTCGCTCGAGGCCGGATCGATCGTGCTCGACTGGACCACGACCTTGCCATGCCCAAGAGCCGGAACGATGCGCGCCAGCAGCGCCCGAACCGCCGGAGGATCGGCGACCACGATCTGCACGACATCCACGACCGCGGCCACCTCCTCCGGCGTGGCCCGCCAAGCCGGCGCGCCGGGCTGCGGCGTGCGGTTCCAGACGCCGGCCAGAACGCCGGCGGCGGCATAGTGGCGGGCCCAGATGCCGCCGATTATGCCGAGGCCGAGGACGCCGACCTTGGGGAGAGAATGGGAAAGGGGGTTGTCGTTCATGAAAGGATTTCCAACACGCGGGAGATAAAACGGTTCACGCGCTCCTGGTTGCTCTGTACGTGCTGCTTGAATTTGACGAAATCGATTGCCGCACCTTCGAGCCCATTGGCGTAGTTGTCCACGATGCCCAGCGAATTGTAGCGCAAGCCGAGCTCGGTGCAGAGGTCGGCCTCGTGCGCGAGCGTCATGCCCACGACGTCGCCCCAGTGGCGGATGATCCGGATCTCGGCCCGGGTCTCGAACCGGGGCCCGCGCGTCTGCACGTAGGTCAGGCCGGTGGCCACCGGGAACTCCGGGCCGAGCGCGGCGACCAGGCGAGGCACGAGATTGTTGGCGATGCCCGGCGCGCCACCCTTCAATTCGTCGTCGAAGTAGGTCGCCGGCCCCTGCTGGAGGCCGACGTAGTCCGAGCAGGAGACGAAGGTGCCGGGGACCAGACGCGGCTGGAGCGAGCCCACGGAATTGAACGACACCACGTCCGCGAAGCCCAGTTGCGCCAAGGCCGCGACGTTCGCCCGGAAGTTTATCCGATGCGGAGGCAAGGGCACCGGGCCCGCGCCGTGGCGGTTGAGCACCACGCATTCCTTACCCTCTTTTAACACAACCGGGCCATGATTCGTCTCGACCGTCCGTTCCGGCCACGTGGAAAAAAGCGGCGAATGAATGATGCTGGTTCCACTGACGAGGGCGACTTTCATGGAGGCGGGTTGGGCGTTGTCTTCGAATTATTTCAGACCGTCGAGCCCTGCGGGTGGAAGCAAAACCCGGCTGAGCCGGCCTTGTCCGAGGGGGCGTTGGCCTCTGACCCACCTCCCCCTCGGACGCCTTGCCCGAAGCGGGTTTTGCCGCCACGCCGGCCTGAGCTCTTTCGCAGCCAGCGCCCGGCGGGCGCGCGCCCCGGCGCAACGCGAATGGCCATCGTTTTCACGAGTTTCCTCACCGCCGGGCTGGCGCTGGGCCTGGGCGGCTGCAGCACACCGGGCCAGGCGCATGCCTATCTCTATTCCCCTGCGGCGGGAGAGACCACCGTGCGCGACGTCGACCCGCTCACCGGCGCCGAACTCGCGCAGATCCCCGCCTTCGTGCAAGAAGGGGAACAGGTCTTGGGCCTCGCCTACGATCCCTACACCGACCACCTCTTCCTGCGCATTTTCCCGGGCAACTTCATCCGCGTGGTGGACCGCCCGGCGGCCGGGGTGAAACGCGTCTTCAAGGCGCCGAATCTCCCCCTGGGCGGCCACGACCTCACCATCCGACCCCGCGACCGCCACCTGTTTTTCAGCGATCCCACCGGGCCTGCCCTCATCGAGACCGACCTTTATGGCGAACTGGAGGGCTATATTCCCCTCGCCGGCCTTGCCGAGCCGGTCCGGGGCGTGGCCTACGACGTGGCGAAGGACGAATTCGTCGTGCTGCCCGAGGCGATCGCGCACCGGGTGCTGCGTTTTTCGGTCAAAGGCGAAGCCTGCGGCGAAATCGCCCTGGAACAGGCCGTGCAAGGCAACTCCCTCGCCTACGACGCGGTGGATCGTTGTTGCTACGCCTCGCTCGCGGACGGTTCGGCCATCGGGGTTTTCGACGCGCAGGGACGCCTGCTCCGTACCCTGCCCCGCCCTGCGGCGGACCGCGAGGTCTTCCTCGACATCGGTCCGCGCTCCCTGCTGCGGCTGTTCTAGACCGGATGCGGGCTGGCGCGCCGCACTACGCCGCTCCGATCTTCCGTTCGATCGCCCGCCCGCCTTGCGCGTTGCCAAGGCCGCGCCAACGTGTCCGCTTCTCGCTTCCACCATGTCCTCTTCCGTCGAAAACGTCGTCATCGTCGGTACCGGCTGCGCCGGGCTCACCGCCGCGATCTACACCGGCCGCGCCAACCTCAATCCGCTCGTCATCGAGGGCACGCTCCCCGGCGGCCAGCTCACCACCACGAGCGAGGTGGAGAACTTCCCTGGCTTCCCGGAGGGGATCGACGGCTTCGAGCTCATGCAGAACCTGCGCACGCAGGCCACCCGCTTCGGCGCGCGCTTCGAGCAGGCCCAGGTGCAATCGGTGGATTTTTCGTCCACCCCGCGCAAGCTCGTCTGCGGCGACCGCGTGATCCTGGCCCGCAGCGTGATCGTCGCCACCGGCGCCTCGCCGCGCATGACCGGCATCCCCGGCGAGAAGGAGCTCTACGGCGGCAAGGGCGTGACCACCTGCGCCACCTGCGATGGGGCCTTTTACCGGAAGATGGACGTCGCCGTGATCGGCGGCGGCGACAGCGCGGCCGAGGAAGCGCTCTTCCTGACCCGCTTCGCCAGCAAGGTTTATCTGGTCCACCGCCGCGACACTCTCCGCGCCTCCCGGATCATGGCCGACCGCGCGATCTCGCACCCGAAGATCGAGTGCGTGTGGAACTCCATCCCCGTCGCCGTCGAGGGCGTGGAGCAGGGCGCCGTCTCCGGCCTCCGGATCAAGGACGTGAACACCGGCGCGGAACGCACCCTGCCGGTGAAGGGGCTTTTCGTGGCCATCGGCCACGTGCCCAATACCGGCCCCTTCGCCGCCGCGCTCGACGTGGACGCGAATGGCTACTTCGTGCCCGCCGCCGGCTCGCAGGTGCTCACCAAAGTGCCCGGGGTCTATGTCGCCGGCGACTGCGCCGACCACGTCTACCGCCAGGCCATCACGGCCGCGGGCATGGGCTGCCAGGCCGCCATCGAGGCGGAGCGCTGGCTCGCCGAGCATGGCGGCTGAACGACGGCCCCGGTCCACGCCTCCTCACCGGCCCTCTCCCAAGCCCGCACGCCCCGCGTCGCGGGCTTTTTTTGTACAACCGGATCTCGCCATACGTCCGGCCACGAAAGATTCGTCGCTCAGGACAAAGCGTCTTTTATTCCGTATTTGTATCGGATCGCGCGCTTCAGCTGCTTTCGCTCCAGCTCCATGTTGTGCCTGGTCAAGATCCCGTCGTACGTTTTCCAGGCCCGCCGCACCGCCGCGATCACCAGCTCGCTTTCCAGATTGAGCCTGGTCTCGCCGGTGGGGGTTTTTATCAACGATTTTCCCGAGCCGTCGATCTGCGCGATCGTATCGTTCATATCCTTGATATAAAAGGTCTGGTCCGGAGCGATGAGCGCCAGCAGGATCCAGGAGTCCACCGCCTCCTGCAGTCGGCCCTGCCCCCGCAGGTTTTGCGCCCTGAGATCGTGTATCCCGGTTTTAAAAGGCAGCTTTTCCACCAACACATCCAGTTCCGCGGAAGCTTCGGCCCATCGCTTCTGGTGGTGCAACGCCTCCACGTAGTTGCAATGCATGATCTCGAACACGGGAGCCTCTTTCAAATGACCGCCCACCCACAAACGGGCCCATTGGCGCCGGGCGGCGCTCTCATACTCGATACCCCGCTTGAGCCACGCTATCCCATCCTCGAGGTACCGATTTGCCTCCTCCTCCCGGCCGGGCGTCTTTGAAAGCTCCTTGTATAGAAAATTCGAGAAAGCTCCCACGTCGGAGAATACCATGATGGGCCAGTCTTCCGGCGGCACCGAGGTCCGTTCGTAGATCTCCAGCGCCTTCTTCGCGCCGGCGATCGCCCGGAGCGCACTCGGCTCGTCATGCTTCATCCGCATGAGCTCGTTGCCATAGGCCGCCTGGGCCTTGGAACTGCCAGGGACTGCGACGAGGGCACTGCCCCAGAGATTAAGGTTCGAACGCCAGTCGTAACACCGGACATGAGCGATCGCCGCGATGCAGAAACACCAAGCCAGGATCACGGCATTAGCCGCCTTGAGCCGGTTCTCCGCGGGCCTTGCCCAGGCCACGAGGCGGAGGACGAGCAAAACGAGGAAAAGCCAGAAAAAGGCGCTCGGCAAATAATGGAACCGGTCCGCCCGGATGCTGCCGATCTCGATCAGCAGATTGGAAGTAGGAAGCATCGCAATCGCATAAGCGCCCGCCAGAAACAGAGGATCGTCGGCGAGTTTTTTCCGCGTACAAAAAAGGAAGCCGAAGATCCCGCTGAAACCCAGAAACGTAATCCATCCGATGACCGCCGTCTTGTTGCCGAACATCAGCTCCGCCACCGGAATCGCATCGTAGGAATAATCACACGACAGCCCGGTGGGATTGAAGAGCGCGGCCAGCTGTTGTCCCCAGACCGAGAACGCGGTCAGCTTCGACACGCCGAAACCTTCGCGGACAAGCGGGTTGTCGATAAAAGGGTGATTCGTGACTCCCGGCGCCAACGAATAAACCAGGCGCGTCGCCAGAAAAGCGACGGCCGCCGGGGCCAGCAACAAGGCCGACCAGCCGGCGTCCGCCAGCCAGCGGGCCCGCGTTTCCGCTCCAGCCTTGAATTCGCCGCAACGCAGCAGCCCGTGCCAGGCGACGATGGCCGGCAGGACAATCGCGCTTTCCTTGGCGAGCACGCCGGCGAACCCGCAGGCGCCGCAGGCGGCCAGCCAGCGCAGGCGCCGCCGGGGATCGGATTGCTCCAAGGCGTTGAAATAACAAATCAGCCCGCCCAGCACGCCTACGGTCGCCAGCAGGTCGGAACGCCCCACGATGTTCGCGACCGCCTCCGTCGCGATGGGATGCACGGCATATATAATCGCGGCAAAGAGGGCCCCCCGGCGGGAAATCCCGAATTTGTGGGCGAGGAAAAAGAGCAGCAGCACATTTGCCCAATGCAGCAGGGCATTGGCGGCCTGATACCCGAGAGGCGTCGTGCCGTAGCCCAGAATACAATATTCCACCCAGAAGCCGAGCGTCGTGAAGGGGCGATATAGATTCGATTGAAGCGAGGGCCACCAATAATCCTTCCCGAATATTTTGCCCAGGGCATCGAACTCGTAATTCCGCAGGCGGACATCCTCGCCGATAACATACGAATTATCGAAGGTGAGCTCCTCTGCCGGCATTCCCGAATAGACCAGCACGATCAGGAACCCGCACAGAACCGCGGCGACGCGGAAGGGTTTTTCCCGGAACAGCGCGGCGGTTCCGGAGAGCAGGGCGTTCATCTGGGACAACATCGGCCGAAGGTAAGGAGCGCACGGGCTTGCCTGACAACCTCGGAAACGCCTAACCCTCCCTGCCCATGTCTTCCCTCACCCTGCCCCCGTGGTTTCGCGCCTCGCTCTTCGCCCTCGGAGGTCTGGCACTGGCCATCTGGCTCAGCGTGTTCTTTTACGACGCGAAGCGCCCGTCCACCCCGCAGGAACGAGCCGACCGGCTGGCGGCCTCCAACTATGCCGCGTTGTCGCTTTTCGCCTCGCTGCCTCCTTCCGCCCCGCATTGGGAACAATTGCTGGTGCTGCAGGCCCCCACCAACAAGGGCCGCCACCCGATCGCGCAGGAAGCGGCGGCGCTCGCCATCGCGGTCTCGGGCGGCTCCCCCCGGGTCGCCGCCGCGTTGGCCCTGGCCGGCGCCGCGCTTTCCCTCGGCTGGCTGCTCGGCCGCCGCCCTGGATCCCGCTTCGGCATCGATGCCCTGATTACCGCACTGGCCCTGCTTGCGGTCTGCCACGGCCAGGCCTGGCAAATAAGGGATCCGCATCCCTTCCTGATCCTCGCCTTTTCAGCTCTGGCGCTCGGCGGATGGCTGGAATTGCAAGATCCCGCCGCCAAAAAAGGAAAGGCCCTGCTGCTGGGCGCGGGTCTCTCCGGTCTCCTGCTGTCTTTCCCCGCTCTCTTCGTCTGCTTCGTGGCCGGGGCGGCGGTGGATCTGCTTTTGAGGCGCGTGCTCCGCGGACGGGTTTCGGTCCCGGGTTCCCGGCTGGCCCCCGCTCTTCTGGCCGTCGCTGCCCTCCCCGTGCTCGGCACCCTCCTCGCCCTGGCCCTTCGCAACCAGGCGGTCGTCGGCTCTCCCTGGACATCTCCCGCAGCCTATTATTTCGAAACCAAAACCAGCGCTCCGGTCTGGTTTTGGGATGGATTGCGGCCGCCTCCCGAAAACCTCGATCCGGTCCTGGAACGCTACGACGAGCTGATCATGGTCCCTCGTTCCGCCTGGCCGGCGCCGGTCTATAAACTCTGGCTGGAACGGCTGGCCGCCGGAGCGCATCAGGCGGGCGGCCTGGTCCTGGCTGGGCTCGCCTTGCTTGTCGTTCTGAGCGGAGGCACGAAGCCGGCATCCACCAGAATTCCCGTCCTTCTGCTGCTCGGGACCGCGGTGATGGCCCTGCTCTACTACCCGCCCAACTCCCTCTGGTGGACCTTCCTCACCGCCCCCATCCTATGGCTGGTGGCCGTCGGCTGCGACCGCGCCGCTCCCTCACCCCGCCAGATCGCCGCGGCGATCCTCTTCCAACTGTTCGCCTTCGGCTGGGGTCCGCAGATCAAACCCCTCGGCAGCGAATATTTTTTCAAGGCCCGGATGGACGAAATCGCGGCAAAAATCCGGGAGACGCCGGGCCGCCACCTGGTCCTGGCCAACTTCGACGATTCTGCGGACGGACGGCTCGAGACCGCCGATCTGCCCCGGGACTGGGACGCGTACACCATTCTCTACGCCCGCGATCTCAAGCCGGAGCAAAACGCCCAACTGGTCGCGAGCTTCCCCGGGCGCACCGCCTGGAGCATCGTCATCTTCGGCAATCGCATCGGCCTGCAGCGCTGGTCTCCGGCCGGGCCAGGGAAGGCTTCGCCGGCTACCGACGCACCCGCCGCGCCTCCGGCTACGGCCCCGGATGCTTCGCCCTCGGCAACCCCGGCTGCCGCCGAAACGGCTCAACCCTGATCCGGCCCGGCCAGCCGCGCCAGCACCGCGCGGTTGAGCTTGCCGCGCGCATCCCGCGGCCACTGCGCCGCCGGGACGGCCACGTAGCGCCGTGGTCGTTTGGCCGCGGCCAGCCTGCCCGCCAGCGCCTCCCGCAACCTGCCTTCTTCCAACCCGCACCGCCCGCCGGTCACCGGATAAAACGCGACCACCTCGCTCCCCCACTCCGGATGCGGCACCCCCGCCACCGCCACGTCGGCCAAGGCATCCCCGCCTGCCTCGCGCAAGGCCGCTTCCACTTCGGCCGGATTCACCTTTTCGCCGCCGGTGATGATCAGCGCGTCCGCCCGCCCGAGCAGCCACAGGCGTTTATCGCCGTCAAACTCACCCAGATCGTCGGTGCGCCATCCTGCCCCGGAACTCTCCGGTCGCTCCTCCGGCCAGTATCCAAGAAACAAGGATGCTCCGGCGGCGACCACACGGCCCTCCGCGTCCGTCGCAAGCCGGGCATGAGGCAAGGCCCGCCCGCAGGATTCGTCCCCGGCGGCGAATTCCTCCGGACGCTGCGCCGCCACCATCGCCGCCGTCTCGGTCATCCCATAGCTCAAGACCACCGGCAGGCGCGCCGCCCGGGCCCGCGCAAGCAGTTCGGGCCAGGCCGGGCCCCCGCCGAGCGCCACCGCCCGGAAACCCCGCAGCCACGCCTCCGCCTCCGGGTCGCCGAGCAGACGCGCCAGCTGCGTCGGCACGAGCGAGACGAAAGCGCCCTCCCCCGCCGGCCGCGCCGCGCCGCGTTCCACCTCTTTCCATTTCGCCACGCGGTGAGTGCCGCCGCTCCAGGCGCAACGCATCCAGGCCATGAGGCCGCTCACGTGCCAGGCCGGCAACAGGCCCAGCGCATCGACGCGCGCCACTCCGAAATGCGCGCAAAATCCCGCCGCGGCCGCACCGAGCGTCCGCTCATCGTGCCGCGCCAGCTTCATCGCTCCCGAGGAACCGCCGGTCGGTATGCACAGCCAGCCTCGACGGCCGCCCCAGTTCTCCGGCCGCCGCGCCGCCAGGGCCGCCCACTGCGCGCGCTCGCGTTCCCCCCAGCCCGGATCGACCAGGAAACATGCGTCGCCGTGCTCCACCAGCGCCTCGCCGGCAAAATCCCGCAGCCGCACGATCAGCTCAGCGCGTTCCATAGCGCCTCCGGATCGATCCGCTCCAGTTCCTCGCGCCGGAGGAAGGCCCCGTTCGCCGGTCCATCCGCCTTCGCCTCCGCAAACAGGGGCCACACGCCATAGCCCAGGGCACGCCGCTCCGCCGCCGGCCGTCCCGCGGCCCAGGCAAAGGCCATGCGCAGCCCGGCCCGCGCGCCGATCCGGGTTTCCAGCGCCGAGCCGAACACCAGGTCCGCCCCCGCCTTCGCCAGCCGGGCCAGCACCGGCCCCGGTTCGCCGAGCAGGGCAGGCTTGATCACCCACACTCCGCGCCAGTCCGCAGCCAGCCACTTTTCCACGTCGCGCGCGCCAGCGAGGGATTCGTCCAGAGCGATCTTCACCGGGAAATCCTCCGCAAGCCCGCGCAACAGATCCTCCGCGCCCCGCCCGTCCGCCGCCACCGGCTGCTCCACGTAGTCGATCATCGGCCGCTCCGCCGCGCGCTCCAGCCAGCGCTCCGCCGTGCGCCGATCCCAGGCACCGTTCGCGTCGAGCCGCAGCCTCGCCCCTTTGGGCAGCTCGCCCAGCAGGTCATCCAGGATCGCCCATTCGTCCGCCGCCTGGTCCACCCCGACCTTCCACTTGAAGGTGCGAAAACCCAGTTCGAGCCGGGCGCCGACCGAGGTGAGCGCCGCCCGCCCCGCCGGCAGGAGTCCCGCCACCGGCAGGAACTTCACCTCCTCCGTCAGCTCCCTCTCTTTTTGCACCTCCGCATCGTCCTGGTCTCTTTGCGCCTTGGCCGGGAAGAGAGCCGTCTCCGCCTCCACAAAGGCCGCCGCCAGCCCCGCGCGCACGCAGACACATTCCGCCGGCACGCGAGCCAGCGCATCCTCCAGGCCCACCGCCCGCCCCCGCAACCCCGCCAGCGCCGCCTCCGCCTGGACGATCGTCTCCGTGCCGAACCATGGAATCGGCGCCACCTCCCCCCAGCCGTCCATTCCCCTGGGGTTCTCAGGCCCACCCGTCCCTTCCCCGACGTCTCTTCGCCCCCCTTCGGGGTAAGAATGCCCAGCCTCCTTCGTCACCCGGAGGCAAAACCCTTCGCGCTCCGCCCAGGGCCCATGCGCCGTGCGCACCACGGTGCGGAAGGGCAGCCGATACGCGCGATATTCGATCTTCCACATGATGAGTGACTCGCCGCCACCCTCCCTCCCGCCCCACGCCCGCGTCAACCTCCGCTCGTCGCCCGGGTCTCGTCCGCCGCCACGCCAATCCACACGCACTTCTGGCCAAGGCATGCGCGGCGGAGCCCCCCCCTTTCGGCGTAAGGTGCGATCCGCTTCAGCGAATCCAATCCAACCATGAGTTCCCGCACTATCCGTTTTGCTGCCCTTCTTTCCGCCGCTCTGGCCCTGGCGCCCGCCGCCCAGGCCGCCGCTTCCGGCCCGTGGTCCGTACGTCTCCGCGCCACCTACCTCGATGCCGTCGACCAGACCGTGAAGGTCGAGGACAAGCTCATTCCCGAGTTCGACATCGACTATGCCCTCAACGACCGGTGGTCCCTCGAGTTGGTTCTTACCGTTCCGCAGGAGCACGACGTGAAGCTCGCCGGCGCCGACATCGGCGACTTCAAACACCTGCCGCCCACGCTCCTGGTCCAGTATCACCCCGCCCTTCCCGGCCTCGGCCAACGCTTCCGGCCCTACCTCGGCGCCGGCGTGAATTTCACGCTCATCTTCGACGAGAACCTCGCCGGCGGAGCCGCGAAGCTGGAAAACTACAGCATCGGCCCCGCGGCGCAGGTCGGCTTCGACTGGGCGCTCAACGACTCCTGGGCGATCAACGTCGACGTGAAGAAGATTTTCATCGGCAGCGACGTGGAGGTCGGCGGCGCCAAGGTCATCGACGTGAATGTCGACCCGATGTGCTACTCGCTCGGTCTAAGCTACCGCTTCTGAGCCCGGCCGGGTTTCCGCAGGATTTCGCCCTCGATGCGCGCCCCGACCGCGGGCGCGCTTTTCCGTCCGCTCATTTCCCCTGGCGAACAGCCCGCCCCAAAAATCATTTGCACGCACCGTCCGCCCGCCTACTCATTCCCCGGCAACTCATGAAACCAGTTGCCACGTCTTCCGCCTTCGCCGCCGACGCCGATTTTTATCTCCCGGCCGAACGCTTCTTCTCGGCCAACCTGCCCGTCGCGCTCACCTTCGACGACGTCTCGCTCGCGACGCTCTACTCGGACATCCTGCCCAAGGACGCGGACACCGGCACCGCCCTCTCCGAGGCCCTCCGTCTCTCGATCCCGGTCGTGTCCTCCGACATGGACACCGTCACCGAGTCGCGCATGGCCATCGCCATGGCCCTCAACGGCGGGCTCGGCCTCCTCCACTACAACATGACGCCCAAGGACCAGGTGAAGGAGGTGGCCCGCGTGAAGCGCCACATCCACGGCCTCATCCAGGATCCCATCACCGTCACGCCCGACCAGCTCATCGGCGACATCCTCGCCTTGGTGGAGCTCAAGAAATACGATTTCCGCACCTTCCCCGTCCTCGATTTCGACGGCAAACTCGTCGGCCTCCTGCCCGGCTCCGCCGTCCGCGAGCGCTATAAGGCCCGCACCGTCGCCCAGGCCATGACCGCCCGCGGCGACCTGCTCACGCTCAACGCCCGCCAGCTCCAGCCCGATCCCATCAAAGCCGCCGACGCCTTTTTCACCGAGCACGTCGGCATCCACAAGATGCTCGTGGTGGACGACAACGACCGCCTGCGCGGCCTGGTCACCTTCTCCGACGTCGACCGCATCATGACGGAGTCGAAGTCGCGCCGAAAGCCCGCCCGCGATTCCGACTTCCGCCTCGTCGCCGGTGCCGCGATCGCGCCGGTGCGCCTGCCCGACGGCTCCCTCGACCGGGAAAAAATCATCACCCACGTCGGCCACCTCGTCGACGAGCACATCGACGCCGTCGCCATCTCCACCGCCCACGGCCACACCGCCGGCGTCGGCGACATGGTGAAGATGATCCGTGCCGCCTTCCCCTCCCTCACCATCATCGCCGGCAACGTCACTTCCGGCGGCGGCGTGGCCTTTCTCGCCGATTGCGGCGCCAACGTCATCAAGGTCGGCCAGGGCCCCGGCTCGATCTGCACCACCCGCATCGTCGCCGGCGTGGGCATCCCCCAGCTCACTGCGCTCTACGTCGCGTCCCGCGCCGCCCAGGCTAAGGGCGTGAAGATCCTCGCCGACGGCGGCATCACCAAGTCGGGCGACATCGTCAAGGCCCTCACCCTGGCCGACGCCGTCATCCTCGGCGGCCTCCTTGCCGGCTGCCGTGAGGCCCCCGGCGAGATCATGGAGATCAACGGCAAGCTCTATAAACAATACCGCGGCATGGGCTCGCTCGCCGCCATGCAGGCCGGCAGCGCCGCCCGCTACGGCCACGACAAGACCGACAAGACCCGCAAGCTCACCGCCGAGGGCATCGAGGCGCTCAAGGAGGTCTCCGGCAGCGCCGACGAGGTGCTGGCCAGCCTGGTCGGCGGCCTGCAGAGCGGCATGGGCTACCTCGGCGCCGCCGACCTGCCGACGCTGCGCGCCAAGGCCCGCTACATCCGTGTGAGCCCCGCCGGCCAGAAAGAGGCCGCCCCGCACGACGTCATCGAGATCAAGGCCGGCGCCAAGGGCTGAGCGGCGGATCGCGGGTCATGTCCCGCCGGTGGAACGCATTGATCTCGATGCGTCGGTTCCCGTCTCCGCCGTGTCTCCGCCCCTCGGACCACCCCGAGCCTCCGCATCCTGCGCGGCGAAAAGCGCCTCACTGGTTTCCGTTTCCATCGCCGGCGGCGGCTTTGTCCCCCGCCACCCCCTCCGCCGCCTTCCCGCCGCCCCCGCCCACCAGCGCGGCCAGCTGCTCCTGGATAGACAGGAAAAACTCCGGGCTCAGCTCCGCCGCCGGCACCTCGTGCAGGGTCTTCGCCTTCGCGTGCTCGTAGACCATCCGCTGCTTGTCCGCCGTGCGGCCCTTCGGGCGCAGCACGCGTTTGCGTTCCAGCATCATCGCCAGCACCTGCAGCAGGCGCTCGTTTTCCACCGTGCGCTCGTTCGCCGGGTCGCTCAGCGCCAGGAACAGGCTCTCCGCCGTCAGCTTCAACGCCCGCTCGGGGTTGTCCGCGCCCGCTTTGCGGGGCTTGAAGACCTGCGTCCAGCGACACACCACCGGCCCCGGCGCCACGAAGGCCCCCGCCTCCTCCAACGCCACATCGAAACGCCCCACCGCCTCCGGATCGGGCTTCTCCGGCGCCGGCCCCGGCTGGGCCCCGCGCACCAGGAAACTCGCCACCCGCTCGCCTTCCGCGAATTCGCGGCCGGACACATGACAACGGGGCGACAGGGACTGCAGGGTGAGCTCCATGGAAACGAAGGCTTTCTTGTTTACCCGCGCCTCCGGGCGACGCTAGCACTTTCAGCCACCTGCACGCATGAACGGTCGCCTCATCGCCATCGGCGACATCCACGGATGTCACCAGGAATTCTCCGAGCTCCTCGACCGTCTCGCCCTCGCGCCCGAAGACCGCCTCATCCTGGTCGGCGATCTCGTCAACCGCGGCCCCGACAGCGCCCGCGTCGTCGACCTTGCCCTCCAGCACCGCGCCCTTTCCCTGCTCGGCAACCACGAGGCCCGGCTCCTCGCCTACCGCCGCACCGGCGACCGCTCCCCGCTCAAGGACGACGACGAGCAGACCTTCGCCAGCCTCCAACCCCACCACTGGGCCTACCTGGAAAAAATGCCCCTCACCCACGAGGTGCCCGAGCTCAACGTCGTCTTCGTCCACGCCGGCTTCCTGCCCGGCGAACCCTGGCAGAAGCAGCCCGCCTCGGTCGTCACCCGTATCCAGGTTATCGATACAGACGGCCGTTCCCGCAAGCGCGCCGAAGCCCCCGACGGCACGCCTTGGGCCGAGCGCTGGTCGGGCCCGCCCTTCGTGGTTTACGGCCACACTCCCCGTCCCGATATCTTCAAGCTGAAGTGGTCCGTCGGCATCGACACCGCCTGCGTCTTCGGCGGCCACCTCACCGCCTTCATCCTCCCCGAACGCCGCTTCGTCCAGGTAAAGGCCCGCCGCCGCTATTACGGCGACAGGAAGAGCTGAAACCTGAGGCCCTGTTTTCGTTCGCATTCCCTCCTCCCTCTCCGTCCTCAGGTTTCAAGTTTTCAGGTCTTCCCCTCACTTCCTCATTCCCTTCCGCCCTTTTCCGCCCTCCATGTCTCGCGCCAAAAAACCCGCCCTCCCCTTTCCAGCCCCCGCCGAACTCGCGGACTCTGCCGCCCCCGGCGCGGCCCTCCTCGCGGTCGACCTGCAGTCGACGCTGCTCGGCGCCCTGCCTGCCGCCACCGCCCGCGCCGTGCAGTCCCGCGTCTCTCTCGCCCTCGCCGCCTGCGCCAGCCTGCGCATTCCGGTCCTCTTCTCCGAGCAGGTCCCCGGCAAACTCGGCCCGACCGCCCCCGCCCTGCGCAAGCTCGCCCCTGCCGCGCCGGTCTTCGGCAAAAACACCTTCTCCGCCGTCGCCGACACCCACCTCCTCGGCGCGCTCCGCGACCGCCGGGTCGAGCACATCCTCCTCGCCGGCCTGGAGACCCCGGTCTGCATCTACCAGACGGCCTTGGACGCCCTCGCGGAACGCTTCCAAGTCACCGTGCTCTCCGATGCCGTCGCCGCCCGCCGCGCTGAGGACCACGCCGCCTGCCTCGCCGCCCTGCGCCACGTCGGCGTGCACGTGCTCCCGGTCGAAACCGTCTTCTACGCCCTGCTCCACGACGCCGCCCACCCGCACTTCAAGACCTTCACCAACCTCGTGAAGACCCACGCCTAAAAACGGGCGTCAAGCGGGCGCGAATCCCTATCGCTCGCTCCCGCATTCCCTCGCTTCCTCCCCCCTTCCGTCACCCATGTCCGACGCCGCCACCCCGCTTCTCACCGTCCGCGAGCTCAAGTCCCCCGGGCTCAACCCGGGCGCGCCCTTCGCCGCCGTGCTCGTGGTGAAGAAACTCCAGGTCAAGACCGCCTCGAACGGCAACCCCTTCCTCTCCCTCGAACTCGGCGACCGCGGGGGCAGCTTCGCCTGCACCGTCTTCGGCGACAGCCCGCTGTGCGAGCCCGTCAAGAGCGCCGGCGAAGGCGCGGTACTGCGCGTCGAGGGCCGCCACGATTCCTTCCAGGGGCGTTTTTCCCCGAAGCTCCTCAAGGTCGTCATCCTCACCGAGGAACAGCTCGCCGCCGAACCCGGTCTGGTGGACGCCCTGGTCGAACTGCCGCCCGAGGACGGGGCCGCCCTTTGGATCGAATTCCAAGCCTTCGTCGACTCGATCCGGCACGACGAGCTGCGCATGACCGTCCGCGGCGCCTTCGACGAGATCGGCGAGGTTTTCCGCTATTCGCCGGCCGCCGTCTCGATGCATCACGCCTACCGCCACGGCCTCCTCGAGCACACGCTCCACATGGCCCGCGCCTGCCGAGCCCTCCTGCCGCTCTACCCGGAGGTGGACGCCGACCTCGCGATGGCCGGCATTCTCCTGCACGACGTGGGTAAAACCGTCGAATACGAGGGCACCCTCGCCACCCGGCGCAGCCGCCGCGGCATCCTCCAGGGCCACGTGGTCCTCGGCTACCAGATCGCCCGCAAACACGGCATCAAGGCCCGCCTCGACGCCGATCGCCTCGAACGCCTGGAGCACATCATCCTCAGCCACCAGGGGGAGCCCGAATGGGGCGCTGCCGTCTATGCCGCCACACCCGAGGCGGTGTTCGTCAGCATGATCGACAATCTCGACGCCAAGATGGGCATGGTCCAACGCGCCCTGCGCCAGGCAGATCCCGCCACGGAATTTTCCGAACGTCTCCCCGGGCTGAACAGCGTGCTGCTCACCCGCCCGGTCGCGCGCTGAGCGGTTCGATTTAGCCCCAGAATCTAGGGACAAACAGGATGGAACTAAGCATCCTTTTCCCTCCCGGCCTAAAGGTAACTCCTTAGCCCACTCAAACGTAAAGCACTCGCTAATGCCCTGCATTTACCCCTTGATGGCGGCGAAACGCCCTTGGGGATGTCAAAAACCCTCGCCGATAAAATTCCCGCCGTATTGCGCGGTCGCCTAGGTCTGGCGCTATTCGCTGTTGTTGGCCTCGCGGCCGCCGTCGCCGCCGCCTCCGCGGTGCGCCGGGTCGACCAGGAAGCCATCCTTCAGGACTTCGAGCGCCGCCAGGCTCTTCGGCATGCCTTTCTCCAGCAAAGCCTGGGCGCCTACGAAAACTCGCTTTTCGCCCTGCGCCTGGTTGCGGAAAACAATCTTCGTTTCGATCCGGGGGAGTTCGAGCGGGCAGCCCGGGACATCCAGGCCCGGAGCCCCGGCATTTATGCCATCCAATGGGCTCCGGTGGTCTCCTCCCGGCAAATGGAGGCCTTTTTGGCCCGCGAACGGGAGTTTGCGGGCGCCGACTTCGCCGTCCGCCAGCGTCGCTCCGACGGGACCCTGGTTCCGTTCCAGCCCGCGGCCGGCGGCGAGGAGACGCTGCATGCCATCATCAGCTATCTCTACCCGCGCGAGGGCAATGAAGCGGTCCTCGGCTACGACATCTTCACCGCCCCCAGCGCTCCCGAGCTTCACCGCGCCCGCCGCAGCCTCGAGCTAACCCTTACCCGCCCCTTCCGTCTCGCCCAGGGCTTCGACGGCGTGATTTTTACCTGCTACGCCCGCCGGGACGAATACCCCGAGGGCCCGCCCGCCGCCGGACCCGGTTACATCCAACTCGTGCTGAATCTCCGCGGGGTTCTGGAAACCCTCTGGAAAATCAGTCCGACCAATATCGCCGATTTCGCCCTCTACGATATCACCGGGCAGGAGATCCTGCCCCTCTACACCCACCTGGGCGACCGCCCCGTCGGCGAAGCCGCCCCCGTCGCGCATGAACGTTTCGTCACCCCCGGCACCCTTTCCCGCCAGTTCACGCTGGGCGGCCGCACCTGGCGCGCCTGTTACCGCCCGCAGGCCGGCTGGCTCGAATCCCGCCGCAGCGCCGCCCCCACGCTGCTCCTGACCGGCGGTCTGCTCCTCACCTTCCTCGGCCTCGCCTACCTGCGGCTCCTCCTCTTGCGCAACGAGCGCATTCGCCGCGAAGTCGCCGAGCGCACCGCCGAACTCAGCGAAAGCCGAACCCTGCTCGACACCGTCATCCGCCACAGCCCGAGCGCCATCTGGGTCAAGGACACCGAACTTCGCTTTCGCCTGGTCAACGCCGAGTTTTGCCGGACCTACGGCCGCACCGCCGACGAGATTATCGGCCAGACCGACCGCCTGCTGCTTCCACCCGAGTTCGTGACCGAGGTCGAGAAAGTCGATCGCGAAATCCTGGCCAGCGGCCAGGCTCGCCATTTCGAGTTCCGGGCGCCCCTCGGCGGCCGGCCGCGGACCTACCTGATCGACAAGTTCCCCCTCCAGCATCCCGACGGCACCGTCCATGCCGTCGCCGGCATCGCCACCGACATCACCGAGCGCCGCCGCGCCGAGACCGAGCGCGCCACCATGGAGCGTCGCCTGCTCGAGACCCAGAAACTCGAAAGTCTCGGCGTGCTCGCCGGCGGCATCGCCCACGATTTCAACAACCTCCTCACCGGCATCCTCGGTCACGCCAGCCTCTGCCGCGCCCAGCTCGAGGAGGACGCCCCCCAGCAATCGTCCCTCGGCCACGTCGAACACGCCGCACGCCGCGCCGCCGAGCTTTGCCAGCAGATGCTCGCCTATTCCGGACGCGGCCGCCTGGAAGCCCAACCCGTGGAGCTGGGCGCGCTGGTGCAGGACACGATCCCGTTGCTTCGCTCGTCTCTTTCCCAACGGGCCCGGCTCCATCTCGATCTCGCGCCCAATCTGCCCTGCATCGTCGCCGACCGCACGCAATTGAGGCAGATCGTGATGAATCTCGTCATGAACGCCTCCGAGTCCTTCGGCGAAAACGAGGGCACGATCATCGTGCGCTCCCGTCCGGTCGTCGGCGACCGGGCCTTGTTCGCCGCCTGCATTCACGCCCCCGAGCTTCCGTCCGGCGCCTACGCCGCGCTCGAAGTCTCCGACGACGGCTGCGGCATGCCGCCGGAGACCCTCGCCCGCATCTTCGATCCCTTTTTCACCACCAAGTTCACCGGCCGCGGCCTCGGGCTCGCCGCCGTCATCGGCATCGTTCGCGGACATCAGGGCGCGGTCCGCGTGGCCAGCCGGCCCGGCGAGGGTACCTCGTTCCACATCTACCTCCCGATTCCGCCGGATCCGCAGCCGGCCGCCTTATCCAGCGATCCCTTCCCGGCCACCCTGTCGCGCCCCTTTCCCACCGCCCTCCGCATCCTTCTGGTGGATGACGAGGAATCGGTCCGGGAAACCGCGGCCTCGATTCTCCGCGCCGTAGGCTACGAGGTCGATACCGCCGCCGACGGCGATGCAGCCCTGGTTTGCTTCCGGGCGGAGCCTTCCCGCCACCACGCCGCGATCATCGACCTCACCATGCCCGGCATCTCCGGCCGGGATCTCCTCCTCGCCCTCCGCGAAGTCCGTCCCGGACTCCCCGTCCTGCTCATGAGCGGCTACAGCGAGACCGACGCCGCCGGCCTGTTGTCCTCGCCACGCACCGCGTTCCTCGCCAAGCCCTTCACCGTCGCCGCCCTCCGCGAAAAGCTGGCCGCCCTGTTCGACATACATCCCGCGTAGCGGAGCGTCGTCGGGGCCGCTCAGGAATCCTGGCCCCCGTCCCCCGCCGGACGGCGTTTTGCCTTCACCTGGGCGCGAAGGCGTTTTCCGGCGACGAGTTTCGCCTTCTGCCGCGCGCTGCGCCCGCGCTTGCTGCGCCGGGTTTTCGCCGCGGCCGCCTGGCGCGCCGCCTCCGCCGCCCGCACCCGTTCCTCCAGTTTTTCGCAAAAACGCTCCCAGGCCCGCTCCCGGTTTACCGCCTGGCTGCGTTCGTCCTGGCAGCGCACCTCCAGCCCGCTGGGCTTGTGCCGGAGCACGACAGTCGAAGACGTTTTGTTGATCTTTTGCCCGCCCGCACCCGAACCGCGCGTGAAGGTCTCCGTCACGTCGCCGGGGAGGATGCCCAGCGCGTTCAGCCGTTCGCGGATTTGGGATGGAAAATCCATGGGCGCCAATTTTCGTCACCCAACGCAACCTCCGCGCTTCCCGCGAGTCCCAAATCCACGTTTCCACGCCCAACCGACGCCCCCCGAGCCCTGCCCTTCCCGCTCAATCGTTCACCCTCAATCCCCGCCTCTCCGCTTCTATGCCCACTGGTCCCGCCTGGTCAGAAAAAATCCGCACCGAGGTCGCCCGCGCCGTCATCGGCCAGGATGAAGTCATCGAACGCCTCCTCATCGCCCTCCTCGCCAATGGCCATGTCCTCCTCGAAGGCATGCCCGGGCTCGCCAAAACCCTCCTTGTCCGCTCCCTCGGCACCGCCCTCGGCGTCCAGTGCGAACGCATCCAGTTCACCCCCGACCTCCTCCCCAGCGATGTCGTGGGCACCATGATCTTCTCGCCCCAGGGCGGCGCCTTCGCCCCTCACCTCGGTCCTATCTTCGCCAACCTCGTCCTGGCCGACGAAATCAACCGCGCCCCCGCCAAGGTTCAATCCGCCCTCCTCGAGGCCATGCAGGAACGCCAGGTCACTATCGGCGGCCAGACCCACCCGCTGCCGCGCCCCTTCTTCGTCATGGCGACCCAGAATCCGGTCGAGCAGGAAGGCACCTACCCTCTCCCGGAAGCGCAGACCGATCGCTTTCTCTTCAAGCTCCTCGTCGACTACCCCACCCTCGCCGAGGAAACCGCCATGATGACCCGCTGGGGCCAGGTCACCAAGGCTCCTGCCCTCGCCGCCGTCTCCAGCGGCGAGGAGCTTCTCCAGCTCCGCTCCGCGGTGGATGCCGTCCACGTCGCCCCCGCCGTGCAGGCCTACATCCTCGCCCTCGTCCGCGCCACCCGCGACCTCGCCAAACCCGTCGCCGGCCGGGCCCGCCACGTCTCCTACGGCGCCTCGCCCCGCGCCTCCCTCGCGCTCTACCAGGCCGCCAAGGCCCTCGCCTGGCTGCGTGGCCAGGACTTCGTCGCGCCCTCGCTCGTGCAGGAACTCGCCGCCGACGTCCTCCGCCACCGCATCGGCCTGACCTACGAGGCCGAAGCCGAGAACCTCACCGCCGACACCATCGTAGCGCAGGTCGTCGCCCAGACGCCCATGCCCACCGGCGCGAAGTAAGCCGCTCCGCCACCCGCGATGCGTCCCCGGATTCAGTTGCCCGCCGACTTTCGCCCCTCGCGTCTGGTCTGCCTGGGCTGCGCCGCCGGCCTGTTCGCGCTCGGAATCCGCTTCCTTACGGTGGCCACCCGGATCGGCGGTTACGGGGCGGCGGGGGTCGCGCTCCTCGGCCTGGCCTGTTTCATCAGCGCCGCGATCCTCGTCGGCCCCGCTCTTGCCGGCCTGGTCTCCCGTCCGTTCACCAACTTTCTGGGCGACATGTTCCACCCCACCGAAACCCTCCGCCAGCCTCCCGAGAGCCTCCTTCGCGATCTGCGCATGCGCCTGCGGGACCGCCTTTGGGAATCGGTGGCGCAGCAGCTCGACGCCCTCACCCGCGCCTACGGCCCCAGCCCCGAGCTTTTGCATCTTCGCGCCCACCTGGTAGCCGGTCAGACTGGCAACCACCAGAGCGTGAACGCCCTTGCCGTCACCTCGCTCTCGGAACGCGCCTTCGATCGCTACGTCGCCCTCCTGCGCCGCGATCCGCCGCCCACCGTCGTCCAGACCGGCATCGATGCCTGACCCGTTTTTCCATCCATGACCGCGCCCCGTCCCTCCACTCCCGATGCCCCCTCCGCTCCCCTGGCGGCGCTGCGGCGACTGGAATGGCGCGTCCGCCACGCCGTCGAGACCTCCCTCGGCGGCGGCTACCGCTCCGCCTTCCGAGGTCGCGGCATGGAGTTCGACCAGGTCGTGCGCTACGCCTATGGCGACGACGTGCGCGACATCGATTGGAATGTCACCGCCCGCCTCGGCGAACCCTACCGGAAAAAGTTCGTCGAGGAACGCGAGGTCACCGTCCTGCTCGTCCTGGAAGACTCCCCCTCGCTTCAATTCGGTTCCGGCCCGATCACCAAGCGCGAGGCCCTGCTCGAGCTCGCCGGCCTGCTGCTGCTCCTCGCCTCGGTGAACCGCGACCGCGTCGGCCTCGCCCATCTCCGCCCCGGCGGCGCCGCGCTCTCCCCCCCGGTCCACGGCCGCGGCCCCATCCACCATCTCGCCGCGCGCCTCTTCGCCGCCGAGCCGCCGGCCCTCGGGGGCGATTTCAGATCTCCCCTTTTAGATTTCAAATTGGGCGCCCTCAGCTCCCTCGCCCCGCGCCACTCCATCGTCGTCTGGCTCTCCGATCACCCTGCCCGTCCCGTGCCGGATGGCTGGGCCGCCCTCGCCCGCCGTTGCACCCTGCTCGGCCTCCGTATCGACGATCCATGGGACAGGGCCTACCCCGAGACCGGTGCGCCCCTCACGGCCTACGATCCCCTGTCCGGCCGCCTTGTCACGCTCGGCCAGAGCCACGCCGAGCGGGTCGCCCACGCCCGCTGGCGCGAGGCCCGCGACGCCTCCCTCGCCACCTGGTTTCCCGATCCCTTCGCCCGCCACGTCGTGGGCACCGACGAGAGCCGGCTCGACGCCCTCGTGCGCTTTTTCCGCCGCCGCGAGGCCGCCCGCTGAACCCGCCCCCCTCGCCCGAAACACCCGACCCGCCGTGCCCAGCGCCCTGTCCTTCAGTTTCAGCCTCCCCCCGCTTCCGGTTCCCCCGGCGGAGTTTCTCGCCTGGAGCCTCGGGCTCGGGGATGCCGGCAACTATCAGCTCGCCCGTCCCGCCTGGCTGCTCGCGCTCCTACTCCTGCCCCTCGTCTCCTGGCTGCGCCGCCGCCGCCCCGTATCCGTTCTCCTCATACCCGCGGCCGCCGCCTGGGCCGCACCCCGCCCGCCCGTCTCCCGCCGCTGGCCCGTCTTCGTCGCCGGCCTCGCCTTCGTCCTCCTCGCCCTGGCCCTCGCCCGCCCGCAGCGCATCGACGACCGCCGCGTCATCCGGGGCGAGGGCTACGACCTCATCCTCGCCCTCGACCTCTCCGACTCGATGTACGCCGAGGACAACATCGTGAACGGCCGGCGCGTGAACCGGCTCGAGGCGCTCAAACCCATCCTTTCCGCCTTTGTCGAGGGCCGCCCCGCCGACCGCATCGGCTTCGTCGCTTTTTCCGGCCGGGCCTACACCCTCGCCCCACTCACTCATGACCATGCCTGGCTCGCCCGTCAGATCGCGCGGCTTCGCATCGGCTTGATCGAGGGCGGCACCGCCATCGGCGACGGCCTCGGCCTCGCCGTCGGCCGCCTTACCCGCGGACGGATCGATTCGGCCGACAACCGGCGCGCGGGCGCCTTCGTCATCCTGCTCACCGACGGAGCCAACAACCGCGGCCAGCTCACCCCCGCCCAGGCCACCGCACTCGCGAAAGACCAAAGCATCCCCGTTTATACCATCGGCGTCGGGCAGGATGGCATGGTGCCCTATCCCCAGATCGACGAGACGGGGCGTCGGGTGGGGACCCAGTATATTCCCTCCGACCTCGACACCGCCACGCTCCGCGAGATCGCCCAAGCCACCGGGGGCAGGTTTTTCCGTGCCGACGATCCCGAGGCCGCCACCGACGCTTTCGCCGCCATCGATCGCGCCCAGAAGATCACCTTCGACCAGACGACGCAGGTCCTCGCCACCGAACTCTATCCCTGGCCCGCCAGCGCCGCCGCCCTGCTCCTGCTTCTCGCCGCGCCTGTCCTGTTCCGCCGCACTCCATGAGTTTCCTCCACCCGCAACTCCTCTGGCTGCTCCTCCTGCCCGCCGCTCTGCTCCTCGCCTGTCTGCGTTTCCGGGCCCGGACCGTCGCAGCCCTCCCCCAACCCAGGATTCCTCGCGCCCAGCTCCGCCAGGGAGCCTTGATCCCGGGCCCGAATCTCCGTTCTCCCCGCCCGATCGTGGCCTGCGCCGCCCTCGCCGCCCTCGTCCTCGCACTCGCCCGCCCCCAGGGCGCCACGCTCGCCACCCCCACCGTCACGCAGGCGCGCGATGTGCTCGTCGCCGTCGATGTCTCGCGCTCCATGCTCTCCGACGACGTCGCGCCCAGCCGCCTTGCCCGCGCCCGGCTTTTGATCAATGCCCTCGCGGACGAGCTTCGCGGCGAGCGGCTCGGTCTCCTGCCCTTCGCCGGCACCGCTTTTCTCCAATGCCCGCTTTCCGCCGACTATGAGATCTTCCGGACCTTCCTGGAAGAGCTCGGCCCCGACATGATCCCCGCTGGCGGCAGCGATTTCACCGCCCTCCTCACCGCCGCCGACGAGGCCTTCGGCCCCGCCGACTCCACCTCGCCCGACGCCCCGTCCCACGCCGATCGCTACCTTATCATCCTCAGCGACGGCGAGGCCCAGGACGACACCTGGAAACCGCTCGCGCAAAAGCTCTCGGGTCGCGGAGTCCGCATCCTCGCCCTCGGTCTCGGCACTGCCGACGGCGCCCTGGTCCCCGACGGGAAGGGCGGCGTCGCCAAGAAGCCGGATGGCTCCGCCGTCCTTTCCCGACTCAACGCCTCCACCCTCCAGGACCTCGCCCGCCTCACCGACGGTGCCTACCGCGACGCCTCCGTCTGGGTCGATCTCGCCGCCCTCCTGCGCGAAACCGTCGCCCGCGGCCGCGCCGTCCAAACCACCACCGACACCGCACCGCGCCGGGAGGAACTCTTCGCCTGGTTCCTCGCCCCCGCCCTGGTCCTCCTCGCCCTCGCGCTCGTCCGCGAGTTCCCCGTCACCGCGCGTCCCGGCCCCCTGCGCCCTCCAAAACTGCCGGTGCGCCACGCCGCCTCTCTCGGCTTCCTGCTCGCGCTGCTCGGGACCTTCGCCGTGGATCGCCCGGTCCTGGCCGCCGCAACGCCGGCCGAAACGCCCGATCCCCTGGTCGACCTGGTCGGCCGGCTCGCCGCCGCCGATTCCCCCTCGCCCGCCGAGCTGTCCCGCCTCGCCGCGCTCACCGCCGAACAAGGCGAAAAAGCCCGCGCCGAGAACAAACCCGGCTTCCCCGAAGGCGCTCTTCGCGACGGTCTCGCCGCCATCGAGCAGGGCCGCGCCGCCGATCCCTCCGCCGCCGACTGGACCGCACTCCGCCGCCGCCTCGAAGCTCTCCTCGCCCCGCCCCCGAAACCGCCCGAACCGCCCAAGTCCGACCAAAACCAAAAACAAAACGACTCCTCGGAAAACGATCCGCAAAAGTCTCCCCAGGACGATCAGAAGTCCCAAAACGAATCGAAATCCGACGAAGCCAAGTCGGACGAAACGAAGAACGACGGCGGGAAGGCCGACGAAGATAAAAACAACTCCCCTGGATCCCCTCAAAAATCCCCGGGAGAACAAGGCGCCTCGCCCGAGAAACCGGAAAAGGACGGCGGGCAGTCCCAGGAGCAGCAGTCCGGCTCCTCCTCCGCTTCGGAAGGCCAGAGCCCAAAGCCCGATTCGAAGCAGCCTCCCCAAAACCCCGCCAGCCAGCCGCTCGGAGAACTCGGCGAGAAGCCCGACGAAAAGCCCCCCTCGCCCGAAACTTCGGAAGCCGCCCCCGAGGACCGGCCGCCCGAGCCCACCCAGCGCGCCGGAGGAGTTTCCGCCTCGGGCCAGTCCTCGGACGACAAAGACAAGGCCGCCGCGACCCCTGGTCGGATCGATCCCACCCTGGTGGTTCCGCAACAGCGCCTCGAGCGCGTCCGCGACGCCGATTCACCCGCCCGTCTTTATCAACTCCTCCAGGAAGCCGAGACTTCGCGCCGCTCCGACACCCCGACCCGCGACTGGTAATCTAACCCGTTTCCCGAGCCCATGCTCCCCTTCCCTTCATCTTCCCTCGTGTCCGACCGCGTCTTCTCCGCCCGACCCTGGACCATCTGGCTGTGGGTTGTCGCACTCGTCTTCTTCTCCGCCTCCGCCTCGCGCGGCCAGTCGGTCCGCTGGGAGCCAGGCTCCGGCACGCTGGCCCGCGACCAGGTCTCGCAGCTCAGCCTTGTTTTTCAGGACACCGAGCCGAAAGAGACCCCTGTCCCTCCCGCCGTCCCCGGCCTCACCTTCGACACCAACCCCGGTCGCTCCGAACAAAGCTCCTTCAACCTTTCTTTCGGCTCCAAGGCGGTGAGCCAGCGCACCGTCATCTACACCTACCGCGTGCGCGCCAGCGGCTCCGGCTCGGAGGTCCGCATCCCCGCCTTCAGCGTCGACACGGACGCCGGCCCCCTGACCGTGCCCGCCGCCGGCTTCACCCTTGCCGCCGCCACCGTGGGCCAAACGGGTATTCCGGTCGACCAGATCGCAAACATACGCCTGGAGGCGCCGGCCTCTCCCGTCTGGGAAGGCGAGGTGATCCGGCTGACCCACGTTCTGGAGGTCAGGCGAAACCGTTACGTCGCCAGCGATACCATCGACTGGCGGCAGCCCCAACTGGCGGTGGAACCATGGAGCACAGCCAAAAAAGAAACCCGCCGTCGCGACGGACAGGAAATCAGCTTGGAAACTCGCACCGCGCGTGCCCTCGCCCCGGCAGCCGGCCGCTTGGAACTGGGGCCGGTCAGCCAAGATATCGGCATCGTCACCGCCACGGATATTTTCGGCCGGGCCGTCGGCGATCGCTACACCCTGACCTCCGCCCCTGCCACCCTCGAAATCCGCCCTCTGCCCACTCCCGCTCCCGCAGACTTCAACGGCGCGGTCGGAAACTTCACCCTTACGGGCAAAGTCGTCCCAGAAAAAGCCGTCGTTGGCGAACCCATCACCTGGACGCTCACGCTCGCTGGCACCGGCAACTGGCCCGCCATCGACCGCCTGCCCGCCCGCGAGCTCTCGCGCGATTTCCGGGTCGTTTCCCCCCGTGCCCAGAAGACGCCCGAGAAGGATGCGCTCTTCGACGCCACGCTCTCCGAGGATCTCGTGCTCATTCCCCAAAAACCCGGCCGTACCACTCTGGGGCCCTATACGCTCTCCGTCTTCAACCCGTCCACCGGCCGATACGAAACCCTGCGCACCGAGCCGGTGGTCGTCGAAATCGCCCCCGGCGCGGCCACGCCCCCCATTCCCCAGGCGCAAACAAACGCCTCGGGCGGCACGCCGGGCGCCGTCTCGTCCGCTCTGTCCGCCCCCTCCACCCCGCCCGCACCCGTCGCCAAGCTCCCCTCCGATCCGCTGCCCCTCGGCCCTATCGCCGCCACGCCCTTCGCCGCCTGGCCGCAGACCCTCCTCTGGACCCTTCCCAGCTTGCTCATTCCCGTCGCCCTCTGGCTCATCCTCGCCGCCCGCCACGCCCGGCGTCATGATCCGCTTCGTCCGCGCCGTGAAGCCCATGCCCGGCTCAATCAAATCATCGCGCGGCTCGAAATTTCCTCCGGTTCCGCCGCCGGCACCCCGCCTCCGCCCGCCGAACTCCTCGAATGGCAGCAGGCGACACGTATGCTGTTCGATCTCGGCTCCGTGATGCCCTCCGCCAGGGACCTTCCCGATCCGGCCTGGTCGCGGCTCTGGGCTGAAACCGAACGCGTCCTCTACCGCCCGGCCACCTCCCTCCCCGCCGATTGGTTCGCCCAGGCCCGCGAGGCCCACGCTCGGGCCGCTCCTCCGCCACGGTCTCCGCTTGCGCCGCTCCGGGCCGCCCATCTTTTTCCCCGCGCTGCGCTTTTTGCGGGATTGATCGCCGGTTCGTTTTTCCTCTTTCCCACGCCGGCCCCGGCCGCGGATGCCCGCGCGTCCTACCTCGCCGGCGACTTTCCCGCCGCCGAAAAAGCGTGGCGTGAGACCGTGTCGACCACGCCCCTCGCCTGGCCCGCCCGCCACGATCTTTCCCTCGCGCTCGCCCAGCAGGGAAAGTGGGATGAGGCCGCCGCCCACGCCTGGGCCGCCACGCTTCAGGCCCCGCGGATGCCCGAGACTCGACGGCTGCTCGAGGTCACGCTTCCCAAAGCCTCGTTTCCGCTCCCCAGGATTCCCTCCCTCGCGCTTTTGCTCTCTCCCCGGCAGTGGCAGCTCTTGGCGATGGCCGCAGCCACCGCGCTCCTTCTCGCCCCGGCCCTCTATCTCGGTGCCCGCTACCGCGGCCAGCCGGTGCGATTCGCCGGCCATGCCACCCTCATCGCATCGGTCCTCACCCTCGCAGCCGCAAGCCTCGCCTTGCGCGCCTACGGCCCGGCCGCGCATCCCTCCGCCGCCTTGGTCTGGCGCGCCTCCACGCTGCGCGCCGTCCCCACGGATGCCGGCGGGCAAAAGGTCACCTCCGCGCTCCCGGCCGGAACCCTGGCCCGCATCGACAAGACCTTCCTCGGCTGGCGCCGCCTCGTTCTCTCCGACGGCAGCACCGGCTGGGTCCGCACCGAATCCCTCACCGGCCTCTGGAACACGCCATAACGCATCTCCTGCAGGCTTTTCCCTGACGATGGAATAAAACGGCACCTACCGTCACGACCTCTTCGACCGCGGCAGAGGCCGGCGCCGCGCGGTTCATCGGCCCCAAAACCTCATTCGATATAGGGCGTGTATTCTGGGATTATCTTTTTCATCCAAGCCTTGATTTCGGCGGGAGCCTGTCCGTCCAGTTTTGCTATCACAGCCGTCAGCTCAGAGTGCACGCACTGCAAATTACCTTCCTGCGCCACGAATTTCTGAATTCGGGGGTGCTCCGTCGCCTGATGCGCTTCGGTATGGTGCTGTAGCTCTTCGTAGAGTTTTTCGCCCGGTTTCAGTCCCGTGAATCGGATTTCGATATCCTCATCGGGACGAAATCCCGACAACTGGATCATTTGCCGTGCGAGGTCCGCAATCTTCACAGGGCTACCCATATCGAGCACGAAAATTTCCCCGCCCGTGCCCAGCAAACTCGCCTGCAGCACCAATCCCACCGCTTCGGGGATGGTCATAAAGTATCTGGTCACGTCTGGATGCGTCACCGTAACCGGCCCGCCCTCCGCAATTTGACGTTTGAAGATCGGCACGACGCTTCCTGATGAACCCAACACATTGCCGAAACGCACGGCCATGAAGCGAGTCTTGCCGGCCCTGCCCGACACATGCAGCTGACGAAGTGACAGCTCAGCCAGGCGTTTCGAAGCCCCCATCACGCTGGTCGGATTGATCGCCTTGTCGGTCGAGATGAAAACAAAGGTTTCCACTTCGGCCCGGGCCGCCTCTTCGGCCAGCCCGAGCGTTCCCAACGAATTGTTTTTTACCGCCTCGGCGGGCTGACGCTCCATCAAGTACACGTGTTTGTGGGCCGCCGCGTGAAAAATCAACGCGGGCTTATGCCGCGCCAGGATCTCGCGGACCCGCACCCGATCCAAAATATCCGCGACGACGGGCTGGATAATAGCCCCCATGCCTAGCCCAATCAGCTCCTGTTCGATGACAAATAACGCCGCCTCGCTTTGCTCCAGAAGTAACAACCGCGAGGGATTACAGGCGGCAATTTGCCGGCACAGTTCACTGCCGATGCTGCCGCCCGCACCGGTTACGATCACCACCTTGTCGCGCACGAGAGCGCCGATGCCCTCCGAATCGATTTTTACGGGTTCGCGCCCGAGCAGGTCTTCGACGTCGACCGGGCGAATTTTCGAGACCTTGACCTTGCCCGAGGTCAAATCGTCGATCGAGGGCACCGTCTCTACCTCCAGTCCCTGCGCTGTCATCAACGTGATAATTTCACGCACACGCTTTTCCGGGGCCGAAGGTATCGCCAAGATTACGTGATTAAAGTCGTAGCGGGCTCGTAGCTGCTCCGCGTCCTCTGGCTTTCCTGCCACCGGTATGCCATGCACGTAACGCCCACGTTTCCCAAGAGCGTCATCTAAAAAAATCACCGGGGTAAAGCCCTGGGCCCGTCCGCTCGCAAATTCGCGCACCAAATTGGCGCCTACGTCCCCCGCGCCCACCACCGCCACCCGCTTGCGTGGCCTGCCTGACGTACGATTGGAGGTTTTTTCCCTGAACACTCGCAGCGAAAGTCTGAAAGTGCAGATCGCCGCGATCGACAAAATCATGTCGGTCAAAAGCACGCCGCGAGGGATAACGATCGCGCTTGAGACACCGAACAAAACCAGGACCAAGGTGATAAATGATGCGCTGACGATCGCCAGCACCACGCGCAGTAGATCGGGCAGGCTAAAGTAGTTGAGCATCGTCCCGCACTGCCGCAGCAACACCAGAAGGAAGAGCTTTAGCCCGACAACCGGCAGCAGCCCAGCCAGCCGCTCGGCCGCAAGCTGCGTTGGCACCGAAAAGTCGAAACGCAGTTCCCATGCCATCCAGAATGCCCCGCATAGCAACAGGCTGTAAACCGCGCCAACGAAGAGCGCCCGCTGATTTTGAGCTATGCTAAAAAATGACATTCGCATGGGTAAGATCGATTATAATGTTATTCTCACGCGGCGTCGATAGGGCGCTCGCTCGCTGCTTTAAATTCCGGCATGGTGGCATCGCCCGCCGCGCTGATGCCGTCCCGTCGCACCACCTTGAGCACGGTCAGAGCGATAATTTTAATATCCAGCCAAATCGTATGATGGTCCACATAATAGACATCCCAGCGAAACTTATCTTCCCACGTGATCGCATTACGCCCCTTTACCTGCGCCAGACCGGTCAAACCGGGGCGCACCTCATGTCGCCTGGCCTGCAGGGCGGAATAACGCGGCAAATACTCCACTAAAAGCGGCCTCGGTCCAACCAAGCTCATCTCCCCTTTAAGCACGTTCCAGAGTTCGGGCAGCTCATCCAGCGAAGAGGCTCGGAGCTTTCGCCCAAACGGCGTCAAACGCTCCGCGTCCGGAAGCGGCCGTCCTGCTTTGTCCACGGCATTCAACATCGAGCGAAATTTAATCAGCTCAAAAATTTCCCCGTTCCGCCCTGGCCTCTTCTGCCGGAAAAACACCGGTCCCCCAAGCTTCGCCCGCACCATCAAGGCCACGACAAGCAGCAAGGGCCCCCAAAGCGGCAGACTGATCAAGACTAAGAACAAATCCATTAAACGCTTCATAATGATGTCAGGTGCGGGCGCGCACAAGCCGATGACTTAGACGCCATTGCATCGGACGCACCGGCCTGTGCCCTATCTGACGCACCCTCGGACCACACCAACCACCCGCTCGATATCCTCTTCCTGCAAGGATGAGCCAGAAGGCAGACAAAGACCGGTCGCAAACAAGGTTTCCGCCACGCGGCCTCCGATACGTTCGTTTCCGGCAAACAGCGGCTGCATGTGCAGAGGTTTCCACACCGGCCTCGCCTCGATATTGGCCGCCTCCAGCGCCAGCCGGACCGCCTCGCGATCCGCGCCAAATTTAGCCGGGTCTATCAACACGCAAGTTAGCCAGCGCGTGCTATGCCCATACTCGGCCTCCGGCATGAAGGTCAAACCTGGCAGGTCCCCAAGCTTGGCCAGGTAGGCGGCCGTGTTTCGACGGCGGGCTTTGATCCGCTCGTCCAGAACACGCAGTTGCCCGCGGCCGATCGCTGCGAGCACATTGCTCAGCCGATAATTGTAGCCGACGCACGAATGCTGATAATGGGCTGCCGGATCGCGGGCTTGGGTGGCGAGATAACGGGCACGCTGGATTAAGGCCTCGTCGTCCGACACCAGCATGCCGCCCCCCGATGTGGTGATTATCTTGTTGCCGTTAAAGGAGTAAATACCGCATTTGCCGAAGGTCCCGGGAGCACATCCGCGATAGGTGGCTCCCAGAGCTTCCGCCGCATCCTCCACAATGATCACGCCGTAGGCATCGCAAAGCGCCTTGATCGGGCCCACATCCGCAGACTGGCCATAAAGATGCACGAGAACAAGCGCCTTGGGCACCTGCCTGCGAGCCGCCCGTTCAGCCAAGAATTGCTCCAAAAGCGCCGGATCCATGTTCCATGAACGCTCCTCGCTATCGATGAAGACCGGCTTCGCGTTCTCGTAAAGGATCGGGTTCGCACTGGCCACAAAAGTTAGGCTGGAACAAATGACTTCATCACCGGCGGTTACACCACTTAACTTCAGGCCTAGATGGAGGGCCGCCGTGCCCGAAGACAAAGCCGCTGCGTACTTTGCTCCCACGTAGGTGGCAAACTCCCGTTCGAACGCATCAACATGAGGCCCTAGCGGAGCTATCCAGTTACTGGAGAACGCCTCCTGAACCAGAGACAGCTCGTCCGGGCCCATATGAGGCGGCGAAAGGTAAATACGATGCGATGACATGAATGGAAACGGGGTTGAAATCGTTTTGCCTAGTCGGGGTCAACTGCATCGTTCGCCCCGCCGACGAGCTAGGGACAATTCGGCGGTAGCGTGCCGTTTTCCACCCTCAGAAGCATCGAGCCAGTCCAGGCTTAGCTCGAATCCACCCATGCTCTACGGAGGCAATACGCCTGCGGCCGCTATCTTCATCGCGCGTCCCTCGCCTCCCGCGCCCATGCGCACCGAGGCCATGCGCACCGAGGGCATGCGCACCGAGGGCATGTTCACCTCCCACCAATCCCCCGGCTGTTGATCGGTGACGCTGAAAAACAACGCCACATGCGTGGCTCCCTCCGGCCGCGTGCCGGGAATTGCGATCTTGGTCGGCTCGGCCCAATCGCCGGGCGGCAAAATCACCGTTCTCTCCTCGCCGATTCGTCCTGCCGCTCCTGCCCATTGCAGGTGCACCCAAAACCGGCAGCCTATGCTTGCCTTTCCCCGCACGACGACCGAAAGCACCGCGTCCTTCGCCGCAGCCGGTAAAGCGACCAAGGTGTGGAAAGAGCTTGCCTTGTGGTTTTCCAACCTCAGCACGCGCCGCCCGGTTGCATCGGCCCAGAATTCCGTTTTGAGCCCAGCCCAAGGCTCGGACTTCGATACCCAGCCCTCGGGAACGCCCGGGGCATACACCAAACCGGCAATGGTCGTAGCAGGCTTGATTGGCAAAAACCAGTGCGGATCGGGCAACAGCTCTTCGCCCGCGCCCTGCTCGCCCCCGGCCAGCAGCCAATCCGCCGTCGGCACCCAGTCGCTGCGGATAAAATCGTCGATGCGTACCGTACCCAGTGCCAGCGGCCAGTCCCGCTTCACCGCCCCGTATTGGCGCACAAAATCGTCCCTTGCCCAGACGCACGCGTTACGCAAGGCCCGCAATTCACCCCGCGCCACGGCTGGCCGAGCCAGAACCGCACGCGCCAGCGCCTGGCGCTTTTCGGCAAACTCCACAAAGCGCTCGGTCACGGCGAACGCCTCGGAGACCAAACGCACCCGCTCCACAACCAAGGGATCTCCCGCCGCGTTCCCCAGCGCCTCCTCCAGGTAGGCACGCAACTTTGCCCGAGCCCATCGGGGAAAAAGCACCGCTTGCGTCTCGCTCCGGTAGTGCTTCAACCAATACGCTGGCCCCTCCTGGGTCATCCATTGGTGCTCACAAAGCTCGAAAAACCGCCGCATTGGCCCCGACGAAGACTTGAAATACCGCCGATAATATTCCGCAAGCAAGGTCCGGCGGCCCTGTTTTGGGTCCATCAACAACTGGGCCACCAACCACGGTTGAGGACCATCCAGCCCCCAATTGGGGTGCATCTCCGCGAAGTAATCCGTAAAGCCTTCCCGCCGCGCTTGTTTGAGGTACCGGGCCAGGAGTTCCGTATGGACGCGCGGCACGAGAAATCCATGCCCGTAAATGTAATCGTAGATGCCCAATCGCTCCGATCCGGCGGCCGCCCAACGTTTCTGTAGCGCATCTTCCTCCCGCCTAAACTCCCGATCGTAGCCTTGGCTTCGATCCGCCGTCAAATAAGGCACCACCTTCGGGTGCAAAGGAAACGAAGGCGATTGCTCCGCCCAATAGTAAGCCAGTCCCCCCAGATATTTATCCGGATGCGTGAGAGCAAGCTCCGCCGCAACCGTGTTCATAAATTGAAAAACCAGATCTGTATAAACCGGCCGCCCGCGAAAATAGCGCGGAGGCCGGGTCCAACGCAGCGTGGCCGGTGATTCGCCGTAGTACAGCCCGTCGTTTGTCCCGAGCGCAAAGGAAACTGCGTCAGGATGCTCGTCAAAGAACCGCCGGGCCGCCGCGGCCGCATGCGCCGCCACCGCCGGCTCGCCCAAGTCTGGATTCCAGTTCACCCTGCCCGCAAGCGGCGGAGCCCACCGACGTCCCGCAATCATCGGAAAAAATTCCGGCTTGGCGGCGAAGAGCTCTGGCGGGAAAATATTCGATAAGTTATGCGAAAAATCAAGGCCCTGCCCCAAGCCGTTTCTCTCTAGCCACTCGCTGCTTTCCTCGTCGACCTGTATCGTAATGGACCTGGTAAGGTATGCGCTTGAACTGGGCCCGCTTGGAGCTACCCCCGGCTCATGCCCTAGAGAGCCAGGCATGAACCAACGTTCTTGATCTGGCGGGATTTCAGCCCTGGCGCTATTGTCTCTCCAACGGGAATGGGGCTCTCGCTTTATTCCCGAAGCATACGTCTGAACGGCAAAAAACGTAAGACCAAGGGCGTAGATAAGTAAACGCATGTCAGGCCGTTAAAGCGGGAATTTCTTTCATGGTCTCCCGGGCAACGTCTCTTACCAAAATAAGTGCCCGCCATTCATCGGGCAGTTTCGTGGCCCGTTTGCTTAAAATCAAAGCGTCATCGGAGCACTCGCTTTGAGACCGATTTCGCCCAATTCGGTCCAAAGTCGATTCAAGCTGGGATCCTCCAGCAAATCATCCATGGGCAGGTCGGATGTCAGTCGTATGAAATACTGTTCACCACTCCCCTTCATCGCGTAGGCCAGTGAATCCCGGATCCACTTCACCGGATGGGGCCGTGTATTAACCCGGTCTCCATAATCATACAATTCGCCGCCCACCAGATGCCAGTAAAGCACGAATTGTTTCGGTCCGCCGCCCGGAGGCACGAATAGGCGCCACTGAGCGGATTTATAATTCTGTCCGCCCGCCCCCACATTCACGTTGAATCGGGACTCGGTGCATTTCCAGCCATTTTCGACCCAGCAACGGTCAGGCGTGTGCGAAGCAACCTTGTTGGTGGGCATTCGCCCGGGCGCCCAATACGCCACATAAACGCCGAGTTTCCGGCCACCGCGTTCATAAATGCGGTAGGCGTAATCATCGAAGTTCAAAATCCGCGAGGTCTCCTCGCTCAAAAACTCGCTCGATCCCAGGGGCTCATCCTTAACGCTCCACCCGTTCAGCGAATCGGGTAGGCGCCGTGCCAGCTCCCCCGACGCCTGCCCATCACCCACGCGGCCGTCTTTCACGTTGGGAACATGCAACAATTGCAGGGCCAAGCCGCCGGTAAGCAACAGGCCGGCCAGAATAATTGTTAAGGGTATTTTTTTCATTCAGTTATGCTAACTATTCTATGCGTCGAGCCGGCACACCGAAAACCTTGGAACCTGGCTCCACGTTTCTGACGATAACGGAACCTATTCCCAAAAACGCGCGATCCCCGACCTGTATTCCCGGTGCAACGGTAACGTGACTGCCAAACCAGACCTGGGTTCCGATTTTTACCCCTCCGGTCAGATCGCAGTGGCAATTTACCTGCGTCCAATCGCCAACCACGGCGTCGTGATCCACGGTCGAGTGCATATTTACCACCACGCCGCGCCCAAGGATATTATAGCCGCTTAACACCGCGTAGGGGCAGAGTATGACGCCTTCGCCCAGGGAAATTTCGTCACCCAACACGACGGACGGGTGAATTAATGTCGTAAAACGCCCGCCCCGGCTCATAATGAGTTCACTACAAGCCTTCTTCGTGGCGGGATTGCCCACGGCACAAAGAAAAAGGTCGTTCTGCTCCGGCGCATAATCTTGGATTCTAGCGAGCCAAGGTGCCCCGCACCTTTTCCCGTCAAGAGCTTGTGGATTGTCATCGATAAACCCCTTGATCTGCCACTCCCGGCCGTGTGCGGTGGATTGCCTGGCCCAAGAAAGGACCTCACGTCCAAATCCACCTGCTCCGATTACAATGAGATTTTTCATCAATTTAGCGGACTAAATTGTTCCTGAATCCACAAATACGTTCTGCCCGGTTATCGAAGCCGCGCCGTCACCAAGCAGAAAAACCACCGTTTCCGCCACGGATTGTAGGCTCGTCGCTTTCTTCAGGGCAGTGCGCTGATAAATGCGCTGCCGCTGCTCTTCGGTCAGCGTCCCGCTCATTGCTGTCTCCATAAAACCTGCCACCAAACAATTGGAACGCACGCCGCGCCCCCCCCACTCCCTCGCTGAATTTTTAGAAAAAGCCTCCAAGGCACCTTTGGTCGAGGCATACATCGCCAACCCCTTGTAACCGCTGTGTACACTGATCGACGACACATGGACGATGGCCCCTCCGTTACCGTGCAGAAGCATATTCCTAATCGTCTCCTTAGTCGCCATCATGGGCGCAAAAACATTCACGGCATACATTTGCTCCAAACGAACCAAATTGAGGTTGGTCACAATGTCGTCGTAGGCCATTGCCGCGTTGTTCACAAAACCGTGCAAGGGAACGTGCAATCCGACAAATTCCCCGAAGAGCTTGGTTTTCACCGCCCCTGCATCAGCCAGGTCAAAGGCATAAAAATGTACCCGTCCAGGGTTAGCCGCCGCCAATGCCTCATATTCCGGAGTCAGCCGTCGGCTGACTCCGTAAAGATTCCACCCCGTCGCCACGACCGCGCGCGAAATCGCAAGACCGAGCCCCTGGGATACACCGGTGACTAAGATATTCTTCGACATGGCGACCGTTACAAGGCGGCCCCCCTCTCTTTGGCAGGCTCCCCGGCTCGAGAGACTTTTCCGCTCCGTGTTTTCGGCAGCTCCGTGACTTTTTTGATCATGAGGGGAATCTTATAGGGCTGCAAATTCTGCGCAAGCCACGCACGCGCCGCCGGCTCCGCGAAATTCTCATCCGCCACTACTTCCGCGCAAAGAACTTGGCCCAAGACCGAATTAGCACGGCCATACACCCTCGCCTCCCGCACACCCGCGCAGGCCTGCATCACCGCCTCGACTTCGCCGGGGTTCACCTTGTGACCGCCTACATTTACCCAATCCCGCTCACGCCCCACGATGCGAAAACGCAGGGGCTGATCCGAAATGACCTCCACTATATCCCCGGTACGATACCAACCCACCTCCGGGCCGGCCGCATCGGACACCCGTTCCCTGAATTCACCAAGCAACGCCGGATGAAGCTCGAGTTGACCCTGCGCCAAGCGAACCATTCCCTGGAGCGCTTCAGGTATCAAGAACGCGTCGTCGTCCGCGACCAACACGGTCCCAGCCTCGGTCAAGGCGTAGAGATTGAGGATTCGCGCGGCGGGAAACATCCTCCGCAGCTTGACCACCAATTCGGTATCGCACCTCTCCCCTCCCAGCGTCACCGATTTGACGGCGGGCAGCACCCGGTCCGTGGGCAACAACAAACGATAAAAACTCGGTGTCGCGGAAAGATGCGTCACTCCGAGTGCCTGCAACCAAGAAACGACTGCGTGTCGGTCTCGGCCAAAAAGCTGAACCAAGGCATTGCGATTAAAAAACGCCTGCAGTACCACTTGCACCCCGGCGATATGAGCGGGATTATAGGCCAGCCCCCAGATCGCCCCCGCATGTCGCTCGCCAACCTTGAGCATGCGCGTCAGCCCCGCCAGCGTGTGACGCACTCGCTTTGGCAGCCCGGTAGAACCGGATGTGTAGAGCGTCAGTCTAAACCCTTTTGCTTGTCGCGCCGCCGCGATCATTTCATTCACCGATGCAAAGGCCCTCCCGTGAAGGGCTTGACTCTCCTCCTGTCCATCGACGGCGTTTTCGTTGAACGTGAGCGAAAAAGATTCGTCGCGCAACGTCAGCTCGAACCCCAGTACGACAGCGGCCAGCAGCGCCACGATCACCTGCTTTACTCCGGCGCTGTCGTTACGCGTAAACGTCACTGGCCAGACCGGCTCCGCCAAGGCCGCGCGCAATTCCTCGTAGGTCAGACGCTCGCCAGTGCCGGGATCGTAAAACAATAAGTCTCCGTCCGTCATTACCTTGACACGCTTCCGCGCCGCAGAATGTCCTCTATCTCTCCCACCGTCTTCACCAGTCCCTCAGCAAAGACATCGACGCCGCAGGCCTCCTCAATGCGGACCGTCAACTCGGCCATGTCTAACGAATCAAACCCGATATCCTCCCTCAAACGCATCGAAGGATGGAGGTCCAGCAGGACCGGCCTGCCCTTGTTGAGGCAAACTTGGTTAACGAAGGGCAATAACGATACTTCGGGCATGGGTGTCGGCGAGGGGTGATTTCCGTCCTAAAAGGAGGCAGCAAAACGGTGGCGGGGTGTGAGGCAAGCGGCTAAGCGTGCGGTAAACCCCCATTACGCGCTCGGTCATGGGCGATTTGACAAATTATCTGCCATTGTGTCGCCAATAGCCGAAAGTCCGGCACTTCGATGTCTGCCGCATGCCTTGCGTCCGGCGGCTCCTTAAAACTGTGCTCGCCGCCCCGCCGACGCACTCGAACGGTCGCCCACCCCAGCTCCTTGGCTGACACGAAATCCTTAAGCGGATTGTCTCCGATGTAAACGAAGCTCGTTCCGGGGGCAAACGCGTCCATGACCGCCTGATAGGGCCGGGGCGAAGGCTTCCAATGCTCCCTGCCCAGCTCCTCGGACAACACGACCGGGCTCGCCAGCTCCAGCAAACCCAAGGCCTCCACCTTGTGGCGCTGGGTAGGCAAATAGCCGTCCGAAATCACCGCCAATCGCCCGCCCCCCGCTCGGTAGCCCCGTACAAACGCCTCCGCATCCGCATACCACGACAAGATTTCAGGACGATGCTCGCGATAGACACGCACCAACCCGGCCACTTGTTCTGCCGTGACGGGTACCGCCTTCAGTTCGGCCCATGTCGCTTGGAATAAATCTCCACGTCTACCTGCCTCGAAAAGACGTACTGCCGTCTCTCCCACCCCCGCCACCCCAAGAACAGCCCGGGCGTGCGCCCCCGCTGCCCGCAGCGCCGAACGCACAAACTCCCCCTCCGCATAAAGCGTGTCATCCACATCCAGCACGAGCACGGGGATAAAAAAGGGATCGTTGATTTTTACGGACGGGGAAGACATCGATATTTATTTATGAACAGGCAACGGAAAGCCCGATTTACACCGTTCTTCGCGCGTTCTCACTAGATCATTATGAACGCCCGGCCCCTGCCTCTGGAAAACAAGATTCACTTGCCCAAATATTTACACAAAGACCGCGGCATCATACCGCAACATGGTTAGCCCCTCTCGCCAGCGGTCATGCGCAGTAAGGTCTCTCCCGGTGCATTCCTCCAGTAGCCACTGCGCGAAGGTCGCCCCTGCCTGATGCGCCAGCGGATAACCGCCGCCGAAGCGGGCATTGATCTCAAACACGCAATAGCTCCCGTCCGGTCGCACGATTGCCTGAAAACACAGCGGCCCCCGCGCACCCGGCAGGGCCAATGCAAGCCGTCGCGCCGCCTCGATTAATTCGGGGCGCCTTTCCGTCCTGCCCTTTGATACCTCGCCCGCCCGCACCTCCATGCGCAGGTGCGGCACCGCGCAACGCAGCGCTCCTGCCGCGTCGAAAAATACATTGACCGTATATTCGGCGCCGGTCCAAAGCTCTTGGACAATATAACCGTCCGTCGGCAGACCCACCAGATCGCCGGGCCCTCGCGGACGCACGATGCCGACCGACGCACTGCCTGCATTTGGTTTGGCAATCACCGGCCCGGCCAACCGTCCCGGATCGGCAAGATAATCGGCCAGCCATACCGTCTTTGGCGTGGGTACCCCAGCGCGGGCGAGCACCTCGGAGGTGCCGAATTTGTCGTGCGCCAATGCCGTCACCTCCGGAGCCGATGCCACAACGCGTGTGCCTAGCGCGGCAAACGCCTCGTGCGCCCGGCTAAGCACCGTGAGTTCAGGATCGATGGTCGGAATCACTAGATCCACCCGCTCCGCCCGGCAAATACCCAGCAAGGCCTCGACATAGCCGGCAGAAGTGCAACGCGGCACGGCAAAATGCCGGTCCGCCTGTTCGCAGGCCGGACTCAGTTCCGGCCTCAAGTCGGCGGCCAGCAATCGCACCGGCAATCCCAAGGCCTGACCGCTTCGCCTGAAACAGTCCATCAACTGGTTACGACGTCCGGCAGAGGTGAACAATACGGTCGGCATATGGTTTAAACTAAAAGGCTTAGCATAACGGCCAAGTAATTGTCTATCAACACTCAACTTACATCCAAAGGCGCTCGAGGCGAGAACACTATGGGTGCGAAGCCCGTCCGCGCCGGCATATCGAGGGAGCGCGTTCGCTTCTCACGGTGCTTATCAACAGTAAAAACAGATCGAGTAAATAACATTTTAGACTAAAAGGCTCTCCATCGATGAAGTTAAAAATACCGCCCCCAAAGGAACGCGTCACGTATTGGCCCGTTTAAAAAGCAATTCCCCCGCTCGAACCAAATACCAAAACGGCACGGTCCAGCGATATTTGATCTTATAACGTTTCACCATCCATGCACAATCGGGAACGACTGCCCGCACCACGCCCCCGAACGTATCGTAAAGCATAAGGTTGAAGCCTATGTAGCCCAGCTTGCTCCATTTCCGGTCCTTGGGACCGAACAAACCTACGCGCCGCAACCAAGCCAGCATGCGCCGATGTTTGGCCGGGGAGAAATCGAGCCGGCGCAGCACTTCCGTTGGCACCGGCGTATTCAGCAAATCTGCCGGTATGCGCAACGAGAGGTAGACCGCCGTGCGGACTCCAATCTTTTCCACTCGGGCGCAAAATGCATTCCAGTCGATCGGGCAGTTACGAACAATGCGATCCACGTCGGTATGTAAGCGAAACCCCGGAGCCCGCACGTAGCTGTGCTTCGCGGTATGCAAGCACACCTGCAAGAGATTATCCTCTGGGGCAAGTAGGCGTGCTTTGGTTCCTTCTATCGCTAAAGACCGTGCCAGCAATTCATCTGCCGGCGGCTCCTGATCCGGACGTATCCACCGCCCCGCCACTGGCCGCCATTGTAATTCGAACCAAAGCACGCTGCCGTCCCTCAGTGGGTAAGTGTACTCGGTCCCACCATGCCTTTCCGCCTCCTCGAGATCGGTAACCTCAAAGGGGCTGCGATCACCTAGCTCGAAACCCAGCGACTTCATGATTTCATGCGCCTGACGGAACTTCCCGGGGGAAACAAGGGCGTCAATATCGCCCATGGGACATCCCGCCAAGTCACGGTGAATGCCGCGTGCGATACCCGAATTTTTAAGCGCGATCAGCTGAATCCCCTGCGCATCCAGCGCCGCGGCTACCCGATCCAATTGCTCCAAATAAAGAGTAAGCACGGCCTCGGTTTCCCGCGCGGCCTCCTGCCATCGGCGGGGCGGAGCCAAATCGCCCAAAGTCTCCCGCAAAGCCGCGGCCACAATACTGGCGGAGCCTTCATTCTGTGCAAAGGCCCATAAGGCGTCGTCGCCCACCTCTCGGTAAAGAGCAGGCATTTCAGCCGCTCGCCACGCGGGATCGGCCGCAAGCGCCAAACAAAACAGCCGTTCCACGGGCGAAAGACCTTGGAGATAAATAGCGGGAGATGAACTCATGAAGTGGATAAGACGGATTCCAATTTGGCGGCGATCACGGGCCAAGTGTGCTCGGACAAAACCAATTTGCGCCCCGCATCCCCGCAGCGCGTCCGAAACCGGGGGTCCAGCATCTTGCGCATCGCCTCCGCCGTCGATTCGACTTCAGGACGCACCACCAACCCGCAGCCATGGCGCGCAACCTGCCGGTGTAATCCGGCGCGGTCGCTCAGAACTACAGGCAATTCCGAAGCCATCGCCTCCAACAACGCGATGCTCAGCCCCTCGTAACGCGAAGGCATCAAGAACACGTCCGCGTCCCGCAGTAATTCCAGCTTCTCCCCGCCGGACACCAAGCCGGGAAAGACCACCCTGTTTCCCAAGCCACGCTCCGCGACCATCGCCCGAATCAGGTCGGCGTCGCTACCTTCCGAAGGCCCGGCCAATACCAACAATGCATCCGTGTTTTCAGATGCCAGCCGGGCGAAGGCTTCCACGATCACGTCCACCGCTTTCTGTCGGATATCTATCCGACCGAGAAACAAAAATACGGTCCGCCCCGTCCACGCCGGATTCTTGGAGCGAAACGTCCCCCGCGCTGGCAGAACGCTGAAATCAGCCGGTGCAATGCCATTCGGCAGCACGATGCCTCGGCTCGCAAAGAGCGAATCCTCCATTTCCTCCTCTGCATTGAAAGCCACGTGGCGCGCCTGCGCGAGGTTAGCACGCTCCAAGACCGATAAATAAAGGCGCTTGGCAAAGCCGCTGCTGGCTCGGAGAGAAGCCCGCTTCAGACTGCCGTGAGCGAAAACCAAATACGGTTTGCGCGCCCGGCGCGCCGCTTTGGCCCCCACCCATCCCGCATACTGAAAATGAGAGTGCACAAGCACGGCGTCGGCCGAGCCTATGAGTTCGCTCGCTCGCCGCGCCAGCCGTGGAGAGTAGCCCCAGCGGCGAAAGAAGGGCACCGATTCGTAGAAAACTCGCACCCCATCCACGTCCACAGGATCGTCCACCACCACATCCAAATCGCTGCTCGGATCACGCTGGTTGGTACAGCAAACACTTACCTCGTGCCCCCGAGCCACCATTTCGCGCCCCAAGGCATGCGCCACCTGCAAGGGCCCGCCGAAACGGTAGGCCGGAACGTAATGCGAAATCACCTGGACGATTTTCATATGACTCGATCTTCCATGTCCCGAGTCGCGATGATCGTTCGTAATGCCTCAATATAACGGCGCGTGTTGCCTCGACCATAATCTCGCACCGCCGACGTCCGGGCGCGCGTCCGGCATGCAGCCAAAAACTCCGGCTCGTCCAAGAATCGTTTTATCGCCGACTCCACCGCTGCGACGTCGCCCGGATCCACCCGCACGCCACAGCCATCCCGATCCACTAGATCCGCCACCTCGCAGGCCTTTGGCACCAGCGCAAGCAATGCAGACCCGGCCGAAAGATAATAATAGGTCTTACTCGGAACCATATAGCCCGCGATCGCCTCTTCCATTGCCACCACCGCGATGTCGCCTGCAGGCAAGGTTTGAGGCAACAGAGACTCCGGCTGAAAAGGCAGCAACCTCACGTTGTCGAGCTGTCGGCTTTGGATTTCATCGCGCAGAGAATTCCAACGCGCCCCCGCCCCGATGATAAGGAAGCCCAGATCGCGCCGGTCTCGCATTCGCTCGGCCGCGCACAAAAGGCCGTCTAAGTTATGGGTGTCGCCCAAGTTTCCCGAATAGAGCACTACGGTGCGATCACTCCACCCCAAGCCTCGCAGAAAGGGGTTGTCCGCCTTGGCCAAAGGCCGCACGAATTCGACATCCGCCCAATTCGGAATCACCTGCACGTGCAAATGCGGCAGACCCGAACCTTCCGCCCGAATGTTCGCCGCCATGTGCTCGCCGATCGTGAACACGAGCGAAGCCCGCGCCCACACCGCGCGATTGAACCATCGCCACAAAATCGCCACCGGGCCGGTCGCCGATAAACGCCCCAGCCGCACCAGCACCCCTGGGTAGAGGTCGTAGACCAAGACGCAATAGCGCTGGCCCCGCACCATGGAAGCGAACAATCCCACCGCCGGCAGAAAGGGTGGGTTGGAAACGATAAACAGGACCTGACGTCGATCGGAACGGCAGACCTGGATTAAGGCACGGACGAAGTATCGCAGCCACGACCATGCACGGCGGAAGAGACTTCGGCGGTCGTAGTCCGGCGCCGGTAGAAGCCTAAGCGCCGGACTCAACGGACGGGCGATATCGCCGGTGTGGCCGGTGAGCAGGTCGGCCCGTCCCAGCTCGCATGCGACATCCTCCGCCAGCTCTCGGAAAAGCGGACCTGCGACTTGATTAAGAAAAAGTATGCGAGAGGACAAAGGCGAAAGGAGTATTCGAGAAGAAGAGGAGAAACCCATGATCTACGCGGCAGAAACTACCGGCTCGCAACCAAGAAGCCGTGCGCTACACAAACTTCCTCAACCAAGGTCGGAAGGGTGCCACAAGGATCCACAAACAGGGACATGCGCTGTTCTTCCACCCGCAACAAAATGTCTTCCAGCCACCAAAGGGCGGCCATCCCCAACCAAACCGCGCGGCCCTCGGCCGGCACCGCCAACACCGGTCGGGTTGCCGGATCCGACAACCAAGCCACGAGTTGCTCCCGCCACGCCGTCAAGCGACTCGCCGCCAGCCTGAGGCCGCTGGAAAGCGTTGCGAGATCGTAAAGTTCAGAGCGTTCGGCCGCCGTTTCCCAATCGATCACGCGGACGAGCTCTCCCGCCGCCAAGATGTTCGCGTCTTGAAAATCCCCGTGACTCAAAACCAGGCCAACCGGGGCGTTGCCCACGCGCGCAACGACCTCGTCCACCAACGCCCGCACCGCGTCGCGCAATTCGGGCGCCTCCTGCGCAAAAGAAGCCGAGAGCTCCCGCAGACGTGCCGCCAAGCTGGTTACGCGAAGTGTCGGCTTGTGCACCTCTTCGACCAGCCGATGCAGCGCTTCCATTCGCACTGCGGCCTCGCGAGCGGGAGGCAGGCGATTGGCCGGCGTGCCAACAAAATATTCCTCGGTAAACGCCGTTCCGTCTGCTTCCATTCCGAAAAACCGGGGAGCAAGTGCCGCCGCCGCGCCTTGTCGCGCGGACACCTCGCGATCGAAAGCTTGGCGGCCGTAGCCTTCCTTATGAATCACGATGCTCCGCCCCGCACGTGGATGAATGATGCGGATCCGTCGGTTGCCGCCTATGACCAGTTGCTCCCGAGCCTGTGGGATCTCCCGGGAAACTCCAAATCGCACCTGTGATAGCCAAACACGGATGGGTGACGTGATCGCCGCGCGCACGTAGGCGGCCTGCAACCCCCGCCGCCACGCCGCCCTCGCGTGGCCGAACTCTCGCACGATCACATCGAAACAAGCCCTATCCACTCCCGCTACGCAGAAAAAATTAAGATAAACGTTCCCGTGCCAAACCTGGTCGCCTTTGGCCGGAACGCTCCAATGCACGCGTGTACGCTCCTGCCCCACCTCTGACCAATAATCACCCAAAGTCTTTTCCAAAATCGCCCCAAAGGGCTCCCGGGCGAGAAGCAGGCTCATTCTCATGGAAGAACCCTTTCCCGGATACAATTCTGCACGCGCTCGATCGCTTGAAGACAATCGAGTATGATCCATTCCCCGCTTTTCGCCAACTCCAGATAACGTGTATGACGCCAAGCCAATGTCTCCGGAGAATCGGGGAATGGCTCATTCTTTAGTTTACCGCGCCGCGCCGACTCCTCTGGCGGCACAATCAACAAAAACCGATGATCCGGCTTTGGCGCCAAGCCCGACAAGAGCCGCCAAAGCAGCCATTGCCCCACCCGCTCCTGAGGGAAATTGCGCTCAAAATCCAAAAGCGTGTCCTCCAAATAACGATCACAAAGCACGCTCTTTCCCGTCCATAACTTCGCTCGCAGCCAAATGACGTAGCAAAGCATGAGATCAAAGATTGCGATGTTCAGCCAGACTCGACGAACCAGCGGGGACTGAAACCGCTGCCTCCGCTCAGCCGAAGCCCCGGGCTTCGGCAAGGCACCGGGTTTTGCCCGCCGTAGTCCGGTCTTGAGCAATGAAAACAGCGGCGTGTAGCCCCCTCTCGCCCAAAACCGGGCGGTTCGTTTTCCAGAGTCCTGCAAAGCCCCCTCGAGTCGATTGATCTGGGTCGATTTCCCCGCCCCATCCGTGCCGCTGAATACGATGAGCATAGGCGTGCTTAGCGTCTGTCCAGACCGCGGCCCCGGGTCGCCCGTAACCAGTAATTATCGAGGTTGGCGGAGACTCGAAAAACCGTAGCAGCTCCCTTGTTAAAAACTTGCCCCCAACGTGTGCGTCTGGATGCGAGCCTTTTTCTAATCGCCACACCCTCCGGTGCCATCTCGGCCTTTCGAGCCTGGGACAGCTGGGTCGGCATCAAACGAAACGCAGCCAACGTCCGTTGTGAGTATTTACCGAATTGGAAGCCTGCCTCCAAGGCACGAACCCAAAAATCGTAGTCAGCGCTATAACGAAAATCCGTATTGAAACCTCCAAGCCTCTCAAATACCTGGCGTCTAAAAAAAGTTCCTTGCTGGGGAATTGCGCTATAAACGGACATAAAGCGCAATAGCTGAGTCACCGGCGGGCTCCGCCAAGAAAACAAAAACCTTCCTGCGTCATCGATATAATCGATATTTCCGTAGATGACATCCACTCCGGCTGGTGCCATGTCCAAAGCTTCCGCGACCGCGTCCGCGTAAAGGATATCGTCTCCGTTTATATAGGTTAACCACTCTCCGCTGCCGCAGGCCATCCCCGCGTTGATCGCCGCATACATGTTGCCCCGCGGAAAAAATTCCACTCGTGCCCCGGCGGCTCGAGCCAAGCTTACGGTGCCATCCGTTGAACCGCTATCGACCAGGATATGTTCCCCGCCCTGCTGCATCAACGCTGAGATCGAGGCGATAGTCGCGCCCAATGTAGTGCCGCAATTTAACGTGGGGGTGATGATGCTGAGTTTCTTCATGTCACATTTGCCTCAGGAACCGCAACAGGACCGGGCGGATTACCTTTCTTGGGCCAGGGGCGCGTATTGAGCCTCACATTGACCTGTGGCAGTGGACCGGTAAGACCAAGCATGCTTACTGCCAGGATGTAGGGTGCAGCCGATGAATAAATAGTGCCGGAAAAAAGACACGTAAAGAGGAGTGAAATATTCAGAAAGAACAATGCATAGAACACCAAATCGCGATTAGCGATCGCACGCCGAAGGATGATACTTACCGACCATAGGGCGGCAAAAATCGCACAGAGCCCCAAAAACATTCCATGTTCCGCCCAGACTTCCTGAAAAAAACCATGCGCGGTGTCCTTAATCATCTGTGTTTCTCCGGTCAAATCGCTTCTTACCGTAACCACCTCGCCAAAATTCCGAAAGCCCGCTCCTAAGACCGGGCTCTTGGCGCCTGTAATGAAAGCGTCCCGCCAGATAACGCCGCGACTGCTGGCTACCTCGCCCGAAATTGCGTCCGAGGAAACTCGCACGTTTACAGCAGAATCCGTTACTTTTCCCAAAATGAAAGAAGCAGCGAGGAAAAAGAAAAGTCCCGCGCAAAGCGCCACCCATATATTGCGCCGAAAGTTGAGGGCAATACTCACTACCATGCCTATTATGCAAGCCAGTAGAAACTGTCGTGTAGCATTTATAGTCAGGAAAAAAAAGCAGGCCGCAAATACTCCCCAGCCTATGGGCTTAAGCCAAGCCATCTTACCAGGGGCCATCAGACTCAAACCCAAGGCGCCTAACGCAGCATAGCAAAAAAATTGCCCTCCTTGGATGGTATCCAATCCCCAGATTGCGAATCGCTCAGTCCCTTGGAGGGCAAGTGCGATCCGATGGCCTTCTATAACGCCCGGCATGGCCGGAATAATGCATGCCATCGGGAAAAGCAACATGCCCCAGAATACCCCCCTTAAAACCCGTTCAGCAGGATAAGCCGCAAAACCCAAAACAATAATAACCGCAGGGAAAAACACCTGCACCGGAGCTATCTTGAGCGAACCTATCCGGTCCGGATTTAGCCCCCCCAGAAAAATATCGACGATCACCTTGAGCCAAAGGAGAATCAGAACCCACGCCAACGCCGACTCTCGACGCCGAAAGAAAAAATTCAAGCGCCCTATCGCTCCTCCTTTCAGTGCCATAATCAAGAGATAAATTATGGCCAAAAACTGCAGAGCGAACAACGTTTTCGCAAAATTCACCAAACCAAGTACAGGGGCCCAGCCAAAGGCCTTGGTCGTCATGAAACTAAAGGCCAGCCCCGTGGGATACTTCACGGCCAGGACCAAGAATAGCAACAGGCAAACGAAGGCCGCGAAGGGCCCTGACTCTATTTCCAGGGTATTCATTATATGATAGTGCCACCGTGTCGGTTTTCAGACTCGGAAAGCTTTAAAGTTGTTGGAATGGAAGAAAAATTCTGAACAAATTCCGAAATACAAATCTCGACATAGGCCTGCCCCTTTTCTTTTATTGCGAGCAGACTACGCTCGTCTGAAAGAATTCGCTCCAAATTCTCGGTGGAAGCGGACCAGTCTTCCGAGTTGACCGCAATCCATGCGTCCCGGGGAACCTCTTGGATAAAGTGAGCGAACTGTTCCATTGCAACCACCGCGCCGTTCCAAGCCCAAGATTTCAATAGCGCCCCTTCAATTGGCGCAGACCATAAAGACGGACATAGGACCACCTTTGCAGCGATTACGGCTTTCTTTAATCCGTCATCCCAAGACATGGAAGCGAACTTAACATTAGACGGCCATTGCCGCTCTGCTCCGAGAACGCATTCGGCTGCCGGCCGCTCAACCGGAACTAAAAAGGAGCGTCGGGGCATCCTGATTGCCAGCTCGTACACCACTCCCAGACCCTTCACCCAACTGCAGTTTCCATGGTAAACAAAATCATAGCCGGAAGAAGCCTCCGACCGGGCCGACGCAACATCGGGGACAATCAAACCCACAAGAGAGGTTTCGGCGCGAAAGGCCATCGCGTGACTTAACAGTTTCCCTTGCATTCTATTCTGTACCAGCACCGAAATCGCACCTTCTCGTATGGCGGAGGCGAGCAGCCTGCGTCCAAAATCATGTATCACATGCTCCCAATAATCCGTGCATCCCATCTCTATCGACCTGCTGTTGAATGAACGCGCAAGGCACCTGAAGCAGGCCCGATATTCTCCATTTATGCTGTTATAGCCCTTGGCACAAAAATGTATATTATCGACCAGATAGAGGTGTATGCGCCTACGCGTTCCCAATAGCGATCTCATCAACAACCAACCAACGCTCTGGGGATGGATGATCAATACATTTTCCGCCACCGAACAGAAAAATAGGGCGCGGCACCAGAATCGAAGTGTGTCCCACAACCTCAGGACAACCTCCTTTGGCATGGACCACCAAGAGGCATTGAGCATCGCGACCATAGAGCGCGCCCTGCGTCGGTTGACGACGCGTAAATCTACGCCGGCGGCCGCGTAGCAGCTTTGAAGCGATTCGACCAGTTGGCCGACACCGCCATGGCCGAAAGCAATTCCCGTTAAAAGAACGGGGGCTCCAAGCTTTGGCTTATTTGACCGAGGGCACATATCGCATCACTTCATTCGGCCGGTAAGGCACTGCCCCCACCAGAAGGCGCCCTCGCGCATTCAGTTCCTTCCAAGCCCGCTCGGCAAATTCCCGTACCGTCTGGGGCCTGCCCGATCCAAGGTTCGTGATCGAATAGCCCAAAGGCCGGTTGGGACTGTCTTCCACTACCTCATTGATCATCCCTGCCATCGTACTCACTTCGGTAAAGTCACGAATTTGTTCCCCTAGCGTCATAGGATAATCCATACCGGCCAGCGCTGCTTTTTTTAACGAGGGCCAAAGGCGGGCGGCGGGCTCGCCATCGCCAAACACGTGGAAGGGCCTGATAATGGTTACTCGGCAGGGATGTTGATGAGCGAGCCCGATTGCGGCCATTGAGGCCGCGGCTTTCGAAGCGTGGTAAGCGCCAGTGGGAACCAAAGGGGCATCTATCGGAATATAGTCATACCGCTCCGCGCTCTTTCCGTATTCGAAACAAGAACCGCAAATAATGAGATTTTTAATTCCGGCCTGTAGGCAACGCTGCCATAGGGCCAGACTTTTGCTAACGTTCACATTAAAACATGACATCCAATCGTCCATGCCGGTGGTGACCCCATGAGCGGCCATATGCACAAGCACATCGTATTCCGCTAGATCCTTCACCGAAACATCTTCCATCTCATTTACGACTGTATCGAAATTCGATCCGGAAGCCGCAATACCATTGGGCTTTCGAACGATAGCCCGCACTTGATGACCAGAATCGAGCAGCTTACGCAATACATGCCGACCGATAAAGCCGGTCCCTCCGGTTAATATTATTTTCACACTTATCTCCCAGCCAAGGCAGTTTTCTCTCTGACGAATTCCCGAATGACGGCCATCTCGTGCGCAAGCATAGCCGACGTTAAACCCGGATAGGTGCCCAGAAAAATCGCTTGATGCATGATTTCATCGGCGCCCTTCATCTCGCCGACGACCCGGATGGCGTCGGGCCGGTCCTTCTTCAATTGCACGAAAACGGGCTGGCGAAGCAAATTGCCGCCAAAAAACATGCGATTACCGATCTTCTTTTCGTCGAGATAGCGGGCCAAATCGGTATGAGTGAAGGGCGCATCAGGCTTTACGCGTAACATAAACCCAAACCAAGAGGCGTCGGTACGGCATCCGGTCGCGTCCCATTCGAAGCAAGATTCGAAGGGAAAAGAAGAATCAGAAGTGGGATTGCCAAAGCTTCGGAGAGATGGAGGAAGCCAGCGTTTGGCATGGGTCGGGAGCGTGAATTCAAAAACATCGTCCAGATCGGCTAAGCCAGCCCGGAGAGTTTCCCAGTTCCGCTTTCGCGCTTCGATAAAAGCGGGGAGTTTTTTGAGTTGTTTGCGACCGATAGCGGCCTGTGGATCAAGCGGCTTCAGGTTAAAGCCGAGATGGCTGTAGATATATTTGTGATCATAACCCTTCGGAAGTTCGCCAAGTTGCCAGCCGAAACGCTTACCGCAGGTATCGTCCTTGCCCGAGGCGCACCAGCAGTCGCGACCCCAATCGCGAAAGCTCTCGGCGTAGGTCTTGAGCGGGGGCCGACTGATGATGTTCACGGCCCCGCCCTCGCCCATGGTGAGGTGGTGCGGAGGGTAAAAGGATTGCGTGGAAACGTCGCCCCATGTGCCGGTATAGCGGGTGATATTGACGCCATCGGACGGAATACCGGGCGAATTTTCCGTAATGCCGAGAGCCTTGGCGCGGGCAACCGGCATCGAGTAAGTGCAACCGAGCGCATCACAGTTGTCCTCGACGAGCCAGAGGTCATGCTTGCGGCAGAACTCAAGAACGGAGCCAAGATCGAAGGGGTTGCCCAGTGCATGCGCGATCATCACGGCTTTGGTCTTGCCGGCTACGAATGCGGATTCGAGCTGCTCGGGACGGATGTTACCGGTAGCGGGATCGTTGTCGATGAAGACGGCCACGGCGCCAAGCTGGATGATGGGCGCAACAGTAGTCGGAAAGCCTGCGGCGACGGTGATAACCTCGTCACCCGGCATAATACGCTTGTGTACGGGGAGCTTGTGCGTGGTCAGCGCAGCAAAAGCCACGAGGTTGGCCGAAGAGCCGGAATTGACAACTAAGCTGCTTTTCACGCCAAGCAAAGCGGCCAGCTCCTTCTCGAAGGCTTCGCCTTCGGGACCGAGAGTGAGCCAAAAATCGAGTGTGGAGCCGACGGCAGCCTCGACCTCATCTTGATCGAACACACGACCGGCGTAAGGAATCGTCTGGCCGGGCGTCCAAGGCGCATGCGCCGGATCACCGCCCGGACGCTGACCGGCGTGCATGAGGACGGAGTATTCGCGGGTGAGCCGGAGTATCTCGGCTTTGATTTCGGCGGCAGAAGACATAAATTTAACTACGGTGGATGCTAATAGGCGCTGATGTCGAAAAAGGCGGGAAACCGATTGGTAGAGACTGAAGGCGGTGCTAGGTAGCCCACGCAAGACCAGCGGCGCGGGCGGACGCGGTGTAGTCGGCGATTTGCTCCACGGTGAGCAAATGATGATTCACAGTCGGCGCGGCGGAAGCACCATACCAGGCAACGGTGCGGCTGATCGTCTCCGCAAAAGGCCAAACGGGCGACCAACCCAGAAGATGGTGGGCCTTGTCGGTGGCGAGATTAAGTAGCTTGGCCTCGTGCGGAGCCTTCGGGTCGCTCTTGTCCTCCCAACGGCCGGGCCAGTGTTTAAGAATTTCCTGCACCAGCTCCGCGACTGAACGATTCGAAGCAAGCGCGGGACCAAAGTTAAACGCCGATTGATAAAGGGAGTGTTGAAACTTGAAACCTGAAACTTGAGGAGCTGCCAGCGCTGCGCCAAGCCAGAGGTAGCCGGAAAGTGGTTCCAGCACGTGTTGCCAAGGACGAGTGGCGACTTTGTTGCGTACCGGAATGGATTCGCCTCTCGCCAGGGCGCGGATGCAGTCGGGCACGATACGATCCAAGGCCCAGTCGCCGCCGCCGATGACATTGCCCGCACGAGCCGAGGCGAGGCGCACTGCGGAGTCGAGAGACGAAAAGAAGGAGCGCCGATAGGAAGCAATCACCAACTCGGCGGCACCCTTAGAGGCGCTGTAAGGATCGTAGCCACCCATGGGATCCTCCTCGCGATAGCTGTGCACCCATTCGCGATTCTCGTAACACTTGTCCGTGGTGACGGCGACGATCGCGCAGGGGCGGGCGGGGTCGGCTGCGAGACGGGCAGCCTCAAGCACATTGGCCGTGCCCATGACATTGACGGCGAAAGTCTCGGTAGGCTGCTCGTAAGAGAGCCGCACAAGAGGCTGCGCGGCGAGGTGGAACACGAAATCCGGCCGGGCTGCGGCAAAGGCGGCGCGAACCGCGGCGATATCTCGCACATCGCCCTCGATATGACGCAGACGCGATGCAAGACCAAGTTGTTTAAAAAGCGAGGGCGTGGTTGGCGGCGGGAGCGCAAAGCCGGTGACTTCTGCGCCAAGGGAAAGAAGCCATTCGGCCAGCCAAGCGCCTTTGAAGCCGGTGTGTCCTGTTAGAAGGACGCGTTTGTCATGATAAACGTTGGCGAAAGACATTAGACTGGGGTCAACAAGCAAAAGTTTGAGTATAAGATACCGGTGATCACCACTTTTTCCACGGCGCTTTGCCGGATGCCCATAAATCCTCGAGGTGGGTCTTTTCGCGCAGAGTGTCCATTGGCTGCCAAAAGCCGTGATGTTTGTAGACGCTCATTTGCCCTTCCGCGGCGAGACGTTCCATGGGCGTGCGCTCCCAAATTGTAGCATCTCCCTCGACGTAATCGATGACCGTTGGCTCAAGGACAAAAAAACCGCCGTTGATCCAACCGCCGTCACCGACCGGCTTCTCCTGAAAGTTAGTAACTCGATTATCTTCGATGCCAAGTGCACCGTAACGGCCGGGAGGCTGCACGCCCGTCAAAGTGGCCAGGCGGGCTTCTTTTCTATGGAAAGCAATCGATTCGGTTATATTCACATCCCCCACTCCATCGCCATAGGTAAAGCAGAAGGTTTCGTCACCGAGATATTCGCGCACGCGTTTGAGCCGGCCCCCTGTCATGGTCGCCTCGCCAGTGTCGGCGATCGTCACGCGCCACGGCTCGGAACGCCGGTGATGCACTTCCATGCGATTGTTGCTCATATCGAAGGTCACGTCCGACATATGAAGGAAGTAATTCGCGAAATATTCCTTGATGACGTAGCCCTTGTACCCAGCGCAAATGACAAAGTCATTTATCCCATGGGCCGAATATATTTTCATCACATGCCAAAGGATCGGCTTGCCGCCGATTTCAACCATTGGCTTCGGCTTCAAATGAGTTTCTTCGCTTATACGCGTTCCGAGGCCCCCGGCTAGTATAACTGCTTTCATAGTTATTTAGATAAATAGGTCATCAAAATCGTCGAAAACTCGGATAATTTGTCCCCCACCGCATGAGAGGAAAATGTCCGCAGCCTTCCTCTTTCCGCTATATCGCGACAGACATGCTCGTTAGCCAAAAGAAACCGGATCTTCTCGACCGCCTCATCGCGGGATTTAAATGCCACGATCTCACGATCCAGTTCGAAAAATCTCCCTAGATTCGGCTTCCAATCAGTCAAGAGGCAAGTGCCAGCGCCGGTCGCTTCAAACAAACGGATATTTGCCGCTTCTTCTCCTGCCGCTGCGATATGGACGTTTAGCGTAATCCGGCTCGCCGCCAGCTGCCTTAACATCGCTCGACCGAACAGCTCGCCCCTATTCAACCGTCTCAATTGACGCACTGCGAATGCCACCGCGGGGAAAGCGGCAGCGGACTTTAAATCTCCATGCCGGAGAAATGATGCCCACGTGCGAATTAGTGCGCAATCGGAAGGCAAAGAGCCAGACCAAACTGCCAGTGGCGTTGCGTCGGAAATGTATTTAAGTGCGAGAGCTCGTTCCTGGTGACCGATACGAACCATCAAACTACCGACAAATGAAAGGTCTACCTCCTCACAGGGCACGTCGGCCCATGACGCAGGCGTGTTTCGCGTATCGAAGCCATGGGCCATGAAATAACCCGAGCATCCGACGCTTTTATAATACTCCACGCTTCGTTCAAGACAACTGATAACCAAGTCGCAGTTGCGTGCCAAGCGATCGTCATGTCGCGCGACCCCGTCGAAACCGATCACAAAAGGACGCTGCGGAAAAGAATCTAGATACTGTTCAAGATTGATGGATACCTCGTTTGCCAGGGCATACAGGACATCGGGGCGGAATCTGGCGCACTGTGCCCGGAAAATATCCCGTAACCAAGTCGTCTCCCCATACTGCACCCCGTTCTCTAGCGCCCATCGTTTCTGCAGGATCTCCGCGTTCACGACCACTTCCGTCACCTCGAAGCGTCCATCTTTCTCCAAATAATGCTTCCATGTGTCGGCCGTCGCAAAGCCGTCAGCCATCAACGCGCGATGCTGCTCCGCGTAAGGCAGGTCCCTCAGCGCGGGATTCCGTTCATAGACCCAGCGGTGATAAGCGGGGTAAAACGAAGATGCTTTTAGTAGCTTTCGCATTTCAGCTTCGTTTCCTGATGCCCCGGAGCACTCCAGAAATTCGTAGCATTAGACTACGGTGCCGATTGTAGGTTTTTAGCTGATTTGGGTAGTCGGCATAGGTCTTGGCCGGATCGCCCATTAAGGAACGAAACTGCGCGGCGGAAAAGCCGAGTTTTTTGGTCAAAAATTCAAAATCCTGACGGAGCAAATCCGACGGGCAGGGCGGCTGGGCGATCTCCGCTTTGGCTTGGTGGCGGCTGATTTGCCCCGACCAGATCAAACCTGAAAGATGGAGGCGGCGCTTATCCACTCCAAACTTAACCGGCAGAATATAGCTTTGATGAAAACGCGTAATCACCGACTCAAAATGTTTTCCCGGATACGGCCTCCACTTGGTTCGAGCCTGAAGCTCATCGATTGCCCCGGCTTTGATGTAAGGCATATAATTTAGTGGATCGAAGCGTTTGATGACGCCGCTGCGCTCCAGCCAATAACGCCGCCAATACCCCAAAGTCGGAAAAGTCTTGAGCGGTCGCGTGCCAAAGCGCCGATGCAGAGCTTTTAGATGCACGAGATCGTCATACCTGTATCCATAACTGAATATTGTCTTGGCCTTCTCACCCACAGGACAATTCGACTCCGTGGCGGCATTCACTCCGCTAAGCAAATAGGGGATCTTTTTCGCCAATGCCGTCCTATAGATGCACGCAAAAATGCCATGGTCGCTCGGTGCCTCCACGTTCGCCACACCCGCTTTCAGAAAAGCGACTTGTAAATCTCGAAACTCAGGCCAGTCGACTACAAAAGTGTAAAGATCAAAGCCGAGTGATTCGCAAAGCGCCTGAATATTGTTGTTGGCGAGTTCGGTGTTCCACCCGTTGTCAAATTGCACCAAGAGTGGACGTAGTCCCCAGTCTTTGCATTTTAAAGCTAGGTAACTACTATCCACCCCTCCGCTTACACCAAGAATGCAATCGTAATCTCGCCCTTTGCCATTTGCACGAATCTGGTTGAGCGCGGCTTCCAAGCGTTGCTCGGCTACCTCCGGGGCAAGCGCCCGAGCTGCTACATGTTGATCGTAACCACGGCAAAAATTGCAGACCCCGGCAGCATCAAATTCGATCTCAGCATGCGTCGTATCCATGATACACCGGACACATTCCCTGTATCCGGACGCCTGGCGCGGGATGCTCAACGCTTGCTCTACGGCGGCGGCAGGATCTTCGGGAATAAGGCGACGGCCTTCGGCGGTGGTGGCAGGAACGGTCATGAATGAGCGAAAGTCGATTTGATCTGCGCGGGGGACGGATAAGTGATCAACACAGCACGGTGTTTGCCATGAAAAACAAACATACTTCCGGCGGCGGCGGCATCCGCGCCGGATCGGATCGCTTCCGCCATATGCTCCAGAGAACCGGCGCCCCCCATGGCGACCACGGGGACCGTAAGAGCCCTAGATACGGCGCGGACCAGTTCAATATCGTACCCCGTTTGTGTCCCGTCCCGGTCGATCGAATTGATAATCACCTCGCCGGCTCCTCTTGAGACGGCCCGCAAGGCCCACTCCACCGGATCCACCCCCGTATCCACGGTACCTCCACGGACGAATACTCGCGGCTTGCCCAGCCAATTCCGCTTTACGTCAATGCATGCCACGATGCTTTGGCAACCAGCCGCATCGGCCGCCTTCGATACCAACTCCGGATGGGAATGCAGGGCCGTATTTAATACCACCTTTTCCACACCGCAGCGGAAGAGCGTGCGAATCTGGTCGAGGGTAGTGATACCACCTCCATAACCTAAAGGCATGAAACACTCACCGGCCAGTTCCGCCACGCGCTGAAAGTCGGGCCCGCGCCCGTGCTTGCAGGCGTCGATATCTAAAATCACGATCTCATCCACCTCCTTGTCATTGAAGACACGCAGGGCGTTCAGCGGGTCACCAACATAACGAGGCTCCTTGAATCGCATCGTCTTAACGACGCCGGATTCGGTCAGGAGCAAAACAGGGATGATACGCGACGAGTCCATCAAGAAGAGAGCCGGGCGAAATTATCGAGAAGACGCATGCCAAAGCGATGACTCTTCTCCGGATGGAACTGGACGCCATACAACTGGTCACGACGCGCCGCACAGGTAAAAGGATGTCCATGCACGGCTTCAGCCGCAGCGAACTCCGGCCGCGCACAGCGACAATGGTAGGAATGGACGAAATAAAACCGAGCGTCTTTCTCAAGCCCGGCAAACAAGTTCGCTCCAGCGCTCAAAGGGCGAACCGTGCGCCAGCCCATATGCGGAACCCGAGGTGCTGGGTTGGGATACGCGGCAAAATTAAATCGAACCACCTGCCCGTTGATCAAAGACAAGCCCGGGAGACGTCCCTCTTCGCTCGAATCGAATAATAGCTGCATGCCCAAACAGATACCTAAGAGTGGTGTTCCGGCGGTTACCAAGTCATCCCGTAAGAAATCTACCCAACCTGTATCGGTCAGCCGGCCCATGCCCTCGTCGAAAGATCCGACGCCAGGTAAAATAAAACGCCCGGCCCCCAAGGCTTTTGCATCGGCGGGAGCGCGCACAAATTCCGCTCGATGACCCAGCCTGCCTAACATATTGCGGATCGAGGCAGGGTTACCCATCCCGTAATCGATGATGGCGATCATACTACTTCCTTTCCTTGGGCGAATCGCCACGACAATACCATCTCAAGCAAATACTTGATCGAATAGATCGCGGAATAGGCCGTTACCACATGACGGGCCGTCCATCCCGAAGCGGAGCGGCCGGCCCACCAAAATATCGCCACCATTGCAACAATCAGTGCGGCTTGAATGAACAGGTCCATAGCTTGCCGCCCCGCGATGTAAAACATCGAACTGAGGGGACTCGATACGAAGCGAAGAGCCAAGGCAGGAACAAGCAAACGCACATACTCACCGCTCTCTCTCCATTCTTCGCCAAAAACCAAAGCAAAAACCCAAGGCGATAACCAAGCCGCAAATATGAACGCCGGTAGCGAAAGCCAAAAAAGTCGCTTAAAGGTCCCCTTGAACAGATTGATGCATTGGCCTTCCTTGGCAAATAACTCGCTGGCTTGTTGCCTGAACACATCTCCAACCGATCCGGCTACCAGTGTGAGGGGCAAATTGGCAATCCGTTGAGCCAAAGAAAAGTAGCCCAAGGTACTCGCGCCGAAAAGAGAAGAGAAAAAGAAGACTGGAACCTGCCCGGCACCCGCCTCAACCAAAGCCGAGCCGGTAGAATATTTTGGAAATCCGCGCTGTTCATAAGCCTGATTCCATAGGTCAGCCCACCGCAATTGCTTCAGGTCGGCTGCCGACTCACGCCAAATCTGGACAGCGAAAAACAGTGTTCCTATACAAAGGCTGAAAAGCAGTCCTCCGATAAGCCCATAATGTAACCATCCCAGCATACCGAAACCTATGTTGAAGATAGCACCGACCGAAGTACGCAACACACCGTTAAAAGAGACGATTTTGAACGCTTTGATTCTAAGCAGCCAATAGCGAGCCCCCGAAGAAAAGCCGGTGATAAAGAGCGCTCCGGGAATAAACCACAACCAGGGCGCCAGCCTCGGTTCCCCCAGCATAGCCACAACGCCCTCTCCCCAGATAACGATCACGGGAACGAGAAGAAGTGACATACCGAAGGCTACCAACGTGCAAAGGGCAAGCAACGCAAGGCCCTGACGATGCTCCGGCGGCAAGGTGATGCCATATTCATAACGCCCGCATACGACGGATCCCAAAACAGTGAGGATGGACACAAACAACGCGTAGACGCCAAAATCGGCCGGCGCATATAAACGCGTAAGCACCGGCGACACCAGAATGCCAATCGCCTGCGCCGCAATGGTGCCGCCGAGAATGACGAGCACATTGCGTGAGAACTCTCCAAACTTTAACATGCCTAAGCGTTCCTCTGATAAAAGGCCTTGATCTGCCCGGCCACGTAAACGATCATTTCATCGGTCATTTCCGGATAGATGGGCAAAGACAATATTTTCGATTGGTGCGCGAAGGCTACGGGGAAGTCCGACGTCTTGTGGCCGAGATATTTGTACGCCTGGAGGAAAGGCAGGGCCACCGGATAATTGAGGACAGTAGGGATCCCGCGGTCTTTAAGAAAGGCCATCAAGGCGTCGCGTCGCTCCGTGCGAATGACATAAAGGTGGTAAACGTGCTCCCGCCCAGGCGCAACAAAGGGGGTAATCACATCACCCACTCCGGCCAAAAGTTCATTGTAGCGCGCCGCAATGCGCTGCCGGGCAGCGGTCCATTTAGCGAGATGGGGCAGCTTCACATCAAGAATAGCCGCCTGCAACCCATCGAGCCGGCTGTTGATGCCTTCGATTTCGTGTTCTCCTTTTTTCAGGCCGCCATGGCGGGCATAACAAGTCATGCGTCGCGCCAATTCGGAATCGTTGGTTATCGCTGCGCCGGCGTCGCCATAGGCGCCGAGATTTTTCCCAGGATAGAACGAAAACGAGGCGACACGACCCATTGTTCCCGTGAGCTTCCCGTTATACCGGGCGAGATGCGACTGCGCGCAATCTTCCATAACCCAAAGATTGTGGCGCCGGGCGATATCCAGGATCGGATCCATGTCGGCCGGCTGGCCATAGAGATGAACCGGGATGATACCCTTGGTCCGCGGAGTGATCTTGGCTTCAATTAAAGAAGGATCGATCGTGTAGGTATCCGGATCAGTGTCTACGAAGACCACACGCGCTCCCGCCTGGGTAATTGTTTCAGAGGTAGAAATCCAAGAATGGGCGGTCGTAATTACTTCGTCCCCGGGTCCGATCCCCATCGATTTCATTGCAATGTAGAGTGAATCGGTTCCGTTGGCGCAGGAGATACAGTGAGCCACGCCAAACATCGCGGCATAATCCTTCTCGAATTTCTCCACGAATGGGCCACGAATATAGGCGCTATCCAAAATAACCCGTGCAATCGCGCTGTCTATTTCAGCCTTGATAGTCAGGTATTGAGCGTGGAGATCCACAAATTGAATTTTCATAAGAAAGTTTTTATTTATTGAATTGCTGGCCTGTAATGGTCAAAGAGCGCGAAGCAAACGGGCGGGATTTCCGGCATATACTCCGGGATGCACGATATCTTTAGTGACAACGGCGCCAGCGCCGATCACAACGCGGTCACATATCTTGACAGGCATAATCGTAGCATTCGATCCGATGCTGACTTGGTTTCCGACGATAGTACTGCGCCACAGAGCCTTGTCGCCACGAGCCGGGCCGCCTTTGGCAAACGTGTCATTGATAAACATGACCCCGTGACCAACAAAACAGTCGGAGCCAATGGTAACCAATTCGCAGATGAAAGCATGGGATTGGACCTTGGTACGGGCTCCGATGCTGACGTGCTTTTGAATCTCCACGAAAGGACCTACGAACGCATTGTCGCCTATGTCGCAACCATAAATATTGACAGGTTCAATAACGGTGACGTCTCGACCGAAGCGAACGTTGACTATCCCGGCCTTAAGAAGACGGGCAGGCGCACCCGCTGATTGATTCGAAGGGGAGGCATCCATGATTATTCGGCACTGGCTTGCTCTAGAATGCGCACTACCTCGCGGGCGTGAGAGATCCCCGTAAGCGGGGTCTTTCCTTCGCGAATACATTCTGCGAAGTGCTCGGCCTCGGTGCGGAGCGGCTCTGTGAAGTTTATCTGCGGCAGCAGGATGTCTCCACTGCGATAGGAATACTGGATGGCGCCAGGCCGGTCGTAGTCCATATTCTGGCCCAAGATGGCCTTGCGATCGATACCTTTGTCATAAATCGCGATCTTATCGTCGGCAGCATCGTCATAGACGACCATTTTCTTAGAGCCAACCACAACCATTTTACGGGTTTTCTGCGGATCCAGCCAGCTCACGTGGATGTTGGCCATCACCTTGTTAGCATACTTTATGTTAAGGAAAACAACATCGTCGATACCATGTTGAATAAAGTCCATACCGCACCGGGTCACCTCGGCGGGTTCCGGATCACCCAACCAGTATTGAACGATGCTGATATCGTGGGGGGCAAAGTTCCACAGGGCGTCGATATCCGATCGGATTCGTCCGAGATTCAGCCGCTGGCTATAGATATAACGCACATCACCGAGATCGCCATGTTCGATCATCTTCCTGACGTGGCGAACGGCGCTATTGTAAAGAAAAGTGTGACCGACCATGACCTGCAGACCTTTGGCCGTCGCGAGGCGCCCGAGTTCGTCGACTTCGCTTACTTTCGTCGCAAGAGGCTTTTCCACAAAAACGTGTTTACCTGCATCAAGCGCGGTTCGAGCCAGCTCAAAGTGACTGGCCGCCGGAGTGGCAATGATGACACCGTCGACCTCCGGATCGTTAAAAATGACGCCGGTATCAGCGATGGCCCGGGTCGCCGGATAATTTTGTTCGACGAAACGACGCCGCTCTTCGCTCATGTCCGCGAGGTACTTAACCCGGCATCCTTTCGCCGCGGAAAAATTACGAAGCAAGTTCGGCCCCCAATAGCCGCAACCAATCTGAGCCAAAACAACAGTTTTCATGTAAGTAAAAAAAGAAAGGACGGGTTATTCTACAGTGACGGATTTGGCGAGATTACGGGGTTTGTCCACGTCGCAGCCGCGGGCGAGGGCCATGTGGTAGCTAAGAAGCTGGACCGGGATGGTAGCGAGGACGGGCAAGACGGCATCATGGCAATCCGGAATGATAATAATATCATCGGCGAGGTCCTCGGGCAGCTCCACACTTTCGGGGGCGATGGCAATAATTAAGCCTTTGCGTGCCTTGATCTCCTGCATGGAGGATACGACCTTATTGAATAGTTCGCCCTTGGGCACGAAAAACACACTGGGGCAATGCTCGCTGACTAACGCGATAGGACCGTGCTTCATCTCGGCGGCGGGGTAACCTTCCGCATGGATGTAGGAGATCTCCTTGAGCTTGAGCGCCCCCTCTAAGGCGATGGGAAAGAGGTCGAGACGGCCAAGGAACAGGAAATCATTATAGTTCGCATAGCGCCTGGAGATTTCTTCAATTTGCGGGGCGAGTTTCAGGGTGCGAGCCGCAAGATCAGGCAATTGCTTGAGACCATTCACGTACTCCACCCCATCGGCGAAACTCATGTCGCGCATGCGGGCAACATAAAGAGCCAGAAGCGCCGCTACCAAGAGCTGGCTGGTAAAGGCTTTAGTCGACGCCACTCCGATCTCTGGGCCCGCATGTTGATAAATGCCGCCGTCGGCCTCGCGGGCGATGGTGGAACCGACGACATTGCAGATGGCCATGCACTTATAGCCTTTTCGCTTGGCCTCGCGCAACGCGGCGAGGGTATCGATCGTCTCTCCCGACTGCGATATGACGAAGAACAGCGCATTGCGATCGAGAGGCGCGTTACGGTAGCGAAACTCGGAAGCATAATCCACCTCGACCGGTATGCGGGCGAAGCGCTCGATGAGATGTTCGGCGACGAGACAGGCGTGCCAGCCAGTGCCGCAGGAGGTGAAAACGAAGCGATCGATGGTGCGGAAATCGGCGGGCGTAAGATTGAGGCCGCCAAAATTCGCGCTTGAGCCATCAGCCGAAAAGCGTCCTCGCATGGCGTTTTCCAAGGCCTGCGGTTGCTCGAAGATTTCCTTGAGCATGAAATGGGGATGCGCACCGAGTTCGGAATCCTCCACCGACCAAGTGACTTGGTCGATGATGGGCGATACCTCTGCCAGATCGATGGTGCTCAGGCTAAATTCGCTCGGGGTAAGATGAACCAATTCACCGTCTTTCAGATACACCACGTTCTTGGTGCGAGAAACCAAGGCCGATACATCCGAGGCGATCAGATTCTCGCCCTCCCCCACCCCCAAAATAAGCGGCGAGCCTTGGCGGGCCGCCACCATCTCCCCAGGCAGCTCCGCACATAACACGGCGATACCGTAGGTACCCTCAACGTGGAGCAGCGTCTTGCGGATCGCTGCCAAGAGGCGAGAGGGCTGGGAGTTGAGGCCTGAGACCTGACCGGATTCAGTTTTCAGGCTTTCGGTTTCAGGTCTAAGGTTTCGGCCTTCAGGTTTTTCTTTTGCGTAGTGATAGGCAATGAGATTGCCCAGTACCTCAGTATCGGTCTGTGATTCGAAGGTGTAGCCCTTGGTAAGCAGGAATCTTTTGATCGCCTGGTGATTTTCGATCACCCCATTGTGCACCAGCACGATTTTGCCGTCGGAGGAACGGTGCGGATGGGAATTAACATCGGTGACAGCACCATGCGTGGCCCAGCGGGTATGGCAAATGCCCGTTGTCCCCATGAAATGTTCCTTGGCCGCCAGCTTGGCGAGATTGCTCACCCGACCGGTCTTTTTGAGCAGTCGGAGACCATCCGATTCATGCGCGGCGAGACCTGCCGAATCGTAGCCCCTATACTCAAGGCGCTTAAGCCCATCAAGGAGTATGGGGACCGCTTTGTGCTTACCGACGTAACCAACGATTCCGCACATTGGTAATCAAAGATTAGCGAAGCAGTTTCTGCAGCAGGGGCAAAAAAGTGGAAACGCGCTTCTGCCAAGCCCCCAAGAGGGCTACGCGTTCCTTTCGGAACTTACGTTCCTCCGCCGACACCCCTTCCTTCAGGTCGGCATGCACCTTGAGCTGCTCCAATGTGCTGGCGCTACGATCAAGATACGGACGCAAACGCTCTGAGAGCAGCCGATAGAGCAGGACACGGATTTTAACTTCTGGTTCAAAAAACTCCCGACGCTCCCCCGCGACATACACGGGCTTTAGCACGCCCAGGTCACGTAGAGTGCGCAAGCCTTGGCTTGCCGAGCCTTTGCTCATCTGCAGGCGCGCACACACCTCGACAAGATGAACTGGCCGCAACGAAATGTAGGCTAATCCATAGATTTCGCCCAACGAACGGGCAAAACCGAGCAAATCGGCCACCGAGACGAAGATCTGGATAACCCCGCGCTCGCATTCGTCCAAGACACGATAATCCTCACTTGGATGGGAAGTAGGGCCTGCGACTGACGAACTGGAATCAGAATCCGACATCGAATGCGTCGCTTATGTGCGGGTCCGGACAGAAAGTTCAATCTTTTTTGAACATTCTGTGTCTCTTTTTTCCAAAAACCCGGCATCCGCCACTCGCAGGCCGAGCTCTCGCTCGAAAAAGCCGAGCCCCGCGCGAATCTTCTCCATTAACCCGCATCCATCAGATTATAAATAAGTTGAGCGACGGAAAGCTAGGCCTGGTGACGAATCTCCTCAGTGAGCTCCGACCACCGCACCAGAACTGTCAAGAGGAGACCGAACGTCAGCAGCACGGCCGCGTTGTAGAGCGGGAAATCCACCCAAGCGTGCAGGAGAGGCAGCAAGAGTCCTCCAAAAAAAATCGCAAGCCCCGGGTTGCGCAAACCACCCGTGGAAAAAAAACGCCACATAAGCCAGAATAAGCCCAACACGGGCAGCACCGCACCGACCAACCCCACCTCGGCCAATAGTTGAACGTAGTCATTATGGGCATGATCCCAGTAAAGATTTTTTTTGCCCCGCTTGAAAATGCTGGGGTGGTGCTGTTGAAAAAGAGGAAACGCATGGCGGAAACTGCCCGCCCCCCAACCGGTCCACGGCTTCGCCTCAAACATCTCCCACGTGGCCTGGCGCGCGGTAATTCGAAACTCAACGTCCGCACGGGCCTGACTTTTGAACAATTCGGTCGCGGAAAAAATACCTTTCTTCAGGTTCAGAAAAGTGCCGGCCACGGCCACAAATCCGATGACCAAGACTCCGAGGACGATGCTGAGCGCGCGGCTGCCGGTGCGGTTGAAAAAGATCTGCCACCCCAGAAAAATACTGCCGGCCACGCCTGCGTAGCCCAGCCACAATAAAGTTCCGGCCCGCGAGCCTCCCATTAGCAGAGCACAGACCGCCACCAGACCGGCGAATGCATAAAGCGGCGCCGGTGTGCTCTTCTCGAGTCGCTTAACTCCCCGCACATACCGCCAGAACGCCACGCCGAACGCCGTGATAAGCACAAGATTGAGATAGGCGGCTGCATGGTTGTCGTAAACGAAGGTTCCATGGAAGGTGGGAGCCGGCGACTTGATGAACCAGAGTATTTCTTTGGCTCGGGTGACTTTTTGCAAAATCGCAACCAGAGCAAACGCTGTCCCGTGGACAATAAACCCGTTGAGCAAAAGCAAGAGACTGTCGCGCCGGGTGATACCGGCCCAGACCGCACATATGCCGAACCAAACCGAGCCTGAGATCACGAGCATGCGCCAGGCATTCATTTTGGCGTAGGGAGCCGCCACGCTGCTAGGCAGCCACGCAACATGCCCTTCGCTTCGAATATACCACAACAAATCGGTGGTGATAAGCCGCCAACTGGGGTTACAAGCGCTGACACCCACATAAATCGCAAATACCAATCCAAGCCAAAAAGGCGGAAATCGTCGTAATCTCGTCCACCCGTAAGCGGGAACCTCAACGCTACCTTCGGTTCCGCCCGTTAAGACCGATCTTCGCGGTAAGGTGGCGAACACAAAGGCAATACCACAGAGCCCCAACAAGATGGCCTGAGCCCAAACTGAACGCCCCCCGATGGCCCAAGGGGCAAACACCAAGGCCGCCAGCAAAAACCCGAGGACGGCCCATTCGCAACCGGATCGCTCTCCCTCCATTTTGGGTGCGGGTCGGCGGCCCTCGCTGCGCGGATATGACTTGATGGGCATGTGGTTACAGGAGAATTAACGCAGTGTGAAGAAGGCGATACTCACAAGCCGAGCCCTAAAAACGTCCGGCAGGGTAGACCGTCCAAGTTATGCGTTCAATAGTTCGGTCTGGAAGGATTACGAGGGGCGCTGTCCTTCCCGGCTGGGCCGGGCGCGGCCACCACCGCCAGCCACCATACCGAGTTGGCCGAGCTCCAGCCAGTCCTCAACTTTCCGAACCCGTCGGCGGGGATTAAATCTGAGTGATCCGACGACCGTTGGCCCCGCCACCAATGAGGGCGGATTATCATTAGCCTGTTCGACCTGTGAAACTGCCGGCGGATCGGCCAGGCGATGGGCGATGCCTTATACAATCGCATCAGGGATGCATTCCTTCCTCGGCTTTAAAAACCCTCTCAATTGCGAATCTAAGCTCAGCTACCGCATAACTATCACACCCAACGCCTTTCCGCCTTTTAGGGGAAACACAACGGCGGGAGCGGCCTGCTGCACGGTCGATGCCATGGATCGGACGAAGCGAGGCCTCCATTTTGTGCGCTTCAATGCTTAGCCCTTGTCGCACTTAACGTTTGCCGATGCCGCAGGTACGGAACCCGATCGCGCGGAGCTTGGCGAGGTCGGTGATGTTGCGGCCATCGAACAAGAAGGCCGGCTTGGGCATGGTCTCGTAGATCCGGGCGTAATCGAGAGTCTTGAACTCGTCCCATTCGGTCACGATGGCGATCGCATGCGCGCCAACGCAGGCGTCGTAGGCGCTCGCGGCCACGCTGAGACGCGGATTTTCGGGCGCGCCCTTGCCGAGCACATCGGAAACAATCTCGGTGGCGGGCACCTTGGGGTCGTACACGACCACGTTGGCCTGCTCGCCAAGCAGATCCCGGCAGACGCTGATCGCGGCGGTCTCGCGGGTATCGTTGGTGTCTTTCTTGAAGGCGAAGCCGAGCACCGCGATGCGTTTGTCCGCGACGGTGTCGAAAAGACTGGAAACGATCTTGGCGGCAAAGCGGCGCTTTTGCCAATCGTTGATCTTGATCACGCTGTCCCAGTAGGCGGCCACTTCCGGAAGACCGAAGTGCTCGCAAAGATAGGTGAGGTTCAGCACATCTTTCTGAAAACAGGAACCGCCGAAGCCGACCGAGGCCTTCAGGAACTTAGGGCCGATACGCGAATCCTTGCCGATGGCGTTCGCCACCTCGTCCACGTCGGCCTCGGTGGCTTCGCACAAGGCTGAGATCGAATTGATCGAGCTGATGCGCTGGGCGAGAAAGGCGTTGGCCACGAGCTTCGAAAGCTCCGAGGACCAGAGGTTCGTGGTGAGGATGCGCTCGCGCGGCACCCAGCGGGCGTAGACGGAAACCAGGGTTTCGATGGCCTTTTCGCCCTCGGGGGTGCGTTCGCCGCCGATGAGAACGCGGTCGGGCGAGGTGAGATCGGCGATGGCCGTGCCCTCAGCCAGAAATTCCGGATTGGAGAGAACCTGGCACTTCGCGGAGCCAGGCTGGGCGGCCAGGATCTGTTTGATGGTTTCCGCCGTGCGCACCGGAATGGTGGACTTTTCCACGATGATCTTCGGCGAGGTCGCCACCTCGGCGATCGTGCGGGCCACGGACTCGATGTAGCGGAGGTCCGCCGCGCGGCCGGCGCCCACCCCGTAGGTTTTGGTCGGGGTATTGACCGACACGAAGATAATGTCCGCCGCCGCGATGGCGCTTTTCACGTCGGTGGAAAAAAAGAGGTTCCGCCCCCGTGCCGTCTTTACCACCTCGTCGAGGCCCGGCTCGTAGATGGGCAGCGTGTCCGAATTCCAAGCCTCGATGCGGCGGGCGTTCAGGTCCACCACCGTCACCGTGATATCCGGCGCCTTCAGCGCGATCATCGCCATGGTGGGACCGCCGACATAACCGGCGCCGATGCAACAAATTTTAAGCATGGAAAAGGGGATAAAGGTTGGCGGCCGGCTTCAGCGCGGCCTGGGCAAACCGCAGGGAATCCGCCCGAGCCCGCTTCAAATTTCAATTTAAAATGAAATAGAGCCGCCGGCTTTTTACGAAAATCGTGCTCCGTCTCCGTGGGAAAAGCGGAAGGTGAGGAAAGCTCACAATAAACCCGGGAATGTCGGCTCTTCACCGTTTCCAAAAACGCCGAAAATCAAACTGCCCAAGACAAGCTCACTGACCACCGCTGATGACTCCGCTCTTGCGGTTGTTACTCAGGTCCTGATCAATCAAGCCCGGTGGTGTCAGCAGCTTCGAATGGACCACGACCTTGCCTCCGTCCGCCAGTTGGGCGCGATCCACCGGGACGGTCACGGTCGTGGATGCGCCCACGGCCAGTTCCGGCAGAGCCTGGGTGCTCGCCTCACCGCCAACGCTCGTCGCCAAGCTTAATCCGGAGACGACCCGCGCCCCGCGGTTTTGCACCACAAAACTGACCATGCCGCTCGCCGGACTGTAAGTCTGACTGGAAAGGACGGGATCGACGCGGCTCGGGTTATCCCGATCCATTGCCCAGCCGAGATTCACGGTTCCCTTGCCATAATCCGGATCGGCGCCGGCGGTCCCCCCGTCGTTGGCATAAGTGGTCAGGACATCCGCCGCCTGGATAGCCGTCAGGCCAGAGGACTGCGACAACACGGCCGCGATCGCGCCCGATACCACCGGCGCACTGGCCGAGGTTCCGCTGAAATTCACCCGCTCGCCACTGAGGCCCGCGGTCTGGATCAGGACACCCGGCGCCGTGAGTTGCAGGCTCACGCCCGAATTGGAAAAAATGGCCTGTTGCCCCGCGGCGTCCACCGCGCCCACCGAGACCACGCCCGCATAGGCGGCGGGCCAGGTAGGCTGCGCCGCCTGATCGTTTCCGCTCGCTGCCACCACCGCCACGCCGGCCGCCAGTGCGTAGTCCACCGCGTCGCCCAGAACGGACGAGGTGGCGTAGCCGCCGAGACTGATGTTGACGACCTGAGCCCCGGCGTCCACCGCGGCAAAGATTCCCTGCGCGAGCGAAAACGTGTCGCTGAGGCCGTCCGGCCCCGTCACCCGGATGCTCAACACATCGGCGGCCGGCGCCACTCCGCGCGCATCGGCAGCCGCCCCGACGGCGAGCGCCGCGACAGCCGTGCCGTGCGCTCCATCCTCGGCCAGGCTGGTCACCCCGTAACCGACGTCCAAATATTTCAGCCGCGTGCCCAGCGTGGCGTCCGGCGAGGCGCCCCCATCGATCACGGCGATGGTCACTCCCTTGCCCCAGGTTGAATTGTCCGTGTTCACCCCGAGGACCGAAAGCAGGTTTTCGCCCACTGGAACGGCGGTGCGCGCCAGGCGCTCCTCGACCGGCGGCGTCGGCGCCGTGAAAATCGCGTTGGCCGAAACGGAGGCGTAGGTGTCGGCGTTGCCAGCCAGCTCCTTCACGAAGGCATCGTAATCCCCCACCTTTACCCGCACGGCGAAAAGCCCGTCGATCCGGCCGACGACCGAGACGCCCGCTTCGGAAACGCGCGCGAGAAACCGCCGGTAGGCTGCGGCATCCTTGAACGTCAGCACGGCCTCGTTCGCGCGCATGTTTTTGCGGTTGAAGCGCGCCCGCAAAACCGCGGCGAGCGCGGCGCGGGCCTCCTCCGAGGCACCCGTGTCCCAGGAAACGGCCTCAACCGGATCGTCCTCCACGGCGAGGGTTCCCGCGGCGACGGCATCGACTGGAGCGGCCCCTGCCCTACCCCGCGGAAACTCGCGATAGATCGCCACGCCACCGACTCCCGCGGCGAGCAAACCGAGGAAAATCGCAAGGCGGGAACGGGCGCGGGATTTCATGGGCGTTCGAAAAGGGACGTGACGAAGGTCGGCGGGGTTACCGGCCGGCGCCAGCTGGATTTGACATTGAGTCCGGAGGCGGGTGCCCGCGTTTTCGATCCCGCCGATGTTTCCTCACTTTTTCGGATTGTTCTGCGCGGCTCTGGCCCTGAGCGCCTTCGCGTTGGCCCACCGTCAAGCCCTGCGCCAACCGCTCGCTCGCCGGGCGCGCTGGCTGGCATCGTGCGCGGTTCTCGCCTCGCCGGCACTCTACAATGCCGCCTACTATCTCCACACGCTGCCGGAGGCTTCTTGGTTCTACGAGGCGCGAAGCCGACCTGGCGTGGAACTGCTGGTGATCCCCGCCGGGATCGCCGGTGGACTGCTGGCCGCCTGCCTGCCGCGCCGCTTCCTCGTCTTGTCCTTGCTCGCGACGGTGGGAGTATGCTGGGGGCCGTTTCTAAAGCCGGTCCTCGGGCCGATACGCGCGGAGTGGCGCGAGACCTGGGCACGCGACGTCTGCCTCCAGAGCACGTTCTCCACCTGCGGACCCGCCAGCGCGGCGACGATCCTGAGGCACCTCGGTTTCGAACGCGGCGAACGCGAGATTGCCCGCGCCGCGCACAGCTACCTCGGGGGAACTGAGGCGTGGTATCTCGCCCGCTATCTTCGAAAACAAGAGGGGATCCACGCCGATTTTGTCCTCCAGTCCGATGGTTTTCCCGAGACCGTCCGCCTCCCCGCCATCGTTGGTGTGACGGTGGAGGGCCGCGGGCACTTCATCGCACTAATCGCCCGCGAGGGCGACTGGTTCTCGGTGGGCGACCCGATGATCGGGCCGGAAAAAGTCACGCGGGAAATGCTGCTGGGCCGCTATGGTTTTACCGGTTTTGCCTTGGAAATAAGCCGGCGAGAAGCGGTTCCCGCCCATGTGGCCTCCTTCCTTTGAAACCCGCGCCCAAACCCTCCGTCCCGCCGGCTTGCACGCTGCCGGTCAAAGCCGTGCCGAACGCGCCGCGCAGCGAGGTCTGCGGCTGGCTGGGCGAGGCGCTCAAGATCAAGGTCCACGCCCCTCCGCTCGAGGGTCGAGCCAACGAGGTGCTGTGCGAGTTCCTGGCCGGAGAGCTCGGCCTTCCCCGCCGGGCCGTGACCGTGCAACACGGTGACACCTCGCGGCACAAACTCGTGCGCATCGAAGGCCTCGCGCTGGCGGAGGTGAAGGCGCGGCTGGGGGGTGTGACTCGATCCTGCAAAAGGTAGGGACGGACCGCCGGGCCGTCCGCAGCGTTTCGGCGGGCCCAGCGGTCCCGCCCTACCCCACTCACACCCCCAGATAGGCCTCGCGGACGCGCGGGTGGTCGAACAGGTCGGCGCCGGTACCGGTGAGGACGATCCGGCCCGTCTCCAGCACGGCCGCGCGATGCGCAAGGCGCAGGGCCAGATTGGCGTTCTGCTCGACCAGCAGAAGCGTGACGCCTGCGGCATTGATGTCGCGCAGCACGGCGTAGATTTCCCTCACCAGCTTCGGTGCGAGACCCATCGAGGGTTCGTCGAGCACGAGAGTCTGCGCGCCGCTGAGGAGCGCCCGGGCCACGGCGAGCATCTGCTGTTCGCCGCCGGAAAGCGTACCGGCCTGCTGGTCGCGCCGTTCCTTGAGGCGGGGAAAGAGACAGAACATCCACTCCAGGTCCTTCGCAGCCGCGGCGCGGTCGCGGCGCGGCCAGCACGCGAGGCGCAGGTTCTCCCAGACCGTGAGCGGGCCGAAGATGCCGCGTCCTTCCGGCACCTGCGCGAGGCCCGCGGAAACGATCTCCGCGGGCTCGAGACCGCGCAGGTCGCGCCCATGAAGCCGAATGACTCCGCCGTAGGGGCGCAGGCCGGAAAGCGCGCGCAAGATCGAGGATTTGCCCGCGCCGTTGGCTCCGATGAGGGTGAAAATCTCGCCGCGTTTCACCTCGAAGGAAATACCCTTCACCGCGGCGATGTCCCCGTAGTTCACCGTGAGGTCGCGCACCGCGAGGGCGAGGTCGGCGCCGGCGGCGGGCGCCGTTTCGGCGGGAGCTGCGGCGCTGGGGACAGCGGGGGCGGTGATGTCCGCGCCAGGGGCGGACTCCGCCTCTTCGCCGAGGTAGGCGTCGATCACGCGGCGGTCACCGCGGATCTCGGCGGGCGTGCCCTCGGCGATTTTCACGCCGAAGTCGAAAACACTGATGCGGTCGCAAAGCCCCATCACGAGCTTCATGTGGTGCTCGATAAGGACGATGGTGACCGCGAAGTGGTCGCGCACCCAGCGCAGGAATCCGAGCAGTTCATCCATCTCCGCGTGGTTCAGGCCGGCGGCGGGCTCGTCGAGGAGGAGGAGCGAGGGCTTGAGCGCGATGGCGCGGGCAATCTCGAGACGGCGCTGGAGACCGTAAGGCAAAGCGCCCGCCGGCTGCTCCGCGAGGCGGTCGAGGCCAAAAGACTCGAGAAGCGCGAGGCTCTCGTCGGCGGAGCGCCGCTCGTCGCGGTGGAGCCCCGGCAGGGCGAGCAGGGCGGAAAGTGCCGGGGTGGAGAGGCGCGTGTCGTAGGCGAGACGCACGTTGTCGAGCACGCTGAGTTCCTTGCAGAGACGGATATTCTGAAAGGTGCGACCGACGCCGCGCAGGGCGATCTGGTTGGGACGCAGGCCGACGAGGCTGCGGCCATGCAGGCGGATGTCGCCGGCATCGGGCCGGTAAATGCCGGTAACGAGATTGAAGAGCGTGGTCTTGCCCGCGCCGTTGGGACCGATGATGCCGTGGGCGTGGCCGGCCTGCACGATGAGGTCGCAGCCGGAGACCGCGCAGAGGCCGCCGAAACGCTTGGTGACGCCTTCGAGACGCAACAACGGCTCTCCGGCGGATGCGGGCGGGATCGTCATGAGGCGGGCGTGGCGGGGTCCGGGGCCTGCCGCCGGCGGAGCAGGCGCTCGCGGATGGGTTTGATCCAGGGCAGCTCGTGCATGCCCATGATTCCGCGCGGGCGGAAAAGCATGAGGAGGACGAGGATAAGCGGCAGCACCGCGAGGCGCCAGGGGCCGAGCGGCATGAGGAGCTGCGAGAGGACAGTGAAGATGGCGGCGCCGAGCATGGAGCCCGCGAGCGAGGCGACGCCGCCGAGATAGACCATGAGCAGAATCTCGGTGGACTTCACGATGTCGAAGGTCGCCGGATTGATGAACTGGATCTGGTGGGCGAAGAGCCCGCCGGCGACGCCGCCGAAAAAAGCCGAGACGGCGAAGGCGAGGATCTTGGCCTCGCGAGTGCGTGCGCCCATCGCGACCGCGGCGATCTCGTCCTCGCGGATGGCGGCGATGACGCGTCCGAATTTCGAATACACGAGGTTGCGCAGCACCCAGAGGGTGAGAACGGCCGCGCCGAAGACCACGGGCAGGGTGGTGAGGTGGGCGATGCCGAGGAGGCCGCGCGGACCGCCGACCCAGGAGATATTCTCGAGCCCCGACTTCACGATCATGAGGAAGGCGAGCGTCACGATCGCAAGGTAGTCCCCCCGGGTCTTGAAGGAGAGCAACGCGAGGAGAAAGCCGACGAGAGCGGAGAGGGCGCCGCCGAGCAGGAGCGCGAAAAGGAAGCCCACGACCGGCGCGCCGGGCACGAGCGAGCCGAAACCGAATTTTACCGTGCAGACCGAGGCTGCGTAGGCACCGAGCGCCATGAAGCCGGCGTGGCCGACGGAGAACTCGCCCATGTAACCGTTGACCAGATTGAGGCTGGCGCAGAGGACGATGTTGATCCCGACGGTCGCGAGGACGAACTCGGCGTAGCCGTTTACCAGCGGATGGAAGGCGTGGACGACGGTGAACGCAAAGCCGAGCGCGAGCAGGGCCGGCAGCGCGGAGCGCGAGCGGGCTGCGGCGGCGAAAAACGAGCGGAGGAACGGCATGGCGCGCGTCTACACCTTCTGGTTTACCGGCCGCCCAAGCAGGCCGTGGGGCTTGAACAGGAGAATGACCAGCAGCAGCGAGTAGGCGATGAGGTCGCGATAGGTCGAGGGCAGCACGATGACGGCGAACACCTCCACCGCGCCGATGATGTAGCCGCCGAGCATGGCGCCGCGAATGTTGCCGATGCCGCCGATGACCGCGGCGATGAAGGCCTTCCAGCCGACGATCACGCCCATGGGCGCGGCGATCACCGGATAGGCGAGCCCGTAGAGCACGCCGGCCGCGCCCCCGAGCGCCGCGCCGACGCCGAAGGTGAGCGCGATGACACGCTCGGCTGGAACGCCGAGAAGAGGCACCGTGGCGCGGTCGAAGGCGATGGCGCGCATCGCCATGCCGAAGGCGGTACGCCGGACCACGTAGTCGAGCGCGGCCATGAGGGCGATCGCGATGGCGGCAATGAGCAGTTGGAGCGAGGACACCTTTACGTCGCCGAAGACCGTGTAGGAGGTGTCGGCCAGCAGGCGCGGCATGGAGCGCGAATAGGGGCTGAGGCTGTTGACCGCGTTGGAGATCACGAGCCCGCAGCCGAGCGCGGTGATGATGGCGGATACCTTCGGCGCATGGCGGAGCGGGCGATAGGCCAGGCGCTCGATGAGCATGCCGAGCCCCGCGTTGATCAGCATCACCAGCAGCAGGACCACGACGAAGGGCAGCGGGATCCAGAGGACGAGCAGCAGGCAGACGAAGGCGCCCAGCATGAACACGTCGCCATGGGCAAAGTTGATCATGGTCAGCACGCTGTACACCAGGCTGTAGCCCAGTGCGATGAGCGCGTAGATCGAGCCGAGTTGCAGGGCGTTGATCGCCTGCTGGACGAGATACTCCATGCCGCGGAGCGGGATGCGCGCGGATTAGGGCGCGGCGTTGGCGACCCAGACGAACTTGCCGCCCTTGATCTGGAGGACGACGGCGCTCTTCTCGGGATCGCCGCCGCCACCGGGGGTGAAGCGCATGGTGCCGGTGACGCCGGCGTAGCTGGGGATGGCGGCGAGGGCATCGCGCACGGCCTTGCGGTCGTCGGTCTTGCCCGAGGCTTTCACCGCGTCGAGCAAGAGGCCGAGCGAGTCGTAGGTGAGCGCGGCCACGTCGTCGGGGGCCTGGCCGTATTTCGCGGTGTAGTCGGCGACGAACTTCTGCGCCTGGGGCGTGGCGATCTCGGTCGAGTAGTGGTTGCAGAAATACGCGCCCTCCACGTCGGCGCCGCCGAGCTTGACGATCTCGGGCGTGCTCCAGGCATCGCTGCCCACGAAAGGCGCGGTGAGGCCGAGGCGGCGGGCCTGCTGGGCGATGAGCGGCACGTCGTTGTAGTAGGCGGGGAGGAAGAGCACGTCGGGGTTGGCGGCGCGGATCTTGGTGAGCTGGGCGGAGAAGTCGCGGTCGCCAGTGGTGTAGGTCTCGAACGCCACGATCTGGCCGCCATTCTTCTCGAAGGCCTCCTTGAAGAGCGTAGCCTGGCCGTTGGGCGCCTCGGAGGCGACGTCGTAGAGGACGGCGGCGCGTTTAGCCTTGAGCTTGTCGAGGGTGAACTTGGCCAGCACGCGGCCCTGGAAAAGATCGGTGAAGCAGCCGCGGAAGACGAAGGCCTTGGGCTTGCCGGTGGCGGCATCGACGGTGGTCTTGGGGTTGGTTGACCAGGGCGAGATCATGGTGACGCCGAGCGACTCGGCGATGGCCGAGGCGGGGATGGCGCAGGCGCTGGAGTTGGGCCCGACCATGGCAAGGATGCCGTTTTGCGAGATAAGGCGCTGGGCGGTGGAGGCGGCCTGGTCGGCCTTGCCGCCGTTGTCGCCGATGACGAGGTCGACCGGGTGTTTTTTGCCCGCGATCTCGAGGCCGCCCGCGGCGTTGATCTCGGCGGCGAGCATCTGGGCGGCGTTGCGGCTGGAAGTGCCGACGGCGGAGAGTTCGCCGGTGATCTCGGCGTTGAGGCCGATCTTGACCGCGGGGGCGGCTTCAGGGCTGGAACCGGTGGCGGCGGGCTTGCCGCAGCCGGCGAGGAACAAGGTGGCGCCGAGGAGCGCGGAAAAGAGAGCGGGATATTTCATGAAAACGGTGCGGCAGTGCATGAGGTGCCCCGCCGCGTAGCAAGCCCGCGGGCGCACCGGCTTGCGGGAACAAGCCGCGCACCTAGGCTGGAGCGGTCTGCCCGGGAAAAAATCCGCACCCTGTCACACTTCGCACCGCCATCTCGTCCTTGGAGACGAACCCGCACGTCGCGGGCCCATCCACACCATGAAACCTCGCCTTAACCACCACACGGCCGCCCCCGGCGTCATGAAAGCCATGCTCGCCCTTTCGAATTATTCGCGCGACTGCGGCCTGGAGCACTCCCTCTGCGAGCTCGTCAAAACCCGCGCCTCCCAGCTCAACGGCTGCGCTTTCTGCCTGGAGATGCATACCCGCGAGGCGCGCGAGGCCGGCGAGACGGAGGCGCGGCTCCACCTGCTCGCCGCCTGGCGGGAGTCCCCGCTCTACACCGAGCGCGAGCGGGCCGCCCTCGCCTGGACCGAGGCGCTCACGCTGGTCGCCGAATCCCGCGTGCCCGACGTGGTTTACGATCAGGCGCGCCGTTCCTTCAGCGAGGAGGAACTGGTCAAGCTCACCCTCGTGATCAACGTCATCAACAGTTGGAACCGTTTCGCCGTCGCCTTTCGCGCCGTGCACCCGGTCCCCGCCGGAGCCGCCGCCTGAACCCGCCGATGAGGCCATCCCGCCTGCAATCCCCCTCTCCCGCAGGTTCGCCCGACCCGGCGGCCGGCTTCGAGCCGCACCGCCGTCACCTGCTGGCGGTAGCCTACCGTTTCCTCGGCTCGGTCTCCGACGCCGAGGACATCGTGCAGGAAACCTACCTGCGCTGGGCCGAAGCCGACACCGACGCGATCCGCGATCCACGCGCCTTCCTCACGCGCGTCGCCTCGCGCCTCTGCCTGGATCAGCTCAAATCCGCCCGCGCCCGGCGCGAACGCTATGTCGGCCCCTGGCTGCCCGAGCCGATCGTGCAGGCGGCCGGCTTCGTCGCGGGCCCGGCCGAGGAACGTGCCGACGACATCGCCATCGCGCTCATGCTCGCCTTGGAGCGGCTTTCCCCGCCGGAGCGCGCCGCCTTCGTGCTGCACGACGCCTTCGGCCAGAATTTCGAGGAGGTCGCCGCCACACTCGGCCGTTCGGCCACGGCCTGCCGGCAGCTCGCCGCCCGCGCCCGGGCCCGCCTGCGCGAGGCTCGCCCGCGCTTCACCGTGGCGCCCGCCGAAGGCGAGCGCCTGGCCGCGGCGTTCCAGCAAGCGGCCCAGTCCGGCGACCTCGCCGGGCTTACCCGCCTGCTCGACCCGGAGGCGGTGCTTCATTCGGACAGCGGCGGCAAGGTACGCTCGGCCCGCCGCCACATCCTCGGCGCCGACCGCATCGCGCGGATGTTCGCCACGCTTCTGCCCAAAAAAGGCCCGCCGCGCGCTCACGCCTTCGCTCGCATCAACGGCCTCCCCGGCTGGCTGGCCGTGGATGCCAACGGCATCACCGAAACGCTCGCCTTCGATATCCGCGACGGCCGCATCACCGCGCTCTACCTGGTGCGCAACCCCGACAAGCTGCGCCACATACCCGCTCCCAGCCGGGTGCCGTGGACAAATCCTCCCATGCCCTGAAATCATCGGCTTCAAGATTCCCGCCGCGGCGATTGACAGACCTGAGACGCACCTGAGACTCCGCGCCGTGAGCATCGAAGACGCCCGCGTAAAGTTTCGCACCCACCTCTCCGCCCATGGCCTGCGCGTGACCAACCAGCGCCTGGCCATCTTCGACGCGGCCTTCGCTCAAAAAGAGCACTTCACCGCCGAGGAACTGCTCACCCACGCCCGCGCGATCGACGACTCCGTCTCCCGCGCCACGGTTTATCGCACGCTCCCCCACCTCACCGGCAGCGGCGTGCTCCGAGAGGTCGATATCGGGCGCAACCTGAAGTATTACCTGCCCCACACCGACAGCTCCGCCCAAGTCGCGCAGGTCATCTGCGTCGATTGCGACAAGATTTTCGAAATCAGCGCCCCCTTCATGTCCTGGTACGGCAGCACGGTTTCCTCGAAGCTCGGCCTTACCCCCATTTCGCAGCGCCTCCAGGTCAGCGCCCATTGCGACACCCTCAAGGCCACCGGCGTGTGCAAACACCGCGCTTCCGCCTGAGCGTTTTTCCGCCCCTCGTCCCGCCCGCGCTCCCGTTGCCGTTTTTTACCCGCCCGTTATCCTGCCCTCCATGGCCCGCAAAGAAGACCACGCCTTCGACATTTCCTTTTACGAGAGCATCCTGCGCCGCGATCCGTCCTACGCGGACGTGGTCGAGATCCTTGGCGGCCTCTACACGAAGGCCGGACGCATCGCCGATGGCCTGAAAATGGACCGCAAGCTCGTGCGTCTGCAGCCGGAGAACGCCACCGCCCACTACAACCTGGCCTGCAGCCTCGCCCTCTCCAAGCGCCCCGCCGAAGCCATCACCACGCTGGCCCAGGCGATCGCCCTCGGCTACGACGACGCCGAGTGGATGGCCAACGACCCCGACCTCACGCCGCTGCAGAAACGTCCCGAATTCAAGACCCTGCTCGACCTTGTCCGCCAGGCCACGAATCCGAAAAGCTGAACCGGCTCCGATCCGCCGTCATGCTGCCGTCACCGGACATTGGTCATTGGTAATTGGTCATTTCCTCCATGCCTGCTCTGCTCAACTACGAACCGCTCGTCCTTCCGCCCCGCGGCACGCCGCCTCCGCTTACCGCGATCCAGGAGGAAATTCTTGCGCTCAAGAAACAGCGTAACGCGGTCATCCTGGCCCACAATTACCAGAACGAGGACATCCAGCGCGTAGCCGACTTCGTGGGCGATTCCCTCGGGCTCAGCTACCAGGCCCAGGCGGCGCAGGCCGACGTCATTCTCTTCTGCGGCGTCCACTTCATGGCCGAAACGGCCAAGATCGTTAACCCCGGGCGAACCGTCCTCCTACCCGACCTGAACGCCGGCTGCTCGCTCGCCGATTCATGCCCGGCCGATCGCCTCGCCGCCTACAAGGCTGCGCATCCGGACGTCTATGTCGTGGCCTACATCAACTGCTCCGCCGCCGTGAAGGCGCTCAGCGACGTCATCGTCACCAGCGGCAACGCCCAGAAAATTGTCTCCCGCGTCCCTGCCGGCCGCGAAATCCTTTTCGTCCCCGACCAGAATCTCGGCCAGTGGGTCTCCCAGCGCACCGGCCGCAAGATGCAGCTCTGGCCGGGCAGTTGTTACGCTCACGTGATGTTCACCACCCAGGCCATCGAGCGCATCCGCCTCCAGTTCCCCGACGCCCCGGTGGTCGCCCACCCCGAATGCGTGCAGGCCGTGCGCGATCTCGCCGACGAGGTGTGCTCGACCGAGCTCATGGTGAAGTTCGCCAAGGAGTCGCCCTCCGACCGCATCATCGTCGTCACCGAGAGTGGCATGCTCCACCGTTTGCGCCGCGAGGTGCCGGACAAGACCTTCATCGCAGGCCCGACCGACACCTGCGCCTGCAACGACTGCCGCTTCATGAAAATGAACACCATCGAGAAGGTGCGCGACGCCCTCAAGTTCATGAAGCCCGAGATCGAGGTGCCCGAGGATATCCGGATCAAGGCCTTCGCCCCGATCCAGCGCATGCTGGACTGGAGCAAGTAGTGTCGGAGCCTTGATCCTTTGCCAATGGCGGTGCGGGGAGCGCCGGCGTCTCGCCGGCAGTCCTCGGCGTCCCGCCGAAGACCTTCCGGAAGAGCTCGGGAAAGACACCCGAGCTGGCCCGCGAGACGCGGGCGCTCCCCGCACCAAAATTCATTTCCCCTCACATGCGGCTGAGGGCATCGATGAACGGGCCCGGGCCGCCCTTCTGGTAACCGAGTTCGCCCACTTTCTGGCCATTCGAGTCCAGGACGATCACGGTCGGATAACCCTCTATCTTATAACGCCGGGCCAGCTTGCTGTTTTGCGCCTTCACCTCGGCCGACTGCGGAATGCTGCGGGGAAAATCCAACTTCACCAAGGTCAGCTTCTGGCTCGCGTAAGCCTTGAACTCCTTGGTCGAAAGAATTTCGGCATCGAGGCGCTTGCACCAGCCACACCAGTCCGAACCGGTGAAGAACATAAACACTTTGGTGCGCTTCTCCCGGGCCTCGGCGAGCGCTGCCTGAAAATCCGTCGTCCACGCGACATCGTTTTCCGCCGCAGCGGCCGGCTTCGAAGCGGGCGCCTTGGCGGCGGGCTTGGCCGGCGCCGGTGCCGGCGCGGAGGCCGCCGCCTCCGGGGTGAGGCCCTTGATCTCGATCACCTTCCCGGCCTGCAGCTTGATCCGCTGGCCCGGGTAACTGAGCACCTGCACTTCGCCCATCTCCATCTTCGTCGTGGGCTTGCCCTTTTCCGTGATGACCTGCTCGTAACTGTCACCGACCGACACCGCCAGCGCGGGCAGTGGAGACAAAGCCAACACCAGCAAACCGGGAAAAATTTTCATGACCAAGGGAGGTTGGGGGGGGCGCCAAGGCCATCCCGTATCCGCGCGAAGGTCAAGCCGCCCGCCGGCCGCTTTCGGGGGCCATTTCGTTTCTCAATCCTTGAATCGGCCTGCGCGCCCGCCCACCTTCCCGCGCAACCACATGCCTCTCATCTCCAAGCTCACCGAGAAACTCCAGCGTCATCCCAAACGCGTCGTCTTCGCCGAGGGAGCCGATCCGCGCATCATCCAGGCCGCGCGCCAGTGGGTCACCCGCCGCATGGGCGTGCCCATCCTGCTCGGCGACCGCGCCCAGATCAAAGATGCCGCCGCCAAACTCGACATCAACCTGCAGGGCATGCGCCTCATCGAGCCCGCCCGGAGCGAGGACCTTTCGACCTTCATCACCCAGCTCGAGCAGATTCGGCGCTTCAAGGGCGTCAAAGCCGCCGAGGCCGCCGAGGCGCTCAAGAACAGCGGCTACTTCGCCACCATGATGGTCGCCACCGGCCAGGCCGACGCCCTTATCTCCGGCGGCACCATCTCGGCCGCCAGCGCCCTGCGGCCCATCTTCCAGATCATCCCCCGCCTCGCCGGCGTGGCCAATGCCTCCTCGCTCATGGTGCTCGACTTCGACGAGAAAAAAGTCGGCTCCGAAGGCGCCCTCTTCCTTTCGGACTGCGGCGTCATTCCCGATCCCACCGCCGAGCAGCTCTGCGACATCGCGCTCTCCACCGCCACCATCGCCCGCCACCTCACCGGCGAGATCCCGCGCGTCGCCATGCTCAGCTACGCCACGCACAGCAGTTCGAACCACCCCGCCCTGGTGAAGGTGCGCCACGCCACCGAGCTGGCTCGCGCCAAGGCAAAATCGCTCATGCTCGAACTCGAAATCGACGGAGAGATCCAGGTGGACGCCGCGCTCGACCAGGTCGTCGCACGTACCAAACAGGTCACCAGCGCCGTCGGCGGCCGCGCCAACGTGCTGATCTTCCCCGACCTCAACTCCGGCAACATCGCCTTCAAGCTCGTGCAACTTCTCGCGGGCGCCAATACCTTCGGGCAGATCCTCACCGGCCTCACCAAGCCCGCCGCCGAGATCTCCCGCGGCGCCTCCGCCCACGACGTCTTTGGCGCGGCCGCCATCGTCGCGACCCAGGCCATCGATCAGCGCCTGCTCTACGGCGCCCGATAATCCCCCACCCCTCCGGGCCGAATTCCTCCGAATTCGGCCCGGTTGCCTTTTGAGTCCCGCTTCATCCCTGTCAGCCTCCCGGTCCCAGGTTTCAGCTTTCCTTCCTCCCGCATGGCCTCCGCTTCTCCGATCCCGCCTTCAGAACCCGCCTCCGGCGAGCCGCTTTCGCCGCCGAACCCCTTCGCCCAGCCCGCCCTCCCCCTGCTCACCGGCCCGACCAATACCGAGACCAAGCGCATTTTCGTCGCCGCGACGCGGATGAACGACGGCAAGACCACCACCTGCCTCGGTCTCTACGGCGCGCTCCAGAGCCGCTTTCCCCGCGTCGGTTTCATCAAACCCGTCGGCCAGCGCTTCGTCGAGGTGCAGGGCCAGAAAATCGACGAGGACTCAGTGCTCCTCGACTCCATCTTCCAGGTCCGGGTGCCCATCGAGAGCATGAGCCCCGTCGCCATAGACAGCACCTTCACCCGCCGCTTCCTGGAAAACCCCGAGGCCTTGCTGCCTTCGCTGGAGGATCGCATCTGCCGCGCCTTCGACCGCGTGTCCTGGGAAAAAGATTTCACCATCATCGAAGGCACCGGTCACGCGGGCGTCGGCTCCGTCTTCGATCTCTCGAACGCCCGCGTGGCCAAGCTGCTCCACGCCAAGGTCATTCTCGTCTCCCCCGGCGGTATCGGCCGTCCGGTGGACGAACTCGCGATGAACAAGGCTCTCTTCGACCAGCACGGGGTCGAGGTCATCGGCGCCATCCTCAACAAGATCGAGCCCGACAAGATGGAAATGGTGCACCACTACGCCGGCCTCGGGCTCGCCCGTCTCGGCATCCCTCTGCTCGGCGTGCTTCCCATCCAGCCCACCCTCAGCGCCCCCAACCTCGCCCAGATCGCCGAGGAGATCGGCGGCAAATGGCTCAACGGCAAACGCGGCGGCTCCAAACAGCGCGTCCAGCGCGTGGTCGTCGGCGCCATGGCCGCCAAGGGCATCGTCCAGTACCTGCAGCCCGGAACCCTCATCATCACCCCCGGCGACCGCGACGACATCCTCCTCGCCGCCCTCGCTTCCGCCACCATCTCCGGCGGCGCCACCATTGCGGGCCTCATCGTCACCAACGACGTGAAACCACACCCGAAGCTCGCCGAGCTCCTCGCCATGACCGACATCCCAGTCATCGCGGCCAAGGAGGAAAGCTACGAGGTGACCAGCAGCATCAACCACATGTCGGTGAAAACCCAGCCCCAGGATCACGACAAGTTCCCCATCATCAAGCAGCTCATCGCCGAGCACGTGGACCTGACGAAGCTCATCGCCAGCGTCTGAGGAAATGTATGATGTGCGATGGAGGATGGAGGATGGAAATACCGGTCGGCAGCCGCGCTCCATCGCACCTCATCCATCGTCCATCATACATTCAGCCACTCACCTCCACTCGTGCCGCGGGTAACGGCGGCTGAGCTCGGTCTTCACCGCCGGATACATGTCACGCCAGAAACTCGTCAGGTCGTCCGTCACCTGGATCGGCCGGTGGTTCGGCGCCAGCACCTGGATCTTTACCGGCACCCGCCCGTGCCCGAGCGTGAACTTTCCCTCGATGCCGTAGAGTTCCTGGATCCGCGCGGACATCACCGGCGGCCCCTCTTTGGCATATTCTATCCTGGCCTTGCGGCCGTTGGCCATCGTCAGGCGCTCGGGCAGATAGTCGTCGAGCACCGCGAGCTGCTCGGCCGTCAGCCAGTCGCGCAGCACCGCCATGATCTCGTTCTTGTCCTTGTCCTTCACCGCCCGCGCGCCGAGTTCGCCGTAGCAGAGCTGCTCGATCAGGGTGGCCCGGTCCGCCTCGGTCAGCGGATTGACCTCCAGCTCGGGAAACCACTCCGCCAGCCGGTTCACCCGCAGGATCCACTGCTCCACGCCCTCGTCCCAGGCCTCGATCTTGATCCGGCCTTCCAACACCTCCTTGGTCAGCAGAGCCGCGGCCTCGCCCAGGGGCGCCTCGTCGCCGCTCACCTTCGCCTCCAGCACCAGGTCGCGGAAGCGCCGCTCGCGTCGCGTGATCACGCGTTTCATCTCGGTGTCGTAGACCACCCCGCGTGCCTCGCGGTAATCCGCCGGGAAAAGTTCTTTCAGCCAGGCTTCCTCCACTGCGGTCGCGAGCGAGAGCAGCGTGCTCACCTCGCCGTCGCCGCGGCCGATCTCGCTCACCTCGGCCGCCACCAGCAGCGGCGCGCGCTGGATCGCGCTCTCGCGCGCCAGGAAGCCCCGCCGCCCGTGCACCAGCTCGCAGCGCAGCGTGCCGCCGTCGAGCCGCTTCGCCAGTTGGTCGGAGAAGCCCGCTAGCACGCATTTGCGCACTTCGGTGCCCTCGATGCGTTTCTCCGCGACGTCCAGTCCCTCTTTTTCCGCAATCTCCAGAAACGATTCGAACAAGGGCCCCACCGCCCGCGCCCCCTGCGCGTGAATGCCCAGGCGCCGGCAGGCATCCAGGCCGTAATTCGCCTGGTCGGCATAACGCCAGGCGCGCATCAGCAGGAAAAAATCGCTTTCCGCCTCCTCCCCCAGCACCTCCTCGCGCGCGTCGTCCACTGCGCGCGGCAGGCCGCGCTGGAGAAAATTCCGCCCCTGGGTGAGCGCCGCCATCAGCGCCACCGGTCGCACGCAGCCTCGCGCATCCGCCTCCAGCAGCATACGCGCATACCGCGGATGCACCGGAAAGCGCAGCATCCGCCGGCCGGTCTCCGAAATAGGTAGGGCGCGACCGCCGGGCGCGCCGAGTTCGATCCCTGCCCCCGATCCAGGCGGCGGGCCCAGCGGTCCCGCCCTACCTGCCAGCGCCCCGAGATCGGCGAGCAGCGACTCCGCACGTTCCAGTGCCTTCGCGTCCGGTTTCTCCAGCCAGGGGAAACCAGCCACGTCTTCGATGCCGCTGGCCTTGAGCGTCAGTACCACCTCGGCGAGGTCGAGGCGCTTCACTTCCGGCAACTCCTGCGCCGCGCGCTGCGCGTGTTCGCGCTCCGTCCACAGCCGCACGCAGCGCCCAGGCGCGGTGCGGCCGGCGCGGCCTGCGCGCTGGTCGGCGCTGGCCCGCGAGATTTTTTCCACCAGGAGGGTGTTGATGCCGCGGTTCGGGTCGAATTTCGCCTGCCGCGCCAAGCCCGCGTCCACCACGATGGTCACGCCGTCGATCGTCAGCGAGGTCTCGGCCACGTTGGTCGAGACGATGATCTTGCGCGCGCTCGTGCGCGCCACCGCCCGGTCCTGGGCCTCCGGAGGCAGCTCGCCGTGCAAGGGCAGCACCACGCAGCCGTTGAGCGAGCGGTGACCGCCCAGGGCCTGCACCGTGCGCCCGATCTCGTAGGCACCCGGCATAAAAACCAGAAAATCGCCCTCCGTCTGCGGCGCCACCCGCGCGCATTCCCGCGCCGCCACTTCCCAGACCGGCTCGTTTTCGAAATTCACCGTCTTCGGCAAATACTCGATCGCCACCGGAAAACTCCGCCCTTGGGAGGTGAGGGTCTCGCAAGGGGCGAGGTAGGCGCGCAGCCCCTCCGCGTCGAGTGTGGCCGACATCACCACGATCCTCAGGTCGGGCCGCGTCGTCGCCTGGATCTGCAAGGCTCGCGCCAGCGAGATGTCGCCATAGAGATGCCGCTCATGGAATTCGTCGAAGACCAACGCGGCCACGCCCTTCAGCCGCGCGTCGAAGGACATCTGCCGCAACAAAATGCCCTCCGTGACGAAACGCACCCGCGTCCGGGCTGAGATCCGCGACTCCAACCGGATCTGGTAACCGACTTCCTGTCCCAGCTCGCAGCCCACCTCCTCCGCCACCCGCCGCGCCAGCATGCGCGCCGCCAGGCGGCGCGGTTGCAGCACCACGACCTCGCCCTGCTCGAGGAAGCCGTGGTTGCGCAGCATCTGCGGGATCTGCGTGGACTTGCCGGAGCCCGTCGGCGCCTGCACCACGACCCGCCCCTGCGCGCGCAAAGCGGCGACCAGGGCTTTTTCGAGTTCGTAGATCGGCAGTTCGCGGGGGTTCATCGTGGCCAAAGCCTCTCACCCCAATACCCGGGCCCGTCCGCCGCAAGCCGCCGTTCGCAGACCCGCCCGCGCCCGCGATCCCGCTCATCCACCTCCGAAGGTGGGATAGCTTGCCCCCTCCAGCATGTCGGACATCGAATAGTTCACGCCCGGCAGCTTGGCGAAACTCGGATCGCCCGGTCTGGTCTGCCGCATATTCGCCCAGTGGAAAATCTGCCCGCTGCCGGCCGGGGTGGACATCTGCATCTGGAAGACCCACTCCCCGTCCAATTTCACCATCTGGCCGTAACCCGTGATCAACGATCCCCGGCTGCCGCTGCCCATCATGAAATCGATCAGCACTCGCCCATCCCCGCTCACCGAGCCCACCATCCGGCTCTGCTGAACCGAAGGCGGCGTTTCCTCATTGGCCTCCCCTTGGCTGAACAAGGCCGCACTACAGGCCCCCCAGAGATAGCCATTCGCGTAGCCCGTGATGTGCCAGACCGTCTGGTCGCCCCGCCAGCTCAGGCGATTATCATCGGATTCGAACTGCAAGGCAGGCAGGCCGCCAACCGGCACATACCAGTACGTGTTTACGAGAAAATCCCATGTGCTGCGGTTAGTGGAGGTCATGGTGAAGATTTTATTCGGCTAATTACGCACGCAGTTGATTCAAATCCATCTAAAATTCAGCGATTAACATAAAACGAAAACCCACAAGCACACTCCGCCGCCTTTCCGGGAGCTCCGGCGCTCCCAGCGGGGTTGACGGGACGCCCACAACGGGGACCCATCACTGCCCAAACCGCCCCTCGATCCGCGCTCGCACGCCGGGCTGGGCAAAGGTCACACGGTGCATCTCCACCTCGCGCTCGACCACGCGCGGCAGCTCGGCGCGAGTCGTCGCCGCAAGCGTCCGCTTGAGTTCCAACAAGGCCACGCGCGGTTTTTCGGCGAGCTCGCGGGCCAGCGCGGTCGCGGTCGCGATCACCTCGGCCTTTTTCACCACCCGCGCTCCGACCCCGCGCGCCCGCAACTCGCCGCCGTGATAGTTGGCGGCACCATAAAGCATCTCCGCGCCCAGGACTTCGCCGAATTTCCGCGGCACGATGTAGGTCGCGCCCATGCCCGGCGTGAAGCCATAGCGCATGAAGTTCGCGCTGTAGAGACACTCCTCGGCCATGACGATCAGGTCGGCGAAACAGCCGAAGGCGAGCCCGCCGCCCAGCGCATGCCCCTGCATCGCCGCGATCGCCGGCACCTCGCATTGGAGCAGCAGATCGAAAAAGCGCGCGTCGGTGAACTGGAGCCGGCCCTCCTGGATCGCCAGCAGCTCCGCCTGCGTGCCGCCGCAGCAAAAATAGCTGTCGAAGCCATGGATCAACACGACTTTCGCCCGCCCTTCGTCACGGATGCGGGCGAAAACCTCGAAGAGGCCGGTCACCAGTTCGGGCGAAAAGGTGTTTTTGCCCGCGCGGTCCTCCATCGCCACCGTGGCGATGCCCTCCTCCGAATACCCGAGGCGCACGACCGAGGAACCGTTGCCGTTCGCCGTACTCATCGGGAATCCCAGGGGAATTTCTGCTCGGTCACGTAGCGACGGATGTTTTCACACACGCGCGGCGTCGACGCCAGACGCTCGATCTCCGCCACCGCCGTGCGCTCCAGCGCCTCGTCGAGAATCCAGTTTTTCCGGAAGTAGGCCTTCAGGTCGCGGATCGTCGCCCCGTCGAGTTTCTCCAGGCGCAGTCGGAGCAGGCGCAGCGCCTCGTCGGGATCCTCATGCAACTGGTCCACCAGCCCCATCCGCTCGGCCTCGGCCGCCTCGACCGTGCGGGTGGTGAGGGTCATGGCGTAGGCCTTCTGGTAGCCGATTCGCCGGATCAGGAAGGGCAGGACGCAGCAGGGCAGCAGGCCCCACAGTGCCTCGGTCAGCGCGAACTTCGCCCGCGAAGTGGCCACCACCAGGTCGCAGGCCGCCGCCAGCCCCACCCCGCCGGCGACGGCGCGGCCGTCGACCTTGGCGATGGTGATTTTCGGGCTCTCGGAAAGGCGCTTGAGCGTGGCCATGTAGTCCGCGCCGCCGGGCTCGGCGACATCGGAGCCACCCATCGGGCCGGATGCCGGAGCCGCAAAATCCAACCCAGTGCTGAACACCCCCGGCCCTCCCTGCAACACCACGAGGCGTGCACGCGGGTTGCGCTCGGCCAGGTCGAGCGCCTCGCGCAGTTCGTGCAGCAAGGTCGCATTCAGCGCGTTTTGCGCCGCCGGGCGGTACAAGGTCACCGTCAGGCCCCAGCCGGTCTCCTCCACGCGCAAGGTTTCGAAGCTCATCGCCGTTGTTCCGCGAAAGGCCCGGCTCAGCTCCACGCGTACTGACGCTGGTAATTCGCCGCCGCGCCGCGCAAGACCAGCAGGCCCCGGCCCGCGAACTGGCTCGCGTAGAGGTCGGCGAAAAGCGCGGGGTCCATCTGCCGGTCGTGCAGACCGAAGCGCCACGAGAGGTTGGCGTCGATCAGCCGATCATACTCGTCCATCGAGAGCGCGTGCCGGCTCGCCAGCGCCGCGCCAATGCCCAGGTTGCGGATCTTTTCCTGCGCGCCGGGCGGCACCACCCCGCTGTAGAATTCGGACGAGCAGCCCGAGCCGTAGGAGAAAATGCCGATGCGTCGCGGAGACGAAAAATCCCCGGTCTCGATCAGCCCGCACAGCGCCAGATACACCGTGGCGGAGTAGATGTTGCCGATCTCCCAGCAGTGCGTGAAGGACGGCAGCAGGCGCCGCTGAAAATCGGCCTCGGCCGCCTCGGGACCCTGACGCTTGAGCTTGCGCATCATCATGCGGTGCGCGCCCTTCACCATGCCGCCGAAGGGGGTGTGAAAGCAGAGGTAGTCGAAGGTCCCGACGAAGTCCGCGCCTTCCACGCGCGCGGCGTAGGAGGCGAAACAGTGCTCCAGGCAATCCAGGTAGGAGAGCAACGAGAGGTCGGCGTCGCCGGTCTCGATCTCCGTCGTCGGCCGGCAGGTGTCCATCACCTCGTAGCTGTGGTAGCCGTTGGCGCCGAGATCGAGTTCCAAGACCGTCGCCTGGTCGCCCACGATCATCGCCACGGCGCCGACGCCCTGGGTGGGCTCGACGTAGCTGTGTTTCACCGCCGCACCCGCCACGTCCGTGGCGATGACCAGGGCCTTCGCGCCGGGCGACAGACCGCTGGCGACGAAATTGACCGCCATCTGCAGGGCCGCCGTGCCGCCGTAGCAGGCCTGCTTCACCTCGAAGAGCCGACAGCGCCGCGGCAGGCCCAGATAATGGTGCACGTAGGTGCTGAGGGCCTTGCCGAAATCGATCCCCGACTCGGTCGCCGTGATGATCAATTCGATCCGCTCGCGATCTTCCAGCGCCATGGCGTCGACGATGGGTTTGGCCGCGTTGACCGCATTGGTCACGGGGTCCTCCCAGGGAAACCCGACCGCCTTGCGCCGGATCATCAGGCCCTCGAAGCGGCTCAGGTCGAGGCCGCGCGCCTCGAACAAACGCCGGACATCCAGGACCGCCCGGCCGCCGTAAACATTGATCGCTTCGATGCCGACACTCATGCGCGTAGGGCTAGGCCAAGGCCTCCGTGCGTTGAAGCACAATCGAGCTGTGGATGCCGCCGAAGCCAAAAGAGTTGGAGAGCACGCGGTCGACGCGCACGACTTCGCCCGCCCGTCCCACCCAGCGCAGGCCCGCGCCTTCCGCCAGCGGCTGCTCCAAGTTGATGTTCCCGTGCAGAAATCCCCCGCGCATCTGCACCACGCAGGCCACCGCCTCCAGCAGGCCGGCCGCGCCGAGGGTGTGGCCGGTGAGTGCCTTGGTGGCGTTGATCCAGGGGCCCGATAAGGTGCCGGCAAAGACCTCGCCCAAAGCCGCCGCTTCCGTGACGTCGCCCGCGGGGGAACCGGTGCCGTGGGCATTGACGTAGTCCACCTCCGACGGAAAGACGCCCGCATCGACCAGGGCCCGTCGCATCGCCCGCACCTCGCCCTCGTGCGAGGGGCTCGGCAGATGGCAGCCCGCCAGCACGCAGGAAGCTCCTGCCAGCTCCGCCCGGATCGCCGCGCCCCGCCGCCGCGCCGCGCTTTCCGTCTCCAAAAACACCGCCGCGGCGCCCTCGCCGAAAACGAAACCCGCATGCCGGAGATCGAAAGGCCGGCAGGCCGCCACCGGGGCCAGCGTGCCGGCCGCCACCGCCTCGCCGGAATGGAGTGCGCCCAGCAGGTGCAGCCCCGTCAGCTCCAGGACAGACAACTCCGGCGCGGCGCCGACCACCAGGCAGGCCTCGACCGCGCCGGCACGCAGCCACTGCAGGGCGTTGAAAAGAGCCACGTTTCCCGAGGCCGAGGCGCCGCCGAAGCTACCGCCGCAGCCGCGAAGATCGAGCAGTTCGCTGATCGTGCCGACCTGGTGCGTATCCCAAAAGGCAAGCCCGTAACGGGGGTTCACCGAACCGCGGACGCGAAACTGCTCATGCGCCTCAAAGGTCCATTGCTGGTGCAGGTTGCTGCCCGCCACCACGAGCCCGACCGCCTCCGGCGCGAAAGCGCCGTCCGCCTTCGCTTCCTGCCAGGCCATGCTCGCGACCATCGCCGCGAGGCGGGTGGCGGCGGGTGTGTTGCGCAGGAGTTTTTTCGCGCGCCGGCCGGCCTCGACACCGGCCGCGGCCAAGTCTTCGAAATACCGTTCCCAAGCCACCTCCCCCAGCACTCCTCCCACGCGGGTCACCCGTCCAGGCGGCAAGGCCGAGATTCCAGACCGCCCCGCGCGCAAGGCGGTGGCGAACTCGCCGGCATCGCTCCCGCAGCTGGTGATCGCGCCAATCCCGGTGATGACAACCCGCTCCATGCCTCGGGCCGGTTCAGGCATGGGCCTGCCGGTGGCGATGCAGGACGCGGACGAGCCCGCCGATGTCGCGCACGCCGTTCAGCTCCACCCGCGGGATATCGAGGGCTAGCTCCTCGAGGGCTCCCATGGAAATCTCGACGCGATCCACTGAGTTGGCGCCGAGCTCGGTGAGGCTGCGCTCGGGGGTGATCGTCGCCGGGTCGACATCGAGGAGCACGTTGACGATATGGCGTTTCACGAGGTCGAAAATCTCGGGTTCGGTCATGGGGAAAACAGCAGAAGGGTGGATTGGATACCGGTCGGGGAAATGGCCGCAAAAAGTCGCAAAGAGGCGCAAAAAATAGATCGGCGGTCTGGGTTGTTTCTGTGCCTTCTGCGCTTTTTTCGGGCAATCATTCAGGCCAGATGTTCAGCCCAGCGCGGGTTTGTAGCCGTAGTCGAGCAGACGCCACCGGTCGAAGCCGATTTTGTCCAGACGATGGGGCGCGTATTTGATCATGGCCGTCACCAAAGCCAGCAAAGCCGAACGCAGGAAGGGCTGCTCCGGGAAGTTCGCGGTGCGCTTCAAGGTGGCGCGGGATTCATGCACGGCCTCGGAGGAACGCGGGATCCGTTTGCTCCCATAAAGCGCGAGCAAATCCGCCACCGGGCGCCCGGCCAGTTCGGGCGAGCTCAGCAGCGCGCCGAGCACGTAAGCGTCCTCGAGGCACTGGTTAGCGCCCTGCCCGATCGTCGGCAGCATCGGGTGCGCGGCGTCGCCCATGATCGCGACGCGGCCCTTGCTCCAGTTGCGGAGCACGTTTTTGTCGCGCATCTGCAAGACCACCGAATCGGCAAAATCCACGTTTTGCGCCACCGTGCGGTAAGGGTCGCCCAGATTCGCGCAAATCGTCTCCAGCAGGACGCGATCGGCCGGGGTGTTGGCGGTGTTGGCCGGCGCCTCCCGACGGAACATAAAGGACCAGCCGATCTGGCCATCCGCGATGTGGGTGCAGATGCCGCTGCGCCCGTCACCCGGCCCCAGCACGAAGGAAAAGGTGTTGAGCAGGCTCCGATACACCGGGTGATCCTCGGCGAAACGCGTGATCGCATAGACGCAGCCCAGCCGAAAGGTGTTCATCTCTTCCGTGCCGAAGAGGCCGGCCCGCACGGTGGATTGGATCCCATCCGCCCCGATCAGGGCATCGCCCCGGGCACTTTCGCCATTGCTGAAATGTACGGTTACCCCGTCGGCGTCCTCATCCCAGCGCACCACCCGGGCTCCATGGGTCAGGCGAAAACGGGGGTGGTCGCGCACGCCGGTCAGCAGATCGGCGATCACGTCGGCGCGGTGGATCGAGAGCATGCGCCCCAGCGGGCTGATGTCGGTCTCGCGCAGCACGGTCCCGCGGATATCGGTGACGATTACCCGCTCCACGACGCGGCCGGAACGCGTCACGCGTTCGTAGGCCCCGAGCATGTCGAGCACGTCGAGCCCGTTCGGCGCGAGGGTGATGGTCTGCCCGACGCGCCGGTACTCCGGCACCTGCTCGAACACGTGGCAGTCGATACCGGCCCGCACGAGAAAGGTAGCCAAGGCCAGTCCGGATATGCCGCCGCCGGCAATGAGGATCTTCATCGGTGCTTTTGTTCTAAGGATACAATTGAAACCGCGGATGACGCAGATGGACGTAGATTACTGGAATCCCAAGGCTTTCCCTTCGCGAATAAAAGGGCCGGCCTGGTTTTTGGTCAGGGAAGCTCATCTTATCTACGCTATCTGCGTAATCTGCGGTCAAATCCTCTCAGGCCATAAAAATGCCGCGATAGGCATCGCGGCATCTTGGCTGGCCTTCCGCCGGGACGCGACGGAACGGGGAATGTCTCCCGGTTTGCTTATTTAAACCGGCGGAGAAGCTTCTTGGTGGCCTTCATCTCGGAGACCGCCTCGAGGAACTCGGCCGGAGCCTCCGCCGCGTTGGAGTTGAAGACCCGCAGGCCGCGGGCGACATTGCGCAAGGAATCGTGGTGCGCGCCGTCCTTGCCGCTGGAAGCGGACTGCTCGCGCTCGTCAAGGTAGGTGCCGAGGCCCTTGTCCACCGCTTTGGTCAGACGGCGAACCCCAACCAGAACGGCGTTCTCGAGCTCGAGGCGGGTACGACGCTTCTTGGAGTACTTGGCCTTTTTCTTGGGCAGCTTGACCAAAAGAACGGCGGCGTTGGAACTCGACTTTACAGTCGGCAGAGAATCGGAGCTCATGGGGCTATTTTTTGAGGGTTAAGATATTAGGAGAAAAGCCCGACTCGTTTGCTCTTCGGCTTATAGAGAATGACCACGGGGACGAAGATCTTCCCGTCGGCTTCCGCGCCAAGGCTGTGGGAGGCCATGTCGACCGCCTGGTCGATCTCAAGGAGGAGGTCGCCCTTCCCTTTCTTCAAGGCCTTGATCTTCTTGCGCTTGGTCTTACCCAGATCGACGATCATGGGCTTGAGTTTCTGAACGCTGACGGTGTTGGTGGCCAATTCCATGGGTATGATGAGGTTGGTGGTTAGGGTTAGAGGCAAAAATACGGGAAATCTACCTAGTTCTACCTAGGACAATTCTAGACGGATTCCGTGACGGCAGAGTCAAATAAATTCAATGACTTACGTTAGGAAAAGTGGGAAGGCGCGCGCGATTGAAAGGCGTTTGATTTTTCCGAACGAACGGCCTTCCGCAGAAAATCTGGGAGCCTCTGCCAAAACACCAGATCAGAAAGCAGTGCTGCGTGTCCTATCATACGGCCTCTTTCGCCGCCTGCGGCGAGCCGGACAGCCGGGCCGCCACCCATTCGCGGAGGTGTTCGACATAGAGATAGATGCAGGGCGTCACGAACAGGGTGATCAACTGCGAGAACAGCAGGCCGCCGGCGATCGTCAGGCCGAGCGACTGGTAATCCTTGCCCGAGGCGCCGAAGCCGAACGCGATCGGCAACGCGCCCATGACCGCGGCGAGCGTGGTCATGATGATCGGGCGGAACCGCTCGCGCGAGGCCTCCAAGACCGCGATCTCCGGCGTGGTGCGCTCCGCGAGGAGATGCGCGCGGGCAAAATCCACCATCATGATGCCGTTCTTCTTCACGATGCCGAGCAGGAGGAAGAGCCCCACGAAGGCGTAGAGGCCGAATTCCACATTGAAGAGCAGCAGGGTCAGCACCCCGCCGAAACCCGCCAGGGGAAGCGAGGACAGCACGGTGATCGGATCCCAGTAGCTTTCATACAAAATCGCCAGGATAAGGTACATGGCGAACACCGCCATCACCAGGAGGAAGAGCAGGGACTGGCCGAGCTCGACGAACATCTTGGCCTCGCCCGTGAAGTCGCCCGCCACACCCGCCGGAAGATTTTCCTTTTTCAGGCGCGCAATCGCCGCGGTGGCTTCGCCGAGGGAATAGCCGTTCTTCAGCCCGAAGGTGATGGGCACCATGTTCTGCAGGCTGTCGTGCTGGATCTTGCCCGGACCGAGGGCGATCTTCCACGAGGCCACCGCCTGCAGGGGGATGAGGCCGCCCCGGTTGGAGGCGACATAAAGCGAACCCAGGTCGGCAGGCGAGCGGTTGAAGCCGGGCTTCACCTCGAGGATCACGTCATACTGGTCGGTGGTGGTCTTGATCGTGGTCACCTTATTGCCCGAATAGGCGAGAAAGAGCGTCTGCTCAATCGTCGCCGGATCCACGCCGAGCGCGCGGGCCCGGTCGCGGTGGATGGTCACGCTGAGCTGCGGGTTGTCGTTGCCCAGATCGGCCCGCGGATCGGCGAAGCCAGGGGTCTCGGCCAGCAGTTGTACGAACTCGTTGGCCGCCGTGTAGACTTTGTCCAGGTCTGAGCCCGTGATCTGGTAAGTATAGCGCTTGCCCGTCTCGCCGCCGCCGTCGCTGGTGCTGGCGCCGAAACTCAGCATCGAGAGCGGACTCACCCCGCCCTTCACGCCGGGAAGCTCCGCCAGCGCATGGTTGATCTCCGTGGCGATCGTGGTGATCGCGGCACGTTCCTTGGACGGCTTCAGGATCGCGAGGAGGCTGATCTCGTTCTCCGCGTTCTGCGTCGAGCCGGTGTAGGCGAGCACCCGCGTCACGGCCGGGTGTTTCTCCATCAGTTCCACCGCCTCCTTCTGCACCGCCGCCCGTCTGACGGGCGATACGCCCGACTCGAGGAGGAGCGTGCCGTTCAGGGCGCCGGTGTCGCCGGAAGGGATGAAGGACTTCGGCACGTAGACGAAAAGCACGCCGGTGCCCACGATGCAGAAGACCGAGGCCACCAAGGCGAGCCAGCGTCGCTTGATGAACCATTCCAGCCACCGGATGTAGGTGTCCACCGTGGCCTTGAACGCGCGGTCCACGACGGTCTTCAGGCGGTTGGGCCGGCCGTCGTCGGCCTTGAGCAACCGCGCGCACATCATCGGCGAAACCGTCAGCGAGACCACGCCGGACACGAGAATCGCGAAGACGATGGTCAGGGAAAACTCCTGGAGAAACTTGCCCACCAGGCCAGGCATGAAAATGAGCGGGATGAAGACCGCGCACAGCGACAGGGTCATCGACAGCACCGTCGGGCTGATCTCGTGCACGCTGTCGATCGCCGCCTGGAAGGGTTTTTTGCCGTGTTCGATCTGCCGGACGGCGTTTTCCAGCACGACGATGGCGTCATCCACCACGAAGCCCACGCAGAGCGTGAGCCCGAGCATCGAAAGCATGTCCAGGCTGAAGCCGCAGACCTGCATCGCCACAAAGGTGCCGAGCATCGAGAGAGGCAGCGCGACGGCCGGAACGATGGTCTCGCGCACGCGGGCGAGAAAGACGAAGATCACCAGCACCACGAGGATGAAGGCGATGAGCAGGGACTCCGTGACGTCGTCTATCGAGGTGAGGATCGGCAGCGAGGCATCGTAGAGCACGCTCATCCGCACCGTGGCCGGCAGCGTGTTGCCCAGCTCGGCCATGGTTTCCTCGATGTCGTGGGCCACGGAGACGGTGTTGGCCGTGCTCTGCTTGGCCACGGCGACGATCACGCTGGATTTTCCCGCGCCTTCGCTGGCCCGGTATTCCATGGCGAAATTGAGGTTTTCGACGCTCGCGACCGCATCGCCCAAATCCCGGACCCTCAAGGGCGCGCCGTTGACGTGGGCCACGACGACCTCGCCGAATTCCTCCGCAGTCCGCAACTGCCCGTCGGTCTCGATGGTGAAGGAGCGGAAGGAGCCGTCGATCCGACCCGAGGGAATACTGGGGTTGCCCGAGGTAAGCGCGTTCTGTATCTGGGCCAGCGAAAGGCCGCGGGCGGCGAGCTTGCCCGGATCGATCTGGATGCGCACGGCCGGCTTCACGCCGAAAATGATCACGCTGCCGACGCCGTCGATGTTCGAGAGACGACGGGAAACCGTCTGCCCGCCGATGGTGTAGAGATCGCGCTGATCCAGCTCGTCCGAGGTGAGCGCGATGAAATACACCGGCATCAGCGACGGGTTGATCTTCTGGAAGGTAGGCTGCGCCGGCAGATCCGGAGGCAGGTCCACCTGCGCCTGGCTGAGCGCGGTCTGCACGCCCTGCACGATGTCCCCGATCGGCTGGTCGATCTTGAAGGTAAGCACCACCTGGGTGACGCCCTGACGGTTGGTCGAGGTGACCTGCTGCAGGCCCTCGATGCTCATCACCGCCTCCTCGATCGGACGGGCCACGTTGGCCGCCATGCTCAGAGGCGAGTTACCCGGGTAAAAGGCGTTGATGACGATGTAGGGGAACTGGACGTTCGGCAGGTTGGAGACCGGCAGCACCCGGTAGGCCTGGATGCCAAGCAGCGTGAGGCACAACGCCAGCAGCGTCGTGAGCACGGGCTTCCGAACGAATACCTCGGAGATGTTCACGGTTGGGAGGAGGAGGTCTTGGCGCGTTGCGTGACGACGTGCACGGCGGCGCCATCGCGCAGGTTGAGCTGCCCCTGCACCACCACGGTCTCGCCGGAACTTACCCCGGATTTGATCTCGTAGACGTCGTCGTCGCTTTCGCCGAGAACCACTGACCGCAGCGCTGCGGTCCGGCCGTCCTTCACCATATAAACGTAGGGACCGTCCGCGCCGATCATGACGGCATCCTGCGGAATTACCATCGCGCCGGAAATCTCGCCGAGGATAAGGCGCACCGTCACGAACTGCCCGGGCCAGAGAACGTTCTTCGGGTTGGGCAGCGCCGCCTGCAATTTGAGCATGCCCGTGGCCGGATCGATGCCGTTGTCCACCACGTCCAGCTCCCCGGCCAGCGTGTCCCCGGCGAAAGTACCGGTCAGCGAGACCAGCACCTTCAGCCGGCCGCGGCCCAACGCTTCCAGCAGCCTGGGGACGTCGGGGCCGGGGATCGAAAAATCCACGTGCAGCGGGTCGATCTGCTTGATCGAGGCGAGCTTCGTCTGCATCGCCATGACCAGGTTGCCGGTATCCTGCGGATTGATGCCGACGATACCGTCCAGGGGGGAGGCGATGACGGTGCGTTCGAGATCGAGCTTTGCCTGCGCCAGATCCGCCTCCGCCGCGGCCAGCGCGGCGGCGATCTGGTCGACGCTCGCCTGCAAGCCCTCGAAATCCTGCGGCGCGATCAACTGCCGCTCGGTGAGCCCGCCCGAGCGCCGCAGCCGGTCCTGGGCAGTTTTCAGCTGCACTTTCTGCGTCTCGACCGCCGCCCGGGCCTTGTCGAAGGTCTGCTGATAGCCGGCCTGGTCGATCCGGTAGAGAACCTGCCCCTTCTTCACCTGCATGCCCTCGGCGAACTCAACCGCGGTCAGGATGCCGCCTACCTGAGGCACCAGAGTGACCGCGTTGTAGGCGGCCAGCGTGCCGAAGGAATCGGTGAACACGGGGATGTTCTCAGTGCGGACGGCATCCACGTAAACCGGCGCGGCGGAGGCGGTGGCGTGCACGGCCTCCTTCTTCCGGCAGCCGCCCTGGCCGGCGCCGACGACCAGCAAAGACAAGGCCAGCAGCAGCCCGGCGGCCCCGCGGGAGTGTTTTTTTGGGGGGATCGAATGAAGCATGGGAACGTGGGCGAAAAGGGAGCTCAAGGGACCAGGGACGGAAGCAGGGCGGCCGGGGCTCCGCCCTTCCCCGCCGGGCCGGCCTCCAACAGGCCGGTCGCTCGGGCCAGCCTGGCCAGCGCCAGAGCCAGGTCGCTTTCCGCCTGGATGATCTGCTGGCGCGCCTGCTCCAACTCGCTCTGCGCCGCGAGCAAATCAGTGAGGGAATTGATGCCCGTGCGATACCCCTCCTGCACGGTGGCCAGCGCCTCCTCCGACGATTCCCGCAGCGCGCGCGCCGAGTCGATCTGCTTCACCGCGGAGCGGAGGGCATGGTGCTGCGACCAAACCTCAGCCACGACGGCATGCTCCGTCTGTCGCAACGTCTCCCGGGCAGACTTCAGCTGCGCCCGGGACTGGGCAACCCGTCCGGAAGTGGCGAAACCGTCGAAGAGCGACCAGTTCAGGCTGAGCGTAAGCGTCCAATCATTGGCCGGATCGCCCGAGCGGCCGTTCATGTAACTCTGCTGCCCGCTCAGGCTGGCGTTGAGGGTCGGCAGGAAACCCGTGCGGTCGGCGCGAAGGGTCTCCTCCTGCGCGCGCAAGGAGGCGCGCGCCGCCCGCAGGTCCGGCCGATTCGTGATCGCCCGCTCCGTCTGGGAGGCGATGTCACCGATCATCCCCTCGGTGATCTCGGGCGGGACCGGCATCACGATGCGCAGCCCCGCGCCGACGCCCACGCCCAGCGTCTGCGCCAGCGCGGCGCGGCTCTGCTCGATCGCCGCCTCCTGCCGGGCGACCGAGAGTTCCGCGCTTCGCAAGTTGGACACGGCGCGAAGCAAATCGCCCCGCGCGTTCAGACCGGCGTCGAATCGCAGGCGGGCGCTCTCCTCCGCCGTGCGCGCGTCTTCCAGGGACGCCTTCGCAGCGGCGAGCGAGGCCTCCGCGGCCGCCTGGCCGTAGTAGCGCTCGCGCACCTCCAGGATCACGTCCTGCAGGGTCTGGTTGAAAGTGAAATTCGCCGCGGTCAGCGCCTCGCTCGCGGCGTCCACCCGGCCGTGCGTGCCGCCGAAATCCCAGAGCAGCTGCGAAACCTGGTAGGTTGGCCCGCTGGTCGTGCTGAGGGTCTCCGTCCCCAGGGCGCTCGAATCCTGCCGGATATGGGAATAGCCCACGCTGACCTGAGGCAGCCCCGCGCTCCTCGCCTGCAAGCGCTGGGCCGCCGCGCTGCGGGCGGAGTACCAGGCAAGCCGCGTCGAGGGATTGTTGTCCAGGGCGAGGTCCGTCAGCGCGACGAGGTCGAGCGGCTCCCCGTTCTCGAACGCCGCGCGGCTGGCCGACCCGGCGGCGGGTCGCACCGGCGCCGGCTGATAGGCGGCCGCCGCGGCGCCGTCGCCCGCCGAGGGCGCGATCCACGGCGTGCGCGCGTTGCGCGGCAGGCTTTCCTCGTCCACCGACGCACAACCCGGCAGCGAGACGAGAAGCAGGACCGCCGCGGCGGAGACGCGAAGGTCTTGGCGCGAGGATCCGTTTCGCCTCGGCGGCCGTTTCGGGAAATTTTGGCGGGGCGGGTGCGAAGAAGCGGGAAGGGACATGCGCGAAAGCGGGCGGTCAATCGTCCACGTCGGCCTGGCGCAGGCGGAAGACGATTTTTTTCAGGGCCACCAGGCTGAAGAAGACGAACAAGCCCTGAATCAGGTAGTGGGCGCGAACATCGTTCAGATGGTCCCAAAAGGAGATCTTGTGGTCGTCCGGGACGGTAATCTCCCAATGTATCGCCTTGATCGCCGTCACGAAGCCGATGAACAGCGTCGCCTTAAAGGTGGTGCTCGCGACCGTGGCGAAAACGTAGGGCAGCTTCTTCAGCGCGGAATCGAAACGGAAGCCGCCCGAATCCAGGAAATCCTGAAGGCGGGAAAGGCCCGAGCCGGCGGAACGCGTCAGATCGCCCGCGGTGATGGAAAGGGCATCCAGGGTGAGCGAAAGCTGGCTGAACATTTCCTTCTTCAACCGTTTCCGCGCATGCTTGGCGCGCTGGTGATAATATTTTTGGAACTGTTTGCTCGGGTTCGCCTTCGGGTTCAGCCGGTAAACCATGTAGTCCATGTGGCTGTTGGCCCGGAAATAGCGCAGCAGCTCCGGCCGCATCGACACGCCATACTTGCGGGCCAGGTTGAGCGATTCGCGGATCTCGCTGCCGTTGCACTTTTCCTGCCACGGCACGTGCTTGCTGTGCGCCGTGACCAAAAACTCGCGCACGATACCGGTCATCTCGAAGGTGTATTTCTCGATGTCGATCGGCGGCAGGGGCTCGCTCAGGCCGATCATATTGCGCACCGCGCCGGTGAGGTCGGCCACCGCCACGCTCTTCAGGAAACCGAAGAGATTTCGTTTATATTTTGGCGGAATCGCGCCGCAGCACCCGAAGTCCACCATCACGAGCGTGTTGTCGGGCAGCACGAGGATGTTGGCAGGATGGAGATCGGCGTGGAATATCATCGCCTCGAAGGTCTCCCAATAAAACAGATGCAGCATCCGCCGGCTGATCTTTTTGAAGTCGTAACCCTGCTCGATCAGATAGTTTATATTTTCCCGGTCGTTCTTTTGGATGGCGCTCAGGATCTCCTTCATCGAGTGCGCCTGGATGAACTCCGTGACCAGCATCTGGGTGCAGGAAAACTGATGGTACACGCGAGGCGCCGTGACCTTGCCCTTCATCCGGTCCTTGGCCTCGCGGCGAAACACCTCCGCCTGCCGGCCCTCCAGCAGCAGGTTCATTTCGTCGACCAGCATCCGCTGGCACTCGACGATCACCGTGTTCAGCTTCGCGCCGCCGCCCAGCCCGAGCGTCTCGGCGATGCCGTTGAACATCTGCAGCACCTTGAAGTCGGCCTTGAACTGTTTCTCGATCCCGGGACGGCGCACCTTCACGGCCACCTTTTCGCCCGTGATCAGCAGGGCCTGGTAAACACAGGCGATCGACCCGCTGCCGATGGGCGTCGGGTCGAAAACCGCGAACATCTCGTGCAGCGGCTTTCCCTGCGTCTCCTCGATGATCTTGATCGCCGTCTCCGTCGGGAAAGGGGCGACCTCGTCGAGCAGTTTTACCAGCTCGTCGCAGTACTCGGGTGGAAACAAATCCGAACGCACGCCCAGTTGCTGGCCGATTTTCAGGGCGGTCGTGCCCAGCTCCTGCAGCATCAGCCGCAGCCGGACCGCATTTCTCTGCCGCGATCCGCGGCGCCGGATAGTATCCCACAGGCCGCTGAGAAAAAAACGCAGTCCCAGGTTGGTCCAGATCAGGAATCTTTGATAGATCCGCGCTTCCGTGGTCCGGTTTATCTCCCGGCGGTAATTGCGCGGACTGTCATACTCCTCGCCTTCCGAGATCAGCGGCTTGCGCCGCTTCAACGGACGCACCACGTTTTCAAGCCGGCCGGGAGCGAGGGTCCTTGCGACAAACTTCGATTTCTCAGGCGCGTCGGGCTGCGGAGACGGCTCGACCGGATTCGGGGCGGCGGCGGACATGGAGGTTAGGGAAAGCCGGCAGGCGGAAGGAGACTACACAAGATTTCTCGGATGCGTTTCAGGTTATGGTCTTCCAGCAGGCCAAAATGATCGCCCTCGAGGGGAACGACATGGAGCCGCTCGCCCAGGAGTTCGCTCCACGGCCGGACATAGTCGAAGCCGTCAAAAACGCTCCGCTCGGGCAAGGCGATTGCGTTGTCCGCACCGGAATAGTGCCCGTTCGATCGGAAATAGGTCACCGCCGAGCCCGTGTAGGCACGCGCTTCGTAGGCCCGGATAGCCTCGCCGGTAAACTCGGTCACCTCGCGCGCCCCTTGGAGATGATTGTAGAGCCGATCCGCCGACAGCTTCGAACCGGCCCCCAAAATCCGACGCACCAAGTAGCCTACCCGCAAACCGTCCGGAACCGCACGCAGTTCCTCGGGCGTGATCGGAGCCGGCGTGCCTTCGCCGTAGCGCAGGAAGAGGTTGGCGATCGCCAGCAGCCCGATCTCGTCCGGCAGTTCGCGCCGGAACCGTTCCCCCATCTCGGCCGTGGCCGGATAAGTATCCAGCATCACCAGGTGCCCCACCCGCTCCCCTGCCGTGTACAGTTGCTGGGCCATCTCGTAGGCGATCAAGCCGCCGGACGACTGCCCGCCGAGGAAATAAGGACCCCGCGGTTGCACTGCCTTCAAACCGGCCACGTAATGCGCCGCCATCTCGGGCAGCGAAAGGAAGGGCATCCGCCGCCCGTCCACGCCGCGCGCCTGGAAGGCATAGATCGGATAATCCGGACCCAGGGCCTGCGCCAGCCGGCGAAAGCCCTGCGCGAAGCCGGGCAGCCCATGCACCCAAAACGAAGCCACGTGTCCGCCCTGGGGCTGGATCGGCACCAGCTCCGGCGGCAGCGAGGCGGCCGCTTCGGCGATGAAGCGCCCGCCACCTGCCGCAGCCGCGTTCGTCCCGGCCATGCTCGAATCGGGTTCCAGATCCCGTCCTCCCGTGCCGGCGGCCTCGGCCCGATCGCCGCCCGAAAGCTCCCGCGCCGCGTCCGGGCGATTCGCCTCCAGGTACTCCGCCAGCGCCGCGACCGTGGGATGCTCGAAAAACACCCCCGGCGCCAGCTTCCCGAAGCGTTGCTCCAGGTTTTCGCTCAGCCGCATCACCATCACCGAATCGAGGCCGTAGTGATCGAAGGATACATCCGGGTCCACTCGCTCCGGCGCAAGCCGGAGCTCGTCCGCGATTAGCTTTCGCAGGTACCCGGTCAAAGTCGCCTGCGCGTCGCCGCCGGCGCGACTCGCAGGCGAAACAGAACCCGCCCGTCGTGCCGCCGTTTTTCTCAGCACGAAACGCGTCAGCCGCACGGTCGTCCGCCCCGCCTTGTCCGTCAGGGTCAGGTCGAAGTACAGCTCGGCTTTCTCCGCGTCGCTCCCCGCCAGCCGCACCGCCACGAAGCCCTCCTCGGTCAATGGCGCGAGCCATTCGGCGCATCGCACCCCGGCCGGCAGGAAAAGCTCCGCGTCCGCCCGGTCCTCAGCCGCGCCGCCGACTCCCGCCACGGCCTGAAACGCCGCGTCGATCAGGGCCGGATGCAACCGATGCCGCGCAAAATCCGCCGCATGCACCTCCGCCAGCCGGTAACGCGCGAACGCCTTCTCCGGCCCGCCCCACAGCTCCTCCAGGCTGAGGAAGGCCGGTCCATACACGATCCCGTTGCGCCGGCCCGTCGCCGCCAGCTCTTCGCGTCCGCCTCGGCGCGTCAGCCCTGCCATCCACTGCGCGAGATCGAGCGTTTCCGCGGGACCTGGCGCCGCGCCTCCTCCGCTTCGTATGAAACCCGACGCATGCAGATTGCGGGCGCTCTCCGCACCCGCGAAAAGTTCAAAGACCGCCCGCTCCGCGCCTGCCGGACGCAGCACCAGGCGCAGCCGCAATTCCGCTTTTTCCGCGACCGCCGGGCGCAACCAGCGCACATCCTCCCACACCGTCACCTCCGCGCCGAGCGCCAGCGATCCCGCCGCGCCCGCCATCTCCAAGGCCACCGCTCCCGGCAACACCGCCCGGCCCGCCACCAGGTGGTCCGCCAGCCAGGGCTGCGTCGCCGCCAGCACCGTTTCGAAGGCTTGCTCGCGTAGCGTGGAAACGTTGCGACCCAACAGAGGATGCAACCAGCCCGGGCCCCCGGCCGCGCCGCCTCCCCCGTTTCCACCGGCTGGCCGCGCCGGCAAGGGCACCCAGTGCCGCTCGCGCGCGAAGGCATAACCGGGCAGGGCAACCCGCCGCGGCTTGTCCGAGCGCAACGCCACCCAGTCCACCGCCTCACCCGCCGCCCAGCGCGCCGCGATCCGCGTCAGGTCGTCGCCCGAGTCCACCGTGGCCCGCGCTGCGCGGCGCTCCTTCACCTCGCCGGTAAACCACCTTCCCCCAGCCGGCGCTCCGGCCAGGAAATCCCGCAAGACCGCCGCCGCCTCCGCCGCCGGGCCCGCGACCCAGGCCAGCCTTGCTTCCATCGCCTCGCGCCCGGTCTGCAGCGTCCAGGCCGCTCCGGCCGGCTCCAGCTCCGCCGCGCCGGATCCGCTCAAAAACTCCGCAAGCCGCGCCGCCTGCGCCCGCAGGCGCTCCGGGTTTCGCGCCGACAAGACCCACACCTCGCGCGCTTCCGCCGGCCGGGTGCCGCGCGCGCGCGCCGCCGCATGGTCGACCGTCCATTCCTCGACCAGCACGTGTGCGTTCGCCCCGCCCGCCCCGAAGGAACTCACCCCCGCGCGGCGAGGGGCCTTCGCACCCGAATCCGCGCCCTTGCGCGGCGCCGCCTTCCAGGCCGCCGCCACCTTTTGCACCACGAAGGGGGAGGCCGCGAAGTCGATGTCCGGATTCGCCGGCTCCGCATGGAGGGTCGGCACCAGTTCGCCGTGGGCAAACTGCAGCAGGACCTTGGTCAACCCCGCGATGCCCGCCGCCGACTCCAGGTGGCCGATGTTCGATTTCGCCGAACCGATCGCGCAAAAACCGCGCTCTTTCGTATGCGCCTCGAAGGCCCGGCTCAGCCCCGCGATCTCGATCGGGTCCCCCAGAGCCGTGCCCGTACCGTGCGCCTCGAGGTAGGAAACATCCCGCGCATCCCACCGCGCCTGCTTCAAGGCCCGCCCGATCACCTCGGCCTGCGCGCGCGGGTTCGGCACCGTATAGCCGTGGGTCTTGCCGCCGTGGTTCAGCGCGCTGCCTTTGATCACGCCCTGGATCCGGTCGCCGTCCGCCAGCGCCCGCGCGAGGGGCTTGAGCAATACCGCCCCCACGCCTTCGCCGGGCACGTAGCCGTCCCCACCCGCGCCGAAACTCCGGCAGCGCCCGTCCGTCGAGGCAAAGCGTCCGTAGCTGAGCTGGATGTATTTGTTCGGGTGCAGGGTCAGGTTCACCCCGCCGGCCAGCGCCGCCGCGCACTCGCCGCGCCGGAGGCTCTCGCAGGCCAGGTGGAGCGCGGTCAGCGAGGACGAGCACATCGTGTCCACCGCCAGGCTCGGCCCCCGGAAATCGAAGGTGTGGGAGACGCGGTTCGCGATCGAGGCCTGCGAGCCGCCCGGCGCGACGCCCGAGGCTTCGTCATACCAGAGCTGATACTGGCTGTACATCACGCCGACGAACACCCCGACCGGCTCCGCCGCCAGCGCCGCGCGCGTCAGGCCCGCGTCCTCCAAGGCGTGCCAGGCCGCCTGCAAAAACAGCCGCTCCTGCGGGTCCATGAAATCCGCCTCGCGCGGCGCGATCCCGAAGAACAGCGGATCGAAGGCTTCGATCTCGCGCAGGAAGCCGCCCCACTTCGCGTAGCTCTTCCCCAGCCGGCTTCGGTCCGGATCGTAATATTTCCGGTGGTCCCAACGCTCCGGCGGCACCTCGGTGATGCAGTCGCGCCCGGCCCGCAGGTTTTGCCAGAACTCCTCCAGCGTCTCGGCCATCGGGTAACGCCCGCTCACGCCCACGATCGCGATGTCCGTAACCGCCGCCCCCCGCTCTTCCGCGACGGAAGCCCGCAGTCCCCGTCCCGCCGGCCAGGCCCGCGCCGGCGCCGCCGCGGCCGCCGGGTGCGTCACCACGAGCTCCGTCGCCAGCACCGCCGCATACTTCTCCGCCAGATGCTCCGCCAGGGCCGCGATGTTCGGATGCTCGAAGAGCAGCGTCTTCGACACCGGCCCCACGCGTTTCTCCAGCGCGTGCGAGACGCCCGTCACCATCACCGAATCGAGCCCGAACTTCTCCCACGAATCCGCCTCCTCCACCTCCGCCACGCCCAGCCCCGTCACTTCGGCAAACACTCCCTTCAGCCACGCCACCGTGCGGTCTGTCAGATCCGTCCGATCCGTCCGATCCGTCCGATCAGACCGATCCGACGGATCAGTCAGATCCGCGGCCCGCTCCGGCGCCGCCCCCAGGGCCAGCAGCGGCCGGAGCTTCTCCCCGCGCCCGCGCAATACCATTACCTGCGAAACCGCGCCCGCCGCGCGCAGGGCCGTGTCGCCCGCCGCCAGCCCGGCCTCGTTTTCCAGCGCATACAGCCCCCACTGAGTTTCCATACGCGCCAACACCCGCGCGTCCATCGCCATGCCGCCGTCGCGCCAATAGGGCCAGTCGATCGCCACCGTACGCCCGTTGCGCCGCCCCACCGCCCGCTCGGCCTCGCGCCAGGCCGCGAAGCGGTCGAGAAAGGCGTTCGCGAAGGCGTAGTCCGTCTGCCCCGCGTTGCCCATCACGCCCGAGGTCGAGCCGAAGAGCACGAAACAATCCAGCGCCAGCCGCGCCGTCGCCCGGTCCAGCGCCAGCGCGCCGTCCAGCTTCGGCCGGAGCACCGCCGCCATGTCCACTTCGGTTTTGGCCCGCAGGAAGCCGTCCCGGAGCACGCCCGCGCTGTGCACCACGCCGTCCAGTCCGCCAAAAGCCCGCTCCGCCTCCGCCACCGCGCGCGCCGCGCCGTCCGCGCCGCTGACGTCCGCGGCCACGTAAACCGCCTCGCCACCCGCCGCCTGAATCCGTGCCACCGCCGCGGCACTCTCCGGCGAGGCCTCGCGCCGCCCCGCCAGTACCACCCGGGCCCTCCAGGCTCGCGCCAGATGCTCCGCCACAATCTGCCCGAGCCCGCCCAGTCCTCCGGTCACGAGGTAGCGCCCGCCTTCGCGCCAGACCGGCGCGTCCGCGATTTCCTCCGCCCGCAGCTCCCGGAGCCTCCGCGTCTCGCGTCCGGCTTCTCCAAAACGCACATCCGCCGCCGCGGCCGCACCCGTCGCCACGGCCTCGCGCACGACCGCGCCTGCAAGTCCGCCCGTCCCCGCTTCCCCGCCCCATCCCAGCGTCCGCCCCGCGAAACGCGGAGTCTCCTGCGCCAGCGCCTTGAACCAGCCCGCCATCGCACCCGCCAGCGGGTGTCCGCCCGCGCCGAATTCCACCTGCAACAGTTGCTGCCGCTCCGCGTCGGCGCGGCCCGCCCAGGCCTGCACCCAGTGGAACCATACGCCCAGCGTCCGCCGCGCCTGTGTCGCGAGGACCGCCGCGTTCGGCACCCATTTTTTCCGCGCCAGCAGGTTCACTACGAAGCGAGGCTTCACGCCCGCCGCCGCCAAGGCGTCCGCCAGTCGCGCAAAATCCTCCGCCCTGTCCATCCGCAGCGTCGCCGTGTCGCCGCTCAGGGCAAAAGCCCGCCCCGGACGCACGTCGACCACGCGCCCGCGCCCCGCCGCCGCGCGCCAGTCCGCCACCTCCGCTTCGTTCGCGCCGAAGAGCACCCAGTCGCCCTCGGCCGCCGCCGCGGCTGGCAATTCCGCGCGCACCCACTCCGGCGTCAGCAACAGGGTCTCCAACGTATCCGCTTTCGCGGTCACTGCCGCCTCCTCGACCAAGGCGGTTTTCGCCGCCGTGACCACGGGGCGGCCCACCCGCCGCAGCCTCAGCCCGTCCATCCGCGCCAGCAACCGCCCGCTCTCCTCGCACCACGCCAAGTCAAAGCTCCGCGTCCCTTCCTCACTTTCCACCGCCTCGGCACTCGTCTCGCGAATGCACACCTGCACCCGCTCCGGCCACTCCGCGGCGGTGCACTCCACGCGCGCCGCTCCGGCCGGCAAAAATCGTTCTCCCGTCCGCGCCGTCTCGCTCACCAGCACGCTCGTCACCTGCAGGGCTGCGTCAGCCAGTGCCGGGTCCAGCACGACCCCGCGTACCGCCGCACCGCCCGCGGGCCGCGCCAGCGTCGCCAGGGCCTCGCCCGCCCCCACCCGCACGCGCTCCAGCGCCCGCAGGGACGGTCCATACTCGAGGCCCGCCGCGGCCAGCCCCGCATACACGGTTCCCGCGGTCACTTCCCGTGCGCATCGCGCCTCGACTTCCTCCAACAGGACGCGCCCTTCCGCGCCAAAACCGGTCTCGCCCGTCTCGGCCCGGCACAGCCGTCCTTCTGCAACCACCCGTTCGCCGCCGGCGTCCGCAGCCGACAGGATGCGATAAACCGCCTCCGCCGCGTTTCCTTCGACCGGCGCCAGTTCGATCCGCGTCCGCCCCGCCGTCGACGGTTCTACCGGCGCCAGCCACAGGTGCTCGCGAATCGTCACCTGCCCTGCGCTGCCGGCCCAGGAACGCGCCCCGGCCTCGCGCGCCAGTTCCAGCAACATCACGCCCGGCACGATCACCCGCCCGCCCACCCGATGATCCCGCACCCACGGGTCGCCCGCGCCGAAAGTATGCGCGAAGGCCTGCCCCTCCAGGGTCGAGACGTTCTCGGACAAAAACGCATGCAGCCGTGCCCGACCGCCGCCAGCCATCGGGCTCCCCGCCTCCGCTCCGCCTCCTTCCGGCCGCGGCACCCAGAAACGTTTCCGCTCGAAGGGATACTCCGGCAGCGGCACGCGACCGGGTTTTGCCCCCTGCCACCACCGTGCCCAGTCCAGCTCCGCTCCGCGCACCCACAGGCGCGCTAGTTTCCCGGCCTTCCGCTCCGCGAACAACGTCCGCGCAAAGGCCTCCCCCTCCGGCCCGTCCAGCAAAGGGTCCACGTCGCCTCCCGCTAGATTCGCCACCCGGCCGGTGAACACCGCGTGCTCGCCGGCGCCGCGCTCCAACCAACCCGCGAGCCGCTCCCCCAGTTCGCCAAGGCTGCCCGCCGCCGTCGCCCAACGCTCCTCCAGCGGCTCCCGCCCGACCTGCAAGGTAAACGCCACCCGCGCCAGCGTCACCGCCGGGTTCCCGGCCTCTGTCGCAAGGTATTTCCCCAACCGCTCTGCCACCGCCCGCAGTTGCCCCGCGGTCCGCGCCGAAAGCACCACCACCTGCGGCCCCTCGTCGGTCCGATCCGTTCGATTCTCTCGCGCCGCATACTCCGCGATCAGCACGTGCGCATTCGCCCCGCCCGCGCCGAAGGAGCTCACGCCGGCCATCCGCCGCGCCCGCCGGCGCTCCCAGACCGCCGCTTCGCGCTGCAGCACGAAGGGCGAATCCGCGAAATTGAGGTGCGGGTTCGGCTTTTCCGCATGCAGCGAGGGCGCGAAACGGCCGTGCCGCAGTTGCAGCAACACCTTCGTCACGCCCGAGATGCCTGCCGCCGACTCGGCGTGGCCGATGTTCGATTTCACCGAGCCGATCGCGCAAAACTGCCGTTCCGCCGTGTGACGCCGGAATGCGGCGGTCAACCCCGCCAGCTCGATCGGGTCGCCGAGGCTCGTGCCCGTGCCGTGCGCCTCGAGGTAGCTCAGCTCCCGCGGATCGACCCGGGCCTCCGTCAGGGCCCGCCCGATCACCTCCGCCTGCGCCTGCGGATTGGGCACCGTGTAGCCGTTCGTCTTCCCGCCGTGGTTCAGCGCGCTGCCCTTGATCACGGCGTGGATGTGGTCGC
>CBINGR010000005.1:0-144949 GCA_966250295.1 uncultured Akkermansia sp. | reverse complement strand
AGGGCAACGTGAAGGTGAAGGACAAGCGCCTCGCCAAGGAGGCCAAGACCAAGGAAAACCTCCCCCTCGACGAGCGCCAGGTAAAGGAGGACGCCGAAAAGGTCCGCGAGTACTACCAGAAGTCCGGCTACAATCAGGCCAAGGTCGACTACCGCATCGAGCGCGACAAGGCCACCGGTCTCGGCCGCGTCTTCTTCGACGTCCAGGAAGGCCAGAAAGTCCGGATCAAACGCGTCAATTTCGAGGGCAACGCCAGCGTTTCCACCCGCAAGCTGCGCAAGGTCATCGAGACCAAGAAGTGGAACTGGTTTTCCTGGCTTACCGACACCGGCCGCTTCCGCGACGAGCGTTTCGAGACCGATTTCGACAAGCTCCGCGACTATTACCGCGACCAGGGCTTCCTCGACGTCGAGATCGACCCCGCCAAGGTGAAGTTCGATTACCCCAAGCCCAATCGCCTCGTCCTCACTTTCGTCATCGTGGAAGGCCGCCGCTACAAGCTCGGCAACGTCACCATCACCGGCAATAAGCTCTACCCCGCCGAAAAGCTCCTCCCCCTGCTCAAGCTCAAGACCGGCGACACCTTTTCCCCCACCGCGATCGAGAAGGACCAGAAGGCGCTCGAGGATCACGTCGGCAAGGACGGCTACGTGGACGCCCGCGTGCGCGTCGTGCGCAAGCCCAACCTCGAGACCGGCGCCATCGACATCGAGTATCAGTACACCGAGGGCGAAAAGTTCTTCGTCGAGTCCATCCGCCTCGAGGGCAACACCAAGACCAAGAGCGTCGTCATCCTCCGCGAGCTCGCCCTCGGGCCCGGCGAGGTTTTCAACACCGTGCGCATGCAGACCTCGAAGCTGCGCCTCGAGAACACCCGGTTCTTCGAAGAGGTGAACATGAGCCCCGAGAGCACCAACCTCCCCGGCCGCCGCAACCTGAAGATCGCGGTCAAGGAGGGCCGGACCGGTAATCTGACCTTCGGCGCCGGCTTCAGCTCCCTCGAGCGTGCGATCGTCTTTGCCGAAGTCAGCCAGTCCAACTTCGACCTTTTCAACCGGAAGTCTCTTTTCCAGGGCGACGGCCAGAAGTTCCGCCTCCGCCTCCAGCTCGGTTCCCGCTCCAGCGAGGCCACGCTCAGCTTCGAGGAACCCTGGTTCCTCGAACGCGAACTCGCCCTCGGCTTTACCCTCTATCGCACCTCCTCCGATTACTACAGCAACCTGTATGAGGAGACCCGCACCGGCGCCGAGGTCTATCTCCGCAAGCGCCTCTTCGAGCTCGTCGAGGGCCGTCTCGGCTACACCTACGAGATCGTGGAGATCGGCGACGTAGACCGGGACGAGGCTCCGTTCCTGCTCGACGAGGAAGGAGAGCGCACCGTTTCGAAGCTCAGCTTCAAACTCCTGCGCGACACCCGCGACCGCATTTACAACACCACCCGCGGCAATCGCGTGGAGCTCGGCACCGAGGTCGCCGGCGGCCCCTTCGGCGCGGAAACCGACTACTACAAGGTCGAGTTCCGCGGTTCCCAGTACTACAACACCTTCGAGACCCTCAACCAGGTGCTCTCCTTCATCGGTCGCGCCGGCGTGATCAACGAATTCGGCGACAGCGACCGCGTGCCCTACTTCGACAAGATGTTCCTGGGCGGCCCCAGTTCGTTGCGCGGTTTCGAGTACCGCCAGGTCGGCCCCAAAGACGAGGTCGGTCTCGTCACCGAGCCCGATCCCGATGGCCCCGCCGGGGCGGAACCCGATCCGGACGGCCCCGACGTTGCGCCGACCCACGAGCCGATCGGCGGCAAATCCTACGCCATGGGCAGCATCGAGTATAGTTTCGAAGTGGTTAACCCACTCCGCCTCGCGATGTTCTACGACGTGGGCTTCGTCAATGTCGACGAATGGGATTTCGACCCTTCCGACTACAATGACAATTTCGGCGTCGGCATCCGGCTGATGGTCGGTGGCGCGCCGCTGAGTCTCGATTTCGGTATCCCTATCACCACCGACGACCACAACGACGACGGCCTGCAGTTTAACTTTTCCTTTGGCACTCGTTTCTGATTCGCATGTCCTTTCCTTTCCCTTCCAGCCCCACCTTTAAGATCACCCGCATGAACAAGCTCCTATCCTCCCTCCTTGCCGTTGCCGCCTTCGCCGGCCTCGCCGCGACCCCTTCCATCGCCCAGCCCGCGCCGAAGATTGTCGTCGTCGACATGGCCAAGCTCCTCGACGGCCACTACGAGACCGAAGAGCAGAACGGCAAGCTCAAGGGCGACGAGGCCAAGGCCAATGAAGAGCTGGAGAAGCTCAACAAAGAGGGCCAGGACCTCGTGAATCAGCTCAAGACCATGGAGGAGAACGGCAAGAATCCGACCCTCGCCGCCGACGCCAAGGAGAAGCTCCAGACCGAGATGCGTGCGAAGATTGAGGAGATCCAGAAGAAGCAGAATGAGGTGCAGTCCTTCCGCAACAACACCCAGCGTTCCCTCCAGCAGCGCATCCAGAACTTCCGCAAGATCATGTTCGAGAAGATCGGCGGCACCGTCACCGAGGTGGCCAAGAAAAAGAACGCCACCCTCGTCCTCGACAAGTCGGGCTTCAGCCACATCGGCATCAGCCCTGTCGTTTATTCCGATCCCGCCTACGACATCACCGACGAGGTACTGAAGGAGATCAACAAGGGCCGCCCGGCCGGCGCGGCCGCCGCTCCCGCCGCCTCCACCTCCTCCGTCTCGTCCGCCCCGGCCTCCGCGGGCGACAGCGGCGCCAAGGTCACCTTCCCCGGCGGCAAGTAAGCCTCCTCCGCATCTGGCGGAATCCTCCGCCTGCCTTTTCGGCCCGATGCCCTGCGCATCGGGCCTTTTTATTTTCGACCCGCCCGCCCGGCCGCTCCACTTTCCGCGCCCTGCCATGACTCTCGCCTTCAGCGCCGCCGAACTGATCTCCCTGTTTTCCCCCCGCGCCACCCGCGGCGGCACGTCCGCGACCATCCGCCAGATTTCCGCGCTCAAGGACGCCGGGCCCGGCGATCTCTCCTTCCTCGGCAATCCGAAGTATAAGCCCGAGGTCGCCGCCACTCGCGCCTCGGTCGTGTTGCTGCCGGCCGACTTCGAGGGCGAACCCGCCGCCGATCAGTTGTTTCTCCTCGTCGAAAACCCTTCCGCCGCCCTCGCCACCCTTTGCGCCCGGCTCGAGGCCGCGCTCTGGCCCCGCCCCGCCGCCGGTGTCCATCCCAGCGCGGTCATCGATCCGTCGGCCCGGATCGACCCGACTGCCAGCGTGGGCCCGCTTTGTGTGATCGAGGCCGGCGCCAGCGTCGGCGCCCGCACCGTCCTGCAGGCCCAGGTGTTTCTCGGCCGCGCCGCCCGCGTGGGTGCCGATGGCTGGCTCATGGCCGGAGCGCACGTCGCCACCGAGTGCATCGTGGGCGACCGGGTGCGCCTCCATGCCGGCGTGGTCGTGGGCGCGGACGGTTTCGGCTATGAGTTTGCCGCCGGCCGCCACGTGAAGGTTCCGCAGGTCGGCCAAGTCGTGATCGAGGACGATGTCGAGATCGGAGCCAACACGACCCTGGATCGCGCGCGTTTCAGCCGCACCGTCGTGGGGCAGGGCACGAAAATCGATAACCTCGTGCAGATCGGCCACAATGTTGTGATCGGTCGCCATTGCATCCTTTGCGCCCAAGTCGGCATCAGCGGCAGCACCCTCTTGGAGGATTATGTGATCCTGGGCGGCCAGGCCGGCATCGCCGGGCACCTGCGCCTCGGCAAGGGAGCGAAAACCGACGGTCAGACCGGGGTGAATCGCGACTTGGAGCCTGGAGTCTTCGTGAAGGGTTCGCCTTGCCTGCCTTACCAGCTCGAACAGCGCATCAACGTCCTCCGCCAGCGCTTGCCCGACCTCTTCCGCAAGGTAGACACGATCGCAGCCGAGCTCGCCGAGCTGAAAGTCTCCCAAAAGTAAAGTTTGCGCCCTGCAAATCCCTCTTTCGTCATCCTCCCATGCGTTTAGCGCTCCTCGGCCTCGCCGCCACCTTCTCCGCCCTGCCCCTCTCGGCGCAGACTTTTTCCCACGTTTCGCAGTCCAGCGTCACCCTCGCCGCCACCTACAGCCGCTCCGGCGATTTCGACCAGACCGAGAAAAAACGCAGCGACGGCGACTACACCGTTTCTTTTCCGTTTAGCACGATCCGCTTCGGCAATTCCCAACTGCTCGACGTCCTCGTCGCCAAAGAAGTGATCCCCGCGAAGAGCGGCTGGGCGCTTGTCGCCACCTGGGCCGATTGGGAAGGCACCGGCGCCTCTTCTTACCGCTTCTTCGTCCGGAAAAAGCTCTCCAGCGGTTACGATACCCGAGCCGTTCCCGCCGACGTTTTGAGTTTCGAGCTGCTCGATCCCTATGTCACCAAAACCGTGAAGAAAACGGAGGCGGAATCGGAGGAGATCCTCTCGGGCACCGATCGCTACAAGGCCTACAGCCGCCTGACCTTGGGCGCCGATCCCCGTGATCCTGCGGACGAGGAAGAGCCCGTGGCCACCCGCCGTATCACCGCCAGCACGCCTCTCGGCATGATCGCCGGCTCCGGCCGCTACGCCCGTCCCTCTGGCGCCGACGCCGTGTTCTATCTGCCCAACTCCGCTTCCTTTATCGGTTACGCAACTGCCAGCCCTGATTCGGATGAGGTCTCGGACGTCGTCGTCGCCAGCCTGAAACTCGCCCAGTCCAAGGCCGTTCCCTCGTCCCAATACGCGGAACTCTTCAGCGGCGAAAATGCCAGCCGCGGCCCCGACAGTACCGCGATTGTGTCCCCCTGAGCATTCGCCGCGCCGCCTGCCACCCTCGTACGACCCGTCCGCCCTGTCCCCATGACACGTTTTCTTTCCCGTCCCTTCGCTGTCGCGCTTCTCGCCTTCGCCGGCCTTGCCTCCCTTCGCGCCGAGATCGACTCCGTCCGTTATCTGGTCCCCGTCACTTATGACATGGTGATCACCCGGCCGGGCGCCTCCAGCTCGACCGAGCGCAACGGCGTCGTTACGGAGACCGTTCCTTATTCCTTCGAGGTCTTCACCAGCAAGGACCTCCTCAAGCTCATCCTCGGGGTGAGCACCGATGCGGACGTGAAGGGCTGGTCTCTCTACGCCGTGAGCGACAGCGAAACCTTCACCGATCCCGACGGCTTGGAGACGCTCCAGCTCGTCGCCCGCAAGAAGGACGGCACCCAGGAAGCCTTGCCGGAGGGCCAGACCTTTTCCTTGTCCCTCAACGATACCCGCGCCTACTCCTCCGTCGCGGTCCACGACGGCGCCGCCGACGGTCCGGTGCTTTCCAAGCGCGAAACCATCGCCCAGCTCGCCACCCTCACCCAGGCGCTTCCCGTTCGCGGCGAACGCTCCGCCGGCACTCTTACCACGACCGGCTACCTCACGCACGGCCTTCTTTTCGGCAAGGTGACCCTCGGCGGGGAAACCACTCCCGAGGCAATCAACCGTCCGACCGCCGCCACCTACCGGGCCGCCGGCACCTTCAACGCCGACACCGACTCCGAGGACGGCCTCGCCGAGGTCTTGATCACCTTCGGCACTCCCAAGCTCGAGGCGGTCGAGGAATCCTCGTCGGACTGATCCCACCTTCAGTATGTAGGGCGGGGCCGCCGCGATTCCCGCCCCACAAGATGACGGCGGGTTGGGACCTGACGTAGCGGGGCGCGCCCGCGACCCGTTTTCGAACTCGGTTCGCTCCGCATCCACCGCTGCTCCTTCCAGCCACGGCGCGACCCCGCCCTGCACGAGATCAGCGTCGGAACTCCCGGAACTGGGCGAGGCCGATTTCGGCGTCGAGGGCGGATTCGGCCAGTACGTCGAGCGCGGCGGGATCGGACTGGCGGAGCGCGACAAAGGTCTGGCGGATGTCGGCTTGGCGGATCAGCTGCAGGCGGGTGCGGGGAGCGGCGGCGAAATCGCGGGCGAGGGCCGCCGGCCAGACTGGCGCGAGCGCGGCGATGAAAGCGTCGGCTGCCTCGACGGCGGAGCGGGTATGGGCGTCGAGGAGGTGCAGATTCTGGTTAAAAACCAGGAGCGAGTTGCCGCCGGCGTGGGGACGCATGCTGATCGTCATGCCGGCGAAGGTGCCGTCGAGGCGGGGGCGCAGGTTTTCCAGCTCGGGAGGCGCCGGGACATCCACCACGGCGGAGATGCGATGGCTGATCTCGGTGAATTTTTTGGCGCTGGCATGGCTGGTGAGGAAGCGGAGAAAATCGAGCGCCAGCGCCGGGTCGTGGCTGTCGCGCGAAATTCCGAGGATGCACTCCATGCCGCCTTCGGCCTCGCTGACCTTGCCGGCGGAAAATTCGCCCCAGTAGCCCTCGCCGGGCCGGGCCTGCGGAAAAGGAGTGATCCCGACGGGGAAGCGCGCCTCCTGCGCCACGCCGGCGTAGTCCCAACTGCCGGCGTAGAAGAGCAAGGCGCGGCCGGTGACGAAGTTGAAAAGGGCTTCCTCGCGCTGAAGCTGGAGGTAACCCGGCGGGGCGAGGGTGGAGATTTCCGCCCAAAGCTCCAGGACCCGGCGGATTTCGGGGCTCTGGAGCGACCAGCGGCCATCGAGGCCGGCTTGGAGATCGAAAAGAAGGTTGTTCGAGAGAACGCGGGTGGGGTTGTTGGCGATGGAAACGGACTGGGTCATGGACCAGGAAATACGGTCGAGCAGGATTTCGCCGTAGGGGCCGCAAAGGGAGAGGGCGGAGAGGGGGCGGCCGGTGCGCTGCCGCCAGGCCTCCACCGCGGGGCGCAGGGCGATCAGCGCCTCGAGCGAGGCCGGGGGCTGGTCGGAGCCGGTGACCTCGCGGAGCAGGTCCCGGTTGTAGTAGAGGCGGAGGGTGTTCGCCTGCGCCGGGATTCCGAAGACCTCGCTGAAGGATGGGTAATAGACGGCGCCGCTGCCGAGACCCTCGATGAAGGTCTTGCGCCAGGGCATGCCCTCGAGGGGGGAACCGGCATTGTAGGGATTGGGCGCGTCGACGTGGGGCGTGAGCGCGATGTAGTAGCGCGCGATGTTTTCGTCGTTGGTCCCCTTGTTGAGCTGCATCAGGTCCGGGGTGTTGCCGCCGGTCCACTGGGCGCGTTGCCAGGCCGGCCAGCTCTTGAGCGGCACCGTGTTTTGTTTGATGCGGACGTCGGGATGGAGGCGTTCGTAATCCGCGATGATGGCCTCCATGGCCTCGCGCATGCCCGCGTGAATGAGCCAGTGGCCGATGCGCAGGGTGCGGATGCCGGGGGCCGATTCCTCGGCGCGGCGAGAACCGATTTGCCAGAGGGAGGCGCCGAAAGCGGCGAGCAGAAGGAGAAAGCCGAGGAAGGGGCCGCTTTTTTTCATGATGCGGGAAGGCGGACGTCGGCGGAGGCTTATTTTGCGGCGCGGAGGCGGGCGATTCCGGCGAGGCGGACGCGGATGGGGCCGTCGCGGTTGTCCCGCACCGATTCCGCAAGAAACGCCTCGTAGGCCTGCGTGGCGAGTGCGAGGTCGCCCGTTTCCTCGGCGAGCTGGCCCAGGGCAACGCGGACGTTCAGGCGGCGGGGAAGTTGGGAAAAACCGATCTGGTCGACCCGGCGAAGATGGTCGCGGGCAATCTTCGGTTCGAGGCCCCAGACCATGGCCGCGTGTGCGATCACGTAACGAAGATCGCGCTCGACGGCGGGATGGCGAAGGGTGCGAGGGAGGAGCGCCTCCGCGGCGGCGAGACGTTCGGCGCGGGGCAGGGAGGGATCGTCGTAGAGCAAACCGAGGCCCAGGGAAACGGCGGCGCGCACGGCCAGCGGGTGCTCGGAGCCGGAGTCGAGCAGGCCGCGGAAGAGTTCCCGGGCGGCGGCGAGGTTTTCCGGGGTGCGGGGCTCGAGGTGCTCGCGGAGGATGCGTCCCTCGAGGCTGCGCGCCACGAGCCGGGCATCGGCCGGGGTAGCCGGATCGGCGGCGACGGCACGCGTGGTTTCGAGCGCGGCGGCGATATTGGCTGGCGTGCGGGGCTGGGCGCCGAGCAGGGCAGCGGCGCGGGCCACGCGAAGCTCGGCGGAGGCGGCGGGCCGGCTTGCATTGTTCGCCTCGAGCCGGGCGAGGGCACCGTTGAAGTCGAAGCGCTCGGCCAGTGTCCAGGCGTCCGCGGGGGCGGGATCGGCGCGCAGGATCGCGACGAGGAAAAGGAGCGCGGGCACGCGAAGGACGGCGAGGAGGCGGGGCATGGGGAACGGACGGGTGGGCAGACGGCCAGTGAGACGGCAGGAAGGCCGGCAAGCAACGCCCCTGCGCGCGGGGCTTCGCAGAAAATGCAGCGGAGAGCGCCAGCGCCCCGCATCGAAACGGGTCGTCGGCCCTCCCCGCAAGGTCGGAAGGCCGGATTTAGTCGCCGCGCTTACGCCGGGGTGCCGGGGCCGGCGAACTTGAGGATTTTCGGGAGCAGGCGTTCCAGGTCTATCGGTTTGGTGTCGTAGTCGTCGCAGCCGGCCGCGAGGGCCTGCTCGCGGTCCCCCGCCATGGCGTGGGCGGTGAGGGCGATCACCGGAATATGACGGGTGGTATCCGAAGCCTTGATACGGCGGGTGGCTTCCCAGCCGTCGATGACCGGCAGGCTCATGTCCATGAGCACGAGAGCGGGCTGTTCCGAACCGGCGAGGTCGACGCCCTGCTGGCCGTCCACCGCGATGACGACCTCGTAGCCGCGGCGCAGGAGGCGACGGGAAAGCATGTCACGGTTCATCTCGTTGTCTTCGACGAGGAGGATTTTGGGCATGCGGACGGATTAGAATGACCGGCGACCTCTAGCAACCGTCAAGGTTGCCGGTCCGGCATGTCCAATGCCCAATGCCAGGGAACACGAAGGCCGCCGGATCCGCAGGCCGGGGAAGCGGGGACGCGACCGCCGGGCGTGCCGAGAGCGCGGCGAAGCGTGTTGGCGGGACGCGGCGGTCCCGCTCTGTCGCGGCCTTGCCCCGCAGGTTCCTGCTCAGGCCTCGGCGGCCAGAGTTGCCTCGAGGTCCGGGACGAGGCGGAGGACGGTATGGAGGCCGGCAATTTCGAAAAAATTGCGGAGGGCCGGGCTGAGGTTTCCGACAAGCAGGCGTCCGCCGCGCAGCCGTTGTTCCTTTTCGCCTTGGAGTAGGACGCGGAAGCCGGAGCTCGTGACGTATTCGACCCTGGCGAAGTCGAGCGCGACCGAACCGCCGGAGGCGAGAATGGGAAGAAGGACGGCCCTGAGGGTGTCGGAGCCGGCGTTGTCGAGCTTTCCGTCGAGCGCAAGAACCGTCCAGGGGCCACGGGTGGCGGTGATGATTTGCATGATTTGAAAAACGATTGGGGAGAAGGGAGGCCGGGGCGCGAGCGCGGGCAGGTTACGATTGGGTGCCGTCCGCGAAATTGACGAGGGTTTGTCGCGGAAAGGAGACGGAGCGGGCGGGACGATGTGTGGTGTGCGATATATCGTATCCGTAAACGATTTGTTCGCAGTTGGTTAAAATAAGCATTTTTACACGACAAAAAGGCAATTAATTTGCCTAAGCGTTAGGCTGAATAATGCCGGGCGGGGATGAATGCTTTCGTCGTAATCCGTTTGGCCGTCCTTTTGGGCGTTTGTTTGCTTTCGGCGACCGGCGCCCGGTGCGCCGATGAAAAGGTGCTCGAGCCGCAGGACCATCGCGAGACCTGGTATTCGCGAAGGGGCGGACTGCTGAAGGACGTGAGCTGGACCTTTACCCCGAAAATCCGCCGGGAACCGGGAACGATCACGATCTGGGCGGGGATGGAGGCGAAGCGGTTGGTGGACAATTTCGCCGGCGTGGCCGGGGAGATAAGTTTCACGGACATCGACGATGCTCCGCGAAAGGCCTATCTCACGCTGGCCGACGGCCGCGAGGTGGAGGCGCCGGGCTTTGTCTGGAACTTCGCGGCGGCCGGGGGAGGGCCGCCGCCGCCGGTCGTGAAGCTGCGGCTCGAATGCCGAGTGTTGGAGCGTACGTGGTCCTTGGAGTGGGAGCTTGAGCGGCGGCTGGGGCCGGACGAACAAGTGCTGGAGTTTATCGATCCCGCGAGCGGCCGGAAGATCGAGGCGGCGCCGGCCGAGGCGGCAGTCGCGCTGCGTCTGGTGGTGTCGAAGGAAAATCCCCTTGCCGGGCGGACGCTGGTACTGGGCGAGATCGAGGCGGCCACGCCCGGGGCGGCCACGAGCTGGCTGTTGGAACCGGCGGGCGACGAGGTGTTCGTCCGCAGCTTCGTGAGCGCGCCGCGTATCCTGGCTCCGCCGCCGCAGGGCGGCGAGGGAGATGCGATGGAGGAGGGCGCGGGCGACCGGATCGCGGTGGGTGAGGACGGGCGTTTGGAGGCGAGGGTGGAGACCGCGCGCGCCGAGCTGCTGCTCGAGCAACCGCCGGCGGAGGTGGTGTGGATCCGGTTTTTGGCGCGCGACGAGCGCGGTGCAGAACGGCCGACGCGGATGCTGCCGGAGCCGCCGGGGAAATTTCGGGTGGAGCTGCGGTTTTCCGGGAAGCCGGCGGCGAGCCAGCGGACCTTGTCGCTCTATGCGTTGCCTCCGGAGGCAGCCGCCTTGGTCGAGCAGGATCCGGACCTGCAACTGGAAGAGGATGTGGTGCCCACCCGGCGGGTGCGGCTGCTTCCGGACCCGGAGGGCGTTTTCGTGAGCGAGGCGCTGCAGGTGGGCATGGCCGGCGGCCTCGACGGAGGGGCCGAAGGGGTGGTGCCCCTGGAGGAGGGAAAGGGCTGTATCGTGGCGGCCTCCGGGCGGAGCCTGGCGGTGGCGGCGACCGCGAGCGAGGAACGCCTGAAGGTGGTGCTCGAGGTGGATCGCCCGGAAGCGCGCCCCTCGGATCCGGAACCGCCGAGCCTGCTGGCCGCGATACGGTCCGCCTCGGAAGGGGCGCCGGAGCCGGAGGCGCCGGTCGAGGGCACGATCCTCTTCACCGTGAAAACGGGTGACGCGGAGCCAGTGCGGGCGGCCTTTCCCCTGGAGGGAAGCGCGGCGGGGCTGACGTTTCGCTGGTCGGCGGAGGAGCAGCTCTGGCTGGCGGACGACGCTTACGGAGAGCGGGCCCTGGAGTTGGAGCCTGGCATCTATACGTTCGAGGCGGAGGTGACGCCGGCGCGGGCGGGGCTGAGGCCGCCCGCGAAGGGCAGCGTGAAACTGACCCTGCACGCACCGCCGAAGCTGGTGGTGTACGCGCCGGGGCCGGATGCTTCGGGCAAGAGCCTGGAGCAGGTGCCGCAGCTCGAGCACGTGGTGCATGACCAGGCTTTCCGCATCGGCGTGATCGAGTCGCCTTTCCTGTCGGGTTCGCAACCGGACAAGGTGGCAGTGACCCTGCGTTCGTCGGTGGAGTCGATCACGGTGGAGGTGCCGCGGATCGAGGGAGGAGGGGACGGGTTGCCGGTCTACGACATGCGCGGCGACTCGGTGGTGACCTACAACAAGGACCGGCTGGACAAGTTTCCCGAACTGGTGACGCATCCTTTCGGCGAGGACATCGTGCTTTCCTACGGCGGGGTGTCGCGGACGCTGCGGGTGAGCCGCGACCGGTATGCGCGCGAGGCGCGGGAAATCGAGGAGGTGCTGAAGGATTACCAGGCGATGTTTGCCGCCCTGGGCTCCCTGCAACTGGAAGATGCGCTGAGGCGCGAAGTGCAGGCGAAATCGGATCTGCTGACGCGGGCGCTGGCCCTGCATCAGCTGCACGAAAAGGTGCCCTTGCTGCCCTTGATCGAGATCTCGGCCGGTTATCTGGAACTTGTCCAGCAGCGGCCGGAAGACTGGGGCGGGGGCGGTTTGCGTTACGCCCCCGAGGACTTTTTGGCGGGGGCGCCGCTCGTTCCCTATGCGTGGGACGCGGAATGGGGGATGTTGCAGACGCGCAAGCACGTGGGCTACGGGCGTACGTTGAGCGGTTCTTATGACGCTCTGAACGCGGCCTTCGTTTCTGCGGCCACGCTGCCCTACAACGTGGTCAAGGCGGCGCCGGAGATCCTGGCTTCGCCGGTTTACAGCGGTTACACGCTCTGCTCGGGGCGGCGGTTGGATGGGGAGTGGGCGAGCGGGCAGGAGAAGCTGATGGCGGGGGCTGAGGTTGCGCTTACCCTGGTGCCGCTTTCGGCCTCGGTATTGAAGACGGCGCGGCCGGATCTCTATCAGCGGGCGCTTCGCCGGCTGCGCTGGGCGGAAGCGCCGGCGGCGACGCGCATCCTGCCGGACGCGAGCCTGTCGGGGCCGCGGTGGCCGGAGTTCGCGGAGAAGATCGCCAAGGCGGAGAAAACGATTGCGGGGCACGAGGCGGGGATCGCCCGGCTGCGGCAGACTCTGGCCGGCCTGCCCGAACGTGCGAGGGCGGCCGAGGCGGCCGCGGCCGACTTGCGCAGCCAGCTGGCGCGTTTCGAGGCGGAGGCGCCGGCGGCGAAGCGCATGGAGGGGAACCGGCGGAAGCTGCGCGAGCGGGAGGCGAAGTACCGGGCGCTGGAGGCGCCGACGGCGGATCAGACGGCCGCGTATCGCGCGGAGATGCGCGACCTGATGACCAAGCTCGACAAGGACCGGAGAATTCTGGTGGAGCAACAGGCGGGCCTCGCGAAAGACAGCGCCACGGCCGAGGCGGCTTTGCGCAAGGTGGCGGCGGAACAGGCGGCGGCGGAGGGACGCATCGCGCAATTGAGCGGCCACATCGCGGACCGGCGGGCGGAGATCGAGCGCTGGCGCCACCGCACGGCGCGAGGCCAGGCGCCGGCCGCCGCCCGGGCGCGGAGCGCGGCGAGCAAGGCTCAGGGCAACGCCGGCGAGTTGATTGCGTTCGAGGCGTTGTCCCGCGACGGCTTTATCCGGCACGTGGAGCGGGGCGGACGGATGCCGAACCGCATGCAGAGCTGGCGGGAGGTGGGCGCATGCCTGCAAGTGTTCGAAAAGACGCCGGACGAACTCGCGTTGCGTATCGGACTGGACCCGGACGAACTGCGGATGCTGCTGGTGGCGGAGGAGGCGGCCGATCCCGGTTTGCTGGAAAAGGCGCGCGCGGCGTTTTCCGAATGGGGCGCGCAGGGGGTCCCTTACTGGCCGACCGGCAGCATCGGGCCGGACGGCATCTACTGGAATCCGCGGACCCACCGCCTGCGCATCGTGGAGGTGAAGACCGGGGCGGCCGAGCTGGGCGCGACGCAACTGACGAACCGGGGAATAGAAACCTGGATCGCACGCATGCGGGGCGAGGGCAACCTGATGTACCGTCCGAATCTGGCGGAGGGTCTCACGCAGGCCCTGCGCTCGGGAGAACTGGAGCGCTGCGTGATTCGCGTCAACGGGCGCGAAATCGTGGAGCTTTACCTCGTGGAGGAGGTGAACGGGACCCTGGTGCGAAAGGCGGTGACCGGAGCGCGCTGAAGCTGCGGTTTTCCGGGGGGAGCGAACGGCGGCGGGCGGCTAGGCGCCCGCCGCGGGACGGGAGAAGGTTTGCTGGATGAGGGCGAGCTGGCGGAGGAGCCAGACGATGCGTTCGAAAAGCGATGTCAGGTAAAAGAGGTCGGATTTGCGGCCGTGCTCGAGCGCGGGGCCGGAGGCGGCGAGCAGTTCGCGGCGGAGGCGCTCCATGACCTCGCCCCGGTCGGCGGTCATGGCCAGGAGCGTGGCGAGGTCGCCGGGATCGGAGGCGCGGGCGGCGTCGAGCGTGGTGAGCAGGAGGAGATCGAGGCTTTCGAGCAACGACTCGAGGAGCGGGGCGGGTGGAGCGGAGGGGGCCCGCAGGCGGGAGAAGGTTTCGACGAAGCCGTGCACCGTGTCGGTGAGCGAGGTGACAAGGGTCTGGCGCTGTTCGAGCGCGAGGAGGCGGGCGGAGGCGTCGCGATCGGGACGCTGCTCGACCAGTTCACGGAGCCAGCCCTGGATCTCGGTGCCGACGGCGAGGCTGGCGCGGTGGCGGATGGCCGGGTCGATGCGGGGGGCTTCGCCAGGGCCAGCCGGGCGCAGGGTGGCGAGCTGGGCGGGCAGGTGGGCGAGGAGCCGAACCTGCTCCTTGTCGGCGAGGTCGAGCGCGGAATCGGGGTCGGCGAGGGCTTCCTGGGAAAGGTAACGCGGCCGGGCCAGGTCCTGCTCGTCGGTGGGCGGGCTGAGGCGCGCCAGCCAGCGCGCGGCCGGGCGGGAGGAAAACAGCGCGGCGGCCACGGCGGCGGCCTGAAGGAAGAGAAAGGCGCAGGCGAGGCGGAGACCGGGATCGGGCGCGACCGCCCGGGCAAGGGAAAGGACGAGGGGGACGCCTGCGTAGTGCTCAACGTAATACAGGACGCAGAGCAGCAGGCCTGCGAAGCCGTTGATCAGGGCTTGGTAGAGGGCGATCTGGCGGGAGATGCCGCGGAGGTTGGAGGAGAGCAGGAAGATCGAGAGGCCCACGCCGGCGCCGGTGCCGTACATCATCATGGCCGCCTGATCCGCGGAGAGAAGGCCGCCGTGGGCGAGGGCAATGGCGATGACGGCGATGCCGGAGGAGGATTGGACGAGCACGCGGAGGAAGGCGCCGGCGACGAAGGTGGCGAGGGCGGAGCCCTGGATGAAGGCGGCAAAATCGCGGAACCACGCGAAGCTGGGGAGCGGCGCGAAGGCTTCCTTCATCAGGTCCAAGCCGAAGAAGAGCAGGCCGATGGAAAAGAGGGCGGCGATGAGGGGCCGGAGCCGGGCGGAGCCGAGACCGAAGGCGAGGGCCAGGCCGGCGATGCCGAGAAGGTAAAGGAAGGCGAGGTGAGCGTCGAGGGAGGCGAAGAAAACCAGGGGTACGGTGCCGAGATTGGCCCAGGCGACCACGGGCAGGGCGGCGGCGACGCTCATGAGGCCGCCGGAGACCAGGCCGGTGAGGATGAAGGCGACGGCGGTGGAGCTTTGGGTGACGGCGCCGAAGAGGAAGCCCCCGGCGCCGGCCAGCAGGGGACGGCGGGCCCAGCGAGCGAGCTGCCGGCGCAGGCTCCGGCTGGTGAGACCCTGGAGATGGGTGCGGATGCCCGAGACGCCGTGAAAAAAGAGGGCGAGGCCGACGAGGAAGCGGGCGAGGATCTCGGGCATCTGCGCTAATGACGAATGACCTCTAGCGCCCGGCGGGCGCTGGTATAACATGCCGAATGTCCGATGGACCGAGCATGAGACTCAGAACCGTTTGATTTCAGGCCTGCGCGAGGCGGGAGGCGCGGAAGCAGAGCCAGAGGGACGCCAGCACCGTGAGGCTGGCGACGATCCAGGTGGCGCGGTGGAGCGCTACGTAGCGGGTCGAGGCGGCCGTGCTCATGGCCTGGAGCGAGGCGAGCTCGTGCCGCTCCATGTCGGCCGCGAGGGCGTCGAGTTTTTCGCTGAGCGGCCGGTCGATGCCGCGTACGGCGACGTCGATCCGGAAAGGCGTCCCGGGGTCGGAGAAATCGGCTTTCGCGAGGGCGGCGTGATAGGCTTCCGCGAGTTCGTGATGCATGGCGAACAGGGCCGCGGGGGAATGGGACCAAGTCTCCGACGCGCTCTCGTCGACCGGAATGGCCTTGGCCATCGTCTCCAGGCTGGCGCCCACCTGTTTTTCCGCGTCCATGAAGCGAGTCCGGTAGGTCTCCAGGTCCTTGGGATCGCGGCCGCGGAGGAGGATGTTTTTCCACTCCTGCACCTGGGTCTTGAAGGCGGCCCGGGTGCGGAGGGCGAGGAGAAGCGTTTCGTTGGCTTTCTCGTGGGCGGCACGATCGCGGGCGGCCTGGGCGTCGGTGTACCGAAGACAGAACAGGCCGGTGGCGGCGAGGACGAGAACCAGAAGGGAAACGAGGGCGGCGACCGGCAGGAGGCTGGGACGGGGGGCGGTGCTCATCGGTGAAAGGGGAAGGCGCCGCGGTGAAGCGGGCTACATGCCCATGACGGGGGTGGCGCTGCGGAGGACACGCGAGAGCGTGTCGATGGCGGCGGCGACCTCGCGGCCGACGAGATCCATGCGGGCGAGATTGGCGACCCGTTCGGCCCGGGCGTGGTAGCGGGGCTCGTCGAAGATGCGGGCGAGGAGATGGCAGGCGGTGAGGAGGCTGATGAGCACGGCGTCGCGCGGGTCGGGCAGTTCATCGCCGAGAATCAGGGCGGAGAGGCGGGTACGGACCTCGGTGCGCTCATGGTTGTCCACCGTCGGGTAGCGGCGGAGGCCAAAGACCCAGAGGAATTTTTTCTCCTCCTGGCGAAGGATGCCGCGGGCGACGAGGCGCTCGAGGGCGGCGCGTTCGAGGGAGGCGCGCTCGGAGGCGAAAACGCCGAGCCAGTGCGAGACGGGTTGGCCGGCGGGGCCGGTGCTGATGGTGCCGAGGGCGCGGTCGAGAAGGGGATCGCCGGTGGGGGCGTGGTCGATGACGACGAGCTGATTGGGATCGGTGTCGATGCGGTTGGCCATCGCGAGGTCGGCGAGGAGCGCGCCGGCGAGGGCGTAGTCGAGGCCCATGACTGGCATGGGCCGGAGGGCGCCGGTTTCGTCGTCGAGGGCGAGGAGGAGGATTTCTTCGACGAAGGAAAGGGCGTGGGGAGAGGGCGTGCTCATGGCGTGGACAAGAGGAAGGGATCGGGCGGGCGGGCTTAGGCGAGGGCGGAGGAGACATCGGCGCGGATGTCGAGCACGGCCAGGAAGCCGGAGAGCTCGAATACCTCGCGGATGGGGGCGGGGAGGGAGACGAAGGAGGCGCGGCCGCCGGCGGTTTTGAACTTTTTCGCCGCGGAGAGGAAAACGCGCAGGCCGGCGCTGCTAACGTAGGCGAGGTTGGCGAGGTCGAAAACGAGGACCTTGGCGCCGGCGGCCTGCGCGGCGTCGATCTGCTTTTCGAGGCCGGGGCTGGCGAGGCCGTCCAAGCGGCCGGAAAGCGCGAGGATGGTGGCGTTGGCGTGGCGGGTTTCGAGGATGTCCATGATGAAAGGAAAAGGGTGGCGGGGATCCGGCGGAGCGACGGGCGGAAAAGGGTCGGGGGTGAGCAGAGGCGAGCGAGCCCGGCGCGACAAGGCCGGGATGAGGCGAAAGGGAAGAAATCGGGTGCCGGCCTAGCCGCGGCGCAGCACGTAGGCGCGGCGGTAGGCCCGGGGGGACATGCCCTGTTCCAGGTGGAAGCGCCGGGAGAAATAATACTCGTCGGCGAAGCCCGAGCGGGCGGCAACCTGGTGGATGGGCAGGGCGCTTTCCACCAGCAGGCGGCAGGCCGCCTGCATGCGCAGGCCCTGCAGCAGGCGGGCAGGGCTCTCCGACATGACCTCGCCCCAGCGGCGGCGGAAGGTGGAGGGCGACCAGCCATGGCGGGCGGCCAGCGTTTCCGGGCGGAGGCCGGGCTCGGCCAGGCGGGCCCTAAGCTCGGCGGCGATCGCCTGCACGGTGGCGGCATCGCCCACCGGGGCTTCGCGGCGGGCGGGGGCGAGCCAGCTTTCGAGGATCATGCGCTCGCACACCCGGTCCACCCGGTCGGCCACATGGTCGGGCTCGGCGGCGTGGGTGAGCTGGTGGAGCGCCTCGGCCTGGGTGCGCACCGCGCCGGGATCGTGGATTGGCCAGACCGGGCGCTCGGGGTCGAGCAGGCGCGCCGCCTCGAGGCGCGGCTTCGTCTCGGGCGAGTACACGACGTAGAGCTCGTCCCAGGTAGCCGCGCCCATCGGGGAGGCCAGGGGGCCGTATTCGAGGTATTCGTCCGGCCATTGGGTGATGACACAGGGGGCTTCCACGGCCCAGATCCGCCCGAGGCGGTGAAATTCGCCGCGGCCGCGCAGGATGAACGAGAAGTTACAGGTGGGAAACGAGGTGCGCACCCAGTTGGCCTTGGCGGTGATGTGGTCGGCGCTGACCACGGTGAAAGCCGCCGGATGCCGGCGGGAAAAGGGGGCCCAGTGTTTGGTGGAAAAATCCATCTTTTTGACGCCGCCGTCTATTCCGACGCGGTTGGATTCAGGCTAGGCTGGGTCACTTCCCTTGCAATTCATGAAAAAAGCTTTGTTCGTCTGCGGTGGCTGGGATGGCCATTACCCTGAAAGAATCGTCCAAATTTTCTCCGGAGAGCTGCGCGTCTATGGTTTGGAGCCCGAGATCGCGACGTCGCTGGAGGTGCTGGCCGACGCCGAACGGCTGAGGGACTTCGCACTGGTTTTCCCGTGCTGGACGATGGGCCAGCTCACGAACGAACAAGAGCGGGGTTTGGTCGCTGCGGTGCGCGCCGGGGTGGGCCTCGGGGGAATCCATGGCGGGATGGGCGATGCGTTTCGCGGCCGGCTGGACTACGAGTGGATGGTGGGCGGGCATTTCGTCGGGCATCCCCACGTGGGCGACTACTCGGTGCGCGTGGCCGATCCCTTCAACGCGATCACGGCGGGTTTGCCGGCGGATTTCGCCTATCGGTCGGAGCAGTATTACGTCATGACCGACCCCGGGGTGCATGTGCTCGCGGACACGCCCTACCTTTACGAAGGCCGCACGATCACGATGCCGGTCGCCTGGGTGAAGACCTGGGGCACGGGCCGCGTGTTCTACAGCTCGCTCGGACACCATCCGGATGAGTTTGTCCACTTCCCCGCGGCGCGCCGTCTCACCGTGCAGGGCTGTCTCTGGGCCGCCGGTTTGCTCTGAAGCGCCTGCAAGCAGGCGGCCTGAAAACCCCTTACTCCCTCATTCCCTCACTCCCTCCCTCTTCCTCCATGTCCACCAAGACCTATTCCTCCCCCTCGGCCATCACGGTCGGCGTCGTCGGCTACGGCGGGGCCTTCAACATGGGCCGCCAGCATCTTAACGAGATGAAGGCCGCCGGCATGACGCCCTTGGCCGTCGTCGAGATCGACCCGAAACGGCTCGAGGTCGCACGCGCCGACTTTCCCGGCATCGAGACCTACGCCACGGTGGACGAGATGCTGGCGAAGTCCGCCGTCGAACTCGTCACGGTGATCACGCCGCACAACACCCATGCCGAGCTCGGGCTTAAAATCGTGGCCGCCGGCCGCCACTGCGTGCTGGAGAAGCCGATGGCGGTGACGACGGAGGAGTGCGACGCCATGATCGCCGCGGCGAAGGCCAGCGGCGTGGTGGTGAGCACCTACCACAACCGCCACTGGGACGGCTGGATACTGAAGGCGAACGAGTTGTTTCAGGCCGGAGCCCTCGGCGAGATCGTGCGCATCGACCTGCGCATGGGCAGCCATTCCCGCCCCGGCGACTGGTGGCGCTCCTCGCGCAGCATCTCGGGGGGCATCCTCTATGACTGGGGCGTGCACTTGCTGGAATACTCATTGCAGCTCATCACCTCGCCCGCGACCGAGGTGAGCGGCTATGCCTGGCATGGCCACTGGGCAGCGCAGCCGGATTTTCCCTGGGCGAAGGACGCGAACGAGGACGAGGCGCAGGCGACCATCCGCTTTGTGTCGGGCCAGCGTATCAATCTCACCATCACGCAGCTGGACGCCGCGCCGGACAAGGGGATGATCAAGATCGTCGGCACGAAGGCCACCCACCTCATCGACTGGCCCGGCTCGGAGACGATCACGCCGAAGGCCGGCGGAGTGGTTGTCACCGAGCGAGCGCCCAATCCGAAGAGCCAGGGCGAGAAGTTTTACCAGAACATCGCCGCGCACCTGACGACGGGCGAGGAGCTGGTCATCACCGGCGAGTGGGCACGCCGCCCGATCCACCTGCTGGACCTGGCGGCTCGCAGCGCCCAGGAAGGCCGGGCCTTGCCGGTGAAGTATGCCTGAGGCGGCCCGCTCGCGGGAAAACGAGGGCGAAAAAACCGGCCAAAAAAACCGCTTGCTTCCGGCGGGCGGGTCCGGTGCTCTCCACCTCCCTTCAGTTTTTCGGGCTGTAGCGTAGCCTGGTAGCGCGCTTGCATGGGGTGCAAGAGGTCGTGAGTTCGAATCTCACCAGCCCGACCATTTCCCCTTAAACCACCGAGAGATCGGTGGTTTTTCGTTTGCGGCGGACCTCACCCCCAACCCCGGACGTTTTAACCACGGATTCCGCGGATATTCACGGATGAAAACCCAACCTATCCGTGCCCATCCGTGAAATCCGTGGTTAAGGTATGGGTTCGCCAGGGGACGGTGGATTCGGCGCCACCAAGTCGTCCGCGGTGTAGAGGCGGCGGTCGGGGCCGGCGCTGCGGAGCTGGATAAGATTGCCGGCCAGCGGATGCACCTGCCAGGGCGTGCCCCAGCGGTCGAGCAGGCGGCCTCCGCGGATGGCGGGATGATCCGCCGGCAGGGCCGAGTCCCCGAGTGCGGAGGGATCGGTCAGGGCGGGGATCAGGTCCTCGTTGAAGCCGATCGTCCGGCGCGCGTCGCCGAGGCCGGCCTGAAGGTAGCCGGTCACCAAGTCGCCGAGTGCGGCGAGATCCTCCGCCGGCGAACCATCGGCAGCGAGCAGGCGTTCCCAGGCAAAGGCCGGTCGGCCGGACGTGAGGGCGCGTGGCGGAAGCAGCCGCGGGGGGGCCTCGGGCGTGAAGGCGTTCGGCCGGCCGGCCTCCCCGGTCGCGCGGGCACGGGCTGCGGATGCGAATGGGGATGCGGCAGGGGGGCGGTTCCGGTGCGCGGTCCACCAGAGCAAGGCGCTGAGGATGGCGAAGACCAGAAAACCCAGCGCGGGGGCGAGGGCGTTGCGCATCGTCCGGACATCGGCCTGGGTTTTCATGGGAAACGCGGGGGCTCAGGCATTCATGAAACCGACCGGCGCCGCGCCTCCGATCCCGGTATAGAAATTCTCGATACGCGGCAGCACGTCGACGAGGTTGCCGGGCGCGACGCCCAGCCAGAGGGCGAGCTCGGCGAAATACTCGTCCACGGACAGGGCAGGCAGCGCGGCGCCGCGCGACGTCACGAGATCGGGGCCGCCGAGAGGGAGGTCGGGGTAGCGGCCGTGGAGCCGGCCGCCCAGGACCGAACCGCCGAGCACGAAGGGTACGGTGAGCGGGTCGAGCCGGCCGGCGCGGCGCACGACGACCACGCCGGCATCGGGCCACTTTTCCGCCGTGGCCGGATCGAGCGTGGCGATGGTCACGGTCTGGGCCGCACCCGCGAGCAGGGTGCGCAGGCGCTCGAAGTCGGTGATGCGCGGGTTGTTGGTTGTCGGGCTGGAGGGATTGCCGCCCAGGCCCACGCTGAAGACGCGCTGCGGGTTGAAATTCACGGCGCGTTGTCCCAGTCGCTCAGGCCGTCGCCGCCGGAATCGAGGTCTTCGGCACGCACGCGGGCGAAGAGATGCAGGCCCGCGGCGGGAACGCTTTCCCCGTGCGGGCCTTCGGCGCCGGTGACGGTTTTTATCCGGGTCCAGATGACGAGGTCGGGACTGGTCTCGAGGTGGTAACGCTTGGCGCGCACGGCGGGCCAGTCGAGGTCGAGGCCTCCGTCGGCGCGTACGAGGAGCGTGCGGGCGGGGCCGGCCAGGCAGAGAAAGGCGGCGGCCGGCAGCGGAAGGAGAAGCGGGCGCATGGCGACGAAACGGGGTTCCCGGGTGATTCCCGGTGTCGGGGCGGGGCGCAAACCGGTAAAGGGCCGCAGGGAAATTTTGACCGGGAGATAACCAATGCAATTGCACCGTTGTCGGGCACGAACGGGGCTGCACGCTCCTGCGCCTGATGTTGCCCGAGACCTTCTCCTCCGCCGTCCGCTCCCCGGTCCCGCCGCGTCTGCGCTGGCTCTACCCCGCGGCGCTCGCGGCCACGATTGTGGTGGCTTCCGGGCGCAGCCAGGTCGCGGCACCCCCGGGGATGGACATGGACAAGGTGGTGCACTTTTCGGTCTTCGGGCTCCTGGCCACGTTGGTCGCGCGGGCGCCCGGCGTTCGGGCCGCCTGGGTGGCTGCGCTCGGGGTTTCGCTTTTCGGCGCAAGCGACGAGATCCGGCAGAGCTTCACGCCCGGCCGCTCGATGGAGTTTGCCGACTGGGTGGCGGATACCGCCGGCGCGGCGTTTGCCGTGGCGCTTTATGCGTCCTGGGCCTGGTATCGTCGTTTGCTGGAAACTCCGCTTCCGCCGCGAAGCCGCCGTTCCGTTCCGCCCGCCGCGGCGCAGGTCTCCGCCCCGGCCAATCTTTCCGCTCCCGCCGCATGACCTCCGCCGAAGCCTCCGCCCGCCTCGCCGCCCTTCGGGCCGAGGTCGCCGCCCACGACGAACGCTATTACCGCGAAGCCCGTCCCGAGATCAGCGATTTCGACTACGACCGCCTGAAGCGCGAACTGGCCGAACTCGAGGCCGCGTTCCCGGCCGAGGCCTCGGCGCTCGGAGCGGCCTCGCCCACCCGCCGCATCGGCGACGACCGCAGCGAAGGGTTTGCGCGCGTGAAGCACCGCCAGGCGATGACCACGCTCGACAATACTTACAGCGAGGCCGAGCTGCGCGAGTTCTGCGCCCGCCTGGCGAAGCTTTTTGGCCGCCAGGACCTGGCCTACTCCGTCGAGCCCAAGATCGATGGTGCCTCGATCTCGCTCACCTACGAAAAAGGGCGGCTGGTGCGCGCGGTGACGCGCGGCGACGGCGAGGAGGGCGATGACGTCACGGTCAACGTGAAGACCATCTCGAACCTGCCCCAGGAGCTGAAGGCCTCCGCCCCGGCGCCGGCTGCGGACCTGTTTTCCCCCGCCGCCAGCGTGCCCGACCTGATCGAGATCCGCGGCGAGGTGTTCATGCGCTTCGAGGAGTTCCGGCGCATCAACGCCGCCGAGCAGGAGGCCGGGCTCGAGCCCTACGCCAACCCGCGCAACCTCGCCGCCGGCACGCTCAAGCAGCTCGACCCGGCGCTCGTCGCCTCCCGCCGCCTGGAGATCGTCCTCTACGGGCGCGGCGCCTGCGAACCGGCCCTGCCCGCGGCCTCGCAGCATGCCTGGCATGCCCAGCTCGCCGCCTGGGGCCTGCCCGTGCTCGAGCATCGCACCGACCGCGCGGTCGGGGTCGAGGAGGTCGTCGCCGCGATCCAGCGGATCGACCGCATCCGCGGCACGCTGCCCTACGCGACCGACGGCGTGGTGGTGAAGTTGGACGACTTCGCGCTGCAGGCCCGCGCCGGCTACCGCGGCGAGGGGCAGAGCGCGCGCAAGCTCTCCCCGCGCTGGGCCTGCGCCTACAAGTTCGCCCCCGAGCAGGCCGAGACGCGCCTGAAGGCCGTCACCATCCAGGTCGGTCGCACCGGCGTGCTGACGCCTGTCGCCGAGCTGGAGCCCGTGCAGCTCGCCGGCACCACCGTGGCGCGCGCCACGCTGCACAATGCGGACGAGATCGCGCGCAAGGACATCCGCATCGGCGACTTCGTGACCGTGGAAAAGGCCGGCGAAATCATTCCGGCGGTGGTGGCGGTGAACCTCGCGAAACGCACGCCCGAGTGCGCGGCCTACGAGTTTCCCAACGCCTGCCCGGTTTGCGGCGCGCCCGCGGTGCGGGTCGAGGGCGAAGTGGCGATCCGGTGTCCGAACGCGGACTGCCCGGCGCAACTGGTGACGCGGCTCGACTACGTGGCGGGCCGCTCGGTGCTCGATCTGGAAGGACTCGGCGGCGTAGTGGCCGAGGCCTTGGTCAAAACCGGTGCGGTGCGCGACGTGTTCGACCTTTTTGCGCTCGAGGCGGAAAAGCTCGGCACGCTCAACTTGGGCACGGCCGAGGCCCCTCGCATCCTGGGCCTGAAAAACGCCACGAAGATCGTCGACGCCATCCGCCGCGCGCGTGGCCACGACCTCGGGCGCTGGCTGCTGGCGTTGCAGATCCGCGACGTGGGCGGCGCGACCGCGCAGGACATCGCGGCGGTGCATGGGACGCTGGAGGCGGTGGCGAACTCGGAAATCCTGCCGCGGCTGGCGCGTCTGCCGGCCCTGGAGGAGGAAGCCAGGCTGACGAATCCCAGGGCCCGGACGAACAAGGGACAAAGCGAGGAGGAGCGCGCGGACCGGGAGACGCGTCACGCGGCCCTGAAGGGGGAGCTCGAGGCGGAGAAAGCCTGGCGGACCTCGCTGATCGAGCTGTCGCGGATCGATTTCGTGACCGCGGCGAACGTTGTCGCGTTTTTCAAGTCGGAGCGCGGGCGGCGGGCCCTGGAGCGCATGGCCGAACTCGGCATCGCCCCGAAGGCGGCGCGACTGGCCACGGCCGCGCCGACCGGTGCGCTGGCGGGAAAAACCTTTGTGCTCACCGGCACGCTGCCCAACCTCGCGCGCGACGAGGCGAAGGCGTTGATCGAGGCGGCCGGCGGCAAGGTGAGCGGCAGCGTGTCCGCGAAAACCCACTACGTCGTCGCCGGCGAGGAAGCCGGCTCGAAGCTCGATAAGGCGAAGGCCCTCGGCGTGGCCATCCTCGACGAAGCGGGGTTGAAGGCGCTGCTCGGCTGAAGATTTTCAACCGCGAAGGTCTTCGCGGTTAAATCATTTTCACTTCATGACCGACGACGCCTTTCTCGAGGACCTTTCCCGACGCGCCTTCCGCTACTTCTTCGACGCCGCGCACCCGCACACTGGGCTGATTCCGGACCGGGCGAAGGCCGACGGCTCGCGGCCGGGCGACATGGCGAGCGTGGCGGCGACGGGTTTCGGGCTCACCGCGCTGGCCATCGGCGCGGAACGCGGCTGGGAATCGCGGGCGGAATGCCGCGCCTGCGCCGAGCGGGTGCTGCGCACCTTGTGGCGCGACGCGGCGCAGGAGCACGGTTTTTTCTATCACTTCCTCGACACGCGGGCCGCGCAGCGCGGCTGGGACTGCGAGGCCTCGAGCATCGACACCGCGCTGGCGCTCTTCGGCGCGCTCTCGGTCGCGCGCTACTTCGGCGGCGTGGTGGCCGAGCTGGCCCAGGCGATTGAAACGCGGGTGGACTGGCCCTGGCTGTTGGATGGCGAGAGGCGCATCCGGCATGGCTGGAAGCCCGAGGGGGGCTTCCTGCCCTGGAGCTGGGACCAGTTTTCCGAGCACTATGGCATGACTTGGTTCGCGGTCCATGGTGCCAGCCGGCCCGGGCCGGCTGGCACTTGGCGGGCCTGGCGGCGCGAGCCCTGGGTGGAGTATGCGGGCGAGCGTTTCCTGCACCATCCGCCGCTTTTCGTGCACCAATTTCCGCAGGCGTGGCTGGACTGGCGGGCCTATCGCGACGAAGTCAGCGGGGTGAACTTTTTCACCCAGGCCTGTGCGGCCACGCGGGCGCAAAAGCGGTTCTGCCTCGATCTGCGGGGACGGTTTCCCGGCTATTCGGAAAACGTCTGGGGCCTGACCTCATCCGACGGCGCGGCGGGCTACGTGGACTGGGGCGGCCCGCCGGTGCGGGCGGGTGAAACCGATCCGCGTATCGACGGCACGGTGGTGCCCTGCGCGGCGGCGGGTTCGTTGCCCTTCGTGCCGGCGGACTGCCTGGCTGCGTTGCGCGAAATGCACGCGCGCTGGGGCGACCGCATCTATGGTCCCTATGGCTTCGCCGACGCCTTCAACCCGAACACGGGCTGGGTGGGGACCGACGTCATCGGCATCGACGTCGGCATCACGCTGCTGATGGCGGAGAACCTGCGCACCGGCCTGGTCTGGCGCCTGATGGAGCCCTGGCGGCCGGCATGAGAGTCTTTTCGCTTGTAGCGGTGAGCGCGGTCGCTGGCGCTCCTCGCTGCTACGTCAGGTCCCCCGTGCTCAGAAGCCCTTCTGCCGGAGGGCGGCGTCGAGTTCCTGCATGAAGGCCTGGCCGTCCTCGGGGGAGGGGCGGTAGCCGGGCTGGCTGATCTCGGTGAAACCGGGGCGGCCGTATTGGTCCACGATCCACTTGCCGGTTACGCCGTCGCTGAAGGTCACGGTGCCGCTGGCGATCGCGCCGGGGATGAGTGTCACGCCATCGAGCTCGACGGTCACGTTGCCGGGAGCCGGCGGAAGGGCGTCGTCCTCCAACGCCTCGTCCGCGTCCGCGTCGGCCGGAAGATCACCCGCCTCGCCGGAGCCGGGTTTGCCGCCAAGGCCGAGTTTTTCCTTCGCCTTGTCGAGAAGCCCTTTTTTGGCGGCGGCGGCCGGGGCGGGGGAGGCTTTGGCGGAGGCCGGGGGAGGAGTCGCCCGGGCCTTGGTGACGTCCGAGGCGTCGGCCTTGGGTGCGGGATCCTTGAGGGTGAGGTTGAGGTCGTCCACGAGGAAGCGGACGTCCATGTAGGTCATCGAAATCTGGAACTGCTCGCGGAGCTTTTTCTGCACGGTGGACAGATTGTCGCCGGCGGCGATCCAGGCGGAGACGGTGGCTTTTTGCTCGGGAGTGAGGGACATGGGGAGTGGAAAAGGCGGAAAATGAGAAGGGGTCCCGGGTAACGCAAGCGGGCGCGCGGGACGATGCAGCCTGGGGTTGGGTCGAACGCGTTGGTTTGCGGGTGGGATGCGGTTGCGTCTTGAGGTCAAGCCGCTCCACCTCTCCGGCGCAACGCCGCGCAGACGATGCCGGCGGCGACGGCGGCGTTGAGGGACTCGGCGCCGCCATGACGCGGGATCGTGATCCAACGCGTCACCGCGGCGCGCACCGCGGGGCCCGGCCCGCGGCCTTCGCTGCCGATCACCACGACGGCGGTGCCCAGGGGCTCGAGTGCGTACGCGGATTCGCCCGCCAGGTCGCAGCCGAGCACGGGCGCGCCGGCGGCGGCCGCCGTCTCCAGCGCGGGGGCGAGCTCCGTCGTGATGGCGCGGATACGCGCGAAGGAGCCCATGCTGGCGTTGATGACCTTCTGGGAGAACAGGTCCGCGCAGTCGGGCGACAGCAGCACGCGGGCGAAGCCGAACCAGTCGGCGAGGCGCAGCAGGGTGCCGACGTTGCCGGGGTCCTGGATGCCGTCGAGCGCCAGGCTGAGGCCGTTCGCGAGTTCGCCGGGCGAAAGAGTGGCCCGTACCAGCCGTCCCACCGCGAGCACGCACGAAGGGGTGGGGTAGTGGCTGATGCGGGCCATCTCGGCCTCGGTGACGGGACGCAGGCGCGGGTCGTCGATGGGCGCGGCTGTCCAGGCGGGAGTGGCGAGGAGTTCGACGAAGGGCGCGCTGGCGGCGAGCAGTTCGCCCACGACTTTGGGGCCCTCGACGACAAAAAGCCCGGCGGCTTCGCGGGACTTCTTTTCGCGCAGGTCGCGCAGGCGCTGGATGTCGGCCTTGGTGAGCGGCATGGAGAAACCGTGGGCCGGCCGGCGCGCTTGGCAATGCGGCGGATTTGGGCTGGGCTGGCCGGCATGAGCCAGCCCACCCCGTCCAAGCCCCTGCGCTGGGGCATCCTCTCCACCGGTCGCATCGCGGGCGTCTTCGCGAAGGGCGTCGCCGCCTCGAAATCCGGCCGGGTGGTCGCGGTCGGCAGCCGTACCGCAGTCAACGCGGCGCGGTTTGCCGCCGAGCATGGCATCCCGGCGGCGCAGGCGCACGCGAGTTACGAAGCCTTGCTGGCCGACGCGGCGGTCGAGGCGGTCTATATCGCGACGCCCCATCCGGAGCACGCGGAATGGGCGGTGAAGGCGGCTGAGGCGGGCAAACACGTTCTTTGCGAAAAACCCGCCGGCATGAACCGCGCCGAAGGCCTGCGGATGATCGGGGCGGCGCGGCGCGCGGGCGTGCTGTTCATGGAGGCCTTCATGTACCGCTGTCATCCGCAGACCGCGAAGGTGGTGGAACTGCTGCGCTCCGGGGCGATCGGCGCGCCGCGGCTGGTGCAGGCGGCCTTCGGTTTTCGCACCGAGTTCGACGCCGGATCGCGGCTTTGGAACAAGGCGCTGGGCGGCGGAGGCATCCTCGACGTCGGCTGTTATCCGGTGTCCTTCACGCGCCTGCTGGCCGGGACGGCGGAAGGCCGGGCCTTTGCCGACCCGGCCGAGGTCTTCGGCGCGGGGCAGCTGCACCCGGAGACGGGCGTGGACGTCTTTGCCGCCGCAACCTTGCGTTTCGCCGGCGGAATGGTGGCGCAGCTGACGACGGCGGTGGGCCTCGGCATCGACAACACCGCGCGTATCTTCGGAGACGAGGGTTGGATCGAGGTGCCCCACCCCTGGATCATCACCAAAGCCGGCGGCGAGCAGGCGATCCGGCTGCACCGGCGCGGGGCGGCACAGCCCGAGCTGATCACGGTCGCGGCGGGAAATGTCTACGGCCTCGAGGCGGAGGCCTTCGCGGCGGCGCTCCGCGCCGGACGACGCGAAGTGCCGGAGATGTCGCCCGAAGACACCCTGGGCAACCTGGCGACGCTGGATCGCTGGCGCGCGGCGATCGGGTTGTGCTATGCCGCGGACGAAGCCGGTCGGCTGTAGCCCGGTCGCTGGCCGGGCTACAGCTTGTCGCCGAAGCGGATCTTTTTGGCTGCGCGTTTCTTTTTCGCCGAGGGCGGGATGCCGAGGCGAGGGTCGCGGGTGCGGACGAGTTGCACCAAGCGCCGCGCGTCGCGCTCGAAGGTCTCGGCGCGTTCCGGCAGGTAGAGCCATTTTTTCAGCACCGGATGCTGCGTGAGGGCGGGGAATTCGGCGAGGAGCGAGGGTTGGTGCTCGTGAAAGGTGCAGACCAGCACGCCCTGCCATGGCTCGCCCTGGGCGGTGAGGAAAAGCATGTGCAGCCCGTGGAGCATGATCGTGCGGCCGCCGAACCAGGCTTTCAGGACAAAGGTGGGTTCCGCGAGGAGTGGTTCGGCAAGCCATTGGAACGGGTGCTCGATTTTGGCCGCACGCGGCCGGACGGAGGCGGCTCGGGAGACTTTCATCGGTGGTCGGAGTTTTTCAGGGGGCGTCGTTTTCCGTCCCGGAGGAGGAGGCCGGCGTGGTAATCGCGCCCGGACCGTGGATGAGGCCGAGGAGCCCGCGGCCGAGGCGGGGTTTGGCGCCCGCGGGAGCCGAGATGGCGTCGGTATCCGGCGCGCGAGCCGGGGCGGCGTTGCCGGCGGTGAGGGCGCGAAGCACCTCCTCGCGGTGTTTTTGCTCGGAGGCGGCCAGTGCGGAGGCGAGCCGTTCGCTCCAGGCCGGCAGCGCGGCGGCGAGACGGGCCTCGACGGCGGCCGACACGAGTTCCTGCAAGGCTTCCGGCGAAAGCGCGGGAGAGGGCGAGGGAGCGGAAGCCGGTCCGCCTGCGGCGAGGTTCGGCTCGCGGCGGGATTCCAGGCGGCGGGCGAATTCCAGGGCGAAAGGGATGGTGACCAGGATTGCCGCCGCGGCGACGCAGGCGCCCATACCGAGCAGGTCGGCCGTGCCGAGGGGGCGGATGGCGGCATGCGCGATGAAGCCGGCGAGCAGGCAGAAGAACCCCGCGGCGGCGAGGAAAGGAGGCTTGGCGACGGAGGGCGCGGGGGTGGACATGCGGCTGGTCGCGCGGAGAGCGCGGATTTCAGCCTGCGGCCTGCGGCGCGCCGGCCAAGCGGGAAGTGCAGGCGGTGCGCCGCGGGTTTTCAGCCCTGGCTGGCGGGATCGGTGAACACGTAGCCGCGGGCAAGCTCCGTGTAGGTTTTGACCTGGGCATCCGTCCAGGCGGCATCGCGGGCGAGTTCTTGCGCCAGCAAGGCGGCGACCGCCGGGGCGGCTGCGATGGAGGCCTGGGCGTCGAGCAGCAAGCACCGGCTGCGGCGCGCGAGGACGTCCTCGACGGTGCGGGCCATCTCCTGCCGTGCATGCCAGATCACCTCCCCGCGCCGGCAGGGGAGGGCGGGGTGGATCGGTTCGTTCCAGCCGGGTTGGGAGGCGGCGAGCGCGTCGACCGCGGCGGCGTCCGAGCCGTAGGCCGAAGCGGTGCCCTTCTCCGCGCCGTGGACTTTCAGGTTCGCCGTGCGGCAGGCGCGTCGGGGCAGGCCGGCGACCGTTTCGGCCCGGTTGACCGCGTCCTCCGCCATGCGCCGGTAGGTGGTCCATTTGCCGCCCGTGATCGTGACGAGACCGCTTCGGCTGACGACGATCGTGTGCTCGCGGGAGAGGGCGGCGGTGTTCCGGTAGGCGGCGGCCTGGACCAGCGGGCGCAGGCCGGCGAATACGCTCAGCACGTCCGAATCGACCGGGTCCGCGGCCAGGTACTTCCGGGCGTGCCCGAGCACGAAGTCGCGCTCCGCCGCGAGCGCGCGCGGCTCCGCCACGGCCCGAGGACGCGGGGTATCGGTCGTGCCGACGACCAGGCGGTCGTGCCAGGGGACGGCAAACAGGACCCGGCCGTCGGCGGTTTTCGGCACCATCAGCGCGGCCTCGCCGGGCAGGAAACGTTTCGGAAGCACGAGGTGGATGCCCTGGCTGATCGCGACCAAATCCGGCGAGCCGGGCTCGTCGAGGCGGCGCAGATCGTCCACGAAGACGCCGGTTGCATTGATCACGGCGCCGGCCCGCAGCTCGAACTCGGCGGCGCCGCCGTCCTGGTCGCGCAGGCGCGCGCCGGTCACGCGGCCGGCGGAGTCTTTCAAGAGGGCGATGCAGCGGCAGTGGTTGACCACGACCGCTCCCAGGCCGGCGGCGGTAAGGGCGAGGCTGACGGCGAGGCGGGCGTCGTCGAACTGGCCGTCGTGATAAAGCACGCCCCCCTTGAGCCCCGCGGTCTCGACGGTGGGCAGGCGTCGCACGGTTTCGTCCCGGCCAAGCAGGAGGGAGCGCCCGAAGCCGAGGCGGCCGGCGAGGGCGTCGTAGAGTTTCAGGCCGGCGCCGTAGAAGAGCCGGTCGAAGCCCGAGTAAGCGGGAATGACGAAGGCGAGGTCGCGCACGAGGTGGGGCGCGTTGCGCGCGAGGCGGCCGCGTTCCTGGAGCGCCTCGCGCACGAGCCCGAGCCGTCCCTGCTTCAGGTAGCGCACGCCGCCATGCACGAGCTTGGTGGAACGGCTGGAGGTGCCCTGGGCAAAATCGGCCCGTTCGACCAAGGCCACCCGATGGCCTCGCGCGGCGGCATCCACCGCGGCGCCGAGGCCGGTGGCGCCGCCGCCGACGACGAGAAAATCGAAGGGCCTGCCAGACTGAAGCCGTTGCAGATGTTCGGCGCGGTTCATGACCATGCGCGTCAGGCCTCCGCGGGATCGGACGCGGTGCCGGGGGCAGGCGGAGGCCCAGGGGCGCGGCGGTGGAGGAAATCGTAGAGCTCGGCGGCGAGCTTGCCGCCGAAGCCGTCCACCTCGGCGAGCTGGGCGGCGGTGGCCCGGCGGAGCCGGTCGATGTCGCCGAAGCGCTCCATCAGGGCGGCGCGGCGCACGGGGCCGAGGCCGGGGAAATCGTCGAGCACGCTCTCACGGATCTTCATCGAGCGGCGGTCGGCGTTGTAGGTGTTGGCGAAGCGGTGGGCTTCGTCGCGCAGGCGCTGGAGGAGGTGGAGGGCGGGGGAGTTTAGCGGTAGGTTCAGGGGCGCGCGCTCGTCGGGGAAAATGATCGTCTCGTGTTTTTTCGCCAGGCCGATGAGGGCGGGCGGGACGAGGTCCAGGGCCAGGAAGGCCTTGAGCGCGGCGCCGATCTGGCCGCGGCCGCCGTCGATGACCACGAGATCGGGGAAAGGAACGTTTTCCTCGGCGAGCCGGCGGTAGCGACGGCCGACGACCTCCTCCATGGCGCGGAAGTCGTCGTTGCCGATGAAGCTCTTGATCTGGAAGCGGCGGTAGTTGTTTTTGTCCGGCCGCCCGTCGGCGAAGCGGACCATGGAGGCGACACAGTAGGTGCCGCTGATGTGGGAAATGTCGAAGCACTCCATCGTGCGGGGAGCGGGGTCGAGGCCGAGGGCGCGGCCGAGCTCGGCGATGGCGGTTTCGTCGGGCGTGACGACGGGCCGGTCGCGCTCGAACTTGCGGGTCTTCGCGAGGGTTTTTTCGAGGGCGAAGACGATGTCGCGCAGTTCGGCGGCCTGCTCGAAGTTCTGTTTTTCCGCGGCGGCCTGCATCTCGGCGCGGAGGGACTCGAGCCATTCGCGGGACTTTCCCTCGAGGAAGGCGCAGGCGTCCTCGACGCGGGCGCGATAGGCCTCGGGGGTGAGGATGTTTTCGAGCGCGTAGATCTCCTGCCGCACGTCGTCGTAGAGCTGCCAGCGGCCGTCGGGCAGGAGGCGCGGGGCGGCATCGCCGAGCAGGATGCCGAACTGGCGGCGCATCTGGGCGAGGGTCTTGCGTAGCAGCCCGGAGTGGGCGAAGGGGCCGAAGTAGCGGGAGCGGTCCTCCTTGCGAAGGCGGGTGAGGCGGAAGCGCGGCAGCGTCTCGGCAAGGTCGACCCGCACCAGGAGGAAGCGCTTGTCGTCGGTGAAGTCGGTGTTGTAGCGGGGCTTCCACTGCTTGATGAGTTTTCCCTCGAGCAGGAGGGCCTCGGGTTCCGATTTCACCTCGATGGTGTCGAAGTCGTGGATGAGGCCGATGAGAGCGCGGATCTTCGGGTGGACCACCTGGCTCCGCGACGGCATGAAATAGGAGGAGACGCGTTTCTTGAGCGCCTTGGCCTTGCCGACGTAAAGGATGCGGCCGAGACGGTCCTTCATGAGATAGACCCCCGGCTTGTCGGGGAGCCTACGCACTTTCTCTTTCAGGTTTACGGGGTCGCTCGCTGGCATTTTGGGAAAGAATGGCCAAGGTGGCTCATTCGCAACGCATGGTTTCCAGCTCCGCAACCTCTCCCGGGTTTCCTCCCCTTTCCGCCCGTCCGGCGTCGTCGGCGCGTTTCGAACTGATCACGCTGGGCGACGAATTGTTGCTCGGGCTCACCGCCAACAGCCACCTGACCTTCATCGGCGCCGCGCTCGGCCGGCGCGGGGTGATCCTGGGGCGCAACGTCACGATCACCGACGAGGCGGACGCGATCGCGGCGCAGTTTCGCGAGAGCTGGGCGCGCGGCGACGTGATCATCACGACGGGCGGGCTGGGCCCGACCTGCGACGACCGGACCCGCGAGGTGGTGGCCGGCGTGCTGGGACAGGAACTTGTATTCGAGGAATCGATACGGAAGGCCATCGAGGCGCGTTTCGCCCGCCTGGGACGGAAAATGACGGAGAACAACCTCAAGCAGGCCTACCGCTTTTCCCGCGGCGAGGTGCTGCCCAACGCGAACGGGACGGCGCCGGGCCTCTGGGTGGAGCAGGACGGCAAGGTGCTGGTGATGCTGCCGGGGCCGCCGAACGAGCTGCACCCGATGTTCACCGAGCAGGTGCTGCCGCGGCTGGCGGCGCTGGGGCTGGTCGCGGCGAAGGAGGCCTATGTCCAGATCCGCACCGCGGGGATCGGCGAAAGCGCGCTGGAGATGCGCCTCCAGCCCCTGTTCGCGCCCCATGGGGATGCCCTGACCATCGCATTTTGCGCGCACCAGGGGCAGGTCGACGTGCGCCTGAGCTCGCCTTCCGGGGCCTTGGACGAGGCGGCGCTGGACGAATTGGCGGGACGCTGCGCGGCCTTGCTGGGCGACGATTTCCTGTGTTTCGGGCACGATTCCCTGGCGAAGGTCTGCGCCGACCTGCTTCGCGCGGGCGAGCATACGCTGGCGGTGGCGGAGACGGCCACGGGCGGGCTGCTGGCCAACTCCTTCACGGATATAGCGGGGGCCTCGAAGTTCTTTGCGGGCGGCTGCATGTGCTATTCCAACGAGTCGAAGATGCAGCTGCTCGACGTGCCGGAGGAGATTCTCCTGCAACATGGCGCCGTCTCCGCGGAAAACGCGGTGGCGATGGCCGCCGGCGTGGCGGAAAGGCTGGGCGCCGACTACGGCCTGGCGGTGACGGGTTTCGCGGGCCCCTGCGGGGGCACGAAGGAGAACCCGGTGGGGACGATCTTTCTGGCGCTCTACACGCCGGAGGGGGTGTGGTCGCGGCGGCTAAGTCAGTCCGGCCCGCGCTCGGCGGTGAAGCAGCGCGCGGTGAACGGCGCCCTCGACTGGTTGCGTCGCGAGCTGGTGCGCGCCCGGCGCGGCGGCAGCGGCACCCCCTTTGCCGGCGGCGACACGGCGGCGGCGCAGCCGGGAGGCTGAGCCTAAACCGGTTTTAACGCAAAGGGCGCGAAGACCTCGCAAAGGACGCAAAGGCGGAAGATGCCCGCACAGGCGCTTTCCCGGTCTGTTTTCGCGACCTTGGCGATCTTTGCGTTAAAGGTCTGAAGGATTCGAGCCGTCGGGATGAGACGCCGGTTCTCCGGATTCAACCGAGCAGGTTGCGCAGGGCCTGGAGGTATTTGTCTCGGGTGCGGGCGATGACTTCGGCGGGGAGCGCGGGCGCGGGCGGGCGCTGGTCCCATTTCAGGGCGAGCAGGTGGTCGCGGACGAATTGCTTGTCGTAGCTCGGCGGGGAGCAGTCGGGACGATAGTCCGCGGCGGGCCAGTAGCGGGAGGAATCGGGGGTGAGCACCTCGTCGATGAGGACCACCCGGCCGGAGGCATCCGTGCCGAATTCGAACTTGGTGTCCGCGAGAATCATGCCGGCCCGGGCGGCGGTGTCGTGACCGAGCGAATACAGCGCGAGGCTGGCGGCCTTGACCTGCCCGTAGAGGCCGGCTCCGACGATGGCGGCGCCCTGCGTGTCATCGATGGGCGCGTCGTGCTCGCCCTTGGGGGCCTTGGTGGTGGGGGTGAAGAGCGGCGCGGGCAGGCGGTCGGCCTGGCGCAGGCCGGCGGGCAGGCGGTGGCCGCAGACGACGCCGGTTTTCTGATAGGAGGACCAGCCGCTGCCGACCAGGTAGCCGCGCACCACGCACTCGATGGCGAGCGGTTTCAGCTTCCGCACGATCATCGAGCGGAGCTGGAGATCGCGGTCGACGATGCCGCGGCGGGCGAACTCGCCCTCCTGGTCGGACAAGAGGTGGTTTTCGATGATTTCCGCGGTGCGCGCGAACCACCAGTGGCTCATTTGGGTGAGCAGGATGCCTTTTCCCGGGATGCCGTCGGGAAGGATGACGTCGAAGGCCGAGAGCCGGTCGGTGGCGACCAGGAGAAGCGCGTCTCCCAGGTCGAATATCTCCCGCACCTTGCCGGAGGCGATCCGGGGAAAAGGCAGGCCGTCGATGGACGTGCGGGCCTGGGCGGGAAGAGAAGCGGCGATTTCAGCGGCGGTCAGCATGACGGCATGACGAAGGCAGGCCGGCGGGCGGGAAAGGGGAAAATATCAAACCTGCCAGGCCAGATTGAGCGGCGTCGGTAGCACCGGGACCGCGCGGATCGACGAGACGGAGATGCGCTCGCCCTCCGACGCAAGAATGGGGCAAGAACCGTGTCTGGAGTACTCGCTTCGCGGTGTCGGGAGGCATCGAAGTCGTTGATCGGACCCAAATCGTCCCGCAAAAATAGGCCCGGGCTGGGGTGCCTGGTAAGGTAGGTAAAAATGGGCTCGCCTTTGCCGCCCCCGATCGCGCTTGGAGAGAGCGCCATGAACAAGCTCTCTATTTTTCTGGCAGATGACCACGCGATGCTGCGCGAGGGTTTGAAACGGCTGATCGACAGCGAGGCTGACATGGAAGTGGTCGGGGAAGCCGGCACCGGCTCCGAGGCAGTCGAGCGCATAGAGGCCCTGCAACCGGGCGTGGCGGTGGTCGACATCTCGATGCCCGAGCTCGGCGGCCTGGAGGTGGTCCGCCGAACCCGGGCACAACTCCCGAGGATCAAAATCCTCGTTTTGACCGTGCACGAGGACCGCGGCTATTCTCGCGAACTGCTGGAAGCCGGCGCCTCCGGTTACGTGCTGAAACGAGCCACTGCCGGCGAACTGATCGAGGCCATCCGCCAGGTCGCCAGCGGGAAAGTGTATGTGGACCCGCGGATTTCGGATGCGCTCATCAGCTCATTGTTCGAGCGACACGCCGAATTCGTCCCGGGGGAAACCGCGCTCAGCGAGCGGGAGCGAATGGTCCTGCGAATGATCGCGCAGGGCTACAGCAACAGGGAAATCGGCGTGCGGCTGGGTTTGAGCGTGAAAACCATCGAGACCTACAAGGCCCGCTCCATGGAGAAACTCCGGCTGCAGGGCCGGGTCGACATCGTGCGCTACGCCCAAAAGGCCGGCTGGTTAAACGAAACGTGAAACGAGTATTCCTTAACGTCCAAACGCTTATCGTCCGATAGGAAGACGCGCGCCGCGAGCTATGGCCCGCGGATGCATCCTGGACTCGTTTAGCCTCGCCCGATGGCTTCGGCACTCAAACCAGCGTCCGGCCTTGTCTGGCGAACTGGTCGCCCCTTTCGGCCCTGCCGGGCGGAAACCCGCGAAGACGGCGACGAAAGGCGAAGAACGAAGCCGGCAGGCAGACCGAAGTTGCGGCGCTGGCATAAACAACCGACACTTTCGCCCTTCGAATATCGTCCGCCGCCCGGTGCCTGAATCTCTCTCCACTTTCCCGAACCGGCCCCGCATCCTCGTCATCGAGGATGAGGCCAAGACCCGCGCGTCGCTGGCGGAGGGTTTGGCCTTGCAAGGGTGGGACGTCGTAACGGCGGCGACGGGAGACGAGGGCCTCGTCGCCGCCGAGCGGCAGTCCTTCGATTTGCTGATACTCGACTGGATGCTTCCGGGGAAAAATGGATTGGAGGTGCTGACCAGCCTGCGGGAGCGCGGACGACGCATGCCAGTGTTGATGGTGACCGCACGCGACGCGGTCGACGACCGGGTGGCCGGGCTGGACCGGGGCGCCGACGACTACCTGATCAAGCCCTTCGCTCTGGCGGAGCTGGTGGCTCGCTGCCACGCCCTGCTTCGCCGTGCGACCGCCTATCCGGCAACGATCCTGAACTGCGAGGACCTGCAGCTCGATGTACGGGCTCGGGTCGCCCTGCGCGGCGGCCGGGAAATGGCGCTTAGCCCGCGCGAGGTCGACGTCCTGGAGTATCTGCTCCGCCATCAGGGGAAGGTCGTGACCCGGGAGATGCTGGAGCGGGACGTGTGGAAGCAGTCCGGCCGCTTCACCTCGCTCGACAACGTGATCGACGTGCAGATGGCCCGGCTGCGGCGAAAAGTGGACGAGAACGCGGCCGACAAATTGATCCACACCCTGCGCGGTCTCGGTTACCGCCTGGGCAAGGAAAGGGAGCCGGCATGAGGCGCTGGTGGCGGCGTCGCTCGCTGCGGTTTCGGCTGGCCGCTTGGTATGCCTGCGGGGGAATCGTGCTGCTCACCACCTTCAGCCTGGTGATCTACGCTTTTGTCGAGCGGCGCATGGCCCAGCCGCTCGACCGTCAGCTCAAGGCCGATCTCGCGATGGTGAAGGCGCGGCTGACGCTCGGGCCGGACGGACGTCTGCTATGGGATGGCCGGGCTCCCGCGGCGGGTGAACTGTGGGCGTGGAGCGACCCTTGGTTCGAGGTATGGGATGCCGAGGGCCAGCTTGTCCAGCGTCAGTGGCCGCTGGACGAGGCCCGCCTGGAGCAGAATCCCTTCGCGCCGGTTTCCGGCTGGGAAACTCTTTCGGTGTTCAACGTCGCGGCCGACCTGCGCCTGCGGACTTTGTCCTCGCCCTGGGATACTTCCGGCCAGGAGCAGGGCTGGGTGCTGCGGGTGATGCGCATCCATAAACCGGCGGCGGATGCCTTGAGCGCCTTGCTGCTGATCCTCATCGTTTCGCTCCCGATCGTGGTGACTTTGCTGGTGTTGGTCGGCTACCTGATGACCCGTCACTGGCTGCGTCCCCTGCACGACATGGTGGCGGAGGCGGAACGGATCAGCGCGGACGACCTCGGCCGGCGTCTGCCGGTGGGCAATCCGCACGACGAGCTGGGGCGGCTCGCGGGGGTGTTCAATGGCACGCTCACCCGGCTGGAGGAATCCTTTGCCACGCTCGACCGTTTCGCCGCCGATGCCTCGCACGAGCTGCGAACTCCGCTGACCACCCTGCGTAGCGTGGGCGAAGTCGCGCTCCAGCGCGGCCGCACCGCCGAGGAATACCGCGAGGTGATCGGCAGCATGCTGGAAGAAACCCAGCGGCTGCAGGCCCTGGTGGATCGCCTGCTCCAACTCGCCCGCGCCGCCGGCGGCATCCAGGATGTGAAAGCGGCGGCGGTCCGCCTGGACCAGGTCGTCGCCGAATGCGTGACGGAGCTGGGCATCCTGGCGGAGGAACGCGGCCAGCATATTGCGCTCGATATCGACGAATGCTTCACGAACACCGATCCGCTGCTGTTTCGGCAGGCGCTGCAGAACCTCGTGGACAATGCCATCAAGTTCAGCCCGCCCGGAGCGACGATCCGGATCGGAGTAAAGGCGGCCGCGGAGGCCTGCGAGGTGAAGGTGTGCGACGACGGACCGGGCATCGCGCCGGAACTGCGCCGGCAGGTCATGAACCGTTTCTTTCGGGCCGATTCGGCCCGAGGTGAGGGGGGCTTCGGCCTCGGGCTTGCCATTACCCAGGCTTACATGCGGGCACTTGGCGGGAAGATCGAGTATGAAGCCCTGCAACCGAAGGGCAGCGCGTTCCGGCTGATTCTCCCGCGCGACCGGACCGAGGGGCGATGACCGGGGTCCCGCCCCGCGACCGCGCTCGTCACCTCGGTTCATCTCTTCGAGGCATACCACTTTTTGGCAAAGGCCTTGTCGCGGGCCAGCCTCCCGGGGGAGAACCAAAATCGGACGGCAGTCCCCGCCCACGACCAAAAGCCGAATTCCGCCCCTTTCCGGCCGGAGGCGTTGAAGGGATGGCGATGAAGCACGGTGAATTTTTGTCCGCGTTCCGCGGCCTGTCGCTTCAGCCGCTTCACGAAATCGGCTTCCTCGAAAATGTAGTGATCCGGAGGAAAGCCCCCGATGGCTGAAAACGCCTCCCTGCGGCAAGCAATGAAGCCGCCTGGACACCATTTGAGCAGTCTCATGCTCAGGTTCTTGCTCTCCCATGCGGTGCGAAACCACCAGGGACCGTCCACGATTCGAATCGTGCTTCCGAAGCCGATCAGCGTCCGATCGCTCATCGCGCGGGCCGCGTCCTCCATCAACCCGGGCGAGGGCCAGGAATCCGCGTCGAGAAACAGGAGCCAATCGCCGGAAGCGGCGCTGGCGCCTCGGTTCCGCGCCCGGGAAATCTGGTTGATCGGCTCGAAGACCACCCGGCAGCCCGATTCCCGCGCGATCGCGGCGGTGGCATCGGTGGAATTGTTGTCGCACACGATGATCTCGACCGACGCGAGGAGGGGTTCGGCCCGGGCGAGCGCGGCACGCAACCGGATCACGCATTCCCGAAGCCCCGAGGCTTCGTTGTAGGCCGGTATGACGACGGAAAGCGTAGGGCGGGCTTCCCGCGTTTTTGTCGAACTGGCCGGCCCGTCCATCTGTGCCTCGTCCAATGGCCGGCGGACCTAAACCGCCATGAAGCAGAGCGCCATCACCAGAGTGGGAAAAAGCGCGGCGGCCAGAAGGGCGAACGGCGACACTCCGTCGGGAAAATAACGCGCCAGGATGGCCTGGCCCGCGGGGTTGGGCGCGTTGGCGATCACGGTGAGCCCGCCTCCTGTCACGGCGCCGGCGACGACCGCGTATTTCAGCGGATCGGTAAACCCCGGCACCAGGGAGGCGAGAAAGGTGATCGCGGCATTGTCGTTGAATGCGGTGAGCACGGTCGCGCTCAGAAAAAGCGGCAGTTCCCCGAGGCGTCCGAGGATAGGCTCGATCCACCACCCCTGCAGCCCGCCGTGGATCACGAGGCCGGCGAGGAAGAAGCCGACCAGGATGGGCGATCGGAGCTCGACGGGGCTCTGGTGGTGCGCGGTCGCCTGGCTGAAGGCCAGGAAGAACAAAAATCCTCCGATGAACATCGCGGGATGATGCGCCTGCCAGACGGTGAAGGCCAGGAAGCCGAGTTGCACCGCGGTGATCCACGCCGGCGCCGGAGCGCGTCGCGCGGAATTTTTCCCGCTGGCGGCCCGCTCCGCGAGCGCGGCGAATTCAAGCCGGAAAACCGCGTAATAGACCAGGGTCGAAAGGACGATGCCAATGGCGGCGCGCCAGCCGAAGAACGTCAGCATGTGAAGCATGTCCCAGTTCCATGCGTTCGCGACCATGATCACCGGCGGCGCGGCAAAATGAGTGAGGGTGCCGCCAACGGAGACGTTGACGAAAAGCAGCCCGAGCGTGGCGTAGGCGAAACGTGGGCTGGGCCTGAGCTCGTAGAATTGCCGGGCCAGCAGCAGCGCGGCGATGGTCATCGCCGCCGGCTCGGTGATAAACGAGCCGAGGAGAGGGGCAATGATCAGGATCGAGAGCCACCAGGCGGCCGGCGTGCCCCGCCCGAGCCGGGCCACGCCAGCCAGACAACGCTCGGCGAGCGAGAGCACGGGATGCGTCGCGGCGAGCGCCATGACGATGACGACGAACAATGGCTCGGTATAGCTCACGTGGTCGCTGACGTAGCCGACCACCGCCTCCCAGCCTTTGAGCCAGGTGATGGCGCCGGCCAATACGACGACCCAGATGCCGAAGACGGCCTCTATCTCCCCGAAAAAATGCAAGACCTGGCCGGGGAAGCTCACTTCGTCGCGCTGGCCGTCGCCGTCGGTGTCGGAGGAGAGATTGCCCCGGGCGCCAAGCCTTGCCGCATGGCGTTCCTCGATGACATGCGCCCAGTGGCGGATTTTCGGGGTCAGGAAGGTGTGCAGGATCGCGCAGGCGAAAATGACTAGCGCGATCAGGTTTAACGGATCCGCAGCCGCGCGGTGAGCCAGCACCTCCCACAAACTTGCGCCGGCCGGATCGTGATATGTATCGAGCGGGACCGGCAGGAGCGATGCAGAGGAAACTCCTTCCTGCGCGGCGGGCAGCGTGAGCACGGAGGAAAAAACGGATAGTGCGACCAGAATCAGACGCGGCATGGAGGCTACGGTTGGAGTTTCCGGCGCGCCGACGCAATGCGGAGCCGCGGTCCGATGTCGAAAGTCGGACAAAAAGACGCGCGCTCCGCCTTCGGGCGGAGCTCTACAGCGGCCGGCCGGCCGCGTCGCAGCGGTAGTCGGGTGTCGCGCCGTCCCGCGAGGCGATAAAATCGCCGAACCGGCAGGCCTGGGCCAGCGCCTCGGCCGGCTCGTCCTGTCGCACGAGCAGGCCGACGATCAAGGCCGCCAGGAACGCGTCGCCTGCGCCGACGGTATCGCGGATTGCGACCGGGCCCGCGTCGGCCCAATGCCAGACGCCATCCCAGAGCAGGCCGGCGCCCCGTGCGCCGGCGGTCACGCAAATACGTTGGAGATGGTGCGTATCCGCCAGCCGGCGGACCGAACTGGCGATCTCGTCCGGCGTTTCGTGTCCCGACTCCACCAGAGTCGCGAGTTCGTCCTCGTTGAGTTTGAGCAGCGAGGCCCTGGACAAGGCGAGGGCGACGGCCTCCCTGCGATCGAAAGGCGGCCGCAGATTCAGATCCACCACCCGGAACGAGCTCGGCCAGGCGGCCAGCAGTGCCTCCAAAGTCCCCCGGTTGGCCGGCTCCCGCAGCGCCAACGTGCCGAACACGAGGGCGGCGGGTGGGGTGATGCGTCGCACCAAGGAAAGCGAAACCGAGATGTGATCCCAGGCGGGAGACGGATCGAAGGTGTAGCGCGCCGCGCCCTCGCCATCGAGCACGGCGCGGGCGGTGCCCGTGGGGTTTCCGCGGCGGGCAATGAACGAAAGATCGAAGTTCCATGCCGCCAGGCGGCGGATCGCCTCCTCGCCCAGAAAGTCCCAGCCGACTGCGCTGATCATGCGGGGAGTGACGCCGAGCCGGCTGAGGTGATAGGCGACGTTTAGCGGCGCGCCGCCGAGAAAAATGCCGCGCGGCAGGCAGTCCCAGAGGATTTCGCCGAAGCAGGCGACGACGGGGGGGGCGTTGAGCAGGGGATCGGGCATGAGCGGGTCTTGCCAGGCAGCCCCGACGAAAAAGCGGGAGTTTGCCGGCGTGTGGGAGCCTCGGACACCCCTGCCGGCCCGCAAGAAACGCGGCCTTACATTTTGGTCAGGAAGTCCCGAAGCCAGGGCTGCCGAGCCGGTGCCGGCATGGCTGTCTCGACCGTGCCCGAAGCCAGCGCCGCCAAGGCAAAGGGAGAAAGCTCCTGCTCTTCCTGCGAGGGTCTGGGGCTGCCTTCGGTGTAAGGAGGTCAACGGCATCGCCAGTCTCAAAATTCCGCTGGATGCCTCCTTAACCTCCAACCCTAAGCACCATGAAAACCTCACGCATCGTTCTGTTCACGCTGGTCGCGGCCGCCTCCGCTTCCGCGTCTTTCGCCGGCCCCGGTCTCCACTATTGGAAGAGCCGCGGCGTGGCCTCTGCTCCCACTCCCGTGGCGGTCAAAAAAGTCGAGTCCTGCGTCACGATGAAGTCTCCGAATGGCAAGGTGACCGTGAAATGCACGGGCGCCGTCAAGGAGGGAAGCGGCTGCAAGCGGCATTGCGCGGGCTAGGCGGTGTCGTCGAAATAGATCAGGCTGGCGTGGGAGCAAAACCTGGCTCGGCCAAGGCGGCCGAGGTGGAGGTGGGCCGGAGGCCCATGCCACCGAGGACAACGCCGGCCCAGCCTGCTTTAGCTCTCATCCGCAGGGCTCGGCGGTCTGAGATATTTTGAAGACAGCGCCCAGTCCGGCCGCCAATCGAGTCCCCGGTCCCAAGGGCCGGGGCATTTTGTTTTGGCGGTCGTTGGAGCGGCGCGTTGCCCATCCGGGCCACGCCGGAAGATGCGGCGCAAACGCAGCGCCTATTTCGAGCCTTCCAGGAGCGACCTGAGCGACCGCTTGAGCGCCTGTTTTGCCCGGTAGAGGCGCGTCTCGACGGCCTTCTCGGTGCAGGCCATCACCTTCGCCGCTTCGGTGTAGCTCATATCCTCGAGCTCAACGCAGACGACCGCTTCCCTCAACGGCGGGGGAAGATCGGAAACCATCTTGCGCACCTCGGCATGGCGGGACGACGCCTCGGCTTGAGCGGCGGGGGAAACCGCCCGGTCATCCCCCGGGTCGCGGCCCGTGGCCGCGATGTGCTCTTCCAAGCTGCCCGCAGGGTGCCGGAAACCCCAGCGGCGACGATTGCGGGCCAGGTTTCCGGCAATGGTGAGCATCCAGGGCTTGAACGCGGCGCCGGCGCGGAAGGCGGCTTTTTTTTGATAGAGGCGCACGAAGGCATCCTGCGCCACGTCGTCCACGTCCGGCATCGGCACGCCCATGCGAAAGATGAACGCCTTCACCGGACGTTCCCATCGTTCCATGAGCTTGGCCAAGGCGGCATCATCCCCCTGTTGAAGGGCGAGCATGTACGCTTCGTCGGAGGTCTCGTGCTCGTCAGGGAGAACCGTGTCCATCATGGGCGGCGCTAGTATCCAGCTTCAGGTCGGGCGGCCCCTGATGGCTGAACTTTTCCAGGTTAGAGAGCACGATGCGAAGATATTGCTCGCCTTGTTCGCCGCCGATCACCCCGGCGATGGTGCGAACATGCGTGCGAACACTGTCGCGGCATTCGAGATCAAGGGCGGCGGCTTCCGCGTTGGCGGCGTCCAATTCCGTTCGGGATGCGCCGGAGTGCCGGAGCGTGGCGATCTTCTCCCGGGCCTTCATGACGGCTTCACAGTGGCGCGCGCACACCTGACGATAATCGCCGTGGAGCCTCTCGATCTTGGCGATTTGCTCCGGGGTGAGCTTGAACTCGTGGCGCAACCACTGGAGCGAATCGCTGTCACGTTCGGCCACGGCGGACCTGTCGCCGCGCATGCAGTGGTAGGTGATCCCCGCGGCCAGGGCGGCCAGGGCCAGCACCGCTGCGATCGTTGCCCAAAGGTATTTCATGGGTTGTCGGCTGCGAAGCCGACGCGAGCGTGCGGGTCAATGCTGGCAACGTAGCGGCTGACCAGCTTTTCCTGCTCACGCTGGACCTGATTCTGCGCAAACAGGCCGGCTCCGGTGATCGCCACGGCAAAGCTGGCGGCCGAAGCCATGCCTACGCCGACGAGGTGGATCTTCAGCCACGAGAACCAGGTTTCCGGGGACTGCTTGAGCGCGGCGATGCGGGCCCAGACTTCGGCGCGAAAACTCGGATTGGGGCGGATTTCCACCGTCCAACTCTCGTGAAGGAGCCGCCGCAGCGCGGAGTCATGAGGATGGGAGTTCATGGTCATGGTATGGCTACCATACCCCGCGATCGCGCCCAAACCCTTAACCGAACCCGTTCCGGAATTTTTCGCGTCGGCGTGCGAAGCAGCGAGGGTTTGGGCACGGATGCGGGTTAAGGTTTCGGAAGCCCCCATGTCCCGAGATCTTATCCAGGCGGATCGGCTCTTGCCTCTCACCCTTCCCATGAACCCTTCTCCGACCGTCGTTTTCCTTTTGATCGTGGCCACCGCCGGCTTCGTTGCCGGGTGCGCCACGCGGCCGATACGAGAAGAAAGCCAGGCGAGGGACCGCGTGGCGGAATTGGAAAGGATCCGGGCGAGTTTGGCGGTTCCGGAGCTTCATTCCGAAAGCGGGATCGAAGACTACCTTCGTTTTGCGCTCCTTGAAAACCCCCGCGTTCAGGCTGCGCATGCCGGGTGGCGTGCGGCGGTGGAGGACATTACGCCCGCCCGCTCGCTTCCCGATCCGAAGCTGACTTTCGAAGCCGACATCGCCGACATGCTGATGACCCTGATGCCCGGCCTGATGTTTGATTTCATGGGTCCGGGAAAACGAGCGGCGATGGGCCGCGAGGCCGCGGCCCGCTCCGAGATCGCCTACCAGGAGTATCGTTCGGCGGTTCTAAAAGTCGCCGTCGAACTGAAAAAAACATGGGCGGATCTGGCCTACCTCGACACGGCCCTGGTTCTCCGCGCCGATGCGCTCGCCGCCTTGGATCGCTCGCTCGCGTTTGCCCGAGCCGACTACGCGGTCGGCAAGGGCATGGGCACCTTGGAGGACCAGGTGAAGGCACGGACCGACACCGAGCGCCTGAAGCTCGAGATCGTGAATCTGAACGACCAGCGCGCCGCGACGCGGGCGAAGTTCAAGGCGGCGCTCGGGCTCGCGCGTGAAGACGCCGACCCGGCCTGGCCGACGGTTTTCCACCCTTCGTCCGCACCGGCCGACGAGGACACCCTCTGGGCCAGGCTTCTCGAGGCCAATCCGGACATCGAAAGCATGCGAACGATGGTGAAAATGGCGGTGGCGGAAGTGGATCTGTCACGGAAGAGTCGCGTTCCCGATTTTGCCCTCGGCGGCATGACCGACCTGAAGGCCTCGCCCCGGATGATCCGTCCGCAAGCGGAACTCACGCTTCCGATTTGGCGCGACAAGATCGCCGCGACCATCGCGGCTTCGGAGTGGCGTCACGAGACGGCAGAGGCCCGCCTGTCGGCCGAACGGATCGAGATGGCCGCGGAGCTTGCGCAGATGACCTACATGGTGCGTGAGGCGGACCGCATGATCGCCTTCATCGACGGCAACGCGCTGCCTGGCATCGAGCAGTCTCTGCAGTCCGCCCGGGCGGGTTACCAGTCCGGCATGGTCAGCCTGGCGGCCATTCCGACGATGGAACTGATGGCGCTCGATATGCGCCTCGAGCGCGCCGCCGCGGTGCGGGAGCGCGAGCAGGTGCTCGCCGAACTTTCCCTGCTCGTCGTGGGCCAGTCCCCGGACGGGGCTCCGCTCCTCCCCGGCAATAATTCCCGATAACTCAGCGCATTCTCCTCTCCAATGAACCTCGCGAATCCCTGCCGCGCCTTCACCTCCTCCTCGGTCGCCGTCGCTGTCGCCCTGGCCCTTCTCTGGCTCGCGACGGCGCCGTTTGCTTCGGCGGCTCAGCTCTACACGTGCGGAATGCATCCGCAGGTCATCAAGGACAAGCCCGGCGACTGCCCGATTTGCGGGATGGCCCTGCAGCCGGTCCGCTCGAACGAGACGACAACGAATACCCCGGCGTCCGCATCAGCCACCACCCCCGCCACCGGCGAGCGCAGGGTGAAGTATTGGAAGTCGAGCATGACGCCCGGCGAAATCAGCCCGGTTTTCAAAAAGGATGCCATGGGCATGGACATGGTGCCGGTATACGAGGGGGAGGAGGCCGGCGGGGCGCAGGTCATCACGATTCCTGCGCACACGCTCCAGCAGATGAACTTGAAGACCGCGTTGGTGGAGCGCGGGCCGGTGCGTCGGGTGGTCCGGGCTCTCGGCACGGTCGAGTTCAACGAAGCCGGCCTGACCGACGTGACGACCAGATACGAGGGCTGGATAGAAAAACTCTTCGTGAACACGACCTGGGCCACCGTGAAAGTGGGCGACCCCCTTTTCGAAATCTATTCCCCGGACCTCTATAACGCGCAGCTAAACTACCTCGTCGCCAAAGGGGCGGAGGCGAAACCGGGCCCGCTGACCGCGGCGGCCCTTTCCCGGCTCAAACTTTTCGACCTGGGCGACGAATTCATCTCCGAGCTGGCCAGCAGGGGCGAGCCGAGCCGCACTTACCTTTTTCGCGCCCCTCGGTCCGGCGTGATCATCGAGAAGATGGCCGTGCAGGGCCAGATGATGAAACCCGGGGAGCGGATTTACCGCCTCGCCGATCTCTCCACCGTTTGGGTGCTGGCGCAGATTTACGAGAACGACCTGGCCTTTGTCCAAGCCGGGCAGATGGCGGAGGTGCGCGTCGGCCCCGACGGGGAAAAACGCATGATCGGGAAGGTGGACCTGATCCTGCCGCAGCTCCAGACGGCAACACGGACGGTGCAGGCTCGTGTGCTTGTCCCGAACGAGGACGGCCTGCTTCGCCCCGGGATGTTCGCCGATGTCCGGTTCGAGGCCGAACTCGCCTCCGCTGCAGTCCTCGTTCCCGATCTCGCGGTGCTGCGCAGCGGCGAACGCAACACGGTCTTCGTGGCAGTCGGCGACGGCAGCTTCGAACCGCGCGTGGTGGAGCTCGGTGCCCGCACAAGCGACAACCGCTATGAGGTAAGATCCGGCGTGAGCGCCGGCGAACGTATCGTCACCTCCGGCCAATTCCTCCTCGATTCCGAAAGCCAGCTGCGCGAAGCGATCCAGAAAATGCTTCGTAACGCCGAAGCCGCCAGCGCTTCCGCGCCGATCGGCCACTCCGCCCACTCCTCCGCCGCATCGTCGGAACCCGCGGCCGGCGTGAGCGAGGAGACGGGGTCGCTCGAGGCGCTGGCCTTCGCCTTGGCCGACGGTTCCGCCGCCCTCGGCCAGGACGATTTTGACGCGTACCGGCACAGCCTTCATGGCATCGGCGTCGCGTTGAAGGCCTACTTTGACGGCTACGCCCATGCGGCCCACGGCCCCTTGGGCAAATATCGGGACGGATTGCCTCCGCCTAAGGACCTGGAATCCGCGCGAAACGACTTCGCCGGCCTCAGCAGCGCCGTAGCGGACCTCGCCCTCGCTCAAGGGCTCCCCAAAAAAGCCGGCCTGCACGTCTTCGAGTGCTCGATGGCCCCGGCCGGCGGCAAAGCCCGATGGATTCAGCGCGGCGGTGAAAAGCGAAATCCCTTCTACGGCTCGGCGATGCTCGATTGCGGCGAAGAGATCGCCGCTCCCACGACGGCGCAACCTTAGGCTTCCCTGCAAAACGTGGCGCCGGGCGCTTCCCGAAGTCGTTCGGTCTTTTCCCTTCTCCCGTTCTCCCGGTCTTCCGACCCGCTCCATCATGCTCAAGGCCATCATCGAGTTTTCCCTCAAAAACAAGTTCCTCGTCCTCGCGGGCACCCTCGCGCTGATCGTGGCCGGCGTATACTCGCTTAAAAAGATCCCGCTGGATGCGATTCCCGACCTCTCCGATACGCAGGTCATCGTCTACACCGAGTGGGCCGGTCAGGCGCCGCAGATCGTTCAGGACCAGATCACCTATCCGCTCACCACCAAAATGCTCTCCGTCCCGAGCGCCAAGGTGGTCCGTGGCTACTCCTTCTACGGATACTCGTTCGTCTACGTCATCTTCGAGGACGGCACCGATCCCTACTGGGCGCGCAGCCGCGTCCTCGAATACTTGAGCGGCCTCCAGGCCTCAATGCCGGCGGGCGTCACGCCCCGGCTCGGCCCCGACGCGACCGGCGTCGGCTGGGCCTTCATGTACTCGTTGAACTCGAAAAAACACGACCTCGCCGAGCTGCGTTCGATGCAAGACTGGTATCTGCGCTACCAGCTTTCGAGCGTCGAGGGCGTGGCCGAGGTCGCCTCGGTCGGCGGCTTCGTGAAGCAGTATCAAATCACCGTCGATCCGAACCGGCTGCGCGCCTACAATCTCTCGTTGAGCGAGGTCGCGATGGCGGTGCAGAAGAGCAACTCGGAGGCGGGCGGACGTTCGCTCGAACTGGCCGAGAAGGAGTTCATCCTTCGGATCAAGGGCTACGCGGCGGGCGTGGACGACCTGAAGAAAGTGGCCGTGGGCCTCGGCGCCGGAGGAACGCCCATCCTGCTTGGCGAGGTGGCCCAGGTGCAGGTGGGGCCCGACATGCGCCGCGGCATCGCCGAGCTGAACGGCGAGGGCGAAACCGTGGGCGGCATCGTGGTCGTTCGCTATGGCGTCGACACCCGCAAGGTCATCCAGGCGGTGAAAGCCCGCCTCGATCGGGCGATGAAAAGTCTTCCCGAAGGCGTCAGTTACACGATGGTCTACGACCGCACGACGCTCATCGACGAAGCGGTGAAGACGCTCCAGGAAAAACTGATCGAGGAAAGCCTGGTGGTGGCCTTGGTCTGCATCGCGTTTCTCCTGCACTTTCGAAGCGCCTTGGTCGCGATCGTCATCCTGCCGATCGCAGTGCTCATGTCCTTTTCGATCATGTATGGGCAGGGCATCAGTTCGAACATCATGTCGCTCGGCGGCATCGCCATCGCCGTGGGCGCGATGGTGGACGCGGTGATCATCATGATCGAAAATGTCCACAAGCATAAGGAACACGACGGGGACAAGAGACCGCACTGGGACATCGTTCGCGACGCATCCATCGAAGTCGGGCCGACCTTGTTCTACTCTCTGCTCGTCATCACGGTCTCCTTCCTGCCGGTGTTTACGTTGCAGGCCCAGGAGGGCCGTCTTTTCAAGCCGCTCGCCTACACCAAAACCTACTCGATGGCGGCGGCGGCGCTGCTCTCCATCACCCTGGCTCCGATTCTGATGGGTTTCTTCATTCGCGGGAAAATCCCCGCCGAGGAGAAGAACCCGATCAACCGCTTCCTCATCTGGCTCTACCATCCCTTGCTCGACCTCGTGATCCGCTTCCGCTGGGCGGTGATCATCGGAGCGGCCGTTTTGGTCGGCTGGGTCTTCCTTCCTTGGGATGCCTGGGTGGTGAACCGTTTGCCCGAAGGTTCGCTCAAGAACCTCGCGGCGAAAGCCAGCCCTGCCTTCCCTTATCAGAATATCGGCTCCGAATTCATGCCGCCGCTCTACGAGGGCGACCTCCTCTATATGCCCACCACTTTTCCGGGCCTGTCGCCGACCAAGGCGCGCGAGGTATTGCAGCAGACCGACCAGATTATCCGCAGCTTCCCCGAGGTGCACCACGTCTTCGGCAAGATCGGGCGCGCGGAGACCTCCACCGACCCGGCGCCGATGGACATGATCGAAACCACGGTGATGCTGAAACCCGAACGGGAGTGGCCGGCCGTTGATATCGAAGACGACAGCGGCCAGGTGATCGCTCATCGGCCCCGAAACACGAGGGAACTGGTTCGCGACCTGAACGCGGCCATTCAGTTTCCCGGGCTTACCAACGCGTGGACGATGCCGATCAAGAACCGCATCGACATGCTGGCCACGGGCATCAAGACGCCGGTGGGCATCAAGGTCGCCGGCGCGGACCTGCGGGAACTCGAGCGCATCGCCGCGGAGATCGAGGTCATCGTCCGCCGCGTCCCCGGCACGAGCAGCGTGTTCGCGGAGCGCGTAATGGGCGGAAACTACATCGAATTTGACCTCAAGCGGGACACCATCGCCCGTTACGGGCTTACGGTGGCGGAGGTTCAGGACACGCTCCAGGTCGCCCTCGGCGGCATGCCGCTCACCACCACCCTGGAAGGCCTGGAGCGCTACGGCGTGATCCTGCGCTACGAACGCGACTACCGGGAAAGCTTGGAAGCGTTGAAGGAGATCGCGATTCCGGTGAAGACCGCTGGCGGCGGCGGAATGGGCGGCGCGGCCGCGACGGCGGCATTGGCGCAGGTGCCACTCAGCCAGCTTGCGGACATCCGAGTCGTGGCGGCTCCCATGGGGGTGAAAAGCGAAGACGCCGTTCCCAACGCCTGGATCTATGTGGACGTGCAGGACACCGATATCGGCACCTACATGACGAGGGCCCAGACTGCCGTCGCCGAGGCGATTTCACGGGGGGAAATCAAGGTTCCCTCGGGCTACAGCGTGTTCTGGAGCGGACAATTTGAGTCGATGCAACGCGCGAAGGAGCGGCTGTTGATCGTCATTCCGCTCACGCTCCTGATCATCGTCTTTATCATCTATCTCAACACCCGGTCGCTGATCAAAACGTCGATTGTCCTGCTCGCCGTTCCGTTCTCCCTCGTCGGCGCATTCTGGGCGCTGCATCTCTTCGACTACAACATGAGTGTGGCGGTGTGGGTGGGCATCATCGCTCTTGCCGGGCTCGATGCGGAGACCGGCGTGATCATGCTTCTTTACCTCGATCTGGCCCACGACGACGCGAAAAAGGCCGGCCGGCTCGTCATCGCGTCCGATCTCCGCGACGCTATCTACCACGGCGCCGTGAAACGCGTACGTCCGAAAGCGATGACGGCCGCGGTAATCATCGCGGGCCTGGCTCCGATCCTGTGGAGCCATGGGGCGGGCGCCGACGTGATGAAACGCATCGCGACTCCGATGATCGGCGGCGTCATCACCTCCACGATCATGGAACTGCTCGTTTACCCCGCGATCTTCTTCCTCTGGCGCCGTCGTGAACTCCAGAAGGCCGCCCCTGCCGCTGGAACCGATGCCGCCGCCCTAACGTGACGGAACGACATGGCCTCATTCGGCCCCTGTGCCAGATGAGGCAGCCGCACCGTCCTTATTCTGAGTTTGGCTCTTTTCCGAAAACTAAAACTCCCGCATCTCTTTCGAAATGCGGGAATTTTAAAGCTGGCGTCCCCACGGGGATTCGAAACTGGAGACGCTTGCGATACTAAGTCGCTAATCAGACGCGGACTTAGTTGAGGGTTAATGTTTTAGAACGGGCAGAAAGATACATGTAGTTTCGGAAAAGGGAAGCGCGATTCATCGTTTTCGGCAACCTTGCCAGCGTGTTGAAAGCAACAATACGAGCACGAAAAGAAACGGCGGCGGGCGCCGCGAAAGCACCCGCCGCCAGGAACCCGAGCAATTACGGAGCCTGCCGCGGACCGCGCACAACGAGATTCTGCGCCTCCGTTTTTGCGGCGTTGAGGAACGCACGCTCACGGTTGGCCGGCGGCACATTGCGGATGCGCTCCTCGATGCGAGCTTTCACCTCGGGGTGCTCCTCCACCCATGCCTTGATCTCTTCGTTGCGACCGTTGCTGTATTCGCTCCGCTGCATTTTCCCGAGCATCAGCTTCCGGATCAGCTCATCTTTGCTGAGCCCGTTGTAATACTCGAGGAGCTTCGGGTTCGCGGCGATGAACTGGTCGAGTTTCGCGTCGATCTCCGGATTGCGCCGAAGCGTGGGTTCCTGCGCCTTTCGTTTGGCGACTTCTTCTTTCAGTGAGGGCATGTTGCCTCCTTGGTTTTCCCCAGCCATTCATGAGCGAGGCGGCTGGTCGCCAGTGGCATTTGACCTCGTTTGGACGATTGCCGCCCAAAGTCAGAGACAGTCTTCATCGAAAATTCCGTCCTCCGGCGGGTTGAGGGTCTTCCTCGTGATTTCCAGCACTGCGGATTCAAATTCGCGCCGGATACGCTCGGGGGTGGCGCAGCCAAGCCACATCCGCACGAGCACCGGCAGCCCCGGACTCATACCGTAGCGCTCCACGATGCTCGCGTGCGCTTTCTCGAAACTCTCCAGCAAATGCGGTGGAAGCACCTTCACCAATTCGGCGACCTCATCCGGTGCGTTTGTTTCGGTGGGCATGGTCAATTCTCCTTTGCTGGCGCGCCTTGTTTCTGGCGCAGCTCCGTGATTTGCTGACCGAGCTTGGCGAGTTCCTTTGCCAGCGCCTCGTTCTGCTCGATGAGCGAAGCGACGAGTTGGTTTTGCTCCGCCATCTTTTGCTCCAATTCCGCCGGCAGCGGCGCCGGCGTTTTCGCCGGATCGGCGACGGCCAACACTGGACCGAGGGAGACGGCGGTCGGCGCGTTGGGATTCAGGTTCCAGGAAGCGCCAGCCTCTTTCCGGTAGACGACATGCGCCTCGTGCATGACGTTCGAATCCTGCGGATCGATGTAGCGGCCGACCGGGTAGGATTTGAGCGTTTCGCTGACGCGGACTTTCTCGACGTTGGTCTGGTCGAGATCGGTGCCCGCAACCGGCGCGATGGTAGGCGAGGCCGGTGGCTGCGGTGCCGGCGCGGCCGTCGTTTTCTTCTGCATCGTCTCGCAGCCGGCGCAGAGCGTCAGCGATACACACAACAAAAGCCATGGAACTCTCATGGTGTCTTCCTCCAAAGTTCGGCGTTCGCGATGTTACCGCGCGTGCCCTTCGCCACGTCGATGGTTTCGGTAGCGTAGAGATAAAACTGCTTTCCGGCTGGCACCCGGACGAAGAACCCATCTCGGGCAATCGCCTCTTGAATTTGCTTCGCGTAGCCGCGTCGCTCGGCGTCGCTCATCGCGCTGCGCACCTCCGCCTGCGCCACGCGTGACGCCACGTAACCGACCGCGGCACCCGCTGCGGCCCCACCGACTTTGCCATCTGACAAATGATAGCCTGCTACCCCGCCAGCGCCGGCAAGGCCGAGGTCAGCCCCGGCACTGCCCACGGTGCTGCACCCGGAAAACGCCAGCAGGATCGCGGCAAACACCAAAACAATCAGACTATGCCGACTTCGCGATTTCATCGTCCGTTTCCTCCTCCTTGCTCAACTCCACGTTGCGCACCGTCCCGCAGAGCGGCGGATCGGTCACGGGCGAGAAGAAGCACAAGCTCGAATACTTCTTTCCCTCCGGCTGTTGCTCCGGCATCGGGTAATTCTGGATCGAGGCGCAGACCGACTCCGGCAGTCCGATGTCGCGCGCGATGTCGTCGATGTCGCTGCGGTCAAATTGCCGCATGAACCAGTATTGTTTCGTGTTCCCGATGACCGCAGAGCGAATGCGAGAGGTCTTGAAGCGGCCGTATTGCTGCATCACCGAGGCCGTCCAGCAGTTGAACTTACGAAGCTGGGCTGAAGACTCCGCAACGATCTTGTCTCCGCCGGGCACATCGAGAAACCGCGCCAATTCCTCGTAGACGATCCGTTTCCACTGCGAGAGCGGAAGGGAAATAATATGCTGCCGCGCGAAGCCGGCGATCAGCAACCCGGCTGCTGTTTTGAGCTCCGTCGCCTGTTCCGGGATAGAGCCGAGTTCGAAATGCGCGACCCGACCCGTGAGCGAGATATTTGTCGGCCCGTCGAACAGCCTGCCATACTGGCCGTGCGCGCACCATGAGGAGAGCAACGTCGCGAGCTGATCCACCTGTTCCTTTTTGTGCTCCGGGAAACGTGCGAAGCGCATCAGTTCAACGAGGCTGGCGTGCGTCGGGAAATCCTCGCGCGTATAGTGCGCGTGCGCCAAAGCCATCAACGCGCGCTCCGTCTGCCGGTTTTTGAGGAAGGCGGTAATGTCCGACTCGGCTACGTCGGCAACGAATTGCTGCACCTCATCGTCGTTGGCCGCGAGTCGGTCGCGCATCTCGGCAAAGGCCTCCATTTCCGTCGTGCCGAGTCCCATCCTCAGTTTCCACCGGTGCACTGCGCAGGCCATCCGTTCCAACTCGGGTAGCTTTTCCCGGTGACGTTTCGACCACTCATCGAAGGCGTCTTGATAGAGCTGGCCGATATACTGCCCGAGCATCGCCTGACGGATTTGCTGGGCCTCGGCGTCGGGCGCTTCGCCGATCATGCGGGCAACGAGAGCGACCGCGGTGGCGACTTGAAGCTGACCAAGAGGCATTCGCCCCGTGTCGAAATAATTGATCGTGAGATCGCCGTCCGGGTGCAGCACGATGGGCCGCTCGCCCATCATTCGCGTGAACGGCTCGTAGGAAAGCCCCTCCTCAATCAGCACAGTGTAGAAATATCGCGCAGCCGTTTCCACCAGCAGCCGGTGCATAAACCGCGACTTACCGGCGCCGGTGGCACCAAGCAGGATGGCGTGTTGTGGCGTAGGAGGTGATTTCGAGAATCTCGCGATATGCCGAGGTCAGTTCTGGCCGATAGTCCCCGTCGCAGCTCCATTGGAACTGCGCCCACAAATTCGGGCCGAGTAGCGCGAGCAGGTTCCGGATACGGTCCTGAAAATCGTTGAGCTGGTTGATGCTCGCTCCGCGCCGGTCGGCAGGCTGAATGAGAAAGCCTTTGCTAGCGACCCCACCTTTTTCCAAGGGGCCGTAGACCATCATACCAGAGGCGAAATAGCCGTTGGGCGGACTACTGCGCATGAGACTCCTTTCCTGGCGGACGTGGCTGTCCACTCGACATGAGAGACCAGCCCTCGCCATTCACCAAGTCATCGGCGACATCCTCGGCATAGCCCTCTGGCTTGTTGTGCCGCAATAGGACGACCCAGGCGAGGACCGCGAGGAACAGCGGCAGGGAAAGCGCCAGTGCCACAACCATTCCGGTCCGCAGCACAAAGGCGAGGAGGAGGTAGAGTCCGAGGCTGACGACAAACGCGACCAGCACGTAAATGAAATCATTCCCTTCGAGTCCAAACGCGCGGCCCCTGCTATCATTTGCGCTGTTGGTGTCCGTGATGCGCAGTTCGTTCATGGCCGGACACCGTGGGTTGAAGCTTAGAAGGTCGGCGTTAACGCACCGTCCGCCATGCCGAAGATCGTGAAGAGCGCCGCCATGATTGCCGCCGCGCCCGCGATGATGATGCCTCCGAGAATGCCCATTTTCCCGTCCGCGTCACCCTTGGACATCTTATCGGCCCCGTTCCAGATTTTGACGACGCCCCAAATGAAGCCGAAAAGAAACAGGATGCCCAAGCCGCTCTGCACTCCCGTGCGGAGGTTTTGTGGGATTTGAGCCAGAGGCAGGATCGGCGCAGCAACAGCGTCCCGCACGATTGCTGTCATCGCCGCAAACAACAGCGGGATTCGGATGAGTGGCCTAGTTTTCATGGAAAGCAGCGAGCGGTGGTGTCCTTCGGTGCGTGTCCACTTGCGTGGATACGCACATTTTGGACTTGTCGCTACTGACCTGCTTTACCGTCGAAGTTTTCCCGGCATTCCTCCGATTACCCCGGGCGTTTCGCATCCGCGCGGCGCATCCGCGTGAGTAATTCCTTCGCAGAATATTTCCAGAACTTGTGGAAGACCTCACCGAAATGATCCGCGTTGCTGTAACCAACCGCGAGCGCGACCTCCCTCAATCGGTAGTCACCGGTGAGAATCATTGTATGCGCTTTCAGCATTCGGATCTCTTTCAGGTAGTGATAGGGCGAACGCCGGGTCTTGTTTTTGAACAATTCCGAAAAATGTCCGGGCGTATGCCCGGTCTGCTTGGCGAAATCGACCACATGAATGTCATGCTTCAGATTCGCCTGCATGAACTGTAGGACGCGTGCGAGCTGCGCATCGGTGAGACATGGTCCGGTGACGGGCGTTGCCCCGTGCGTCTCGTCGAGACGCGTGATCAGGCGCTCGGCCAAACCGCCTCCGATCCGATCAATCAAGGAAGCATCGGGCGTGCGGTATTCTCGGCAGAGGTGACGCAGCGCCGATGCGAGAAACCAAACCACCAGGTCGTCGAGCGGCGTTTCCGACACCAACACCTCGCTGATTTTTCGTCCGAGAAAACGTCGCAGAAAGCTCCGCTCGACGTAGAGGACCAGCATCTCGGTTTCCGCGTCGAGCCGGCATCCATGAGGAAGACCGGCTGCAATGATGCAAACATGCGCTCCCCGCACTTCCCGAGTGAGCGACTGACCTTTTGGTGACAGCCAGTCGATCTGGAGCGCGGCGGGGGTGAAGAACAACACGATCTCCATTTGAGCGCGTCGATGCCGTGCCCAAGTTCCACTGCTCTGGAGATTGTAATATACGCTGATCTCGTGACCACAGCGCAGGTGCGTCGGGACCGAAGGTGGAAACATCTCCGGTCGCGGAGGCCGTCGGATTGCGGCGCTGCAATCGCGAGCGATGAATCGCGCGTTGCTGTTTCAGGAACGCGAGCGCGTCGGCGAAGCGTTCGCGCGGCAGCAAGAGGTAGGAAGCCACGTTAAACTGTCGCTGCAGCATCCGGTGCGCGCCCGCGAAATTCGGCTGGCCGTCCACGCCGCCAAGCCGGCCGGCGAGTTCGCCGATGACGGTTTGGAGTTGAGCACGCTGCTCGACCGTGACGTGACGCTCGTCCGGTGTGATCGTATTTCGACAGACATGCTTCGCGGTCGTCACTAGGTCGCGGCCGGCGACCTGCACACGATTGCCGTGACCGGTGACCTGCACATGCTGACCGCTGCCAAGGGCCGACGCCGGCAGCAATGCTGCGAGCTGTGCGACGAGTGCGTGCAACTCTGCGTCGCGCTCGAGCCCGCACGAACCGCTCTCTTCGATCAGGAGCGATTTCCGGATGAGTGACTCCGGCTTTTCAGTCGCGAGATCGAGCGCTTGTGCGGCCTCCGGTTTACCGCCGAATTTTTTTCGGAGGTGCGCCTTCAGAGCCTCGTAAGCGTCCCGGATAGATTGCGCGGCGACATCGCCGAGTGGGTGTTTCAGGAACGCCGCCGCCGCAAGCAGCGTCGCGAAGATCGATTCCGTTTGCATGATACCCACGCAGGCGCGTCAACGCAGCGCCAGGGCGAAATCGGTGCACAGTGGCCGGCTGGCGTTGCACTCATTTCGAGGACGCAGAGCGCGCACGGGTCGCGAGCTTGAGAGAATTTTCCGCCTCCGCTCGCTGCCCGATTTTGTCACGCCCGCCATGGAGTTCTCGCTGCGCTGCGCTCCTCCATTCCCTGCGGGCCTTCCCCCTCGCGAGGAGCAACTAGGCTCCTCGCTCGGCGGCCCTCCGGTGGCAAGGCGTGCCTTCACGGGCCAGCGCGCGGAGTGCGCCCTGATAACCGGGCAAGGAAGCCCGGACGGGGTGCGCACGGGCGCATGGCAACATGCAACAATCCACGTTTGACCTAGACGATCACCACCAGACACCCGTCATCGCCTGCGGCGAGCAACCACAGCAGCGATTTGAAGCCTACGGCGCAGCGGCGCTCAGCGACACCGAGTTAATTGCTCTGCTACTACACAGCGGTATCCAGGGACACTCCGTCCTCCAACTCGCATCTCACCTAATCGCCCAAGCCGGCTCGATTGCCGGACTCGCTAGTTGGCAGCCGGTGGATTTCCAACGACTGAAGGGTAGCCCCGCCTGCACCGCGTGCCGCAGAGAAGCACGGTTGAACCCTTGCGCAGTCAGATCGCGTGAGCGCAGAAGGGTGGTGCCGCGAAAAGCGGACCGGAGCCGATCCTGTGTGGCAGTAGTCATAACTAAACATCGGCATTTGTGAACATTCTCCGAGGTTTTGTAAAGGAATTCTTGATTCTGTGCGAGCTGCGCCCAGCTTATTAGACAGCTCTAAAAATTTTGTTAATGAGCTGCTTGACTTAATCAATGGAGCTGTCACGAAAAACATAACAGCTCCGACAGTTCGGAGCCATGAGCTGTGTCAGCTCTACGGCTTCCGCGCTCGGTAGAGCTGCAAAAACAAGGATAAATCCAATGAAAGTGTCGTTTCCCGCTATGCGGGCAAATATGGGCGGGCGTGAATACTACGCCTGCGTGATGAAGCTCAGCTCCATCCCGAAAATGTTCACGTTCACGGACTGGGTCGAGTTCATGCCGGAAGACCGTGAGCAGCGCATACTCAACAAAAACCGAGTGCCGGAAATCGTGCGCTACATGGTCGACAACGAGGACGGCTACCTCTTCGCGTCCATCACCGCCTCCTACAAGTGCGATGTCTCGTTCATGCCCGTGCCGGGCAACGAGACACTCGGCCAGTTGGAGATGGAGTTCGAAAACGCGAACTTCGTCATCAACGATGGTCAGCACCGGTGCGCCGCCATCGCCGCCGCGCTGAAGGAAAACCCCGCGCTCGGCGAGGAGTCGATCTCGGTCCTGCTCTTCCCCTACGAGAGTCGCGACCGGGTCCAGCAGATGTTCTCCGACCTCAACCGCTACGTCGTGAAGACTTCGAAGTCGCTCGATATTCTCTACGACAAGCGCGACCTCCTGTCGAAGGTCACCATCGAGGTCGCCCATCGCGTGTCCGTGTTCGAGGGCATGGTCGAGAAGGAGGCGATCTCCATGCCGGTGCGCTCGCCGAAGCTGTTCACCCTCTCGGCCCTCTACGACGCCAACGTCGAACTACTCGTCCACCACAAGAACGGCGAGGAGTCGTCGGTCAACGAACTCATCGAGGTGGCTGCGGAATTCTGGACGGCGGTCGCGGCCGTCATCCCACCGTGGGCGCGCGTCAAGAACCAGGAACTGCGTGCCGTCGAATACCGGCAGGAGAACATCTCCTCCCATGCCGTCGTGCTGCGCGCCTTGGGGGGCGTCGGTGCCGAACTCATCAAGACCTATCCCACCGACTGGCGCAACAAGCTGCAGCTGCTCGCCCAGGTGGACTGGCGCAAGCAGAACCGCGAGTGGGACAACATCTGCATCGTCGCCAACTCCGTGGTCTCCAACCGGCAGGCGCGCAACGCCACGAAGTCCTACCTCAAGCACAAGCTCGGGCTCGACCTGAGCGAGTCCGAGCGGAAGGCCATCGCGCATGTCCTCAACCCGGTTCCTCCGGCCACCGCCACCGCCTAACCACCAAACACAATGAGCCGATACACGACCAGAGTCGAGTTGCACGCCGGGACGGGCGAGGACTACGAAACCCTCCACGCGGCGATGGAAGCCGAAGGCTTCACACGGACCATCGCAAGCGACGACAAAACCTACCACCTGCCGACGGCCGAATACAACTATGACGGCCCAGCCACGCGCGACGCGGTGCTGGAGGCCGCCAAGCGCGCCGCCGACCAAACCGGCAACCGCTATGCGGTCCTCGTCACCGAGTCCGCCGGCCGGACTTGGGTGGGTTTGGAGCCCCTGAAAAAGACCGCGTAAACTCCCGGCGCCTTAACGTGAAGCCCGCCTCGACGGCGGGGCGGGCTTCACCCTCGGCCCCCCTCTCCAATGGCCCTCCAGCACCTTGCCCTCGATGCCGTCACTGCGGCTGAACTGACCCGCTTGGTCGAAACCAAGGCGCGGGAGAGCGCCGTCATTGACTACAAGCAGGCCTTCGCGCTTGGCACCGACGAGCAGAAACGCGAATTTCTCTTCGACGTAGCCTCGTTCGCCAACGCGGACGGCGGCGACTTGATCTATGGGATTCGGGCGCTGGACGGCGTGCCCGAGGAAATTATCGGACTCGCCGATTTCATCGCCGACAAGGAGCTGTTGCGCATGGAGGACATGCTGCGGGCCGGCATCTCGCCCCGCCTCAGTGGTGTGGGCTTTCAAGTGGTAGCCGCGCCCAACGGGCGGCCCGTCCTGATCGTGCGCGTGCCGCGCGGTCTCGCGACGCCCCATCTCGTTAAGACGGGATCGTGGACGAAATTCTACGGGCGCAACTCCGCGGGCAAATACGAGCTGGATGTCACAGAAATCCGCCGGGCGTTCCTGGCCAGCGAAGGGGTCTTCACCCGGCTGCGGGATTTTCGGCTGGAGCGGCTGCGGCGCCTGCTGCGCAACGACGTGGGAGTCACCTATGCGAGCGAGCGGCGGATGGTGCTCCACGTCCTGCCCGTCGCGACCCTCCGCGAGGAACTAACCTTCACCTTGCCGCAGCTGCTGGCAGCACGCAAGGATCTGCGCCCCCTCGGCGACATCAATAGCTGGGGGCCGCGTTACAACTTCGACGGCGTCCTCGTCGAATCGACCGCCAGCGATCACCGGATCCTCAGTTCGCTCCAGTTGTTCCGGAACGGTGCCGTCGAGGCCGTGGACGCCAACAGCGTGCAGCATTGGGAAGACAAACCGATTCTGCCGGCCTTCCTGATTGAGCAGGCGATCCGCGAAGGGTTCGCCAGCCTGCTCGACTATCTAAAGCAGCTCGGCGTTCAGCCGCCGTTTGTCGTCGGCATGAGCCTGCTCAATGTTCGTGGGTTGACGATCATCCGTGGGCCGCAGTTCTCGCACAGCGGCGTCGTCCCGATCGGGCAGGACCATTTAATCCTCCCGGAGGTGACGATCCCGGAACTGCCCGTTACTGCCGACCAGATTTTCCGTCCGCTGTTCGACCTCATGTGGAATGCCTGCGGCTACGGCCGGTCCTTCCACTACGACGAACACGGGTGGTGGAACCCCAAGTAATCCCATGGAAAACCCCAACCGCCCGCTTATCGCCAAGACCCGCGGCATGATCGACGCGCTCGGTAAGCTGCCCGCGAAAGAACTGTCGAGCCGCCCCAACGTGGCCTTCGCCAAAGATTATAACCGCCTCCGCGCCATGTTCGTCGCAGCCCACCCCGACTACGCTGCGGTCGCGCCCACCGAAGCGGAGGTGGTCGAGGACAGCCTCGTGCCAGGCGTAAATGCAACCTACGTCGAAATCCTCGCCTACTGCGAACAGCTCATGAACTTGCTCCGCAATCTCGAACTCGACCGTCACCACTGATGCTCCGGGGACTTTTCATCGGCATCGACCGCTACCGCTCCGCGCAAATCAACTGGCTCAGTTGCGCACGCCGGGATGCCGTCGCCTTGCACGCGCTCTTCGCCGACACGCTCGGCGGCGAGTGCACGCTTTTGCCGGATGAACAGGCGACCCGGGCCAGTATCGTCGCCGAGGTGACTAAATTGTCCGGGGCCGCACCTGACGACCTCGTTGTGATTGCGTTCTCCGGCCACGGCTCCGAGACCCACGAGCTGGTCGCGCACGACACCGAGGTGACCGACCTCGCCCGCACGGGCGTGCCGCTTGAGGAGCTGGCCGCGCTAATCGCACGGATTCCCGCGAAGCGGCTCGTTTTGTTCCTAGACTGCTGTTTCTCGGGCGGGATGGAAGCCCGCGTGCTTCAGGTGGAGGCCGTGCCGCGCGACCTTGCGTCCGCCGAGGTGCGGCTGAGTCAACTCGCCGGGGAAGGCCGGCTCATTGTCACTGCTTCGGCGGCGCAGGAACCTGCATGGGAAAATCCGCGCACCGGCCACGGCTACTTCACGCACTACCTGCTGGAGGCGTTGCAGGGTCCCGCCGGGCTCGTCGAGCAGGGCGGCCTCGCGGTCTATCGATTGCTCGAATTCGTGACGCAGCGGGTCATGGCGGCGGCTCAGGCTTTCGGACGAACTCAGCGTCCGACCCTGCGCGGTCGGATCGACGGCGAATTGCGGTGGCCGGTTTTTCTCCCCGGGGAGCGCTACCGCGCTGCCTTTCCCGACCGAGTGGGGGCGCGGGCCGAGCGCAACCTGACGAGCCTCGGCGCCTTCGGATTCCCACCCGAACTGCTGGCGGCCTGGGGTCGCGCCATCCCGGCGCTCAACCAGCTCCAACTCGACGCCGTCAACGACCACGGGGTGCTGAACGGCGAACACCTCGTCGTAGTCGCACCGACTTCGTCCGGCAAAACTATGGTTGGCGAACTCGCTGCGCTGAAGAGCGTGGTCCTCGACCGCCAACGGGCGCTCTTTCTCCTACCGTTGAAGGCGCTAGTAGCCGACAAACGCCGGCACTTTCAGTCCATCTACGGGCCGTTCGGTTTGCGCACGGTCGAAGCGACCGGCGAAACCGATGACATCACTCCGCTACTGCGTGGCCAATACGATGTCGCATTGCTGACCTACGAGAAGTTCGCCGCCATCGCGCTTTCCTATCCCCACGTGCTCGCGCAGGCAGGCACCATCGTCGTCGACGAGGTGCAGATGCTGGCCGACTCCACGCGCGGCGCGAACTTGGAATTCCTGCTCACCTTGATCCGGGTGCGCCGGCAGGCCGGCGTCGAACCCCAGCTCATTGCGCTCTCGGGGGTCATCGGCGAAACTGGCGGGCTGGAGCGTTGGCTCGGCGCGAAATTGCTCCGGCGCAACGAGCGCCCCGTGCCTCTCGACGAAGGGCTGTTGCGGAGCGATGGCAGCTATCGCTACCTCGCGGCGGAAACCGGCCAGGAAACGGTCAGCCGCGGTTTCGTGCAGCGCATCTACCAGAAGGATTCCAGCCAGGATTACGTCATCCCGCTGGTCGGCAAACTCGTCCGCGAGGGGAAACAGGTCATCGTTTTCCGGGAGACGAAGGGCGAGACCCGGGGCTGCGCCTTGTATCTGGGCGAGGCTCTCGGATTGTCCCCGGCCGAAGAGGCCGTGGCGCGGCTACCACAGGGTGACCTTTCACGGGCGTCGCACGATCTGCGGCAAGCGCTCGCGCAGGGAGTCAGCTTTCACAATGCCGATCTGGACCGCGAGGAGCGCCGCGTGGTGGAAGAGGAGTTTCGCCGCGCGGAAGCGAAGCTCCGCGTGATCGTCGCAACGACTACGCTTGCGATGGGTGTCAACACACCGGCGAGCGCCGTCGTCATCGTCGGGCTGACCCATCCGCCCGACCAGCCTTATTCGGTCTCCGAATACAAGAATCTAGTCGGCCGTGCCGGCCGGTTGGGCTACGCAGAACGAGGCGCTTCCTATCTGCTCGCCCTCGACCCGCGCGCGGAACACGAGATGTGGCACACCTACGTTACGGGCCGGCCGGAAGACCTGCGGTCGCGGTTTCTCGACGAACGCACCGATCCGCGGTCCCTCATTGTGCGGGTGCTTGCCGCGAGCCGGCGGATTTCTGCCAGCGGATTGACCGCCGACGAGGTCACCACGTTTCTCGAGGGCAGCTTCGGCGCCTTCCAGGAACAGCTCCGGCGGGAGCAATGGCGCTGGGATGCCCGCGCCTTGCATGCGGCACTCGCCGATCTGGAACGGCATACCTTGGTGGAACGACGTGGAGACGATCGATTTCACCTCACCCCGCTCGGACTGGTGGCAGGAGAAACCGCGGCAGAGGTCGGCTCCGTCATCCGGCTCGTTGATTGTCTCCGGCCGCTCAATCCGGCCGATCTCAACGATCCCACGCTCCTCGCGGTCGTGCAAGTCACCGAAGAACTCGACGAGGTCAGCGTCCCGCTCAACCGCAAAAGCACACAGAAGGAGCCTCAGACTTGGAGCGCCTCGCTCCTGCATCAGGGTGTGCCCGGCCGGTTGCTGGAGCGGATGAGCCGCTCCGTCCGGCAGGTGCAGGATCAGGTCATGCGACAAAAGCGCGCCGTCGCCTGCCTTCTATTCGTTTCGGGTCAAGAGATGGCCCAGATCGAGCAGACCTTGACGCAGTTCGGGGGTGCGTTCGGCGGCGCTGCCGGACCGGTGCGCGCCGTCGCGGCGCGCACGAGCGACCTGCTCACCACCGCCACCCGGGTGGCACAGTTGCTTCACCCCACGCTCGATCTGGAGGCGCGGCGTGCCCGGCTCGTGATTCGCTTGACGTATGGCATCGCCGGTGACGCCGTCGCCTTGGCGCAGATCACCGGCGCAGACCTAACGCGAGGCGACTACCGCCGGCTGGTCGCGGCCGGGCTCTGCGGGGCTCAAGCCATCCAAGCAGCGCCGGATGCCGCGATTCTGGACTGTGTCGATCAAGACCGGGCGCGTCTGGCACGGGTGCGGCAGGCGGCCACCACTATGGCGCAGGTGACGGAACCCGCCGTGCTCCCCATCCCCGCCTACCGGCCCTAAGTCTTCCAATTTCCCCATGTCCGACCCCGAAATCAAAGACTCCTACATCTGCTACAACGGCGCCGACCTGGATTGGGTGCGCCAGCTGGCGGAACAGTTGGAATCCGAAACCATCGACGGCAGCCCACAGTCCCGCCATCTCAGTGTTTTTTTCGATAAGTGGGATATCGCCGCCGGGCAGAGTCTCATCGACCGGATGAACCAGGGCATGGCCTCAGCGCGACACGTCATCGTCGTGCTATCGCCTGAATTCCTCAAAGCCGACTGGCCCCGCTTCGAGTGGAAGCATATTGTCGCGAACGACCCCAACAACACGAAGGGCGTCCTGATCCCCCTGTTGCTGCGAGACCAGGCGAAGGAATCCCCGGAACGGATTGCGCTGTGCGCACCCTTCCGCGATCTGCGTTACATCGATTTCCGCAAGCCCGCCGATTTCAAACGCAATTTTGTCGAACTTGTTCGCCGCGTGCGGAACCAGCCGGCCGAGCGCGGCCGCAAGCTCGCGCCGCTGGCCTCCACAGTCCCGGTCCTGCCAACGCCCTTTCGTCCGGAGGTCGCGTGGTTGCCCGACCGCGTGCAGGACGTCCTCATCTCGAATCTGCTCCAAGTGAAGGCTCTGCCGACCCGTATTTGGGGAGCCGAAACGGAGTTTCGTGAAAAGAAAGAGGTCTGGGCCGTGGTGTCACAGACGGAACCCTTCATTCTACGCGATAAGCGGCTCTACACATTCGCCGATCTCACCGTGCCGACGACTAAGCTGCGCGCGGCAATTAAGCCAGAGTCCATCGCGGGGGAAGCCCGCCACGACTGGTTTATCCATCCGGATAAGCGACTGTGGCTGATGTCGCTATTGAACACGAGCTTGGTCGCGCACCTAAAGACGCTCTATATCAAGACAGATGGCAAGGGCCGCTTCCTGTTCCTGCCGGACGGCGTCGGCGGCGACCGGCGTTGGCCGATTCCGGGGCGGGCCAAGGGGCCGACGGTCGCGGCCAAGAAGGTTGGTAAGGATGGCGTCTCCAGTTTTTGGGTGCACCATGGTGCCACGCTGGCGTTCAAGCGCGTTGGCAACAATCTCTTCATTTCGGTCGAGCCCCACTATCTGTTCACACTCGACGGCACCATCAGCATGGAGGGCAAAAGTGCCGGCAAGCTCGCGACGATCTGGGGCGGCAAGCAGCAGAATCCCGACATCCTACGCAATGTGCTGTTCTGGGGCTATGTGCTGGCGAAGAACGGCAAGGAAATTCACCTTCCGACGGGCGGGGAAGAGATCGTCGTTTCCCGGATTCCGGCCTCCACCCAGCTCGATGTCGGCATTGCCTTCGATGACGTGCGGATCGGAGCCTTGTTCGACCGCGAAGACGCTGAACTCGAAGCCGCGGCGGCCAGCGCGGAATTCTCCACCATGGCCGAAGAGGAGGACGCCAACGATGAGACGACCGACGAATAGAGCCCGAACCGCGCCACGACCGAGTGACGCCCTGACGACCAGCGAGGAGCTGCTCCGCAAGGAACGGCCGCTGTTCACCTCGTTTTATCTGGAGGAACCCAAGCTGGTGTTCGCCGATTCCGGCGTGTCCGTTGATCCCAAGGCCGGCTTAGAGGATTTTGGCCCCTTCGGCCACGAGCCGGGCAAGGTGATCAAGCTTGGCGTCATCGGCACCGGCGCCGGCATCCAGGCGTTCAAGGATTTCCTCCGCCGTGCGCAAGGCCGGCTCAGTCCCGGTTTCAACCAGCGCAACAAGCCGCTAGATCCGCACACTTTCCCGGATTTTCCGGGCACCGGCGCGGCCCACACTTTCCGCGCCCATTTCGTGGTGGAAAATTCCTCGCACGAACGTGCTGTGCCGCTGGAGTTCTTTAAGCAGGCGCTGGGGGCGCCAAAAGCGCAGGACAAAATCCAGCGCGTCGTCGATCTCACGGTTCAGCACATCCAGGCTGTCGCAGACTTGGAGGATACCGCGGATGTCGTCGTCCTCGTGCTGCCCCCCGAGGTGGAAGAGGAATGCGCTTCCATCGGCGTGCCCTTGTCGCGCCAAAAGATCCGGCTTACGCCGTTGCAGCGGCTGCGGCGCAAGTTCGAGAAGGAAACCGCCAAGACCGGCCAAACGATGCTTGGTCTGGAGTTCGACGACCCGGACGGCGACCAGTCCAGCAGCGCTTTTTTCAACATCCACCACGCGCTCAAGGCGCACGCGATGAAAACGGGTCGGCCAACGCAGCTGGTTTGGGAAAACACGTTGCGCGACTCGAACCTCGCCTCGATCGCGTGGAATCTCTTCACCGCGCTCTACTACAAGGCCGGGCACAGCCCGTGGCGGCTGCAGTCCCTGCCGGAAAACACCTGCTTCGTCGGCGTTTCGTTCTTCCGGGAGAATCCGACGGCGGCGGCCGATATGCAGACCAGCCTCGCACAGGTCTTCGGGGCGGGCGAAGGCATCGTGTTGCGCGGCGACAAGGCAGTGGTCGACCGGAAGCGCGACCGCAAGGCCCACTTGGACGAAGCCGGCGCACAGAGCCTCTTGGAACGGGCCATCCAACAGTATAAATTGCAGCACTCCCAGTTGCCCAAGCGCGTTGTCGTGCACAAGTCCTCACGCTACTGGCCCGAAGAGTTGCGCGGCTTCAAGAAGGCGCTCGGCGAAATCTATCATTACGATTTCCTCACCCTGGAATCGAGCGATGTGCGCTTCATGCGCATCGGCCGGCGTCCGCCCTTGCGCGGCACCGTCGTCCTGCTCGGCGAAGGCAACTACCTCCTGTTCGGCAACGGCTACATTCCCTATCTCCGCGCTTATCCTGGCCGCCGGGTTCCTCGGCCCTTGGAGATCGTGGAACACCACGGCGTTTCCACCGCCCAGACTGTCTGCCAAGAGGTGCTCGCGCTCACCAAGCTGAACTGGAACAACTGCGCCTTCGGAAGCAGCGTTCCCATTACTATCCGATTTGCGCGGGATGTGGGCAAGATTTTGACCGAGCTCCCCAAAGGCAGCCCGTTGGAAACGAAATACAAGTTCTACATGTGACCGGCCAGTCCATCCTCATGAGCTACACTCGACCTCTCCTCGTCGGATACTGGCAGCAAGCCATCGCCGACAACACCTTCGTCACCTACAAACATCACCCGACCGGCGTCGCCACGTTGCACGCCGCACGCAGCGTTCTCACGCCGGACATGGTTACCAACCTATCCGGCTTTTTCGGGTCCGGCCAGTATTCCATCGCCCACTATACGAATCCCGCATTCCCCGCCACGCCGGACTATTTTGTTGTTATCCCGAAAGACCCGACCTTCTCGGTGCCGGGCTCGGGTATCATGCCGGCATCCCCCCAAGTGCTGTGGCCCTGCGACCGTCTCGTGATTGTCTCAGGCCAGCAACAGGGCTGGCACATCTACGCCGAGCTGAGTTCCAATATCAAACTGGCTCAGTCTATCGGCACCTTGAACTTCAATCAGACCTATTAAACGCAGTTCCAGCGTGCGAATCAATCCACCGCCCTTGCGCGCCGATTTTATCGCCGCCGGCAAGCTCCGCTTCGCTCTCCAGCTTGCCCGCGGCGGGAGAGGCGCTGCTTATCAGGGGCAGTGGTAGAGTGGCGGCTTACTCGGCGAGCCGGCCGTTTTTCGGTCGCGGCGCGTTGCGCCGATCAATGTCTCGCGAGAGTGTTGCTGCGAGTTCGTGGGCGGCCGGCGCGCATATCGCGGCGGATTCCGTGACGTTTGCAGAAACGGCGGAAGTCGAGCGAGCTGATGGTGAGCCCGAGCTTCGCGAGGTGCGCGCGCACCTCACGGGTGCGATAGGCCGGTCGGGGTCGCCTCATCATGTAGAGGAGCGCGTGCACCTTCCACCAGTCGGCGTGGCCGAAGGTGCCGCGCAGGTTCGTCTTGTTCGTCTGGGCGAGCAGCGCGAGCGAACGCGGCAGGTTGGACCAGAGCCGGGTCTCGCCGTGGCGGATCACAGCATCGAGCAGTTCCGCTCCGGCACGCTGCAATTCCGGCGCGAACCGCGCACGGTCGCCAAGCTTCCGCCAGTGGCGCACGATCAAGAAAACGCCGAGGTCGAGGCTGCCGGCCTGATAGCGGCGGACGAGCAATTCCATTTCCGTCCAGGTGCGGCCACCGTAGAGCTGCGGGGTGGAAATTCCGATCTGGGTTTTGAGCCGGGCGATTTCTGTCCGCCAGCCATCCGCTTCCCCGGAAATGTCCAGCAGCCCGTCCGCTACGAAATCGATCGCCGACGGCGCGGCGATGAGTGCCCGGAAGTTTTCACGCGCCTTGGCGTTGCGCCCGAAGTCGTCGCAGAGCCAGTCGGCCAGTTCCGGCCACGCGCGGCAGGTATCGGCGAGCGCGCGGATGAAGGCGACGCCCCGCCGCTCCAGCAACCGTTCGAGGAGGACGGGGCGTTTCACGGAGGTGCCGGGGGTGGTCATGGACGTTCTCGCGGACATGCGAGCCGGCCGGCATTCACCCGGCATTCCGCTGCTCCGACCCGGTGAACCACGGACGGAGCGTTTCGAAGAGCGGGCGCAGATCGCGCCGGATCAGTTCGGCATTCGGTGCACCGAGGGCGGGCACGCGCGAGCGCTTGAGGGCGCGCAGGAGCTTGTTCGCAAACACGAGGTGCGGTGGCAGCCCGTGGCTGAGCCGGCGGCGGCCCGGCGTCTTGGGCTCGGTGGCGATGCCGAGCCGGGCATAGGCTTGGCGCAGACTCATGCCTTGGAGGAAGGCCACGTCGGCGACGCTGCGCGCGAGCTTCATATAGCGCTGCGCGGTGCGGGGCGTGCCGCGGAAGTTCGCTTCGAGCCACAGGAGCCAAGCTCCCGGCCCCATACTGTGAACCACGCGCTTTTTTTCGGCGACGAGGAGCTGGCCGGCCTGCCAGGCGGCGGCGAGGGCGCCGTGCAACGCTTGGCGCGAGACGACCGCCGACCGCTTCGCCTCCTCGTGCAGGCGGTTGATCTCGGCGGCGAAGGAAGGAAGGGGCATGGCGTTCATGACGTGAGCCCCGTGGTGGCGCGGAAGCTGTCCGCAAGTTGATGCACGGCTTGCCGCGAGCGGCCGGCAACGTGGCCGATTTCCTCCAGCGTCGCCTCGCCGATCAAGTCGGGACGCACGCACCAGAGGGCAACGGTCGCACGGACACCGCGTTCGTCGAGGGACGCGCCTTCGGCGACAAAAATCAGGAGCCGGCAGACCACTTCCAAAGCGAGCAGCCGGGCTTCCTGCGAGGGATCGACCGGCTCCGCGAAGAATGAATCATCGTTGGTTTTCATGGCGCGGCACTCTACGCCGCGCCGTCTTCGCGAAATAGATACAGCCTGTGCAGGCCAGGGTTGAACGGATTTCTCGCTCGGACGACACGTCGCCGTGTCGCTTACGCCCGAGCTGGCACCTTGAGCCGAGTGCGGATGTGCACGGCGACTTCGGTCGGGTCGTAATACACGAAGTGCCCGACGCGGTGGGAGGGAATCACCCGGAGCCGCGTCCACTCGCGGAGCGTGCGGATCGACGGTTCGTTGCCGGAGGGAAAGATGCCGCAGAGGCGGAGGCCCAGGACATCGGTGAGACGATCGTGTGTGATGTGGGTGGGTGGCGTTTCCATGCCCCCGACCCGGCGGTCAAGACGGGCCGGGGTTCAAGCGTCACACTGCGACCGACAGCGCCGAGGCGGCGGGTAGCGGAATAACCTCGGCTCCGGCCGCCGCAGGCTGGGCATGCTTAGGCAAGATGCCGAAAAATTCCTCGGCTTCCGCTGGCGTCTTCAAGTCGAGGTAGTGCCGGCGGATGATGCTCTCGGAGTTGCCCGCCTGAATCGCCGCTTCGCCGATGGAGCGGAATTTCGCGACGAACATCGAAATGAACGTGTGCCGCAGCACGTCGTGCGTGAGATGGAACTCGTCCCGGAACTTCTCACGCCGCCGCTTGAAGTTGCCGACAATGATCGGGAATTTGTCCAACGGATAGGCACGGAGCCACGCGGCGAGATTCGGCTGGATCGTGATCTTGCGCGGCTCGCGCACCTTCGAGACCTCGGCGGAGATATGGATGATGCCCGTTTCGAGGTTAACGGCCTCGGGCTTGAGCTTGGTGATTTCTCCGTGCGGCACGCCGGGCCGGATGCCGGCGAAAAGCGTGAGCGCGAAATACGGCACCCAACGCCCGCCGTCCACGGTTTCAAAATGCTCCATGAGCTTCGCGGCCTGCGCGACGGCGAGCGTCTGCGCCATCCCGCGTTTCCGACGGATACGGTAGTGCGGGACTTTCGGGATTGGATTCTCTGCGATCCAGCCACGCTGGAACGCATACTTGAAGAAGGTCGAGAGGACGCCGCGCCGGTTGTTGTAGGTCTTCATTCCAGGGCGGCCCAGTTCCAGAAACGCGACGAGCGCTGTTGCGGCGATCTCGGCGACAGCCTTCCGCGCGAAATGCGCATCCAGTCGCTTCAACTCCCAGCGAATCCGGTCGTATTGCGGCAGTGAGATATGATCCTGATCCAACTCGTGCTTTTTCGCCGCGACGTAGTCGGTGACGGCCTCGCCCAGAAGTTTCTGTTTCTCCGGCTCGCGATAGTTCGCGAGCGCAAAGTCGAGGTAGAACGCGAGCGGACGCGGATTGCCGACGAGCCGGCGGAAGGCGGCCTCGGCGTCGCGCACCTGCTCCTCCGTTAGCGAAGTCGCGACCGGACGCAGCCCACTCGCGGCCTGCATGGCTTTGAGTTCGAGCGCGGCTTTCTCGGCGGCGGCTTCTTCGCGCGTTTTGAAGTTTTTTCGGATGCGAACGCCGTGGAGCCAGCCGGAAACTCTCCATGACGTGACGCCGTTCGTGTTTTCGAAGCGGCTGACGGCAAACTCTGTCTGATTCATGCTTAGGTTGCCACGTCAGCTGGCAACCTAGCATCGCGAGAAAATGAACTCCTTATTGCTAAGGAGTTAAGATGGCGTCCCCACGGGGATTCGAACCCCGGTGTCCACCCATGTTGTTGGTTAAAAATTACTCATGTTGTAATAAAACGACTTATGAAATCGGCGTCATCCGCAAAACTCCACGCCATTGTCACTGTCATTGTCACATAGCACCATGGCTTCGCTCCGCAAAAAACCCAACTCCCGCTACTGGATCGCGTGCTTCACGGACGGCGATGGCGTCCAGCGTCAGCGGTCCACCCAGACCACAGATCGCACTACCGCCATGAGCATGGCCGGCAAGTTCGAGGCTGCCTACTCGATGAAGCTCACCGAGTCCCAAGCTCGCAAGATCGTGTCCGACATCTATGAGGAGCTACACGGCGAGCAGCTCTACCACGCCACGGCCCGAAAGTTCCTCACCGACTGGCTCGCCGGCAAGCAGCTTGAAATGAGCGCCGGTTCACACAAACGCTACAAAACCGCGGTGGACAAGCTGCTAGCGTATCTGGGCGAGCGGGCCGAGCGCGACATCGCCTATGTCCACAAACGCGACCTCGCGGCTTTGCGCGACAAGACGGCGACTGAGTTGTCTCCCTCCACGGCCAACACCGACTTGAAAATCCTGCGGGTTGCCTTTCGGCAGGCCGTGGTGGACGGCATGCGGCTAGATAATCCGGCGTCGGCCGTCCGGACGCTGGACGATCGCAAGGAGGCAGACGCGCCGGAACGTCGGCCGTTCGAGGAGGGGGAGCTGCGCACCTTGCTGGCCGTCGCAAAAGGCGAATGGAAGGGGCTTGTGCTGGGCGGTCTCTACACGGGCCAGCGGCTGGGTGATCTCGCTTCGCTCACGGGCCGGCGGGTTGATCTGGCGGACGGGCTGATAAAGTTCCGGTCGCAGAAGACCGGCCGGGATATGGTCATTCCTATCGCAGCCCCTTTTCTCGATTATCTCAAAAAGCACATTCCGGCCGAGCCTGACGGTCCTATTTTCCCACAAGCCTACGCCGAAAAACGCGAGGCCGATGGGGAATCGCGCCGGCTCTCGAAACAGTTCCATGCTCTCCTGGTCACGGCTGCCCTGGCCGAGCCGCGAGCCAAAGACAAAAACAGCGGGCGCGGTCACTCCGTCCGGCGCACGGTAAGCGAGCTGTCGTTCCACAGTCTCCGTCACAACACCACGTCGTGGCTCAAGCGCGCCGGCGTGCCCGAATCGGTGGTGCGTGACATCATCGGCCACGAGTCCGAGTTGGTCAGCCGTGAATATACCCACATGGATGACGAGACCAAGCGGAAGGCGATCCTCAAACTCCCGGTCCTGAAATGAGAACCCAAACGAGGAAGGCGAAGCCTTCCTCGTCACTGGTGCCACCCGGCGGGGTGCAGCACCCCGCCGGGTGGCACCAGCGCGCGCGCGCGAGGATACCTACGCGGTGGCCGCCACCGCGTAGGTCTGCGGCATTGGTCCGTCAAGAACGAAGGCTTGCCAAGGGCTGTTGCTTGTCAGAAATAATACCCTGTTTTTCTGACAAAAACTACATGGCAAATTCGCGGCAAACCATCGAAAAATCAGTTACTAGCCGAATATATGGACGCGGCAGGGGTAGCGTGTTCACCCCGAACGATTTCATCGACTTGGGCAGCCGGGACGCCATTGACCAATCCCTCCACCGTTTGACGGAGCTTGGCACCATCCGCCGCATCGCCCGAGGCCTCTATCACTACCCCGAAAGCCATCCCCTGCTGGGTGAAGTCGCTCCGTCCGTCGAGGCCGTCGCAAAAGCGCTGGCGACGAGCGAGCATATCAAACTCCAGGCCTCAGGCGCCTATGCGGCCAATCTTTTGGGGCTTTCCGAACAGGTGCCGGCCAAGGTGGTGTTTCTGACCAACGGTCGCGCACGCAAGGTGAAGCTCGGCAAGCTCATCATTGAATTGCGACCGACGACACCGCGCAAGGTGGCGGCAGCGGGCCGCACCAGCGGCCTCGTGTTGGCCGCATTGCGGTATTTGGGAAAACATCACATCACCCCAGATCGGATCGCCCATCTGCGAGAAAGGCTGTCAGTCGAAGACCGGCGGCAATTGCTCACCGAGTTGCCAAACGCCCCGGTTTGGTTGCACCCGCATCTGCGAGCCATCGCTTCAAAGGAATCGCCATGAGTAGCTTTGCCACCCTGCCTGCGAAGGAGCGCGAACTGTTCTTTCGAAAATATCAGGAAAAGCGCGGCGTCGATCCCGTCATCGCAGAAAAGGATTTCTGGGTTTGCTGGCTGCTCGGTCGCATCTTCGCGCAACCCCAACTCGCGGACGCGTGTGTGTTCAAAGGCGGCACGTCCCTTTCGAAGGTGTTCGGCGCGATCGAGCGCTTCTCCGAAGATATCGACCTTGCGATCATTCCCGCGTCGCTCGGATGGAATGAGTCCGACCTCGACCAGGCTCCGTCCCGCACCAAGCGCGAGGAACGCGTGGCCGAGTTGGAAGAGTCCTGTGCCGCAGCGGTGCAGGCGACGTGGCAGCCGCTCCTGGAAGAATCCATCCGGGCGATCCTCGGTGCGCCGGCCGGTCGCGACGACTGGCTGACCTACCGTTTCGATGAAGCCGGCCGCTCGCCGGTGCTCTACTTCGCTTATCCCGGCGCCTTGCCGCGCGGCGTCGCCTACATCGCCCGCGAGGTGAAGATAGAATTCGGCTCCTTGACGGATCAACGTCCTGTCGGGCGTCACCCGATTCAGGCGTTTGTCGCCGAACTCGCCCCCCGAGCGTTTACCGACTTCAACGCAGAGGTCGTCGCCCTGGAACTGGAGCGCACGTTTTGGGAGAAGGCCACGATCCTGCACTCCGAATTTCATCGTCCGGCTAACCGCCAGATGAAGGACCGGCATGCCCGGCACTACGCGGACTTCGCGGCCTTGTGGCAACATGCACCGGCCCAGGCCGCGCGCAGTCGCCTCGATTTGCTCGAGCGGGTGCGCATCCACAAATCCCGTTTCTTTTCTTCCAGCTGGGCCAACTACGCCACCGCCGTTCCCGGTTCGCTGCGCCTTGTGCCGCCTGCGGCGCGGATCGACGCGCTCCGAGCCGATTACGAGGCCATGCAGCAGATGTTCCTCGGCGAGCGCATGCCGTTCGAGACGGTGCTCGCGATTCTGCAGGAAGCTGAGGCCACGCTGAATCGCGCCTGAAGTTGCACCGCCCCGCATTCGGCAGGACGCTTCCGACAAATGCGACATTGGCTGTGAGGCGAGTTGGCGAGTTACGGTGTATTCGCAAGCGGTGACTGGCGGGTGCCAGTTGACACCCGGCGACTGGCATGGATTCGCCCTCCCCAAATTCACCTGATGATTCACGGTTCACGGACATCGAGGGGCTCCGAATGAGCGGCATTTTCCCAAAAGGGAGGGAGCCCTCGATTCGAACGCTCCGCGAATGGACGAAACTCCGACGGATTCCCTACCATCGCGTAGGTCACTTCATTTATTTCGACGTCGCCGAAGTCGAGAGGCACATCCGCACAAAATTAAGAGTGCCTGCCCGCGGAGAGCCCAAGTGAACTTATCGGGAGTTCGACCGTTCTAATGCCTGCGCGACCTGTTCATGTAGACGCGCGAACCACGTCAGTTCTACCTGCAAAATCGCGAGCGCTTCGGGAGACCACCGGCGCAACGGCAATCGGCGACAACGCTTCTTGAACCATCTGCGGAAAAGATCGAGGCCATGAACAAAAACGACCGTCATGTCGCTCGACCTGTCGGGTGTTCGATTGCGACGTCGAGGTGGTCTCGTGAAATCGAACGGTCGTTTGAGCCTGGGCGGTCGGCCGAGCGCGGCGGCGAGAATTTTTTCTCTTTGTCGCATCGACTTGCACCCGCGTGGAGGGGAAAGCTCGAAGATATCCAACCACGCCACCACCTGCCTTGAGAAAGCGGCTTTCGTGACGCCGTGCCTGAGCGCGAGTTCAGTTTGCGTGCGTCCCTCCAACCCCATGAGCCCCGTCGCGAAACACAGCGTGTCGAACGCGAGCAAAGGATTGGGTTGAGACCGCACCCGTGCACAGAACGCCGCAAGCGCCACGCCCACGTCTCTCGATGTCTTCGGAGTCGCGGATTTTTCCTCCGTAACTTCCTCGGAAGCAGTCAACGTTTCCCACGGAGAATCACTGGTCGACGCCAACTGCATCGCCAGCTCATCATCGAGCTTGTGAGTCTTGCGACTGACATCGGGCGTTGTGAGGTGGAGCGTTTCCAATTTTGCACGCTCCTCGCCCGATAAAGAGTTTATCCAAATGTGAAAGGCTTCGGAATAAGCCCTGTCCTGCGCCGCCTGTCGTTCTTCAGTGTTTTTCATAGGAAAAACACGGATCCTAAACGGATGCATTCACCTGCCGGAGACCCGACACTGTGCCGCTTCCAGAGAAAACTCACTTACTAAGCCTCGGAGATTATCAACATGTGCCGAGGTTCTGTATCCTCCCCTCCCCCCTTCTTACTCGAAGGGTCAATTTCACTAAACAGTAAGAAAGGCGGTTTTAGTAAGGATGAGAGCATCCATTCCGGTTCAGCGTGAGCAGGACCGGGTGGCGCTGCGGTGCTCCACGGCGACTCCGGCTCCGTCCGTGCGCTCCGGGCGGAGACGGCTTGGCTCCTGCGCTCACGGCCGCCTCTGGCGATTCGTAAGCGTTCGGCTTGGTGCCTCGTTGACTGATGGCGGCGGTCGACTCAACTCAGATGGCCACGGCACTGCATAGCGCAGCAGGCGCAATAGTAGTCAGATTTGCCCGCGGGGCAGGAGAGCGAGCAAGACCGCAAGCACGTGGCACACGCTCCCGCTGAGGACGAGTGTGTGCCAGGCCACCTGATGGTAGGGAAGTCGCCGCCACCAGAGAAAACACACTCCCAGGGTATAGCACAGCCCGCCAGCGAACAGCAGCCATAGCCCGTTGGCCGGCACGTTTTGGACCAGCGGTTTGAAGGCCACCACGATCAGCCAGCCTGCGAAGAGATAAGCGAACGTAGAGGCAACGCGATGGCGCCCGCCAAAAAACAACTGAAACACTGCACCCGCGCCGCAGAGCCCCCAGATAACCCCGAACAGGGTCCACCCCCAAGGCCCCCTCAGCTCGGTAAGAAGGAAGGGGGTGTAAGTGCCGGCGATAAGCAGGAAGATTGCCGCGTGATCGAGTTTCAGGAAAGTATCCTTCCAGCGTCCGCTACGAAGTAGGCGATGGATCGCTGACACTGTGTAGAGCGCGAGCAGGGTCAGTCCGAACACGGTGAAACTGACAACATGCCAAGCGTCGCCCCGACGGGCGGCCAGAACGATAAGCAAAGTAAGCGCAACGACACTGAGCGCGAGTCCCAACCCGTGAGTCAGCCAGCTCGCGATCTCTTCGCCGCGCGTGTAGGGATGCTCCGCCCGATTGGCCAAGCCTTCGGCGAAGGCCGTGCGAGGCGCGGTTCCCACCGAGCGGCGCTTTCGCACCGCATCCGCCGCCCAAGCGTCAAGGCGGCGAATCAACGCTCGCGGGTTCGGACTCCGGAACTTCTCCGGAGACCACTCTTCGCCCTGCGCATAGAGGGTTTGGGGAATGATGCAGGTGCGGAACAGCCAGTCCGCGATCGGCAGCCCGAAGAAGCCCGAGATAGACTCGTTGCAGTCCGTGACCGCGTGGTGCCTCAGATGGAAGCCGTAAACCGGCTGCCAAAACCGACCCCAGCGCGGGTGCGAGATCAACGGCGCCCACTTTTCGAAGGGCCAGTGGTTGATGGCGTGCAAAACCTCATAGAGCGTGAGGGAAAAGGCGAGAGCCACAAAGCCGGAGACAAACCACGGAAAGGCCGGTAACGCCAATTGCAACAGGGCAAACAGGGGCGAGAGGACGAGCGCGAAAACCGCGAGCGAATACCAAGGGAAGAAAGCAGCCTCGTGCTGCTCGGGCTCGACGATGGGAAACTTGTTTTCAATGAAGAGTATTCCTCGTCCGTCCTTCGTCTGCTTGCGGGCGATGTGAGTGAGGGCGTGGTGTAGCGTGTGCTGGCGATAGAGCCGCCGCAGGAACGGAATCGCGGGCGTATGCAGCACGTATCGGTGAAAGAAATACTCGACGAAAGCGTTGACCAGGCTGATGGCGAGGAAAGCCAACACAGCATTCCCCATCGGAGCGGTAAACTGCACCGTCCACACGGTGGGAAAGAAGAGCCGCAAAGCTGCGAAGAGGCTCGCTAGCGTCACAAGGAGCGTGAGGACGAAGAGGGGGAGCGAGAACTCCTCGTGTTCGTCATGCGAGGGAGGATCGGGGGGATGCATACCGGGCATGGAGCTAGCGTGCGCCGGCTAATCTCCTCGGCAAGCGACGCGGCTGGGGTGATTTGTTTGTTTTTCGGCTGCGGCGCTCGCCCGATGGCCCGTTTTCCGACGCGGACGGTGGACCAACGCCCCTGCCTCGTGGCGCGGCAGGGCCCTTAGCTGACTTGGTGGGAATTGGGCCAACGAATCGTTCGTTCCAACTGAGTTCTGCGCCACCCTGAGTATATTTAACCGAAGTAACGGGATTTTTTATGAAACGAGAACGCCACCACATCCTCCTCGTCGACGACGACTTGAATCAGCAGTTCCTCTCCAAACGCGCGCTCCAAAAGGCGCTGTCCAACCGAAGCACAGTCCACATCGCGAACAGCGGGAACGAAGCCATAGCCTACATGATCGGCGAAGGCGAGTTTAGCGACCGGGACCGTTATCCTTTTCCCACTTTGGTGATCACGGATCTGAACATGCCGGACGGCGACGGCTTTGATGTCCTCGAATTCATGCATTGCAACCAAGAGTGGAGCGTTGTCCCGCGCATCATGTTTTCCTCATCAGACGAAGACGACGACGTCCGAACAGCCTACGTTCTTGGGGCCAGCGCCTATCACATCAAGTTGGCGGGAACGGCGTTGGAGGAGTGCATGAGTCAGATTATTGAATACTGGACATCCTGCCAAGTGCCCCCCGTCGATAAGGATGGGCGACTGCTGACCACGCGAAACTTCAGCGGCCCTGGTGCTCGCTATGAACAGACACAAGGGAGCGAGAAGATGAAGCGTCCGGAAAAGGCGCGGCGAGATGCTCCCATGCCGCGCTAGGACCGCTCTGTTGCGGGCAGGCGGGAGAGGACGCCGCGCAGGTAAGCGGCGGGGTCTTTGCCGTGGCGCAGGCAGGAGACGATGCCCGGCCAAATACATCAGGCCAACGTATTCAAATACTGCATCAAGCTGTCGTAGCTGATCAGCCGGATGCCCCGGAGTGCACCCCGCTTGCGGAGAACGACGCTCTTCACGGGAGGATTCCCATCGTTGGCCGGACCGGGGATCGTGAGTTCGTTAAGCGTGCTCCGGGACAACCCGGTGAACCGACACCGGCTGCCAGGAGCCGGCAGACGGAGCCATTCGGGCTTGATGGATTCACCGTTCAACGAGGCAGCGGGAGCGGGAAGGGTCGCGTTCATGGTTCTTCGTTTCGGTTGAGATTAAGTCGGGTTCAGACGCCTACGGTCAGGGTTGCCTCGCGACGCAGTTCCAGGCGCAGCGTCTCCCGCACCAGCACCTCGTCCGCAAGCTGCTTGATCATCGCGTCGTGAAAGCGGTTCACGCGGTGATGGACGGGAAAGCCAAAGTCGGTCTTTTCGATCCTCCACTCTACCGTCGCGACCATGCGCTGGTCGCGGTGATCGAAGAGACGCACCTCGCCGCCATCAAAGGCGGGCGCCTGACTCAAGAATGCCTCGACCGCCGCCGGCGCCGAGTCGCTGCGATAGCAAGGGAGGAAAAGTCCGGCACGGTTCTGCCGATAGATCTGATAACGCCCCGCCGAGGCTTTCGCGCCCGCGGCGGTGATGGGTGATGATTCGTGGTTCGTTTTCATGGATGCGTTTGGTTCGCTGCATCCATCTCTGCGCTCGTCGGCGTCGTTCTCAACGCAGCCGCCCTGCCGAAATCGCGGGGCGAATCCTACCTCGGATTCGGTAGGCCCCGAGCATCGGGCACAGCCTGTAAATGAATCACCGTGGAGTCATGCGACTCCCGAACCATCACTATCAGACGGCGCTGACGGCCCCAAGTCGGCCCCGGCCGACCACTTCGCGAGGTCACTCCGCCAGTCTTCGGTTCCCCGAATCGCGCTGATCGTGTGGCTCGGCCTTGCCGACGGAAGTCATCACAGCCGGCGGTGTCGTGACCTGGCGTCGTCCCGGGCCGGGCGAGACCGTTGGGGAATTTCTCCGGCCTCGCTCTCCCACGCTCTGATCCGGTGGCGGCATGGAATACCCCGGCAGCACTGCATGCGGTCGTGGCTGCGAGCGGTCCGCGTTCTTCCGGGCAACGCCGCCAAGGCGGCACGTTCTTTTTTCCCGGATCGTTTTCGCTCTCTCTGGCGGCCCCTCCAGCCGCGCCGCCGCTGCGCGGACAGGGAGCGCTCGGGTCCTCCTTGAAAGGAATCCCCCCAACGTCCCCTCGTCCCGGCTGGCACCCCCGCCTTGGGGCGAGAGAGCAATCCCGCTCCTCACAATCAAAAAAAGGAACTATATGCCCTCCAAGACCGCTCAACCCGCCTCGCCTGCCAAGCCCGCCACCAGCGCCAAGCTGCCGGTGAAAACCTTCCGCCTCGGCCGCATCAAAGCCGCCATGTGGGAGAACGAGGCCGACCAGAAGAAATTCTACAACGTGACCTTCGCCCGGACCTACGTGGACGACGCCAAGAACTATCACGACACCGACAGCTTCGGCCGTGATGACCTCCCGCTCGTCGCCAAGCTGGCCGACCAGGCTCACACGTTCATCTTCGACCGATTCGCGGAACTGAAGTCCGAACAGAGCGAGTGACCCTCGCGACAACGGCGGCCGGTAATCCCGGCCGCCTTTTTTGTGTCCTGACGCGCCGAGGCTGCGTTTAAGTCTGGATTTCGGCCTTTCCTTCGCGCCGCTCGCTTTTGTGCGCAGCCCGTTTCTCACGGCGAACGCGCGCCCAGTGCGGCTCGGGGGCTTCGCCGGCCATGATGCAACCCTGCGGTTGGATTTCACCCACGACGGTCGCAAGGCCGAAACGGGCGATCTGGGCCTTCACCTTGGTCGCATCCTTGTAGCCAAGCGGAGACTCCGAAAGGTCCGGGGAGCCTCCAAACCAACGGATGTCGAGACCGCCGGTCGTCTCGGCGAGCACCTGCTGAATCCGCGCCGGATCAACCTCCCCATCCGCATCCTTGTATGGGCGCATCATGGCGGAACGCGACAGGTTGCGACCGGCACCATGCGGGCAGAAGGACAGATAGTCCGTGTTATCCGCACCAAGCACCACGAGGATTTCGCGGGCCATATTGAGCGGGATCAGTCCAAGCAGCGGACGCCCGTGCTCATCACGCCAGGCGGGCGTGGCACCTTTCCCATGGAAGAACACGTCTCCGCGCTTCCATACGAAATTATGTTCGTTGCCGATCTGCACGAGGGCGCGCTGCCCCAGACGGCCCAGAAAAGCCGCGTGGATCTGCGCATGGTTTTCACGAGTCCAACGACCGATGTATTGCAGGGCTTCCCAGTAGGCGCGGCCATCTTCGGAGTCCGCAGGCAGCCAGGCGGCGGCATCGGGGATGCCTTGGGCATTTTCATCGCACCAGCGGCGGGCGGCGATTTGACCGCGCTTGTAGAGGTCCGCGCCGAGACCACGCGACCCATGATGCGTCACGAGGACACTGAATTTACCTTCGCGGCGGATGATCCACTCGGCCAGCTCCGTGTAGCCGGCGGCCGCGATAGCGAGACGTTGCGACTCGGTGAACTGGATCTGCCCCACATAGGCGAAGTGGTTGCCGTCTCCCTGCGTGCCGAGGAAATCCTGGGCACGGCTGCGCAGGCCGGAAAGGAACGGATTATCCCACACCGGCTCATCGAGCACGGCGGACGTGAACTGCTTGCCGCGCGGACGCCCACCCACACCGAAATGCGTCACCTTTTGCAGATGATCCATCATTTCGCTCACCGGGTGATTGGCATCGAAGAAGGTCGCGAACATCGAGCAGCAAATATCCGCCGAGTGGGCGCCCGGAATGATGGCGTTTTCAACGGCAATGGCTCCGCCCACCGGAATGGTCGCGGTGCCGCCACCGGCCGGACAGGTATCGGGCATCAATACTCCGCGCTGCACCACCGGCACATGCAGAAGCTCCTTCATACGCACGCGGGATGAGGCCACATTGGCAGTCTCCTCGGGCGTATCGGCATCGACGGCTTCCGCCAACGGAGCACCCACCGGACGCGGCTGGATCAGCGGCGCCTGTTTCGGGAACTCCTGTTCGAGTTGCGCAAAGATTAAGGCGCGTTCGATACCGGTGGCATCGAGTTCACGGGCGCGGCGCAGGGCCGAGCCAAGACGGCGGCCTTCGAGCCAACCGGCCGCGATCAAGTCGCGGGCTTTGATTTCCATGGTCATGTTAAAGAGATCGGGACACCGGCCTGAGGCAATGCTGGACAAAAACAGGCGGGCAAAGGTTTGAACCTTTAATTATGCGTTTTGTGTTTTGAGACGTTGAACGATGACAGTTAACAATCAGGTCGATATCGTTGTTACAGGGCGGCCTTGATGGGGCCACCCAAAGGGCATCCGAAGATGCCCTGCTTTGCCTGTTGTCCGCCAGTCATCGCTCAAGCCGGGCCCGAAAGTAAATTAAGCGGAAAGAGAAATGCGCGTAAGGGCGTTGAACTCGTCGATCTCGTCCTGAAGACGCTCGATCTCGGTCTGGTAAGCCACAGTCAGGCGGTCGACTTCGTCGCGAGTGATAACGGCCACAAACACGGTGCGGATGGCCTCGTCGCGGCTTAGGAAACCAACCTGCTCAACCACCTCACCCTCACGGGTGTTCAGCGCTTTGATAAAGGCGATCAGGCCACGGAGCTCGGCTTGAAGGTTAAGCTTGCCGTAAATACCTTGGGCAAGGTCGGTCACACCAGCATTGGCCGCCGCGATGGCGCCCTTGAAGGCGGCCAGTTCCCGGGAACGGGCAACGCTTTCATCGAACGAAGCACGCACGTCGGCGCGAGCCAGCTGCGACTCTTTGCGAGAGTTCTCACGCTGCACGATTTCGCGCAGACGGGCGACTTCACCGGCAAGGCGGTTCTTATGCTTCAGGGCATGGGAAAGGGTGATGGTTTTCATATCGGGTGTTCAAATTTGTTGAGAGGGAGAATAGAGATTTCGGAGGCATTCAGATAGAGGAGAGGTCGCGGAATACATGACTAATAAATCAGGTTACGCGAAGGCCCTCACTCGTAGGAATCGTGCATGGCGAGGTCCGCCCGAAGAGGAGCGAGGGCGGGCGCGTCGTAACGCCACCACCAGTTTTTTCGACCATGGAGACGTCCAAGCCGCTCCCATCCTCGCGTGTGTTCCATGCGGGTCTCGATCTCGGTCATGCGGCGACGCACCTCGGGGAGTTCGATGCGCTGGTGCGTTATCATCCACGGCTGCACGTCCTCCTCCATCCACCATGGATTGAGGATGGAGAAACCCACCACCAAGCGGCGGCGCCGGAACGAGCGGCGCGGAAGGAACTCCTCCTCCCAGGGGCCGTAGGCGAACAATCGACGATGGCTTGCCGGCCAGGGCAGACGTTTCCACTCCAGCGGCAGAATGACACGCGGACGGAGACGATAGGTCTGGCCGTCCGGAAGGATGAAATCGCGCTCGCGTGACCAGATCCGCTGGTTGACGACGGCAAGCACGGTGCGAAAGACCGCAACATCGTTGCGGCGGCGAGTGTCTTCGCGGAGAACATAGGTCTTGGACCAGCCACGCTGGTAGGGCTCCGCCAGCGAGACCACCGGCGCGTCGTTGAGCGCACGGTGGAGCTGGTTGTATTCGCGCTCGAGACGAAGGAGTTCCTTATCGCGGGCAGTGTGTTTATCGAGAAAACGCATGTCGGTATGAGCAGCCGGGCGTCACGCCCGGCTGCGGTTGAAGAAGGACTGCCAGAGCGCGAGCACGACGAAGTCGGCGCGGAGCTTCTTTTCGCCGGCCTCACGAATTTGGCGGACACGTTCGCACGAAACACCCAGCTCACCGGCAATGTCGGCGAGCAAGACGTCCTCCAAGTAATAGCGACGCAGGACCAACGCTTGGTTCGCCGGCAAACGTTCCAAGGCGATCTGCAGACCCGCACGTAGGTCCGCGACCTCGGTCGCTTCATCCGGTGAAATCGCATCAGTATCTGGCAGTGAATCCCATTCGAAGGCGGAGGCGTCCTCCGCCGCGGCAATCGCCATCTGAATGGCGACCACATCGGATACGGAGAGTTGAGCGAAGTCGGCAATCTCCTGCGGCATTGGAGCACGACCGAAGCGACCACCGAGAACGGCGATTGCCTTCGTGACCGCCTTTATCCCGCCACGTTGGCGACGAGTCATAGGGTCCATGCGGCGCAGCTCGTCGAGCATAGCACCACGGACGCGCACAAAGCAGTAGGCACGCACTTCGTCAGCAGAGCCCGAGCATTGGGCCATCGCTGAGATCAGCGCGAGCTTGCCCACGGATGCGAGATCATCGCGCACAACATAATCGGGTAGGCGGCTTGAAATCGTGGCGAGCGCCACATCGACAATGTCGATGTAGTCGGCGAGGCCGGTGGAAACTGGAGACATACAAATCATGAAAAAGAGGCAGCCCGCAGGAGGTGTTCGGACATTCGACGAATCGAACCCGGCGACTTCCTTGCCTGCGGGCTGCCGTCAGTGAGCAAGGAAGTGTCGCCAGTCTGGATGATGTGCCTCGCGGATGGCCGCGGAGGCGGGAAGCGGTGCCGGCGCCTTGGGACGACGCAACAGCCGGAGTCCGGCTTCATGAGGCAGCCGGTTGGCCTTGAGGGAGTTGATCTCCCGCTTGGCCCACACGAGGTTTTCAAACGTGTCCCGGCCGCCTCGATCACGCGGGACCACGTGGTCGAGATTGCCACCGTTCTTGCCGACGCGTTCGCCGGTGTATTGGCAGACGCCGCCATCCCGTTCGAAGATCGCCTCGCGCGTGAGACGCGGGATGCGAATCGGCATTTTGGCGAACTGCGTGGCGACCATGACCGTCGGAACGCGAATGCGGAGCTTCGGGGTGGTGACCACAAAATCGAATTCACGGATCGGCAGCCGCACCCACTCGCTCCACGGGAGTGGATTGAGGAAGAGCGGCCGGTCGAAATTCCAAGAGCCGTCGTCCAGCTTGGGATACGCGATGTCGAGACCGAGGGCAGGTGGAACTCCGTCACCGCCGCCGTTGAGCGCCACGAGGGCTTGTTTGACGGTGCGATGGCCGATGATCTGCCAGGCGCGGTTGAGCGACAGGACGATGGGCTTGTTGAGGATGTCGATGGACATAGGAAGACGGGTAAAAAGTTGAAAAATGACGGCTTACGCGGGGCACAGGTTAGCCAACGACGGTGTATGTCTTTTTTGTGAAAAACTGGATCTCCGCGCCGGGCTTGCGCCGGCCTGTGCGGGTTACGAATCCGCTGCATCGCTGCCTATGCTTGCAGAGAATAATGGCGGAGGACTGAGGTCCTGCCCCTCAGCGACAAGGTGTCGTCGCACGCGTTAGCACCGCGGCTCCCGGCTTCCGGAATTAGCCCTCCCAAAATGGTCCACCCACTTGGTATCGCGCCAAGGTCTGCCGGTTATCGGCCGGCTGCTCTGCTTTTGAGCTATGGGTGGAAAAGTTGGCGGAGAGCGGAGGTCTTGCGCCCCAATCGGTCTGGCCGATCCATCTGTTTTCAAGACAGCGTCCGCACCTCGGCGGATTCACTCTCCAATGGGCGGCCCGTAGGACCGGGGCGAAGCCCCGAGCGACAGCGAGCCAAATTAATTCTGGGAGAAACACAGGCGAAGTGCCCTGGAGCCCTTCCCGTCTCTTACTCGCGTAAGAAACGGGCGCTCGTATTTGCAGCCATGGTTCGCGCCAGGCACGGGCTTCGAGTTGGAGCGAAGTAGCTTCACCTTCACTGCCCAGAAATGGAAACCAGGAGAAAACCGACCAGAGAACGATACGTGCTCTACCATTGAGCTATCTCCCCGTAAATGATGGGGAGAATCGGACTCGAACCGATAACCACGCGCGTAGTAAGCGAAGTAGCTCTGATCTCACTGCCTGGAAATTGAATGGAGCTGTCGTCGAATCGCTTCGGGCGACAGCAATAAATTGGTCGGCGGGACAGGACTCGCACCTGCACGGGCTCGCGCCCACGAGTTTCTGAGACTCGCGTGTATGCATTCCACCACCCGCCGAAAAATGGGTGCGGCCGGGGCGACTTGCACGCCCACGCGCCCGGAAGCGCGGCGGTTTTTAAGACCGCCCGGTCTTCTATTCCACACACGGCCGCATTGGTCGCGGCGGCCGGAGTTGCACCGGCACGGGCGTTGAGCCCAGCGGAGTTTGAGTCCGCCGTGTCTGCTAATTCCAACCACGCCGCGAAATTGGTGCAGACGGAGAGATTCGCACTCTCACGAGCTTGCGCTCACCGGCATCTCGGGCCGGCGCGTATGCTATTCCGCCACGTCTGCAAAATGGATCCGGTCCGGAGACTTGCGCTCCGCTCTTCCCGATACCAACGGGATGCGTCGCTTCCTACGCTTGGCCGGAAAAAATGGTCGAGACGGAAGGACTCGCACCTCCGCAGTCCGTGAGGACGGCGCGTTTACAGCGCGCTGCAATTGCTGCTCTGCCACGTCTCGAAAATTGGGGGCTCGGGCGGGACTCGCACCCGCACGGACACGGCGTATGAAACCGTCGCACTGCTGTTGTGCTACCGAGCCAAAATGGTGGGCCGTCTCGGGAATGCTCCGAGTTCCGCCGGTTAAGAGCCGGCTGCTTCACGGTTAAAGCTTACGACCCGTGAATGGCTCCTCGGGCAGGTTCCGCCCCTGCACCTCCGCATTAACAGTGCGGCGTTCTGCTAGTTGAACTACCAAGGAATGAAGTGGTCGAGGTGGAGGGACTCGCACCCCCGTTATGGCTGGGTGTAGGCCAGCTGCCCTAGCTGCTAGGCGACACCTCGAAATTGGCGCTCGCGACCGGACTCGCACCGGCTGACTTCCCTTCGACAGAGGGCTGATTCGACTCCTTCATCTCCACGAGCAAAAGGTGGTCAGGTGGGTGGGACTTGCACCCACTTCCCCGGCTTCACGGGCCGGTGCCCCGCTGACTGGGCCACGCACCTGAAAATGGTCGGAACGGCGTGATTCGCACACGCGTGACCTCGGTCCCAAGCCGAGTGCCTGACTTCTAGGCTACGCTCCGAAAAATTGGATGCGGGTGTCGGAGTCGCACCGACGGGCATCGTGGCTTATGAGACCAGATGGAGACCTCGCTCTACCCGCAAAAATTGGTGGAGGCTCGCGGTTTTGCTCCGCGCTCTCGTGGTCTTCAGCCACGCGCCATCACTAGATCGGCTTAACCTCCAAATGCCGGACTTCACCCTCCGGCGGGGTTTCTACCTATATGGGACTTTTACCCACCCTGCTTGCGCAGTGTTACTCTTCATTCAGTCGAAATTGGCATCCGCGGTGAGGATCGCACTCACCCGTTAGGTTTTGGAAACCAGACCGACCGGCTAGATCGTCTCGCGGATAAAATTGGTGGAGCTGGACAGTAACGCTCCGTCTCCTCCGCGTTGCAGGCGCGGCGTGCTGCTCTTACTACTACAGCCCCAAAATGGACACGACGGCGGGACTTGCACCCGCGAACCTCGGCTTTGCAGGCCGGTCCCTTGGCTGCTCGGGCACGTCGTGATGAATACCTGCGGCTCAGGTCGCTCGGTGCCGGAAGACTTCTCCGACATCCGCCCTCAATGACCGCAGGGTAAGTGTTGGTGGAGCCGGCGGGAGTTGCACCCGCACCGAACGGATTAAAAGTCCGCTGTGCTGCTGTTGACACCACAGCTCCATGGTGCGCCTGGGGAGATTCGCACTCCCCACTCCGGACTGGCAGACCGGCACGTTACTCCTACGCTACAGGCGCAAACTAAAGTGGCCGCCTCGACGGGAGTCGCACCCGCATCCCTCGGCTTGAAAGGCCGGGATCCTGGACTGTTAGACGACAAGGCGAAAAATTGAAACGCACGGCCGGCATCACCGTTTAACACCTTCAGGGTGCACCGTGCGTTGATCGCAGGGTCGCCTGAAAGCGGACCCTGCATTTTCACAAAAAAGAACATACACCATCGTCCCTCTCGCACCGACAAGGTCGGGCGGTTTGGACGGCCGCAGGATTTGATGCGGGCGTTGGCTGATTGACTGGGCTCAGCGATGAAGCCGCTTACGGGATATGGAAAACGAGTTTGAACTCGGCTTCCGGAAGCGGTTTTCAGGCATGAAAAAACCCACTTCCGGACGGAAGTGGGCTGCGTGAGGCTACAAAGAGTCCTCGGCGTCAGGTTTCCCCACTTCCAATGAGATTCGCGTAATCGGGTCGAAAATAACCCGGATGACTACGCATGGTCGTCTCGCTAATCGTATTCGCACACGACCATAGTCCTTCCGTTAACCGGAGGGCCGTTTTGGGCGTAAGTCGTGTGGAGTTCATGATGGAAGGCTGAGACGATTAAGTGTTCGAAGAGTTACAACGGTTTCAGGGATTCAAAAATCAAGAGGCTGTTTTGAAAAAAACTCCAAAAATTTTGAAGGCCCCGTTTTCCGATGACTCCGACAGTTTAGCAGACGTCGTAAAACTTGCCATGTGCAAAGGCACAGCATACCTGATTTATTAGTCATGTTTGAAAAACTCTTCTCTGAGCGAGGTCTTTCCCTGGATCGCATGCGTGTGCTGGTCGAGGTGCACGATGCAGGCAGTATTGCCCAAGCTGCACCGGGTGATCCGATCCGCCAGAGCCAATACAGCCGCCAGTTGCGGGAACTCTCCGAGTTCTTCGGATGCGAGGTGGCCCAACGGCAGGGAAAGTTGCTCAAGCTCACCGAACACGGTCGAAAACTCGCCGATCTGGCGCGCAGCCATCTTCGCTCGCTGGAGGATTTTCGCGCGGAATGCCGGACCGAATGCCCCGACTACACGATCGCCGCGGGCGACAGCATTCTTCACTGGCTGGTGATTCCGCGACTGGGGACGCTCGCGGGAAGCAAACCCACGGTTCGTTTCGCAACCACCAGCCTAAGAACCAATGACGTTGTGCAACAACTGGCGGATGGCCGAGTGGACTTCGGCGTGATTCGCCAGGATGCCTTGGTTGACGGATTGGAATCAGCGCCACTAGGCGAACTCACCTATATGGCGGTCGTGCCCAAAGCCCTCGTAGGGAAGGGAAAGTCGCCCACGTTAAAGGATGTATTGGGCGGACTGCCGCTCGCCGCGCAAACCGCAGACGGCCAGTTCACCCAAAGGCTGCGAAAGATCGCCTCGGACCTGAATGTGGAAATCGAGCCTTCTCTCGCCTGCCAGTCTTTCCCTCAGACATTGAGCGCGGTGCGCGCCGGCGGCTACGCGGCGATCCTGCCGACACTCGCGTTGGATGATCTCCCCTCAGACTCCTGTCTCCTGATTAAAGCCGACCCTCTCAAGCAACTGACAAGAAAGCTCGTTCTGGTGTGGAGCCGACGCGCCACCCATGTCCGGCCGACAGCCATGCCCTTGGCACAACGTCTAGCGAAGGCGTTTAAGATTGGCCGATGAACCAAAAGTCTCCCGAAAAGCATGCCTCACCAAACCGGCTCGTCATGTCGCACGTTTTTATTTATTAGGTTGAATCAACCTTTTCTCCGTGCCCAACCAACTGTCCAAATCCAAGCGCCGCCAGAGCCTGGCCTAGCACGAAGCGAAAAAGGTGCTCGTAAGTTTGACCATCGATCCCGCGTAATTGTTTACCGGGCTCGGGGACGAGAAGCTGCCCAAGCTCGCGCCTTTTCTGAATAAACGCCTCCCCCCGAGCGCTCTAACCCGCTCCTCACGCGCTCGCACGCTCGGTCGGTGCGGACTTCGCCGCCCCGGCGGCGGCCTGCAGGCGACGCTGGAATCCCGGATAGTAAACGCTCTTCGCTGTCACCCAGATGTAGCCGTTCTGGAGCGCATACAGCATGAGCTGACCTTTGTGATGCAGCTTGAGTTTCGCCATGATCGCCTTGCGGTGCGTATTCACCGTGTAGGGCGAGATCGAGAGGCGTTCCGCCGCCTGTTGATCGTCGGAGCCGTCGCCGATGATCGACAGCACCATCTGCTCCTTCTCGGTGAGCGCATCGAGGGTGATGTTTTTCGGCCGTTTCAGGAACGGCAGCATCGTCGGGCTCACGTAGAGTCGGCGTTCGATCACTTCCTGCAAAGCCGTGGGCAGATTGTCCATGCCCTCGGCGTAACCGTCGTAAAGACCGTCGTAGCGCACGCTGCGCAGGAGATCGAACGTGCGCGTATCCTTGCGCGAGGTCAGCACGAGCACCGGGAGGTTCGTTTCGATGAACGGCTCCAGGTGTTCGAGCCCGTCCATATCGTCGATCTTCACTCCGGTGATGAACAGGTCGGGCACCTGCGCCTGGATGGAATCGAGGGCGTCAAAGCCGAGCTGAAACACCTGCACGTCGGCGTTCCGCCAGAGGTCTTTGATATGCCGGCTGATCAAGTCTCCGTAAAGTCTGTCGCCTTTCAGGACCACGATACGCGGTGCGGCATTTCTGGGCAGCATGGCTACGAAGCGGCAGGGTTCAGTTGCAGTTTCATCCCATCCGAATGCGGCAGCAGACGGCCGGAGCCGTCGCCCCCGCGTAGAAGCTCCTGAGCGAGCGCGTTCCGAACCAAGAGTTCGGCGGCATCACGCATCGGCCTGGCTCCAAGCCGCTCGTGATAACCACGACTAACGACAATTCCATGCACCGCCGGTTCCGGAGAAACCTGATAGCCAAGCTCCGCCAAGGTCTCGCACTCCTTCGTCACGAGGCCGGCGGCGATGGCGCACTGCGCATCGTAATCGAGCTTGTTGAAGACCACCGTGACGGTGATGCGTGCGAAGATCTCCGGCCGGAGTTCGCGCTGGGCATCCTGCCGCACGAGACGTTCCATAGTCTCATACTTCGACTTGCGCAGCGTCATGATGCGCTGCGCCCCGATGTTGCTCGTAAGCACCACATACCAAGCCGAGAAATCGAGCACACGGTTGCGCCCCGTCGTCAGTCGCGCGGCATCGAGCAACTGAAGCATCACGTCCAGAACGCGCGGATGCGCTTTCTCGATTTCATCGAAAAGCAGCGTGCCGTGGCCGCCGCAGGCATCGAAACCCTCCGCGATGCGACCCGGTTGATCGGCGTTGCCGAGCATCAGTTCGAGACGCTCCGCCGTCTGATACTCCGACATATCGAGGCGCACGACATGCCCCGGACCGAACAACTCGTGCGAGAAGCGGAGCGTCAGCTCCGTCTTGCCGACGCCGGTCGGCCCCAGAAACAGGAAGCTCGCCTTGGGACGCCCGGGTGTCGTCAGGCCGAGTTCGCCATGCTGCAACCGTTCCGTCACGAGATCGATCGCCACGTCCTGCCCGGTGATGCGGCCTTTCAGCCGCCCCGGCAGCGTGCGCAGTTTTTCGAGCTGTGCGACGGTGGGCGGCATGGCGGCGATCACCACTTCGCATCCGTGTTCGCGTCGTTGCTCACAGCAACGTCGCCCACCTGTCCCAGCGGAGCCACGCGGAGGCGGTTGCGCGCGGCTTCCAATTCGCCGCGCACCTTCGCCACCTCCGCGCTCTGCCGCACGAGCTGCGCATACTGTGCTTCCATGCGTAACTGCGTTTCCGCCATCGCGAGCTTCATAGCCCGCAGTTCCCCCGTGATTGCCTTCTGGTTAGCCAACTCAGCGTTGAGTTCAGCCGCCGCCGGCAAAGGCGCGTAGCTCGCTGGCACATACGCCGTGCGCGGAACGGTCTCGCCCGATTCGTCCGCGTGCAGTGGAACGCGTGTCCGCCGGTAGACCGCGTGGGACTCGTGCCGGATCGACGGATTGGCCGCCTCGCGGTAGCCGCGCACTTCGTAGCGCGTTTCCACGATCTTCGTCGGCATCGCTGCGGGGACGATTGGCGGCGGAGCCGCCACGACCACCGGGCGATGCGTGGCGCAGCCCACCAGGGCGAAAAGCGGAAGGGTCAGCAGGAGGAGTCTCATGGTTAGCCTTTGGTTGCGGGTGGAGGGGAAACGGGACCAGCCTCTGGCGGCACCCGCGTGCCTGCGAAGTTCGCCTTCTGCGGATCGACCGACTCGAGAACGTAAACGTAGAATTCCTTACCGGCGGACACGCGGACGAAGTAGCCGTTTTCCTCGATGTCCTTGAGCGTGCGCTTGGCGTAGAGGTCGAACACGTCGCCGACGCCTTCGCGCACGCCGTTGGAAACGGAACCGGTGATCGTGGTCCCGAGCGCGGTTTGGGTGCGATCCTGCGTGCCACGCGCGAAACCGCTGAGCGCGGCGGACGCGAGTAGCTTCAACTCCTGAAGGTCGTCCGTCGCCATCAGTCGTCCTCTCAGGCCGGCCGAGCCATCGGTGATGCCGTAGCCGTCGATGTTATGGTCGTATTCTCGATCCAACGCCACGCCGTTGAACGCCAACTCGCGACCGTCCTGCCAAACGAAGCGCCAGGTGCCCGAGGCCGTGACGCGGTCGCGCAGGCGTCCGGCGCGCGCCGTCCCGTGGACGAGGGTGTTGGCCGGGATCACTTTCTTGCCGTTCTGCCACACGTCTTCGAGCAGCACCGCGATGACGGGCGTTTCCAGATTCGCGCTGTCGATGGTGTTCACGAGCTTGCACTTCAGGAGTGTTCCAAAGGGCATGAATCGCTCGGGCGGCGGGCTCGACTTGCGCTCTGCCTGGACTGGCGACGCCTCATAAGAGGCCAGCAGCGAGACGTAGCGGACCTTGCGCGGTTTCGGCTCCGCGGCTTGTGCACCCGCCTTCGCGGCCATGGTAGTGGTCGCCGGGCGAAACGGCACGATTCCGTTCGCCTCGACGGGATCGTTTCCCGACTTCGCCACCGCTGGCTTCGCCTGTTGCGGGAGGCCGCTTTCGAGACCCTGGTCCAAGGGCACGCGCACCTGACCGAGTTCGACCTTCTTGGCGCTTTGCGCGGCGAGCTTCGCCGCCTCGCGCTCCTGCGCCTGATGCCGGCCGTAGAGCGCCAGTCCGGAGAAGAGCACCACCACAAACACGACGAACAAGCCGAACTTGCTCTTGAAGAAATTGACGATGGCTCGCGGATTCATGACCGGGGTTCCTTCGTGGCGGGCAGCGTCGCCGGGTTCACTCTGGCAACGGCCTCACGTCGTGACGTGTTGATCAGGATCGTAAAGGCGTTGTCCGCGCTGAGATCGTTGCGCGTGCCGTCCGGCATGCCGACCACCGCGAACTCCGCTTCGGCGCTTTCGCCGGGCGCGAGGGTCCGCGGCCCGTTGGCGATGGATTGCTCGAACTTCTCATTCGCGACCCGCGCCGCGAACGTGCTCGGCGCGAGATCGAGGATGCGGTTGGTTGTGTTCTTCAAACGCAGGAGGAACACAACGGCATCCTCTTTCGAGAATCGGTAAACCTCCTGCACGGTGACTTCCACGTCAGGCAGCGTGACGGTGCGGTTCTGGGCACGGAGCGTCACGCCCTCGACTGCCTTCGGCAGCGACTTAGCCAGGACGGGATACGCCCGCGCCCGGTCGAGCAGGCTGAGGCCGATGCGCGGCGAAAATTTCACCGCCTCCGGAGGGGCCTCGACCCGAACGGCGTTCGCTTCGCCCTTCGGCTGGAAAATCACACTCGCCACCGAATCGGCCGCCACGGAGCGCAATTGCAGCACGTAGGCCGAGCCTTGGTAGATCGCCGTGAGCCGGGCCGTGGCCTCCGGCTGGAGACTGCGCACGAGGAGGAAATTCGAGCCCGGCGCATGCGAGACGTGGAACCGCAGCGGCGTGCCTTCCTCGACCTCGACCGCAGCCTTGCCGTTTTCGATCAGCATCTCTGCGCCGGCCACGGCGGTGATCGGACCGGGAAACATCACGGTCGTGATTTCCCGCGAGATCGGCAAGTCAAACGCCTGCTTCGGATCGAGCGTGACTTCGCGGATGGCCTGGGCGCTCAGGACCGATGCGAGGGCTAGGAAGGGTCCGAGGGATTTCCACATGGTGCCTCCTCATGTTTTGATGGGCTCGACTTGGAACGCGGCGACTGCCGTGGGGAATCGTCCGTTCCGCGTGAGGTCGGGATTGACGAGAAATTTGAATTTAACCCGGTAGCGCAGCACTTCGGTGATCGGTGCACCTTGATAGGCGCCGACGCGGATCAACTGGACGTCGGCCGACGTGTAGAAGGCGTTGTCGCGGGTGCTCAGAATCTCCGGCGTTCCGACTTCGACCTTTTGGTGCAGGCCTTTCGCCTCGAATTCTGCCTTCGTGCGGTTGAGCGACACCTGCGCGTTCTGCGCTGCTTCGCGCAGGAAGAGCTGCTTGAACAATTCCGGGTTGTCCAATCCGGCGGGGTTGCGTTCGAAGAGCGCCTTGCAGGCGAGTTTGGTTTGTATCGCGTGCAGATCCTTCGCTTCCTGAATGTCCACCACAGGTGACACGTAGTAGGTGCCGAGGCTGTCGATCATCACGACTTCGCGTTTCCGCGTCAGTTGACCGACCAGATTGTGACGGTCCCACGCGGCCCACACCCATGCCGCCACCGCGACCAGGAACCAGATCAGCGATTGACGGCGCTGACGGTCGAAGATCGCCAGCAGCGAGGATTTCGGTTTCCCGAACGACGGCACAGTCCGCGAGGGCTGCGCAGGAGCGGTTTCGGCGTTGACGACCATAATCGGTTACCTCCGGGATGGCCCTTGGCTCGGGGGCGTCACATTTTTGCAGGGCCTCGACGAGCCGGTAGCTTCACGACGCATTCCGTCGAGCAAGGCGTCGCCGATTCTTTTCTGCGCGGCAGCGATGCGCTGCATCGATTTGATGGAGTCCTTCGAGGCCGCACTGAGTCTTTGGCTAAGATTTGACATGGGATTCAATGTCGATGGCCGCTTGGTTGGGATCTTCGTTATGTGGCTGACGATCAAAGCCACCCTTGCTTGACCGCGTGCGTTGAGCGTGTGCGGCAAATTGATCGGCGAATGCTTCTGCGGCGTTCGCGTGCTGGCGTTGCGCGGAGGCCGTCTCCTCCGCGGCAGCCGCGTGGCGCCGCATAAAGGAACCAGCATAAAAACCAGAGAGACCGCCGAGTGCCGTCCCGGTCATCCGTGCAGAGCCTCCGCCGCGCGCTGCTGACTCTGCGCCTGCGGCCATTGCACCACCAGCCGCAGCCGCTACTACGCCAATCGCGCCAACGCCGCCCGTAGCGGCAGCAACAGCTGCGCCGACACCGCCGGCCAATGCCGCTTGGGCCACTCCGCCAACTCCTTGTGCAAACGCCGCGGCGGGATTTGCACCCATCAACAGAATCTTCGTCGTCACCCAGGGAGCGAGAATCGAACTGAGTATCATCCAGGCACCGATCAACAGGACGGTAAGCGCAGGAGCCGCAACCGGCGCACCCACGACAAACACGGGCACCAAGTTCGCAGTGGCTGCCGCATCGAGCATGGCGTTGGTAACAACAGCAGCGATGGTCCAACCAAAAGGCCAGCATACGAGCGCTGCCAGGCCGATGACGTATTTTTGAGCTACACCCGCCATCGGCCGCAGCATGAAGAACGCGAGAAAAATTGGACTGAGTGCCCATCCCGAAGTGAGCAGGACGCCACCGATCAGCTTCATTACATACTGGATGCCCCATGAGACCCAGCCGAAGAGCCAAAGTAGCGCGTAACAAATCGCTGTCCCGATTGACTTGGTTCCCCAGATAATGTCCCACATGCTCGCGTCTGGTTCGGTCGCAGTCTTCCCCGCGATGAACTCGACGAAGCGTTCGTCCACGCTCCGGGGATTGACGCCAAGCGCACCACCAAACGCCAAGACGATGTCGTTTAGTCGCATCAGCCACTCACGAATGAACAGAGTGGCAATCCCGATCAGAAAGACCTTCGCAAGCAGCCAGATTAGGTCACCTGCCTCCGGTCGACTCCGCACCACCTGAAAGACAAGGCCGGCCGCGACGATAGTGCTTCCGATATAGGCGCAACCGCCCCAGAGGGTCGAGAGACCATCAAAGTAGGATGTCGGCAAAATTGTGCCTATCACAGAGGGCGTCATGTTCGTCAGGGCTTACTCTGGCTTTCCGGCTTCTTTTCAGGTTCGTTCTTTTTGTAGTAATCGGGTGTCTCGAATGTCTTAGGAAGCGCGTCCATTTCCTTACGGGCAGCCTCGGCGCGGGCCTTTGCTTCGGCCTCCCGATCCGCGCACCCTCCAGCGACCAACATGGTCATCAGCCAAACTCCGATAATCGTATGGGGTTTCATAGGGGGATTTTGACCCAATTTCTCCGGACCAGTTCGCCGTCAGCGTGTAAAACGCTTCTCAGATACATACTGTAACATCGATTCGTATTGGGGCTTGAAAGTCGTGGAGAGCTTCCGTGATTCCTGCTGCGCCAGCCGCCGACGGGCCTCGGCGTCCGCCTCGCTTTGGGCGGTGTTCATCGCGGCGGATTCGGCCGCCTTCACCTGCACCTGGGCCGCGCTGAGGGCAACCTCGGCATCGACGGCGGAGAGCTGGCCATACTGCGCATTCAACACGGCCTCCAATTTCTTCTGTTCCGCCTCCGTTTCCGCCGCCTGCAATGCCTCACTCGTCCGCGCGATGGCGTGTTTCAGATCCTCGCGTCGTTTGTAAACATCGGTCTGCACCGCCTTGAATTCATCGACGGTCACCGCCATGTCGTGCGCCTCCTTGTAGATGGCCGGATCGCGTTCGACCGCAGCGCCGTCGAAGTCCCGGAAGTCGGCACTCACCTCGCGAAAGATGCCGTCCCGCGTGTCGCCGAACAATCCCCGCCCATCAACGCGAGCGATGCCTTGCGCCCAGGTCTTGATCTGCGTCGGGAGGTTCAAGTCGGCACGGAATTCGGCAAACCCAACGATGTCCTTCACGTTTGCCATGTCGCCCATACGCTTGAGCTGGGTTTCAAACTGCTGGATTTGCCGAACCTGATTGCTGATTTGCGTCGCCTGATTCGAGAGCTGCTCGACGAGCGCGGCGTAGCTCACGACGCTCTGCTGGAGGTTGGCCGCATCGATCACGGCCCACTGCGCAAACGCCGGCAGCGAGACGGCGGCAAACAAAGCCGCGGAAAGGATGGTTTTCACGATCCTATTTCCTCCCGGGGCAGGACCACGCGGATGACTCGCTTGGTCGGTTCGCGACGCACGCCGTCCCGATCCGTCTGGGGCACGTCGATTTCGTAGTAGGTCTCCTCGTAACCGTCATCGGCGGAGGGCCGCTGGTTGTCGCGCGCGATCCAGTATTGCTGTTTCACGGCATTGGACTGGCCCTTCTCGTAGCCGGCCAGAAACGCCTCCCGCTGCGCCTTGTTGTTGAAGTAATTGATTGCTTCGCCGACCACGAACCCGGCGGCGGCGCCGACAGCCGCGTTCTTCGCCTTGCCGTCGCCCTCACGGGCTCCGATGTAGGCACCCGCCGCCGTCGTAGCCGCGGTGGTGGCGAAGTTGCGGGTGCGTCCGGCCGAGTCGGCACCGGCCGTCGCGCAACCGGGCATGAACAGGAGGACCATCACGAGGAACAGCAGGCCGATCATATACGGCTGCAAAAACGACAGGGTGTCTAAGAAGCGTTGCATGGGAGACCGTGGTTGAATTCAGGGTTCATCGATCGTGAGTCGGATGGCGTGGCGCTGGGCCTGCGCCTGACATTGCCCTTCCCGGGCGCACAGGCGGTCGATGGCGTGGGCAATGAAGACACCGGGTTCCAGGCGCCCTTCGAGATACTCGAAAATCTCCGCCTTGGTGCGCAGCCGGTCGGAAGCCGGGAGCAGGTGCGTCTCTAGGATCGTTTCCACCTCAGCGACTTCCCGGTCATCCGCGGTTTCGCCGTCGGACCGGTTCTCCGCGCGTTCCGAATACGGGGTAAGAAGTTCGAACAGCCGATCTTCCTCGACCATCTCGTAACCGGCATGGAGCAGATCGAACCCCGCGCGGCTCACCATGACCTCGGAAGCCTCAGCCTGTGCGCCGGGAGCGGAGACGGCCCCCAAGTCGGTCTCCCGCTCCATCAAACGATAGATCAGGCCGTCGTCGGTCATCGCGGCTTCGATGTGTCGCTGACGGGTGACGACGCGGACCTCCGCTGCGTTGCCCGCCGGGCGCGAGACCTGCACGTCCGGCAACTGCACCAACACACGCGGCAAGGGCGCGACTTCGCCGCCCGCGGCACGGTGCTGCTCGCGATACTGGCGACCCAGATCGATCATGCGCTGCGCTTCGTGCTGAATCTCCTCGTTCGTCTTCATGGCATCACGCATTGGCGATGATGGCGTCGATCACGCTGCTGTGTCCGCGCAGCGCCTTCTCGCGTTGGTCAAAGTGCGCCCCGGAGCTCGATGCACAGTAGAGCATTTCGCGGGAGGCGACGTTGCGCATGGTCACCACGAGGGGCCGGCGCTCGTCGGTGTGATAGTAGGTGAACTGCGAGAACTTCGTGCCGACGAGCTTCTCGGGCTCGGGATGACTCATCACCGCGTCCTTCACCGCCTCGGGGAGTGGAAAGTCCCGGCTCAGATCCTCGATGTCGGACCGGTCGCTCTGACGAAGCAGGAAAAGGATGCGGCTGTTGCCGAGCACCGCACCGCGAATGTCCGAGGTCTTGAACTGTTCGTAGTTCTGGACGGTGGCGACGTTCCACACGTTGTATTTCCGGAGCTGCTGATACGACTCGCGCAGCACCTTCTTGCCCGAGGGCACGAGCGAGAAGCGGGCGACCTCCTCAAAGATGTTTCGCTTTCTGAGCGCGCGCGGCAGGCGCATCATATGCGAGCGGGTATAGTTCGCGATCAGGAAGGCCGCCGCCGCTTTCAGCTCCTCCGCCGACTCCGGGATGTAGCCGAGTTCGAAATGCGCGATGCGACCGGTGAGTGACACGTTCGATACGCCATCGAACAACTCGCCGTAACTGCCACCGGCCGCCCACGGTTCCAGAAGCGTGGAGAGATAGCGCATCTCGTCGGCATGCGGTCCGGTTGCCTCGGCCGACAACAATTCCTGAAGGTGCCCGTGCTGGGGCATGTCCGCCGCCGAAAACTTCGAGAACACGAGGTCGCGGATTTGCTGCGCCCCGGCGGCATCCTTCGAGAAACGCACGACGTCGCCCTCTTCGCACTGCTCGACGAACGCCGCCGCCTCGTCCGCGCGGGACTGTTCCCATTCCCCGAACTCGAGGAACGCATCTAGTGCCGTGGCCTGCGGCCCCATTCGCGTGCGCCGATACAGATCGAGCGCGTAGGCTCGACGGGCCAGCGCCGCCACCTCATCGGCATGGCGGTTGAAATACCAGCGTGAGAAATCCTCGTAGAGCCGGCCGATGGCATTCGCGAGGAGCGCTTGCCGGAGCTTCGTGCGATCCTCGTCCTTCGATTGCCCGACCATGAGCATGGGCAATGCGGCAGCCGCGCTAAGATGCAGCCCCGACAACGGCAGGCCGCGCGTGTCGAGGTAGTTCATCGTCAGCTTGCCGTTGGCCTGGACGATGATCGGCTCCGCCTTCGAATCGACTGTCTTCACGTAGGTCGTGTAGGACTCACCTTCCTCCACGATCATCGTGTAGGCGTAAAAGGGCTCCGTCTGCGTGAGAATATCGATGACGTTGACGCTTTTTCCGGAGCCGGTCGTGCCGATGACCACGGCGTTCTGCGGCGTCTGACTGTTGCCCTCGCCGACGAAGGTCCGCCCGCCGACGAGGTTGCCGTTCGGGCCTTCAAAGATGAACTCCGCCTGGTCGAGATGCCCGACCGGCGTCGAACTGAAGGGCAGGATGTTCGCGACGAGAGCGTCGTCGTAATCATGCCAGAGCGAATCGTAGCGGCTGAACGACCAGCCCGGCCACGTGCAGTAGAAGAAATTGCGCGCCGAGGGTTCGAGGGCCGGCTCATAGGCCTGTGCGCGCTCCATGCTGCCGACCGCGGCCTTCAGCGCGGTCAGCTTCGCTCGGAGGTCCGCGCGGTTTCGGTCCCACGCGCGGATGATGTATTGGAGCCGATACGGCGAACTGTCGCCGTTGCTGTAGCGCGCGATCTTCGCGGCCTTCGTCCGCATCGCGGCGAGGAGCTTCACCTTCTTCAGGCTCTCGTAGTCGCCTTCGACGCGGCTCAGCTCCTTCTGCTCCTTTTCGATCAGCTCATCGACATCGACGGCCTCGACGTTGACGGTGATCGCATACTCCCGGAATCCGAGCTTGGTGAGCAGATAGGCGAGATTCGGCCGTGTGCGCTTCGGCAGGGATTTCAGGACGAGCATCCCGTGGTAATAGCCATCGAGGTAGAAGCCCGTGTCGGGCGTTTCCAGGGGACGACCTTCGCCGAGCCAGCAGTTCTCCTGGATCGATTTCTCCGGATCGAAGAATTCGAGCGGATCGCCGATCTTCTGCTCCGGGAGCGAAGGATTCAGGAACTCCAGGTAATGCAGGAAGTGATCGGCATCCGTCATGGCCCGCACTTGTCCACTGCTGCCGGCGAAGAGGGCCTGCAGGAATTGGCCAATCTGCCGGAACTGCTCTCCATACGTGCCGAGCAACGCTTCGTGCGTGAACCGGCCGGACCGATCGCCGAGGACAGCGGCATCAACCGCCGTCGTGAAATACAACCGGAGCCGCTCCCGACGCAGCACCCCGGACTCGATCATGTGCCAGTAGCGCACGAAGCGCTCGTTCCGCTGGCGCTTGCTCCACTCGTTGGTGGCGAGCTTGAGCGTGTCTTCGCGATAGCGCTGGAGCGGTTTCCGGAAGTCGGAATCGTTCGTCCACTGCACCTGCATCCGCCAGTCCGGCTTCAAAACGGACAGCAGCGCCACGAGATCGGACTCGAATGCGTTGTGGTGCACCGGATCGGCGTGCTCCAGGTCGGGCGCCACCACCTCGAATCCGCGCGAGATGTAGCCACCTCGGTGCAGACCTTCGAAAACGATCATGTTCTCGCCGAAGAATCCGTCTGCCGGTTCGCTTCGCATGGTCAGTCCTCCCGGCGGTCCGCAAGCGCGTCTTCGAGCAATTCCTCCGTGGCCGTCAGTTGCTCCTGTAACTGCTCATAGTCGACACGAGCGACCATTGCTTTCTCCGGTTCTTCCGCACGCTTCGCTTTGTTTGGCGTAGCCGTAACCGTCTCGACGCGATCAGCGGCTCCCGCCGCTGCCGGCTGGCGACCAATCGCCGGCACCGGCCGGCTGCGCGAAACGGGCGCCGGATTGGCGTCTCCCGCACTCAGGACCGTGCCCGCGGCGGCGAAGGGGTTCTCCGGCCGCCGGGCTCGCGGTCCGAATTGGAAAGAGAGGATGCCCGCCTCGACCAACGCCGATTCGAAGAAATCCGTGTCGTAGTGCTCCGGCTTGTTGTTCTTCAGCGTGAAGACGTAGGTAACGGAGAGCCCGCAGAGCACGACACCCACGAGCAGGCACAGCAACAGCGACACCCCGAAGATGCCCCAGAGGAAGATGACCATGAGGATGGTCGCGCCGCCGGAGCCCAGGAGATACCAGCCCGAGTTCCCGGTCATTCCGAGAAACTCGCCGTTGGACTGCGCGCCCTGATTGGCGTCGTGCTCGTTGAGGTGCGTCGAGTGCATGGGACGCAGACGGAGAATCAGGGCGAGAACGTGCCAACGTTGGAGGCTTCGATGCCCATGTTGCTCCACATGGTGCGCACGATCGCAAAGGCCAGGCCGCTGACCATCGCGCCGGCAAAGGCCCACTTCGCGATGGACTGGCGGCCCATCATCATGGCGACACCCGCCGCGACGATGCCGACAGCGGCGAACGTGCCGCTCAGATACATGATAATCGCGTTGCCCGCTTCCGTGGCAGTGCGCAGATCGACCCCTTGGGCATGGGCGAGCGTCGGCCAGGCGAGGACGGCGGCGAGACATAGAGCCGCGCGCCGCCGGTAGTCGTGGGGAGTGTTCGATCGATCGGCCGAGTAGAGGTGAAGCGCCCGTATCATCATCGCCACACCGAGGACAAACGCCATGCAGGGCGTCAGGTGGACCAGCGTTGTCATGATTCTTTCCTGTTGCTGCCGGCACTTGTGGGGGCCGATCCCCGCGCGGAGGTCTCCGGCGTTGCGAAGCAACGGGAGAACCGCGCTGGTCTCCTAAAAGGGACAACCCCGATATTGTCGCAAGGAACTGGGCCTACCGAAAAAAGGGTAGATGGAGTATTGGAACCGCACCAAAGCCTATTTTGCTGAGTGCCCCACCGTGGTTATGCAGCTCAGCTCGCATCGCACGCTGCCTGCGTATGAACTCTGAGATGCTGTTGCTGAAAATATTGCCCATCGAAACGGGCTGGTGATATCCACCAAGTCGATGATCAACATCTGACATTCCCACTCTAATGTCCTACACAGGAATTTCAGTTCGTGAAGCGATGGAGAAGATCAACAGCATCCATAGCGGCTGGTATCTACCTCAAGTTCAGCGCCAGTATGTGTGGGGAGAGCGTTATCATTCGGAAAACTACGTGTGCCTGCTCCTCGATTCACTAATCAAGGGGTATCCCATAGGTGGCTTGGTGCTGTGGGAGACAACTGAGCCTGTGCCACACCGCGCATTCTTGGATGACTACACCCAAGGATCTTTTGCAAAGCAGGTGGACTCTGGACGTTGGCGCGCCCACAAATTTCTGGTCTACGATGGTCAGCAGCGACTTCAGACACTGCGGTCCGTATTATATTACACCTTTAACGGACGGGTGCTACACTTCGACCTCCAATTTGACGGCAATAAGGCAGAAGCAGATGAAACCGGATTTCTGTTTCGTGACAAAGGGACCCAACCTGATCCACGCTTCCTGAGGCTAACCGAACTGGTTAGCACGCCTTGTGACATGACTCACAAGACCGAATTGGAGATGCGGTTAATCACACAATTTCCACAGGATCAGGCACAGCAAATCGTGACGAAGACGAACTTCAATTGTCTTTGGGAAACCTTCGTCACGACGAACGTGAAGGCTATTGCCTCCTGAACCGATACGGGCTGAGGCTTAAAAGGATTCGCCAAGATAAGCGCCCCACGTGAGCTAAATTTAGCTACTATTCTGGGTTTCCGACCTGTTCCCGAAGGAATTCGGCGCAGCCTTCGTGAAACGAATCTCGACGACGAAGGTGTCGAGTTCGTGCTCACGGTCCGCCGCCAGCTCCGGCTGCGCTCGAATCCGGGCCAGGGCGTGCTCCTCAATGGCCAGAAAGAGCGGTGCGAGATTGTGCCCGCGCACGATTACGCGCCAATCGCCGATCTCGATCTTGATCGTATCCGGCTCGGCGTAGTCCCAGCGCGCCTCGACGTAGTGCATCCACGGCAGGTTGCGGCGCTGGTCCTTACCGTCGTCGAACGTGACATGGCTCGGGCTGGCCGCCGTGTCGAAATACAGCTTCGGCTTCCGTAGCGGCGAACGCTCGGTCATGGCGTCCTCCCTTCAGCGACACTCGTCCCGATCCCGCCCACCTTGGCGATGGCCTGCTGCCACATTCGGCCAACCTGCGCTCGCACGCTCCGCCGGACGTGCGGCGCGAGGCGTTCGTCACGAACAAGCCGGTGTCTCGCCATAAATTCCGTAGCCAGTTCGCGGCCTGGATCGGGCCGCGCGAGCCGCCGGAGGATTTCCGCCTTGTTCGAAAGATAGATGGCATGAGCGCCACGGTAGCGCGTGTTGCCCACATAGAACTGGCGTCGCGCAAGGGACCGCATGGCGACCTCACCGAGCACGAGCAACGATTCCTCCGAGGTGCTGCCTTGCGAGCGATACGATGTGAGTGCGTGCCCATAAGTCCACGCGGCGAAATGCGGCGGCAGTTCCTTGTCGTCGGAGAAGACAACGCGGCTGGAGTCCGGATCGACGCGCACAACGTCCTTGAAATCCCCGTTGGCGAAACCGGCGTCGTCCTCCCGGCCGCGAATCAAGAGCCGGTCACCGACCGCCACCGGCAGCGATTGCGCGCGCCCCACCTCGAATGCCGCGCGCTGCTTGCGGGTGATCTTCGCCTCGCGTCCTTTCGGACCGCGGACACGCAGGCCGTCCGGGAGCACGGCGATGACCTCCGCCGCAACCCCGCGTTTGAAGAAGCGCGTGTCGCGGGCGAAGAGCAGCCGGTCGCCGATACGGTATTGGTCCCAATGGATCTTCTGTTCTTCGGTCCATGTCAGCGGCTTCACCGCCTCCCGCACGACCTCCGCCGCGCCGAGCAGGCCGGCTTGCCGCAGTGCGGGCCGGACCTCGGCGTTGAAGCGCTCGATTTCATCCCAGAAGGGAATCACAACCAGCGTCTCGACCCCGCGCAGCCGGTTCTGCACGTAGTGCTCCGAGGCACGAGCGAACAACGCATGATCGTCCGGCATCTCGTGGATCAGGCCGCGCCGGTCGGCAAACTCGAATGCCTCCCCTACCGCGCCCGTCGCCAAGAGCCGACTGAACTGGCGGTCGGACTCGTTGCGCTGCCGCAGCACCTCCGAAAGGCGCACGACGGGAACGCCAGCATGACGGATCACATTGCGCAGAGCATCGCCGCGCTGGACGCTGTAGTGCTGTTTCGTGTCGCCCACGAGCAGCAGCCGCGCCCGCACGTCGGCGGCGATCCTCGTGAGCTGATCGAGTTGCTGCGTGGAGAGCAGCCCGGCCTCATCGACGAGGATGACGCGGCCCGCCGCTGCGCGCTGCATCGCTTCGCTGACGAGGAATCGCTGCACGGTGTCCGCCGCCGCGAGTCCGCTTGACGCCAGTGCGTCCCGGGCTCGCGTGGTCGGGGCCAGCGGCAGGAACCGGTCCCCTCCCGCGGCCAAGTGCGCGGCCTCGACCGCGGCCAGCACCGTCGTCTTGCCCGTGCCCGCATCGCCGATCAGCACGCTCGCGAAGTCGCGATTTTCCAAAAGCGCGGTCGCGGCCGTGCGCTGTCCTGCGGTCAGTGTCATCGGCAGGCCCGCCGGATTACCGAGCGCGAACCGTTGATTCCGCCCCGACTGCACGCGTTGCACGGCGGCGTCTTCCTCTCGCCGGATCGGCCGTAGGCTCATCTCGCCTTCCTTGCGGATGGCGTCGGGATGCGCCTCCAATGCTGACCGCAGCTCGCGCCAGCGAAAGAAGTCGGGATGCAGTTCCAAGGCCGCGCTGAGGACCTCGCCTTCGCGCACGACACTGCTGCGCTCGTAAACGTGGCGCAGCGCGGCCTGAAGGACGGATTGGACAGTGCCGTGCGACCACTGCTGGCGCGGCGCTTGCGCTCGCGCGCTCCGCACCAGCTCGTCCAAAACGCGCGACTCGTCCGGGCTAAGCTCTGCGCGCTGCCGTGCCCGCACTTCCGGAGTGGAAACCTCCGTCAGCTTATCCTCGCGTGATTCACGCACCAGCACCTCGACCTCGCGTTTCGTCGGCTTGCGACCCTTCGCGGCGGCGAATTCTTCCGCCAGACGTTGCACCCGCCGGGTGCGTTTCGAGAAACGCTCGCGCAGATGCTCGACGCCTCGGACGGCGAAGCCCTTCGAGTTCATCTCGTGCGTCTCGTAGCCGAGCGCCCGCAGTCCCGCGGCCAGCTCTCGATACATCACCTGACGGAGATACGCCGAAGCGCGGAGCATCTCGACCGGTTGCAACGCGAGCCACTCGTTGCGCGCGGCGTCCCAAGTCGCGTTCGCGAGCACGGCGTGTCCATGCAACTGCGGATCGAGGTCCCGACTCGCGTCGTGAAAGAACAGCGCGCCGACAAAGTTCCCGGTGAGCCGATAGGCTTCGCTTCCGGCGGCTTCGCCGCGACGTTCGCGGACGGCGGCGAAGCGCTCCATTTCGGCCAACGCGGTTTTGACCGATTCGTGGAATGCCTCACGGACGCGCTCGTCACCTCCAAGTATTGCGAGCACACTCACGTCCTTCGGCGCGGACAATTGCACATCGAAGAACGCCACGCGATTGGCCTGATCGCGGGCCGTCAGCGGCTCTCCCGTGCGCGGATGGCGGTTCTCGCGCAAGGCCTCGAATGGCGCATCCGTCACGGCCCCGGAGAGCCCGAGCGCTTTGGCACCTTCGCCGATCCATTCGCCTTGCACGACCTTTTCACCCTCCGACCAGTAATCGTTTTTCCGCAGATGATGCGAAAGGTAGGTGGCTCCGTTGCGAATGACTCCGACCGTGATCATGGCATCATAACGCCCGAACCCATGCGTCCCCTCAACGGAGCGGCCCTCCCGAGTCCGGGGTAGCGGCACTACTGGGGAACCGGTAGCCGTTCTGTCGTGGTCGGAAATCAGCGGCTACGATCAGCCGGGAAAGTCGGCGAAAATCCCCCGCGCTTTTTTTGGCCACAGACGCAATACCCTAACGAGTTCGTTGGGTTCGGGCCGGACCGGTCCAGCCGATCAGGGAGGCGACGCGCGGGGTGCACCGAGCTACCCTTTTTTCGGTAGGGTCGCCCGCTCGCACAGGAAGCTCAAGCGGGCTTGGTTGGGGTCAGCGAAAGACGATGAAAACGCTCCCGGCTCCCGACGTTTTGATCCGCGCGTGGCTGCACGATCCGCACGCCGTCACGGCCGCTGCGTTCGTGATTTCGGGGGCATTTTTCGGCGTCGCGGCGTGGCAGATTCAACGAAATCTGCGCCACAACGAGCCCGGTTTGCGTCTTCCGTTGGCCTTGCCTTTCGCCGTCACGATCTCGGCTTTCGGGCTCTTCGCGGCGAATCGTCTGCCGTTACCCTGGAGCCTGATGGCCGGCGGAATCGTCGTTCTTTTCTCCGGCGGGCTGTTCTACTTCGCCGATCATCGCCGCTACGTGCGCGACCCGCAGGGCCGGACGGTCGCAGACCGGTGGGCCATTGTGCTGTGCTTTGCCGGCTTTCGCTGGACCCGCGACAAGGCCAACCGGCACTTCTTTTTCTCCGGCGACACCGGTTCCGGAAAAACCTCGGGCATGAATACGCTCCTCGCCGACCTCGTGAAGCGCAACCCGACTCTCGGCGGCGTGGTAATGGCCAACAAGGGCGACGAGTGGTTTTACCTGGAATGGCTCGCGAAAAAGCATGGCCGGCAGGGCGACATCATTCGCCTCCGGCCGCGCTTGATCGGCGAGCCCGAGAAGCCGCCACACCGGCTCAACGTCACCGGGGATGCCCGGTTGCCGTTCACGACGCGGGCGCGCATTTTGGTCGATACGGCCGCCGCGCTGAATCCGAAGGACGAAAAAGGATTCTTCAAAGTAAAGGGTGCCGCGCATATCGGTCGGGCGTTCGAGCTGCTGGCCGACATCGGTCGGCCGACGACGGCGACCAACGCCTATGACCTGCTGACCTCGGAGCGGGAACTGAAGGCTGCGCTCGAAAAGCTCACCGAACTGGAGCCGACCGAGCGCCGCATCCGCCTCGCCGAGACCTTGGAGCAGACCTATCTGAAGCACGAGGCGAAGGAGCAGCGGGCTGGCGAAATCGGCACCTCCCAGAACTACCTCGAATACCTCGGCACCCCGGAAATCGCTGAAATTTTCAGCTCCAACGAGCCCGACACCTGCACGATTGCCGACGTGGACCGGGGCAAGATTTTCTGCATCGACGTGCCCCAGGACTACACCACGGAGCGGCAGTATGTCTTCACGGTCGTGAAGCTGCTACTCTACCGGCATGCCCTCCGGCGCTACGCGCTGCCCCCGTGGCAGAAGTATGCCCTGAACCAGCTCGTTTATGTCGGGGACGAGTTTCAGAACGCCATCACCGCCAGCCATGACGGCACCAGCGACTTCAACGTCATCGACCGCCTCCGCGACTGCATGCTCATGCTGGTGGTGTCCGCCCAGGCCTTCGAATCGCTGATTCCGCCGCAAACGAAGGAACAAGCCGAGGTTTTAGCTCTCAATTTGAAGAACCTCGTGATGTATCGGGCCGCATCCGAGGCCGACGCTCTCCGGTGTGCGAATGCGCTAGGAAAACACTGGGTTGAGCGTGCCACCCGGACCGTGCATTTGGACCATACGGCCCACACCTACCAGCGGGTGGAGGAGTATCGGATCAAGCCGCACGAATTCCGTGGCCTGCCCGATCACACCGCCGTTGTGCGTCATTGCACGAATGGCTTCAAAAAAGTCTCCCTCCGTCCGTCTTAACTCCTCACACTCGAATCGCGTTCGATGAACCCCAACCCCAGCCCTGAAGTCACCGTGGAAACCCTGCTCGCCCTCCGGAAGGAGAACGATGCGGTCCAGCTGATCACCGAGCGGCTCCGCGTGAAGGAAATGGGGCCAGCCGACCACATACGCACAAAGCATGAGGTGAAGGCGTTTGTGGAGTCGGGAGGGGACCTGACCCGGGCGAAAAGCATTCTGGAGTCCGCAAGACAGCGGTTGGTACTGCGTGAGCAGATAGCCGAAAAGGTGACACAGCGGCAGGGCTACACCCTCTAAAGCAGCTCCCGGCTGCATGGATCGCGGGTGTTCACGAACCGAGTTGATCCTCCCTTGTGCCTGGGGATGAGTTTTAAGGGGTGTGACAAATTTGCTGAGCAACGCTGCGTCCACCGCCCGGCGTAGTAGGTCGAGGCAAGGACAACTTCATCAACACGGGCTCCACACCTGCACAGGCCCCAACGCCTGCTTTAACGAGTTGGTCGACCAGAGGCTCAGGGCGTACTTCCGCTTGTGCCGGTGGAGTTGCGATATCGGATTCTCTCTGGAGTAACCGCCAAGGCACTTCGTTCGCCAACCGACTCCCACCGTCCGTTGGTGGTGCAGATGAAGCGGGTCTTCGCTAGTCAGGAGCCTTGGATGGTACTGATAAACGATTCAATGTCCTTTTCGCGATATGCTCTTCTCTGAATCAGAGCTTTCCTTTCAGCGGCGGGCAGAAGTTCTGAAAATTTAGCGACAAACGACTCCTCGGTGGGAGTGGCGGTGGGACGTGTTTGGATGAATGAAATCAATTTTTGAACGCGCTCAAGACTCGCCTCGATGCGAAGTCTAATATCGTGAGCCGACGCATGAATTGTGAAATGCTGGCGCGCAACGTCACAGATCCAAGCGTTCACATTCCGGCCTGCGAAAGTCCACCATTCGATAACGTTGTCATCACGGATTTGTAGCAAGGGGGGCGGTTTCCCCACCCATGCATACCGCTCCCGTGATTGTTCCAAATTCGCGCGAGCCCGTTTTGACACGAAGGCGTAGGGCTCGGCCTCTGTGAGAACGGTCTGAATCATCTGGCAGAGTTCGAGGCTCAATGAGCGCGCTGCACCCAGCCAGCGGGTCTTGGCGGCACCGGGTTCGTGTACGACCTCCAGCCGACGTTTCTTCCAGTTGATATCAGTTACTTTCCATGCCCGACCGCCTAGGGAGATTACTGGTGAACTCTCGTCTTCTCGCAGGAGGGCGGTCTCTTCCACGTTGCCGACGTGCTGACGACCATTCCAAACCTCGAACAGTGGGGGAGAGGTGAAAACCGACACAAGATCCGAGAAGTGTCTCCGCCCTAGTTCAGTCTCCGCTGAAGGGCCGATCATCCACACCGACTGGTCTTCGTGGATGTAGCCTGTCGATACTAAGTGATGGAGTATCGATGCCAGCGATTCCTCCGTAATCTCCCTGAAAGGTGGTAAGCGTCCAACCCATGCCCGCCAATCGTCTTTCGGCAAGGCGCGTTCTTGCAGAAGAAGCGCGATGACCTGCTGCGTGAAAAGGTGAATTGGATGTTTCGGCGGTTTGACCGGCTCGACGTAACCAGCCTGCCAAAGCCGAACAAGCGCTACGCACTGCAGAAGGGATTCTTCCGTGAGGGCCAAGAAAAGACAGTTTCGGGTGCTCCCTTGCCTGCGGCCCGTGCGGCCGATGCGCTGCAGAAATGACGCGACGGTTGAGGGTGAGTCGATCTGGATAACTCGATCCAGATCCCCGACGTCGATCCCCAATTCCAGAGTGCTGGTGGCGACAATTACGCAGCTCCCTCCTTCAGCAAAAGCCAACTCCGCTCGCTTTCGCTCATCCGCGCTTAAGGAGCTGTGAGAGACGTAGGTTTCTACACCCGCAGCTCGGAGGTGTAGCGCGAGTTGCTCCACTCGATTTCTGGAGTCACAAAACACCAAACGTTTTTGACCGCCGTGGAGCGCTGCGATGACGGTGGCGGCATTCTCGATGCTCCCAACAAAATCAACTTGGATTTCAGGTTGCGGAGCATCGGATGGCGGTCGCACCACGACCAGCTCACGGCGTCCCTCGCAATGGCCTGCTAGCCAGTCGAGCAGACCGTCGGGATTCCCGACAGTGGCCGAAAGACCAATTCGCTGGATCTCTCTTCCGGCGAGCCGAGTGACTCGCTCCAACACGGCGAGCAAGTGCCAACCTCGATCGTCACCCGCGAACGCGTGCATTTCGTCGATCACCACGGCTCGAATATTGGGGAAGACGTTGCGATGCTCGACGCGTGTGGAAATGAGCATCGCCTCCAACGATTCCGGAGTCGTGAGCAAACAGTCTGGAATATCGGCGAGAACGCGTTTGCGCTGCGCCGACAGCACATCTCCGTGCCATATCCCGCATGTCCGCCCGACCCAACCGCAATAGCGCTCCAATCGACCGTGTAGATTGTTTAGCAGCGCCTTTAGCGGACATAGGTAGAGCACGGACATGGGCTCCCACTGTTCCGCTACCATCCGTGAGAGAAGGGGCAGAATCGCCGCTTCCGTTTTCCCGCCGGCGGTCGGAGCAAGAAGCAAAGCGTGCGCGCCGCTCAATACAGGTTCGATGCTGGCCTCTTGAAGGGGACGAAGCTCGCGCCAGCCAAGTGTGTTTACCAAGTGGTGCTGCACGAGCGGGTGCAGCTTGTCGAAGGACTCGCTCACGTTTGAAGCGGGATATCGTCGACCGAGGAGAAACCCGCCGCGGATCTTTCCACATCCGTCATTTCCTGTCGTTGGACGGTCAACTGATAGTCGCGGGCGGGATCGAAGTCGGCGAACTGGTCGATTCGGTCCAGAACGTCAGCGACGAGTTTTTTCAAATACAGGCGAGGTGTGACGCCGACCTTGCCTCCGAGCTGTCCGCAGAGATTATCCGCAAGACGGGCCAGCGTGGCGTCGTTGGCCCGCGACTCCAAGCGCGACTTTGCCGCGCTGCCTTGAGCATAGATGTCACGCACGCGCCGGCCAATTTCGCCCAGAAGATCGCGGTCGAATGCGCGGAGCCGGAGCTGAGGCGCCCGAGGATTGTCGAAGCGAGCATCGGCGGTGAAATCCACATGCAGCCGCTGAGCGAGTGGCGCCAAGCGTTGAATGCCTTGGGCTCCGTCAAAGAACGCGGGGGTGCCTGTGATCAGGATGTAGAGCCCGGGAAAGCGTCCCGCGTCCACCTCGTCGATAAGCTGGCGCAGAGCATTGAGCGCTTTTTCGCGAATGTCGCTACGAACACGTTGCAGCGTTTCCACCTCGTCAAGAACAAGCACCAAGCCAGGGCGCCCCGAATCCCGAAGCACCGTGAGCAAACCCTGAATGAAACCTAGGGCCGCGAAGTGATCGACGTCCCCCCTGAGCGAGGCCGCGCGTTTGATGTCGCCTGAGATGTTGGGCTGGCCGCCAAGCCACGCAATCAAGCCGTCGGCGAGCGCGGCATTTCCTTGTGTTTGAGCCTCACGATACGCACGTAGCGCAAGGCCGAAAGCCGGGGCGACCCGGTTCACGGTGCCTAGTCGTGTCTCGAGCAGCTCCAGAGTTTTTCGCGAAAGCAGCTGAGGATCGCTTTCTCCCGCTCGGAGTATGTCTTCTTCCAAGGCGAAGAACCACGCGTCGATGATGCTCCGAAATGCGCCCTGATCGCACTCACTGCTACGCAAGCGCTCGATGGATCGTCGATAGACCGTCTCCAATCTGTGCAGTGGAGTTTCGCTTTCGGAGATCTGAACCTCCGCGGTTACGAAGCCGCGCTTTAGTGCGCGCTCTTGGAGCCAACGAACGAAAAAGGTTTTTCCACAGCCATAGTCTCCGCGGACTGCCTTGAAAACAGCCGCGCCTTTTTCGACCTGATCCAGTTCGTCCTCCACGGCGGACGCAAAGCGGTCCAGCCCGACTGCGAGGGCGTCGAGGCCCGCCTGGGGCACGGTGCCGCGGCGCAGAGCATTGAGGATGTCGAGACGACGTTGAGGGCTTAGAGTCATGCCGGCAGTTCGAACTGGGTGCGGAGGAGGCTGAGGTCGAGACGCACGGTGCCGGAGCCATCATCTACGCTCAGCACCGGATAACCCTCCACGTTCAAGATGCGACGCAGCATGGCGAGCAATCCGGGAAGGCGGATTTCAGGGACCCCGCTCGCTTGAGCTAGCACGCCCTTCAGTAGAGTGCCTTGGCGTTCACGAAGCGCGATGAGCACGCGGCGAACCGTTTCTTGGCTGGGAGGGTTTCGACCAACACGGGCGTATTGTTCCTGGTAGCGCTCGCTCGCGAACAGCAGATCCAACCAATCGCTTGTCGCGCTTTCGCTTGGTGGCGTGTCGAAGAGAGGCAAGGTCCTGTCGGCAGTCTGCGAAGCCTTGCCCTTCTTCCCAGTCGGAACCGGCGCGGTTGGTGATGGTGCGGGAGACGTTTCGGCACCAGCCCACCACCAAGCTGGCTGCGATTGCGGAATGAGTATCCAGCCATCCGGGGCCTCGGTGCCTGGAATAAAGACGTTGGCCGGAACCAGCAGTTCCTGTGGAGCGACGCCCCCATGAAGTCCGTTGCGCCGACTGGTGTAGTAACCGCGCTCTGTCCACGGGACATAAACACCCGCCTGACTGAATTGAGAGGCACGACCCGCCGACAGGTGAATTTCTCCCGGCAAGACCGCTCCAGCCGGTATGCGGTAGCGGTCGTTCGGGGCGGAGGCAATGGCTTTCGCGCGATGGGTGACTACATGGCCATGGTCGCTGGCAATAACGACGGCGCGACCCGCGAGCCTCGCGAGCCCGAGCACATGCTCCAAGACCGGGATCTGGGAGAGTGGCCAGGAGAAGCGCAGCTGGTCGTCCTTGGCGAGATGGTCGTCGATCGCGTTGATGATCACACCAACCACACGCTTCGAGGGGGAAAGAATGGCTTCGCGGACTTGGGCGGAAACGCTCCGACCTCCGTCATCGGTCAGCTCAGCCTTTTTGAATAGAACAGGTGGGTGGTTTGAACGCGCTACGCCTTGGAGGGACGGGCTCGATTCGAAGAGCGCGGACTCCTCATCGCCCGCTCGGACCTTGTTGTGCCCGGTTACCAGTAGCCGACGTGACCATTCGGTTACGGTGGGCAAACCGGCCACTGTCGGACGCGCCAGAGTGCTTCCCGCCGGGATGGCTTCAGCCCAGTTCTCCCGCACCATCGCAACTGCGATCTGGCGATAGATGGGCAACGATAGCCCATCCAGCACCACGAACAAGACAGGAACGTTCTTAGCCAACGGAGAAACGATCTCCGGAAGAACCTGCTCGATTGTGAGAATGCCTGGTGTCTCCGACCCTGCGTCGGTCCAGTCCTTGAGAGATTGCGCGAACCCTGCGTTGAAGCGTTCGCGCCACTCCGCCACGGTTTCCACGAGCAGTTCGAAAGCCGAGTTAAGTTCGGCCTGAGCGTGTCCATGGTAGAGCGGGTGGCGCGCCCAATCGACGAAGCTCAACTCGCTGGTGTAGTCGTGGCACCAGCGTGCGAAGGCGTCGGTAGCAGCCGGCGCTGCGGCTTTTTCCAGCCAACGGACGAGACGTAGCGCCATGTCCAGCTGCTCGCGTGTGGAGTGATCACGATTCGCGAGGCGGTGGGAGGTCAGCCTGAGGTAGGCTTTTTCAAGCGACTCTCGCTCTGCCGCGCTGCGCCCTTTGATCCAGCGCATGAGGTGTAGGCCAAACGCGTCCAAGCGCTGATTCCATCCAAGGGCGGATTGGTGGCTTTCGTGTGCTCGCGCTTCCAGTCCCAGAGCCGTCAGAATCTGATCGGCACGCAAAACCTCTTGGTTCGCGGCATCGCCCATGCGTTCTAGCGCGGCACCGGCGGCGCGCGCGAATTTACGTCCCCCCAAGGCGTCAGATCGCAGTCCGGGAAAATAGCGGTCCTCGAAGCGAACCGTGCTTTGCACGATGTCTTTCGGGTCGTCGTCGCGATTGTAGAGTAGGTCGGCAACCAGCCCTAGGGCCACGGGGGAGATGTCCTCGGCGCCTCGAAGCGCGGCCCAGAGCCAGTCGGCCTCCGCGCCCGCACTTTGATTGAGCCAACGGCTCGTGGCCTCGGCAGCATCGCTGTCGAGTTTGCGCCAGCGAGCCACCACGCCCGCATCGCGGGCCCAACAGAGAAGCGAAGGAAGATCGGGTCGCGCCTGTTCCAAGCCGAGGCAGCGGCGGAGAAACCAGCTCCATGCCGTCTCTTGGTCGAGCACGCCTTGGGCGGGAGAGGGATAGCCCTCCTCGGGAGCGGCATCGGCGAGCGCGGAGGCCAGCCATTTTAGCGAATGGAGCTGCGGTTCGACTTCTCGAACCTTGAAGAGATCACGCAATATTTCCCGCGGCCCAAGCGTGTGAATGCGCCGCCTGGCAAAGCGGCACAGCAAATCCTCTCCGAGTTGATTCTCCTTTAACGGAGTCAGCACCACGGGACGGACTTCGTCCGTCCATGGCTCAAGCAGGGCGCTGCGAAGTTCCAGCTCAGTCTCAGCACTCAGCAGGCGATACCGTTGTCCGTTGAAAGCCAACTCGCTGGGACCGGTCCATCGGGACGGCACCGCAATGCCGATGATGCTGGTGTCGCTCGAATGAGCGCGGACACTGCTGATCTGAGCGCGAAGCTGCTTCTCGGTCATCATGGACGATTAGCCGTTGTGACTGGCGTGCACCGTTAGCGGATACGACTTGCCGAACAAAATCAGCGAGCGGCTGACGAGATCGATCTTCGCCTCGGGGGCTGAATGAAGCAGCGCGTGCAGGGTCGGAGTGAGCACGATCATGTTGTGCCGTTCATCGGCTCCGCCTTGAGAAAGCGGAACGATGTGGTGCACTTCCAATACGCCCTGAATCTTGCTGTCGGGAAGTCCTGCCGGACCGGCGTCACCCTCGATTTGGCTGCGGCTGTAGAGAGCTTTTAGTTCGGCGACGAGCCGACGGTTGCGCGCGAGTTTTTCCGGTTGGCCGACGTAGAACGCCGCAATCTCGGCGTCATCGCTCCCTGCCCAAGGCGCGGTCGTAAGCGTCCGTGCCGCCGCGGGCGCTGCGCCTTGCACCGCACCGGAGCTGCCGGCTTGGAGAGGCGTTGCACCACCTAGCCCGACGGGGCCGAGACCCGGCTGAGTGCCGGGGCCAGCCGCAGGCAGAGTGGTTTTCTCTACCTCCTGAGGCGTGGAGGTGGGAGGCGTCACGGGTGCTGACACCGGCTGCTCGGCCAGAAGGCTCGCAGCATCTTCCACGATCTTCTTGAGGGTTGGCGTTAGCTCCATCGCGAGTTCGTCAAAGCTCAAAACTTCATGGAGACGTTGCACGAGTATGGCGCCTGCGGGCTGCCGTTTGCTCGCCGCTTCCACGATTCCCCAATGGGTGTCCCTGAGGCTCGCGAGGACTGCGGTCGCCTGCTTTAGCGTCGTGCCCACAGCCACGCCGTTGCCTTCGATTTTCGCGGAGCCTAGAGCGCCCACACGCTGGGCTTCGGGAGCTGCGCGTAAGCTTTCGAGGAGACTCAGACCGGTCTGCGCCGTGCCGAATCGCTGGCTGTTGGCCGGAGCCAGTCCCCACGCGTTGAGACGCAGTTGAAGCTCACGCACCAGCGCGCGGGTGGGCTCGATCAGGGTGCCAACGTGTTGGCCGATTTCCTGGTTTAGCTTTGCGACATTGGAGGCGGAGCGAAGGAGAGAGACGCTCAGGCCGAACACCGCGTGCGCCAGTTCCACCGCGCGTTGCCACTGGGCCTCGTCGGGCAACACTTGCTCCCGCAGTTCCGCATCGTCGGGGAGATCATCTATCGCCGCCGTATGCGCTTGGGAACCAAATCGAATCCAGACGCGGTTCGTCTGCGAGGCGAACGTGAGGAAGATGAGATTCTCCAGCTCGGGGGGAAGGCCCATTGGCTTTGGGTCGTTCACCCACTCCCGCAGCACGCGCGTGGTCACGCTCCTGCCTGGGTTGCCGGCAATCTTGCGTTCGAAGTGGGTGCGCCAGTGCGATTCGAGCACCAAGTGCGCCTCTTTCATGTCGGCAAGCTTCAGGGCAGTGACGATCGCGCGGACTTCGCGTCGCTGCGTGGCGTCCACCATCGTGCGGCCGTCCTGGCTAGACAGAGCCTTCTGCAATTCGGCCCATACCCGCTGCACCGCGGCACGTCCGAGATTCGTATCAGACTCGAAAACAGGATGCCCCGGGAACTGCCCGGCCAGTGCTTGCTCCAACAGGTTGGCTAAGGCCTGACCGAGGTTTGCCGCAGCCGGCGGGCGAACCTCGATACCGGGCTGGAGGCTGAGCGCTTGTTCTTCCCGTTCCAGCTGGTGGGTTGTGTCGAGAATACCCGAGCCGTCGGAGCCGATGCCATAGGCCCGGTCGATGTATTCCTGCACGCGGACGCGAAGCGCGCTGCGCTGATTGTCAAGGATCGCCTTCGCTTGGGCGCGGTCCACCTGGGTCAACCGGGAGGCGTAGTTGTCGAAGCGCGATCCAGTGAGGACGTGGTCGAGAACGACGAGGCGGCCAAGGTCCTTCTTGGCCGACTGGCTGAAAAACGAGGGCAACCATACGAGCGTGCGAGCGCCCTTGGGGTTCGTATTCTTGAATTTCTCGACCCGCGCAAAATCGTCGCGCGGCGCGTGGTGGGGGACGGGATCGAAAGGATAGTCGATGATGAGCTTCCAGTTCTCGCCGTCATTCCGGAAGGACTCGTCATTTAGCTCCCGAACATTCGAGAAGAGCACTTCGCAGCCACGCTTGGTCGCGCGCCAAGTGAAGCGATGTTCGATGAGCAGTCCGTCCTCGGCCTGAATGCCCAGCTTCTCGAAGAGCAGTCGCTTGATTAGCCGCACTCGGTTGCCGTCGTTGTCCTCGTTGGCGGCTTGAGCGAGGATTCCCTCAGTATCCACACCGGTCAGCTGAACACTCACCGTCGGGTTGTTCGGTTCGTCGCCGAGTCGAAGCTGGCCCACTTCCCCGGCCCAGCGTCGCACGCGTTCAAGCACCACCTGTCCTTCTCGCCCGGGTATCGGCGTCTTAATGGAACCGTGGTTGAGCGCGGCAAGGCGCTGCACCGTGAGATCCTTGAACGACTCAACCGCCGGCGCGAGAGCCGCGAGGAGAATGGTTTTCGCGAGCCGGGTATCCCGCAGGAATGGCAGACGACGCGCGTCCTCCAGGGCAAGTCGGTTGAATTCGTCCTGCTTAAGGCTGCAGTCGGCTTCGATGAGCGGGAGGATCTTTTCCTGGTAGAGCCGCCGCGCGTTCTCCGCATGAGCCCGCATCATTTCGCTGAAAGGCTCGTCGCCCTTCATGATGACGTCGAACAGATCGCCCACGGGCACCACGCCACCGAGTTGGAGCGTATCACGCTGTTCCACCAAGAGCTGGAACATGATCTTCAGCGCGGTGCGCTCGCGCTGAAGCAGCGAAGACAGGGCCACCAAGGTCTCCATCAGCGCGGGGCTGAAGGGATACACCGCACGGAAATCTGCAGGGGTGCGATTGTTCGTCAGCAGAACGTCGAGCACTTCTTTGCGCAGGCGCTCCGTCTCGCGAAAGGCTTGGTCGATTTGCTGGCGCGCCGCCTCGTTTTTTGGCCGCAACACGCGCTTCTCCGCGATGGTCGTGAGATTACGGTCGTCGAGCCGCACCACGTCGAAGCGTTGGTCCCAATGCTTAAGCGAGTCAGCAAAGGTGACCTGCTGGAGCCCGATCATGTTTTCGCCAACCAGTTCCCGTAGGTCGCGCTGCCGGGCGATGAAGCTGATGATGGGAACGGGACGGTCGGCGTTCTGCGCTTCCACCAGCTTCGACAGCTTTTGGCCTTCCTGTGCCACGAAATTGGAGTCGGCCGCGTGGCTCGCCAGCCACAGGATCAGCTCATCGAGGAACAGAATCAGGCCGTCGTAGCCGAGGTCACGAGCGTGCTGACTGATGATTGCCAGCCCGAGGTCGATATCGACGAACTCCGACATGCCTCGCATCGCGGGCAACACGCGCGCCACAAGATCGCCCACGAGCTGGGCCCGACGTGGGTCCCTCGGTGGAGCCGCCATCGACGCTTCAAAGGAGGAGGCATCCCACCCGCTGACGAGGTCACCCCAGCCCTCATCCTCGCCAACAACTTTCGCGGCATCTCCGGCGCCGTTGAGCTGCGCGAAGAAAGCCTCGTCTCCCATCGCCCGCCGGAGGTCACGCGCATTGGAGAACAGCGCCTCCGCCTGATAGACACCGGGAATGGGCGCGTCGGGATGGAGCTTGAGGACGTGCTCCACGTAATGCCCTAGCACGGCGGAGGTGAGATCCTTCGCTCCGATCATGTGATAGGGAACGAGGAGAAACTTTTTTCCTCCGGCCCATTTGTCCAAGCGGGCCACTGCGGGGGCCAGCTCGGGGACGGACCGCGCGCGCGGATCGCCCTGCAGGAGGAGCAGGAGCACCGCCATGAAATGACTCTTACCGCTACCGAAGCTGCCGTGAAGGTAGGCGCCCTTGCTCGTCTTCGCCTGCACCGCCGCCTTGATGATGTTCAAAGCCTGCTCGAAGGAGGTCGCGAGCTGCGGGGTAACGACGTAATTGCGGAGGGTCTCCTCGGGCTTGGTCACGCCCTCGCTCAGCCGCAGCACAAAATCGCCTTGGCGAACGTTTTCCGGAAGATCGATGAGGTCGCGGAGCAGAACGGGCATGGATGGCAAACTGAAGATTTTTTCGGATAACGTGGCGAGCTAGGATGGATTGGCTTGCCAAGCGTTTTAAGGCTGACTCGCAGGTCCCCCGTCCGTCAAAGCCTTACAGAAGCGTTCGTGCACCTCATTCTTGGTCCGAAGCCATCGCCAAAGAGCCATGGCTGTATTTCTAGGTGCCGTCTCCCGAGCGAGCTTCGGAGGGCGTCACAGCCAGCGAGAGAAATGCCTGCGCAAACAAACGCTACGCTTGGGCTGCTGACAGGGTGGCGCCGCTCGCCAGCTCAGCGCCGCTTCTTGCGGTTGCCTTTGCTGGAGTTGCAGCTCCGGCACATCAACGCTGCATTTGCCAGATCGCTCCGGCCGCCGCGGCTGTGCGGGTCGATGTGATCGATGGTAAAGTCGTCCCACGTGAGCCGGCACCCGCAGTCGGTGCACTTCCGTTCGGCGGCTTGGTTCCATACGAGACGGCGCTGCTCGGATGTGAAACCCCTCTGCTCGTCCTTTCGGGCGAAAAGAGATCCGAGCAAGCCGCGCAAGATGCGCTCTCGCGTGCGCCGCTGGTTCACGTCGTCCGTCATCTGCGAGACGGTGAGCAGGTAGTCGCGATACATGTCGTGGCCGGCCGGCATACCCTTCGCTTTACGCTGTAGCTCACGCATCTCGTCCACCTTGTCGCCAAAGGCGCAAAGGATGTCCCAGGCCAGCCGGTTCCGCTTCCGGTCGTTCAGCACCAGATTTTCCTGGTGAAATCGGCCCACCAAAAGAGCCATGGAGTAAAAGTCCGTCACCTGCCGCAGGCGCGAGGTGCGCAGCTTGGGAAACATGCGCCCGGTAAGGTTGAGAGTGGAGACGAGCTGTCGCTTGGCCCGCACGAGCTGGCGCCCATCGATGGAGCCCGTGGCCATCACCCGGTCGAGCGCCGCCTTCTTGTTCAGCACATCGCCCTGAAGCAGCGAGAGCATCAGTTCGCACACCAGCTCGACGTGCTTCATGCGCGCAATCTGTCCGGCGCTCAGGATTTCGTGCTTTCTGAAATAACCTTCGAATCGCGCCGCCAGTTGCGTGGCTAGGCGCAGGAATGGGCTGTTGCAGTAGCGTGCGTGCCGCTTCTCCTGCCCGGTGAGCGCTTTCCCCGTGGAGTTGATGCGAACGAAGAGATCGATGATGTCGGCCAACTCACCATCCACCTCGATGGTCGGCAGCTTATATCCTGTCAGCTTCGTGCGATGGCCGAGCCGCCCGAGACGTGTCCAGTCCAGCTCCTCGGGCTCGTCGATACCGTCGAGCTGCATGCGCGATGTCGCAAAGGACGGTCGCATGATCCGCATGAATCGAAACAGTGCTTCGAGCCGCTGCTTTCCATCAATGACGTCGTAGACGAGCCGGTTTTCGTCTTCTCGCCGGTAGAGGAAAATCGCCGGCAAGGGGTAGCCGCGGAGCACGCTGTCGATCAGCTTGCGGCGGTCCTTCTCGGTCCAGACCGATTGACGCTGGAACCCAGGTTCAAGGTTTAGCTGGCCCTTCTCGTAGAGGGAGACGAGATCGTCCACCGTTCGCGGTTGGTGGGTGTAGGAGATACGCTGCGGCACCATGCGCAGAGACGAATCTTTTTAGAATTTGAGGCAAAATGATTTGCGCTTCGCCCTCGTCGGTTTCGATCGAGGGGAAGAGTTTTGGAATGCAGCACAGCAACTCGGCTAAGGTGAAAATGTCGTCACAAGACCTCCCGGTAGAGCGATCCGTCCTCCTTCGAGCCATCGAGGCGAAGACACACGGGCGGCTCGCCCTGAAGTGCGGCAGGTGGGGGCTCGGTGGTGGTGACGATGTATTGGAACGATGCCTCCGAGGCTTCGGCCAGTTTTGCGATGAAATGGAAGTAGGGCTGGTAAAGGCTCGGCTCCATGTCCGATTCACGTGGGCTATCGTGCAGGAGGAAGCCCGGGTGGTGGCCGATGCCATTGAGCCATGCCGTCAGCGCCGTGAAATCGTAGGCCAGTGCTTTGATCGCGTTGAAGGCCTCGCTGACGACCTCGCCTTCGCGAAACAGTGCCGCGTTTGTCTCGATTTTCGTGAATCTCAATTCCCCTCGCATGTGCCTCCCCGCGATGTTTTCGACGATGGCGTTAAAAATAGATGAAAGGCGCTCCTGGGTCTGCACCGAGTCTCGGCGAATCTCTTCCAGTAGCTTATCCGACTTATCGATGCTTGCGACCGCTGTCTGAATCGCCACGGCCGACGAGTCCTTCTTTTGCAGCGCCTCGACGATATTGTGCGCGAGGCGAACTTTCAGGCTGGGTTCGCCCAAGATGTCCGAGAGTTCTTCGTTCAACTCGTTTTCGACCTGCTCTGCGCTTTGGATCAGGGCTTCGAGTCTAAGTTGCTCTTTCTCCAGCTTGCGGGTGTCGGCCCGGTAGGGCTGCAGCGCATTCTGGAGCTTTTCGATCTCGGCTTGGAATTGGATGACGAGTCCGGCGGAACGGTCTTCCACCGGGTTCGGCAGCAAGTCTTTCGTGATGTTCAGGCGCCAGTAGACGGGGCACTCGTCGAGCGCCGTTTCTACGGGCACTCCGCAGTGGTGCCCTCGGCGCAGTTTCTGGAGCAAGGACTGGCGCAGCTCCTCAGCGTCTTTTGGGGTTGGGTTGTCCTTCGCCTGATACGCTTTCAGTTTGGTCTGCAGGGCTTCCAGCGTTTCGACATCCTCTTCGATGCGGCCTTTGATTCGCGCGATGCCAGTGACACAGTCTTCGCGCTGCTTCCGAAGCGCGGGCAACCCGAGCTTGGTGATTTTATCGCGGACTTTTTTGGCTTTCTCCAGCGATTGGGCTGTGGCGACTTTTTTGACGTGCTCGATGAAAAGATCGTCTGTCGGCGAGATGCCGCCTAGCAGGTCGGGAAGCGCTTCCTTCAGCGAGTCCAGCGACTCGTTGAAAGAGCGGGCGTAGAACTGCACATTGGCGTCCTCGGTCTTTTGCAGCGCTTGCTGCTTCGCCCGGTTTTGGAGCTGCGCATTCTCCCGTTTGTCGGCCAAACCCATCAGACAACGCATGAGAAAGGGGCGCTCGCTGTCGCTCATGTCGGGGGATTCCGAGGCCGAGAGCGGGACGCGCCAGTTGTGCAAGCTGGAGAGATGCGCCTCCTGATCGCGAGCGAGGGCCTGCAGAACGTGCAGCCACTTGATTTCCTGCTCGCCCTTGCTGTCGAAGTGCCGGATTTCCCAGTGGGAAAGCACGGCTGAACCCAGGGCGTCGGTGAATTTTTCGTAGGGGAGCCGGGTTGAGGGCTCGGCGAGGATCGCTTCGTCGATGCTCACGCCGGTAAACGCGAACTGGCGTCCGCCTTGGTAAAGAGGGCGAGCCACAGCCCACTGGACGTCACCGATCCAGACCGCAGCCACGAGATAGGCCCGCGCCAAGCCCAGCGATTCCGCGATTTTGCCGCTGATGAATTTGTTTCCGTAGTGTCTTTCACCGAGCAGATAGCGGATCGCCCGGCAAAACGAGGTCTTGCCAGCGGCATGGCCGCGGCCGCGTTGGCGTTCCTCTCCACCGACTTCCCCTGGTGGCGACCAGACGATGTTCAGGCCCTTTCGGAGGGAGATACGGCGGATCTCGTCGTCGGGATCGGACGAGAGCTGACGCAGGATGCGGATTTCCGAGATCCAGAATGCGGGAGATTTCGCTTTCGGTGGTTTAAGCCAGTTCACCGCTTGCTTGGGTTCAGCTACTCCAGGGATCTCGGTCTGTATCATGATTTGAAGGATGGTTTAGTTCATGCGGCAAAATACTCTTCGAAGACCTGCACTAACGTCGGTTCGGTCGGCTCGCGCTCCATCGCCGGGGCGGTCATCGCGCCCCGGTCGGCCACGCGCCGTGCGACGACCTTGAGGGCCACGACCACATCGTAGGCACGCAGTTTGTCGGGGGGCAAGTCGAGCAGTGCCGAGTTTGATGGGACGGTGATCCGCCACGTGTCCTGCTCGACGTTGATCCAGCCCTCGCGGTGAAGGTCGGTGAGGTAGGGATAGAAGCCTGTGATCGGCATCTCCTGTTTAAAGGTCGCGTCCCACTGCGCGTAGGTGTCTTCGCCGATGGCGTTGGACACTTCGAGGGCATGTTGAGCCCGTCGCGAAAGCACGTCCCAGGTTTCTTCGAGCAGGGGAAGGGTTGCCGATTCGGGGAGTTGCTGGAGAAAGTGATAAACGAACAACGCCCAGTGCGAATCGTCGCCGGAAAGTTTGTCCCGCCGTTTGCCGGGCAGTTTGGAAAGATCGATGGCGAGAAAATCGTCCAGCTTCGCGGGCACTGGATCGGGTTGGACCGGTGTGGGCTTTGCCGAACGCTTGGCCTTGGTTTTTGCCTGTGCGCCCGCACAAGCGATTTCCCGGAGATCTTCCTCGGTGAGTTCAAGGCGCTCAGCTTCTTGCCGGACGAAGGTCGTGAAGAAGTCGCCCATGCGTTCGCCGTAGGTGGGGTCGATCTCGTTGTGCCACTGGCGCAGCCAAGGGAGCAGCTCGTTGAGGCTCGCCAGCAGCCGGGCCAGTTGCGCCTCGCTCGCGCCGTCGTTGCGGAGCGTCTCGTAGTGCGCCGCCACGGCCTGCGCTTGCTGGAGGTGGTTCCAGCCGGCCCAAGCCAGCACGAGCGTCGGGTCCACCGTGCGCTCGGCGCCGGGGTAGCTCACCCAGCGCTCCTTCGGCACGTCCAGCTTCCCACGCAGCTTCCAGAAGCTCTGGCGGATGAAGTCGGCGCCTGCGTATTTGGGCGGCACCGGGATTTCGCCGATCTCGGTTTTCACCGCGCTCTGGATCGCCTGCTTGAGGGCGTCGCCGGTGAGGCCTTGGGCGGTGAGGCGGGCGGTGATGGCATCCTCGGCGCGCTGCTTGGCCCAGGTATCTTCCCACTGGATACGCTTGCGCAGGCCACTGTCCTTGTAGCGCTGGCCGGGCAGCGAGGGCACGCTCTCCTCGGCGACGAGTTCGGCCACGAGCGCGGTGAGGTCGAAATCGGGGCGGCCGGTGTAGAGCCCCGCCACGCGCTGTAAATTTCCGTCGGTGCGCGTGCGCTCGGCGAGGATGTGGATGCTGAAGAGCACGGGGTCGGCGCCCTCGGGGTGAGACACGCTTTCGAGGCGGTCGAGGAGCCAGGTGCGGAGCGCGGCGCGGAGTTGGTCGGCCCAGGGTGTGAGGTTCCAGCGGCGCTTGTATTCGGGCCGCTCGATGAGGCCAATGGCCTTGTCGGTGGCGATCAGGTGGAGACGACGCTCCACCACGCGGCGGTAGTCGGCCGGCCATTCGGCTGGAAGTTCAGTGACGGGCGTCGAGCCGTGGCGGTTAAACCACTCCGACTGCTCCTCGCCGGCTGCGATCTTGCGGGCGAGGGCGATCTCGAAGGCGCGTTGTCCGAGGCGCAGGCCGGGGCCGGAGTAGAGGCTCTGGCCGACCGCGAGGTCATCGGCGGGCAGGACGCCGTAGAGCGCGTAAACCTGCCAATCGAGTTCCTCCTGTTGAGCGATCATTGAGGCGAGGAGCGTCTGCGCGGCCAGCTCGCGCTCCGCCAGGCGCTCGCGCGTGAGGTTCGCTGGATCGGCAATCAAAGTGGCGGGACTGATGGCCTGAAGATGCTGGGCGGTGCCATCGAGCCCTCGGGCGAGATCGAGCGGGCGCTCGGCAGGAAGTGGAAGGCCGCCGACCTGAGTGCTGTTAAATGCATAACGCTCGTCCCAAAGCGTGGTGCGGACGCGAGCGCCTTCGCTGCCTTGGTGGTCGCCGCCTTTGGGAAAACACACCTGCTTGAGGTAGAAGCAGGCGGTGGAGCTGTTGAGCAGGCCGAGGAGACTGAGGTGATCGTCTTCGGTAGCGGTGGCTGGAAGTTTGATGACCGGAGCTGTGCGGTTGAAAACCTTGCCGCCGCGATCCAGCACGAAGTGGTTGTGCGTCGCCACCTCGCCAAAGGTGATGGTCAGGGGCGTGCGGTTTCTTTCGATGGGGATCTGATGATACTCCCAGAAGGGACGACCAGACTCTCTGTAGTTCATGTTTCCGAAATCCTTGCGAGCGGCCAGCAGGGGTTTGAAAGGCCACAACGCACTCAAGAGCACGCTATCGGTTTGCAACTCGATCCGAGAATTGTAGGGAAAGAGAGCCTCGTTCTCGATTCGCACTATCCAATCGCGGACGTTGTCACCCTCAATGACGGGGCGACGGTAGGAGTCGGTTAGTTTCCGAAGCGGGACTGAACCCGTCGGTTGGGTGAAGACTTCGTCTTCGCCCATAATGCAACCAAAGCCCGCTTCCACTATCGCCTCAGAAAGCGATTTTTCAGCCGCGTCATCCAGCTGCTCCTTTAGCTCGGAAGCTCCGCCCCCGCCAATGCTCCACGGGTGCGAGTGAAAAGGTTCACGCGCGCTATCGCCTGCGGTGATAAATTCGCTCTCGGAACCGGGTTGATCTACTTGGCGCAGGATCGCCTGCCAGACGAGTCCGTGCGCCGGGTCTTCAGGCGTGGCGGGTTCGCCTTTGATGCCAAGCAAGGTGCGAATGGTGGATGACACGGGCGGCTGATTGCGGCCGAAGACGATTACGGTCGGGGTGCCATGGCCTGGAAGGTAGGCTCCATCCGTGCTGATGATGTGGGTGAGGTCCCAGCGCGGGATGTAATCTTCGACGAGCTTCTTGCCGAATTCCCGCTTCATGAAGCTATTCGCGGTGATCTTGCCAACGTAGCCGGCGCGCTGGGTCTCGGTGCCGTCGCCGCGCGCCGCGAGGTCGAAGAAGCGCTCGAAGAAAGGCACCGCGAGGGAATACTTGCGATGGCAGGAGCGGAAGCGGTCACGGTAAGCTTTGTTCAGCGCCTTGTCTTTGACCGTAATGTAGGGCGGATTGCCGACGACGGCGTGGTAGCGCTGCGAGAGCACGCGGGTGGCCTCCTCGGCATCCTCCGTGCGGTAGGCGCCGCGGACGGCGGCGGCGAGCAGTTCGCCCGCAACTTGCTGGCCGGGCTCGGGACCGAAGAGCAGCGCGTCGCCGGTGAAGACGTGCAGCGGCCAGGCGGGGGCGGAGCGCACCTTGGCGATACCGGCGGCGCGCAGGGCGGCCACGAGGAGGCGGAAACGCGCGATGGCGACGGCGAAGGGGTTAAGGTCGATGCCGTGGACGGCGTCGAGCGCGCGGCGGACTAGCTCGATGGTCGGCGTGGCGGGCTCTTCTTTCTGCCAGCGGGCAAAGAGGCGGGCGAAGCCGCCGAGGAGAAAGTGCCCGGACCCGCAGGTCGGATCGATCATCCGGGCGGCACGCAGCCCGAAGGTCTGAACCGCCGGCTCGAGCGTGCGGTCGAGGATGAACTCTTCGACGAAGATGGGCGTCTGGAGGAGGGCGTAGCGTTTGCGCGCGGCCTCGGAGAGATCTTGGTAGAGGTCGCCAACGAAACGGGTATCGGCGGCGGGGTCGGTGAAGTCGTGAACGAGGGCACCGGTGGCGGGAGAGATTTTCTGCCAGAAGCGGAGGAGGGTCTGCGCACCATCGGCCGAGGGGCCGAAGACGTGGAGAGGATTGTGCGAGCCGTAGAGCCGTTCGAGGGCGGGCAGTTTGCCGACGGTGGCGAAGACATGGAGGAGGTATTCGCGGTCGCTGTCGGTCGGGTGGGCGCGGACGTAGAGCGTGTGCTGATCCTGCGCGGCGCGGAGGCGCTCGCCCGGGCCGGAGAGGAAGGGCGTGTCGAGAAAATCGTTGTCCTCGATGAAACGGACGAAGACGCAGCCGAGAATCCACGCGACGCCGATCTGGGTGATGAGTTCCTCGCGCCATTCGAGGTAAGGGGCGGCGGTGCGTTTGTCGGCGAGAGCGGCGGCGTGCTGGGCGACAAGGTCGGCCTTGATCTCGGGGACCTCGTCGGAGCGCGTGCGCAGATCGTCTTCGATGGTGCCGAGGAGGCGTTGGAGGTCGGAGAGCAGCGCAGCGCGGTCGATCATCGGGCGAGAAGGCGGGAGGAATGGGACGGGACGAAAATCGACATAGCCGCAAAAAAACGCAGAAGGCGCAAAGCGTTAATCCTCGTCGTAGTCGTGGTCATCGACCTGGGGAGCGGGCGTCGTGACGGTGATGTAGTCCTCCTTGATGGTCAGCGCCTTTAGCTCGACCACCTCGTTCCATTCATCGTCCAGCTCCAGCACCACGTTGCCATGGATAGTGGTGGTGTCGGTCACATTGCCTGCGCAACGGTGCATATACCAGATATCCCCATCGCCCATGTTCACCCAAGAATCGGGGTCGGCGTAGGAAACATCCGCGGTGTATGTCACCTCGGCCCGAAAGGAGATCGTTAGTCCATTGGGGGTGATTCCGGTCACTTGAATGTCGTCGGGCTCGATGGTGCAGTCTTCGACCACGACGTTCTCGACGTTCTCGTCCTCGTCCCCTGGAGCACTCTCGTGCCAGAAGCCCCGGTCTGGGAAGGCCGCCGTAATGAGCTCTTTGATGCCGGGAATAGCGTTCTGAGCGAATTCCTCGGCCTTCGTCGCTTTTGCCGCCTCATTCGCGTCGGCGACCATTTCAGCGGTGAGCGTGTCGAGATTCGGGTAGTAGCGAAGGCGTGGCTCCGTGTCGCAGAACTTTTTGAGATCCTTGTCTGTGGAAATTACCGCGACGGGCGCCCCAGACTGAGCTGCGTAAGCTCGGAGGGCAGCCAATGTGAATGCGTCGGGAAACTCCTTCTGTTTTTCCCCGAGTCCAAAAGGAGGTTTCACTTGGTCATACCAAGCCATGACTTCAGCTAAATCGACGCCGGAGTAATCCAGTTCTTGGAGGGCGAAGCGGCTCTGGAATTCCGCCCACTTGTCGAGCGTTTCTTGGCGGAGCTGGGCAACCATCTGGTCACGCTCAGTGCGAGATTGAGGGATGCCCGGTTTTCCTCGAAGAAGCGCGTGTGCCTCTCGGGCTTTCATCAGGGGGACGATTGCTTGCCGGCAGCGCTCGTTGATGTGTTTCAGGATTTCGAGCTTCGTCGGCTGCGGGAGCAACAGAGTCTTTGGCTGGTTCGCGAGTGACGTAACCAAAGCCTGAATACGGGAAGACGCGAAAATGTAGCATTCTGCGTCCAAGATACCCGTGTCGATGAAGATGGCGGCGGGAGCTGGCATGGAAATGTCGGTGGACTAAGCAGCAGGCAGAAATTTAAACGTAGGCTTCACGAGTTTGGCTGAAGTCGAGTTTGAATCCATGCCTCTGGCACGCGGGCCCATTGTGCGGTGCTCATCACGGGCACGGGTTTTTGCAAAAGCATGGGCAGTGAATTTTGGTCGTCGCAGGGGAGCAGAACCCACAGTCCACGCACCGGACTGCCGCTGCGCCCGATCTCCGCAGAAAGCGTGGCGAGCGAAGACAGGCGATCGTAGCGCGCGAGCAGGCCCGGGCGCGTCAGCAAAACCGTGCGATCGGGAGAGCGCAGTGCGTCGAGCGCCGCGGGTAGCGCCTGGGTCACGAGCTGTTGGAGGCGCTGCCAGTCGGGGGAGCCCGGAGCTGCGCCGTCGGCGCGGCAAACGCGCTCCCATGAGGCTCCCGCTCGCGAGGCGGCGCGCTTCATCTCGCCGATAAGCAGTGCATCCATATCCCGGTGTTCAAGATCCGCGAAACGGCGATGGAGCAGCACCTCGGTGGCGTGAGCGCTTCGCGGGGGAACCATGAGGACCAGATAGGCGCCTTCCGCGTGAGCGCGTCGGAGGCGTGTCTCAAACTCCTCCGCAGCTTTCTCACCCGGTGCGTCAGAAACGTGAACCGAGCGACGGTCGTTGGAGCGGGCAACGAGTGTCGTGCTGGTGGTGCTGCCGTTTGCGGACGGAATATCCGGGCGATAGGCGCCGCGACCGGACAAGCCGCTGGAGTCCCAAATCAGCCGCGTGCCCAGATCCGTGAGGAGTTGGTCCAGCTCAGGCCGCGCGGGGAGAGCAGCTGCATCAGGATAACGCGCGAGCACACGGCGCTGCAGCTCTTCTTCGGTGATGAGGGTGTTGCTGGAGAAAAAGAGTGCGCCCTGGGCGAGCTGAAGGACGCGGCGGGCCTCCATACCGCGGGGATAGATTTCGCCGCGGGCGGACAGCGCCGCACGACGTGAAGCGGCGACGGCGAGTTGGAGGAGGCGGTTATCTCCGGGGGGTGGACAATCGGGCGGAGCGGTGTAGTCGTCGGGGAGTTTTATGGAGCGAAGCTGCTCCATGACCCGCTGCGGGGTGGCCAGCGGATCAAGCGCGGCAAGTTTGTCGGCCGCATCGCCGAGGGCGAAGCCGTAGTCGGCAAGCTCGGGCGCGAGCGCCAGAAGCACTCGGCCGTGATCACGGCTCTCGTCGAATTGCGGGGTTTTGGAGCCGCGTTCCGTTTCGTAGGCCGCACGGACGATGGCGAGCGCAGCGCGACTGCGATCGGGCTCAGTCAAGGTGGATCCCCGAGTGGCGATGAGGCACTGGGCGATTTCCTGCGGCGTAGCAGCTCCACCTTGGGCGCGGAGGAATTCCCCGATCGAAGCTCGAATGGTCGTGAGGCTTCTGTTTCGGCGCCAGCGATCACGAGCACTGTCGATGACTTGGCCTATGCGCTGCCGGGAAACCGACATTGCCCGGGCCACCTCTGTCTGACTTGGCCAGAACATTGGGCTCTGCGCGGCTTCGCCGGGAAAGCCGAGAAGGGCGCGCAAGGTATCGAGACCGCTGGTGCCGTCTCGTTTGCCGGTGCCGACCAGCAACTGGTCGAGAAGGAGGTCGAGGGCATTGACCTCCGGATCGGTGCCTTCCTCGCCACTAAATTCTGTAGCGCGCGTCTTCGTGGAAGCCTTGAGATCGGGGAAGCGGGCGCGAAGTTCGGAATGGAGCTTGGCCAGCTCGTGGACGGTTTTCTTGCCGATACCCTTGAGCCGATTGAGACGGAAAACCGGGAAGAGCAGAAAATCTCGAACGCTGACCAAGCCGGCACGATCGAGCGCGTTGGCCGCGCGGTTGGTGATGCCGAGGAATACGAGGTGGGTGTCCGGCGTGGCGCTCGCGATCAGAGCTTGCTGGTCGGCGGCGGTGGGCGTGTCCGCTGTGGCCGGATGCAGGGAATCCGTGAGGTGGAAGACGCGCCGCCACGCGGCAAGCATATCCACGGCGTTGTCGAAACGCTGCCGGAAATCGCGTCGAAGCGCTTTGGCGAAAAAGCGCTGCAGCTCGTCGCGGATGGCGGCGTCGAAGCGCTCCGCGTCGAGGAGGATCTCGTTCTTTAGGGTGAGCGGGTGGCTGTCATCCGGCCCCCACTTCGGGAGATCGCCCGTGGCCATCTCGTAGAGCGTGAGCGCGGCGCTAAAGCGTTCGGCGGAGCTGTCCCAGCGCGGCGGCTTGCGCTCGGTCAGAAACGGATCGAGGTAGGCGGTAGTGCCGCAGCGAATGTTGTCGGATGGGACGGAGGAGAGAGAGAAATCAAAGAGCACTAGGTGCTCCATGCCGTCCTTCGCTTTGCGGAGACCGATATTCTCGGGCTTGATGTCCCGGTGGGCGAAACCGACGTCTTCAAGGTGGACGAGGGCTTCCAGAAGGTCGGAGCCGAAGCGTTCCAAAAACTCCAAGGCTAGCGGTCCGTCCTCGCGGAGGCGCTGCGCGAGCGTTCGCGGGCCGGCGCTGCTCACCAAGATGCCGACGGTGCCGTCTGCAAATTCCCGAAGTTCGTGCGCCTCGACGATGCGAGAACTCTTGAGCTGTTTCAGCGTGGCGAACTCGGAGCGAACGCGGTCGGAATAATCCGGGCGCGAGGCGACCTTCAGCACGCAGGTCGTGGAATCATCGCCGCGGGTCCAGTTGACGAGGAAGGCGGTCGCGGTGGACCCCGAGCCGAGTCGGTGAAGCACGACGAGGTCCGCAGCGACCCGGTCATTAGGCTTCGCCAGCAGGGGCAGCACGGTCTGCTCGACCTCGGGCGCGGTGTAAGCGTGTTCGACGGCGTCGAGCCCGCGCAGGAATTCGCGGACATTTTCCGTGCGATCGAGCACGGCGGGAGCGGTGCTTTGTTGGATGAGATCGCAAAGAGGCTTGGGCGCGCCATCGAGGACTGCGGATAGCTGCAAGCCTCGATCAGCCATCACGAGCTGCGCGAGAGCGGAGGCGGATTCGGCGGGGGCTTTCCCGCCGAAGAGGAAGTAGGCTACGGCACCGAGCGAAAAGATGTCCTGCGCTTCGCCGTCGGCGTCTGCGTCGCGGAGTCCCTCCGGGGCTTGGTAGGCGGCGGCACCTTGCTCCAGGAGTTGGTCAGCGTGAAGAGTGGGGCTGAAGAGCGTGCTGGCGGCGCCGGTGCTGAGGAGCCGCCGCCCAAGCTGCCAATTGTGGATTTTGAGCTGAAATTCTCCCGGGCGAGGCTCGAAGACGAAAATGCTCTGCGGGCAGAGCTGGCGGTGGGCGACGCGGCGTCCGTGTGCGAAGGCAACGGCCTCGGCCAACTGGCGGAGCAGCGTGAGGCGATGGTCGAAGCCCAGCGTGGAGCCTCGTTCGCGCAGGAAGTGGTCGAGACGCTGCGCGGATGCGGAAAACCGGAAGATGAGCGCGTTGCCGGTCTCATGCTCAACGTGGTTTAGCACCTGAAGGACGCCGACGTGTTCCAGCGCCTGGAGCAGGTCGTATTCGCGTTTCGCAGCGGCGTTGGCCAAGGAGGCCTCCTCGCTGGAGCGGGAGTGGGCGCGAGGATAGAGCCGCACCAACGCGGTGTCGGCCGAGCGAGATACGTGCCGCGCTGACCAGTCTTGGTAGGTGCCGAGCGGATGCTCGAAGAGGAGCTTCTCGAATGTGTAGTCGGCAACGCGCCGGGCGCGGTTGGTGGGGCGGATACCGGCGCTGTCGAGCGCCCGCCCAATGGCTCTGGCTACGGGGGCGGTGATCTGGAAGCGAGGGTCCGCCGGGCGGGGACGCAAGAGCCACTCAACAATGCCTCCGCGAGCGGGCTGGCCTTGGTCCCGAACAAACACGCGCTGAGCGAGCGACTCTGGCAGGCGAAGGCGGTTGGTGGAAGCGGAACAGAAGACTAGAGCCTCGATGAAGGGGAGGCGCTCCTTGGTGAAGGCCGGGTTGCGCTTGAGGAGGCTGGCAAGTTTCTTGGCTTTGCGGTTGGCGAGAAAGAGCGGGTTGTCGTCGGTATAGGGGCGTCCGTCGGATTTCCAGGTCCAAGAGTGGGTGTCGCCGCTGATCTCGCCGGGCCGGCTCTTGATCTCGATCAGGTAGAGCCCAGTGGGAGCGAGGATCAGCGCATCGACTTCGTTGAGGGTGCCGTCGTCGGCAATAAACTCAAAATTCGACCAGGCCCGAAAAGGCTCATGGTCCGGCATACCAGCGGCGAGGAAATCGAGCGCGTCTTGTTCCCAAGCGTAGGCGGAACGAGAGATTGCCTGCCAGCGGTTTGAATTCATCGCACGTAAAACCTTGAGGAATGCAACAGCGAGCAAGGTGCTGCAAGCGGGTATGATGGCGAATTGGGGTTTTGTGCGCCTTTGATTTGGATGCGTTGAGCTGAAGGACGACTCTTGCCCAAAGCATAAAGCGCTCGCGACTTTTCGCCGCTCGTTTCATATGGATCGCGCTGCTGTTACGCGATTGCCGAAATATAGACGCGAGCGTGGGGAGCCCCTCTGCCGGACTGGTGATTTGTATGCACTCCGGCGACCCGATCTGGGGCTTGCTCTCTCTTACCTCCCGCTTCGAACGCATGATGCTGGCTCGGTTCGTCGAGCACGTAGCCAGCGAGAGCGGGGCCGAACGGCGCTGCGGTGAGCCGCTACGACTGCGGCTCCGGCCGGGCAGTCCGGGCGGATACGGCTTGGCTTCGCGCTGACGGCCGCCTCTGGCGACACGTCGTCCGAGCACGACCTATCGCCAGGATCGCTCACCGTCGCAGACTCCTTGTTCGCGACACCGGCGGCCTGAACGCGCTCACGCCGGCACCGACTCCTTCCTCCACTCCCGGCCTGTCGCCTTTGCTCCGCTCCCACACCTGCGCAACGTCCGGTCGCGCTCGACCCCAAGGGTGACGCTCAGACGCCGCTGGGCTGCCGGTGCTCGCTCTCGTTGCACCGCTCGCGCATCCGTAGCTAGCGAAGCCTATCCCCTGTGGGCTGCCTGATTATAGCACCTGCGCCGGCTGGCGGTCCTTCGGCGCGAGCGCCTCGGCCCGTCCGCGCCTCAAGGTATTGCTCGCTGCGCTGCGCTCCACCTTGCGTGACGGTGCTGATCGTCGGCATCCCTCCAGGGCGGCCGATTTTCGGTTCGGCTCGGGTTAGAGTCTACTTCACCGGGAACTATATTGGATTAAACATCGGAGGCCCCAAATCCTCCAACGGAAAGTGACAGCATGAACAAGGCGCATAGCGTAAAGTCGGGTCAGTGGTAATCGATCCAAGATTCCCACGATAGGACAGGTAAACAGGTCCACGTAGCGACTTCGACCAATCAGTCACGAGGTCAACGGCGACGCCGACGGCAACGGAAGCGAGGATGCCATTCGACCAAACGACCTGGGGATGTGCGCCTGCATCGCCGTAGGCCGCCGCCTCTTTGCCGAGGCTGCGCTCGTTGAGGAATCCCATACAGGTCATGCAAGCATGGCCCGGCATGGAGAGAATGACCTGCCCGGAGATGGACGGCGCGCCCCCTGGCGGCCGATACACATCCATGCCAATGTCGATGAGGGGAATCAGGAATCGGCGGGTCGTCGCCTCGAGCTGACGTCGTTGGTCAAAACCATCAACGCAACCGAACACAAGATCGCAGCCCTTCAGGGCCTCAGCCTGATTCTGCCAGACGTCAGCGATCACGAGGACGGTGGCACCAGGGCGGATGCCGAGGATCACGCGGCGCGCGATCTCGATCTTCAGGCGTTTATCCGCGACGTCCTGCATGGTGCCACCTACCAGCCGGTTCAAGTTGCTCTCCTCGATCGCATCGCGGTCGAAGAGAACGAAGTTCATGAACCCGAGATGCGCCAACTGCTGGGCAATATGAGAGCCGCCGCCGCCGAGCCCGGCGATGCCCACGACGCATGCCGCGATCTGCTGCTGCGAATTCGGGCCGAGGAAGGACTGGCGCGAGAACGCGCTCTGGTCGATGTGATTAGTCATTTCAGGAAAAGAAGAGGGAATCCGACGGAGGTGATTTTGGTGGCCGGTAGCGGCGCCGTCACGCCGGGGATCCGGAGCTCCGCCCAGGCGGAGTCAGCGCTGAAGATGAGGTAGCCGGAGGCCTGATTGGGCCCGACGGTCGCCAGGCTGCGGACCACAGGGGGCAGCCCCTTGCGGTCCGTGAAGCTCGGCTCGGTGGGTCCGGCGTGGTCGTGGAGGTGCACGTGGAGTTGGCCCTTGTCATCGTCGATCACCCGCTGCATGGCGGCGCGGATGGCCTCGCCGCCGATGCAGGCGCCGACGGAGTCGTCGTCGATGTAGTGCTCGTCGGGGACGGGGTGATAGCCGGTGACGAGCACAAGGTGGTGCTCGGGGCCAAGAAGGACGGTCTTGGTCGCGAGGAAGCCAACCCGCTCGAAGGCGAACGGGTGCGGTCGGGCCAAGTCCTTCATGGCCTCGGCACGGACGGCATCGGGAATGCGAATCTCGATTTTCATTTCAGGGCGCACAGGTGCTCGACGACCATCTGCGCGAGGCGCAGCCCGGTCTTGTTGGTCTTCCATGAGAAAGCCGACCACTGACGATCGACGATCCGCGTGTTGGTGACGTGCCAGTTCCTCGCGATCGATGACGTCACCAGTTGGCTAAAGAAAAGGCGGGACTCGTAGCCGTCCCGCGGCGTCGGGCAGAGAAGCGCGTCCACCTTGGAGGGCGTGCAGCCGGCAGGCAATTGGAGGCAAGGAAGGAGAAAGTAAGTCACTCCCCCTTCCTGGCACGCCATGACGCCGGGCACCAAGGCGCGCAGTTCCTCGATCTGGTCGGGAGGGAAGCTCATTAGGAGGATGCGCCGCAGCGGGGGTGGCTGACGAATTCCTCGCCGCCCGCGATGCAGACGGTGGCGTCGTCCGCGAGGGGCGTGAGCTTTCCGCCGATGTTCTGGATCAGCTCGTCGGCGAGTGGGACGTTCCCGATCTTCTTGATCTCGACGACGGAGGTCTTACCCGGAGCGACCTTGTGCTTCACGCCGTTGATCGTAATCTCCACGCGGGCGTCGTGGTGCTGGCCGCCGCGGGTGTAAAACACCGGGCCGTCCTTGAAGCGGATGACCGAGCCAGGGGTAATGGGCTGGTCGTTCGGCGACTCGAAGTCGCGGAAGAGCTGCTTGCCCGTTTCGAGGCCGAAGAGCCCCATGAACGCCTCGAAGGGGAGTTCGGCGGCGGTCGACAGCTCGAAGGCGTCATCCACGGCGAAGGCGAGCTTGGCCGGCGAGCCGCACGCGGCTGACGGCGTGGCCTCGCAGCGGGCACGGGTGTAGAAGACGTTGCCGTCGTTGAGGTCGACCGTGGCGCGGTCATCGAGCACCACGTCGTTGGGCGAGCCATGGTCACGGACCAGGACTTGGTCTGCGGGAATGCTGGCGAGGGCGCGCAGCACGGAGACCGGCACCACCAGCCGGGGGGCGGTGATGATGCGGTCGTTGATCAGGGCGAAGCGGCGGGGGGCCGCGGAGGGAGAGGACTGCGTAGTCATCTGTTTAGTTAGTTCTTCTATCTGTCCGGCCTCGGCTCGTGATTGAGTCGTTGTGCCGTCCCCCCTCTAAGGCTAGGTGAGTGTCGCCTTTCGGGTTTAATTGAGTGCGCGAAATCTTAATATTCCTTACCAAAAGCGACGAGGTCGCTAGCCATAGGGATACACACGCCATGCATCACGAAACCGCAGACGAGAGCTCGTTGGACGACTGGGAGTCGATCGGCCTCCAGTTGCTCACGTTCACGCTCTATTGGGCTCGCACCCATTATCGATGGAGTTCCGGCAAACCGCTACCCAATGGGCAGACTCCCGAGGACCTCGTCTGCGACGTCTACTCTGCTTACGTCACCGGCCAGCGAAAGATCAACCCCGGCGTGGACATCCTTGTGCAGCTGAAGGGCGCCATCCGGAGCGTGCTTTGGAATCTCTACACCTCCAAGGAGGCCAGGACCACGGTGTCGGCGGATCCGGAAACCCTCGTTGCCTTAATGGCCGAGGGGAATCCCGCCGATGCGGTCGGCGACGACGATTACTGCGCGGCCTTCTGGCAGCGCCTTTACGAAGACAACCAAGTCAAGCGGAGCGCTGACCTCACCAAATTTGCCCGCGCCATTGAAACCGGCGCGGAGACCATACCCGAACTCACCGCCACCACCGGATTCACGGTGCCCCAGGCTTACGAATTACGCAGACGCCTCAAGGCCGTCGCAGAACGCGTCCTTGCTGCACTCAACACTGAAGGAGCGACCCATGAAACAGCAAAACAATGAAGCGACCGCCCGGTTAAACCGGGTGCTCTCCGACACCGAAGGACTCACTAACGCGGAGTTACGCCGCACTCTCCAAGCCGAAGGGGTGGACATTAGTGCGTTCATGCAACGTTTGTCCGCCTTGGCACCGGAAAGACGAGAGGTCGCGAAGGCCCAAGCCGTCCAAACGAGCGCGACAGTCAAAGAGGGTCTGAAGAAGTTCGTTGATTTCATCGTCGGCGGCGGTGACTCGCTACCGTCCGGGGCTTTCGCTCGGGACGGACGGAAACCTTTGCGGGCTCCGTACAAAGACGGAGCTGCCAAGAAGGAAGAATAAGAGACCGATCCCATGGTTCAGCCCGCTGCCAGCACCCCTATAGCGTCCAGCACTTGGTCGATCAGTCGCGACCAAGTGCTGCAGTCATGCGAGCGGAGGTTCTTCTTCCAGTATCTCGCGGGAGGCCGCCTGAACGGTGACACTCCGGAACTCCGGCAAATCGCCCTGCTCAAGAAACTCCAGCCCTATTCGATATGGCTCGGGGATGTTTTTCACCGCGGCATCGCGGAGTTCCTCCACTCTCATGGCGGAGACGCCCCGCTTACGGCGGACCGGCTGATCTCATTGGCCCGCCAGCAGGTCGTCCTAGACTGGCGTTTCTCCTCACAGCGCACGTATATCAAGAACCCCTACGCCATCGGTAAGGAGGGGTCCGCTTTACTCGAACACTTCTACGAGGAGATGCCGGCCGAGAGATCGGCGGAGGCCGCCAGCGACCAAGTGGCGACCCTATTGGAACGGTTCCTGTCCTGGGCGGCCGAGGTAGACCTCATTGCGCGGATGAAGGATGCGGACCGAGTGTGGATCGAGCCGGACGCATGGGGACCCGAAGCGCCGGGATTCTGGGAAGACGGTGTCCAAGTCATCACCAAGGTGGACTTGGCCTTCGGCCGGCACGGCGAACGTTTCGAGATCTACGACTGGAAGTCGGGTCGTGCGTCCAAGGAAAAGCCTCCTTTTCTCGGCCAGCACGAGCTGCAGGTTGGCATCTACCAGCTGTGGCCGCTCTTGAGCCTGGGGGTGGATGCGCCGGCGATCTCGAGCAACCTTGTCTATTTCAGCGAAGAGATGCCGGTCGTCGAGTCCCACAAGTTGGACGACGAATCGCTACCGCTGCTGCGCTCGACGCTACGCAACAGCGTGCGGCTCGCCCGCCAATGGGAGCAACGCTTTCAATCCGGCGACATCGTCAGGGAAGAGCTCTCCTACGCCTACAATTTGCATACCTGCCGCCAGTGCGGCTTCCGCCAGCTCTGCCGCCAAACGCTAGATCGCTCCACCCATGCCTAACGCAACTGACCTCTCAGCCACGCTCTTCCCCATCAGTGGACTAGATGGCCACGTCTTTTCTCTCCGATTTCTCCGGGTTGGGGCGGCCGTGCCCAACGACGACCTGCAAGCGGTCCGCATGCAGAAGTGGGCCATGGACCTATGGCGGAAGCTCAAATGCCCCGTCATCCCGACAAAACGCCAAGGCGTGCCCGGCTTTCTGGTCCCCTCGTCAGCCCAGTTCGAGTCAATGCCGGTTGTGGCGACCGTGCACGACGTTCCCGACCGGACCTATCCGATCGAGGCGACGGAGGACGTGTTCACTATCACCCCCAATGGAGCCTCGGAGTCGGAACGTGACGTGGCGGCGAAAATTATCGAGCGGTCGATCTCCGACTCGTTCCGATCCCAGCCGCAATATTTCTGGAGGATCCGCTGGAATCTCTACTTCAACATCGAGCCCGAGAACAAGGGTGCGGCCGACGACGTGGTGAACGCCTACCGCGGCATCCGTTTCACCGTCGTCTTCATCGACGGCAAGCCTTTCTTGGCGGCCGATGTGCAGACCCGCTACATTGGGCGGAAATCACTGGCACATCACTCGCCCGAGGAGCGCGCGAACATCCTCCGTGAGCACCTGAATACGGACATCAAGTTCGAGGACCGCGCGCTTTTCACCCGCGACAATGGCAGCAAGAAATTCAGCTGTAAGTATGCCGGCGAGACGGGAAAGAAGGTCAGCGAGTTTGTCTTCGGTGAAAAGAAGCAGACCGTTCTCGACTACTACCAGCAGGCCTATCCGAACGTCACCGTCAATCCGTGGGACGACGCGGTTTTTGTCCGGGACCATGGCCGTCCGGAACCCTTTGCTGTTCCGGCCTCTTGCCTCTATCCCATCTTCACGACCGAGGAGGAGGGAATGCGATCCTGTTCGGTCGAACCTTGGATGTCGCCCGACGATCGGGTGTATGCGCTGCGGGTATTTCTCAATCGGATCGGCAAGGTGTCGGTCGAGGGAAAGCCCGTCACGTGCAGCCTCAATCCTATCGTTTTTCCACGCAACGTCTTCACTCCGCCTTCGCTGGAATACGGCGGCGAGGAGTGCCTTGATTGCCGTTGCGGTGCCAAAAGCCCGACCGAGGCGGAATTCAACAATTGGCGCTCCAGAAAGACGGACTTCCTCTACCAGAACGGCCCCTATTCAACACACCCTCTGCCCGATCTGGCATTGTTGTATCCCGAGACGATGCCTCGAAAGGATCGGGAGTATTTCTTGGATTTGCTCGTCGGGGAGCTCGCGGCCCTCATCGGGAACCGAGTGACGGTGAGCCGGCAGATATGTTACCGCTTGGGATCAAATCCCCGATCGGGTTCGGGTGTCCTCGCGGAGGCGCGACAGATCGCAGAGTCATCTGAAACGGTGCTGCCTGTGATCGTTCTGGACCGCCAACTAGGCAATCACGTCTATGGCGAACTCAAGAACACGCTCTCCAGCATGCCGACGCAATGCGTCACGGAATGGGGCGTCGGCCGAATGTTTCGCGACGGCAAGGGCTCCAGCCGAATTCGAAACTTAGCACTCGGCGTTCTCACGGCGGCCGGCATCCAGCCGTGGGTCTTGGCCGATTCCCTTGCCCACGATTTCTACGCGGGGATCGACGTGCTGAATAACCGAGTGAGCTACTCGTTCCTCTACGGCCGCGGCGGCCGGTCAACCTACATCGACTTTGGCGAGTTCAACCAGCGGAATCGCATGCACGAGTCGATCAGTCCAGCGGACCTGCGCAGCAAGCTCCGTGACGGTATCAGGGCGGCGCGGTCCGCGGGTGCTCCCCTCCGCAGCGTCGTTATCCATCGCGACGGGCGCTGGTGGTCCCGGGAGGACTCGGCTCTCGCGGGTTTAATCACTGAACTTAAACGTGAACGTGTGCTGGACGCGGATTGCCGCATCGCGGTGGTCGAGGTTCGCAAGAGCCATCTGCCACTGCGGCTCTTCGGATCGACACGGACAGGCTTCGAGAATCCGATGCCAGGAAGCTACCTTCGGCTGGATGACCGATCGGTGGTCATGACCACCACGGGAAAACCGGGTGTTTGGGACAAGCAGGGTAGGAGCGCCAGCACGCTCTTGCTGCATCTCGCCCGAAGCGATGGGGATTTCTCCATCGAGGATCTCGCGCGCGACGCCTACTATCTGACTCACCTCAACTGGAACGCGCCAGACATCGAAATATCCCTGCCGGTCACGATTCGATGGAACGATGACGCCTTGCGCTACGCCCGGCTAGCCGATGTCGACGGGGACGAAGAGGACGATGAGGAGGCTGCATGAGCTCCCTTGGATTCATGTCCGATAAACTTGATCGCCTCGAAGGGAGATTGGAGGCCTTGGTAGGTGACGCGACCGCAATCCAGGCAGAGAGCTTAGGTCTAATGGCGAAGTTCGGCTTCACGCCCGAGCGTGTCGCTCAGGCTAGGGTGCAGACAGCCGATTTTGTGAACTCAATCTTGGCAGGTCTCGATACTCTTCCGGCGCCGTCCTCCGACGTCGCGCCAATCGTGGACTCCATCAAGGCGAGCAAGACTCCCTTGGAGGACTGGAAAGAGGACCTGAAGTCGCTTTCTGCGCATCTGAAGGCGGGGGCTTCGGCCGTCGCCAAGGACATCGAGACGATCCAACAGATACTAGATCTACTGCGCCGTCAGGTGCTCGCTTGCTCGCACCGCATCCGCAAGCGCTAGACCTGACGATGCCGCGCTATCTCACAGCCAAGGCGGCCGAACACGCCGCACACATAGAGTGGGCGCGGCGTAAACTGGCTGAATTCCGAGAGATGGACCTTCCGCACCGCGTGCTCCTTGATCGGCTCGACGCCCAGCTAGCGGACGACGCACAAAGATTGCGTGTAATCGAGCGCGCTCTCTCCGAGCCTGCCATGCTGCCGCTGACGGAAAAGGCGTGCTTCATCCTAAACGCCAACCTTCGCGATCTCTCCGAGCACTACATCGCCGGCCTCATGCAGCAGGGCAAGGAGGAGCTGCGGTGGCGGCAGCTGCTGCTGAAAACAGCTCATCGAATCGGTCTCACTTGGATCGAAGACATATTAGTCCGCCTTGATCGCGACCTCTCGGTCATCCCGGCTCGCCACCGTGATCACTCTATTCCGGTTTTCTTCGCGCCACCCAATCAGCATCTCAGCGTCCTCAGTCTTCCCGGTATCTTCCACGAGTTTGGGCACTGCGTCGTCAGCAAGCATCGCGAGATCGTCTTTGCTCTCGAGGAGACGGTTGCTGAATACTTCGAATCCGCGCGGCATAAGCTCGGTCCGATGCTTCCCGCCCAAAGGGCAAAACGCCTCCAGCAGATCGAGAATGCAGCTAGCTACTGGAACGAACATCGGCTGGTGGAGATCTTCTGCGATGTCTTCGCCAGCTACACCTGTGGAGCCGTAAACGTCCTTTCTATGATGGACCTCTCTCGCGCCAACACGATGGACCCGTATGCGGTGGACTGCGATTACCCGCCACACGCAACGCGGATCATCGTCAGCTATCTCGCATTGAGCGCGGCGCAGCAGCAGGGCGTCGGGGTATCGGAAGTATGGAACGATTGGCAGCAGATGGCAGCTCGATTAACGGTGACCAACGAATTCAAAGCGTTTTGCCCCGACACACTCATCAGCCGCTTGGCTATCCGCTCCGTGGAGTTAATCGCCCAACATCAGCCTGCGACACCGCGACAAAACATTCTGCCCGCGCCACCCGACCAAGCCCTCCTGACGGCGAGTGCCGAAGATCTCTGCGACGCGGCGACGTCCGGCCTTACCGTAATTTGGCACACGCCTCATTTCTACGACAGGTGGATGTCAGGCTTTCATTCGATGCTGGGCTTTACCTGATAATTCGCTCCTCAATCGTCATGCCTTTACTACCCCTCACAGTAGCCATCCTTTGCTTCGCTGCCTTCCCGGTCTTCTTAGCTTTGGTCTATCGTGCCATCGGACGCCCGCTCATTGCTCTACATTTCTGCGAGGAGCCGAATAGCCGACGCCGATGTCCTGCAACGCGTCGTCGCCGAGCCTTTGAGCATCATTGTAGCCGTGCGCTTACAAGCCTCTATGCTGTCTCTGTGCTGGGCAGCGCACGAAGCGTTGCCGAACAAGTCGCCTCGGACAGCGGGTCGATCATCCTAGGCTTTCAAGCGCTGCTGCTGATCGGAGCGTGCTTCTTCGCATGGGCCGCAGCATCCCGATGGGCTCGTCCCTTCGAAGACTGACATCCAAGATATCGGTTGTCTCGTCGCTCAACGAACAATCGAATGCCGCTGAGCTTTGCTTCGTAGTTCGCCTGCCTTCCGGTCAGCCTCAGGAATTGTTTTTCGGCAAACCTAGAAAGCTGAACACGTGCGCGTTCAAGAGAACGCTCAAGCGCCGCTGGGCTGCTGGGCTCGCTCTCGTTGCACCGCTCGCGCATCCGTAGTTAGCGGAGCCTGTCCCCTGTGGGCTGCCTGATTGTAGCACCTGCGCCGGCTGGCGGTCCTGCGGCGCGAGCGCCTCGGCCCGTCCGCGCCTCAAGGTATTGCTCGCTGCGCTGCGCTCCACCTTGCGTGACGGTGCTGATCGTCGGCATCCCTCCGGGGCGGCCGATTTAACGGTTCGGCTCGGGTTGGGGTCCGCGTGGCGCGGCCCGCCACGATGCGCCCTGGTTGGGGCGCTGTTTAGCCACTACAGTCATGAACTCGATTGAATCCGTTCCCGTTACTCCCGCTCACGTCTTCAAGGCGCTTTGTGACCCTGCCCGCCCGGAGGGCATCCGGTCCGTGTCACCCGAACCCGAGGTTCGGGCTGCTCCGCCAAGCTCCGCGACGCCATCACCGCGCTTCCGCGCTTTGTCCTCCGATGACCTCCGCCGCTGCGCTCCCTCGATCTTCGCCGAGCACGCCCGGCCGGGGGTATCCGCCCGCTACACCTTCGTTTCCACTGCGCAGGTCGTTGCCCTGCTTAACGCGGAGGGTTGGGAGCCGGTGAAGGCATCCGAGCAGCGGGTCAGGTTGGAGGACCGCATCGGTTTTCAGATGCACGAAATCCGCTTCGCCCGGCGGGTTGACCTGGAGGCAGGGGCCTTTCAGGTCGGCAACACCCGCCCGGAAATGATCCTGCAGAACGCGCACGACGGCAGCCGGACCTACCGCATCGACGCGGGCCTGTATCGGTTGGTGTGCCGCAACGGCCTCACCGTCGCGGATGCCGACTTCGCCCATGTCTCGATCCGGCACATGGACGTTTCCGCCGAGGCGTTCGCCCGGGCGGCGCGGTCCGTGGCCGAGAACACGCCGCGCGCGCTGGAGGCCGTGGCCAAGTGGCAGGGCGTGCAGCTCTCGCACGCCACACGAGTGGAGTTCGCCCGAAGGGCGGCGAGCCTCCGGTGGGATGTTGATCAGCCGGTAATGAAGCTCCTCAGCCCCGAGAAGCTGCTGACGCCGGTTCGCTATGGCGACGGAGCCACCGACCTCTGGACCACCTTTAACGTGGTTCAGGAACACCTGACCCAAGGCGGCGACCGCTACATGGGTTACACCCCCGACATGGGCATCCGCCGCAACCGCACACGTCCAGTGGGTGGCCTGAGTGAAGGCCAGAAGCTAAACAAGGCGCTCTGGAGTCTCGCGAGCGAGTTCGCGAACAACTGAGTCGCATAAGGGGAGTGGCCTGCGGGCCGCTCCCTTTCTTTCGGGAGAAATGCTCCCGCGTTTCCGGTAGGCGCGCTCGCGTGCTAGGCGCGCGCGAGCCGCTTCAATCAGCGGCGCCGGTCAGCGCTCCGCCGACCGGTGCATTCACAATCCAACGAAATTCACCATGAACAATGGAACCCAGGAACCCACCACCGCAGCGCGCGGCGTTCGCACGACCACGTCCGCCGACGAACTCGATACCCTCAAGCACGAGCTGATGAAAGCCGAGGTCCGCCTCGCCAAAGCCCGCGCCACCGTCACCGGTGCCGAGGTGGATATCAAATTCCTCAACGCCCGATTGAGGGCCTTGGCGAAATAGATCGGCCTATATGGCCACCCAGTGCCCGCTCTTAAGGCTTCCGCCATTGCTAGGAAGCCACTGAAGCCCCGAAAATCAGTTGGTCGATCTGTTCATAGGGCTTCCGTTCGAGGTAGGCCCACCAACTCACAAGTCCGACTCGCATATCTTGCAAGTCCTCGGGCGAAATCCATCCATCCGGTATTTTCGCGCTGATCTCGTCAAAAAGCGATGGATCACGCTTCATTTGGTGAAAAATTGTTCGTCGCTCTTCGACCGTGGAAATTTGTAGGCCCCATCCATATTTCAGACTGAAACGAGCATAGCGGTCGGCAATACGCGAAAATTCTACCTCCGGCGACTTGATGCCGTTCTCCGCAGGAACCTCGATGTTGCTACGCCAACCGAGACTTTGCTCATGATCGATGAAACTGAGTCGGGTAACACCGTCCACTTCCTGTTTAAGGACGTTCGATTCGGTCCTGTCTTGGTTAAGCAACAGAACGTCCAAGAATGAGAGGCGCAAGAACGCGTCTCGCGCATCGCAGGAGCTGAAAAATCCGGCCTTCACTACTTCACTTTCTGCCTCTGTGAGAGTCATATCGCGGCCGGTTAGCTGCACACGCCCAGGAAGAATCTCCGTGCCCCAACCAACATCATTCGGCAGTTCAAGCACGCGCGCCTCCGGCGTCGGAACCTGATTTTCGCAGGCGTAGGCATAGTAGACAAATTCAACAGCGAGCCGAATTCGATAATTGCGGCACCCGCGCATTGGCCAGTCCGACGTCTTTACGGCAAACTCACGGTGGTCATCAGTTCGAGCACAAACCAAGAGATCGAGTAGGCTTCCCACGCCGGTCGGACATGTCATCTGCGCAGCCTTGGATCTACGAATTTGAAGCACATCCGGCTCCTATCGGCTTGGACGTTGGTGAGCAAGGCGAACGAGCCGCGAACTAGCACACAGAGCAATGCTCGCTGGCGCTCGAACTCTTCCAGCACTGCCCCGTCCGGTAGCACCCCATTTTTTGGGCGGTCAAGGTAGTGCCTGCGGCCTCCACCTCGCGCAAACGTTCCGCTTCCCCCTCGTTGGTCCCGCAGCGCAGGACCCGGCCTCGGCGCTACACCCAGCGCTTTGACTTACGCCCATCCCGAGCGGGCGCTCAACCGGGCAGCACCCGCGATCACTCGACACCACGTCGAGAAAGGGAAACGCGACTCGCGCGAGCGCTCACCATGCGCGTTTACGAAGCCAAGATCGTTTACTCCCTCGTTTCTCTCGGCGAAGACGTCCGACTCGACCGACCGGAGATGGTCGCCGATTACCTCCGCTCCGCGTTCGAAGAAAACCCGATGCAGGAGGCGTTCTACTGCGTCTATCTCGACCGTAAGAATCACCCCATCGGTCGCCACCTCATCACCCTCGGCACGGCCACCTCCACCCTGGTCGCCCCACGTGAAGTCTTCCGGGGCGCGATCCTCGCCAGCGCCACGGCTCTCGTGGTCGCCCACAACCATCCCTCCGGCGACCCGGCCCCCAGCGCCGCTGATGTCCAAATCACCCGACATCTCCGCGAAGCCGCCAAGGTAATCGAAATCGACCTCATCGATCACATCATCGTCGGTGACGCCAAGGCCGACCCGCTGAAAATCGGCCACTATTCCTTCCGAGCTGCGGGCCTCTTGTGAGGCCCTTTTTTTGGACAACACCCACGAATCCGCCCGCGGATCGTGCATTGACTCACACCATGGTCTCGCAATGTGTCCCTCGACACGGGCCAGCCGCCCGGGAGAAACCTCGGGGCGGATTTCACCCGAAGGGGGCAGACGTCTCTGCCCAAAATGTTTCGTCCGCGTCATCCCGAAACGTCGGCAGATTTCCTTGAACTTATTGTCACCCTTATTGTCACTTAGGGCTGAACCAAAAACACAAAGACCCGTAACTCGTTAGAATTACGGGCCTCTTAAAAGTGGCGTCCCCACGGGGATTCGAACCCCGGTTCTTACCGTGAAAGGGTAGTGTCCTGGGCCAGGCTAGACGATAGGGACGAAAAACTGGCGGAAGGCGGAAAGTGTGGGCTCCCTTGAGTCGGGCAAGCGAATTTTTCGCGTGATCCGCGTGTGCAATTCTACGGCGACCCAAAGCGCATGAAGGAGCGGTCCGGCGCTTCCGTGGCTTTTGTGAACTCGGCGTGAACCGAGGCTTTTTTTCATGCCAAACGGGAAAAAGGTCCTCGTGGTGGGCGTTTCCTGCTCAGCCCTTGTCTCGTTTGTCATTTGCCGCCTCAGTCAATGTAGAGATTGAATCTCATCCTCACCCATTCTTTTATCTGACCTTTCTATGAACCAGAGTCTTCCTCTCGCCTTCGTCATGGGTCAGTCGCCGATGGAGCTTTTCGTCCACGGCGGCTGGATCATGTGGCCGATCCTGCTCGTCTCCTTCGTGGCCGTCACGGCTGTGGTGGAGCGCACGCTTTTTCTCCTGCAGGAGAACGTTCGTCGCCAGCCGGCGGTCGTTGAGCAAATGCTCGAAAAGGTGGAAAATGGCGACGCGGCCGGCGCGGTGGCGCTGGGCAGCCCGAGCAAGGATTACGTCGCCCGCGTCCTGGTCTATGCGCTGACGCACAAGGATCATTCGTTGACGAACGCCTTCACGCGGGCGGCGAACCAGGAACTGAACCGC
>CBINGR010000004.1:0-207250 GCA_966250295.1 uncultured Akkermansia sp. | reverse complement strand
CGTGAACACCGAGGACGCCAAGGTCTGCGAATACCTCCGCAAGTTCACCTTCCTCTCCCGCGCCGAGATCGAGCCCCTCGAGGCCGCCCACGCCGCCAACCCCGGCGCCCGCGAGGCCCACAAGGCGCTCGCCCGCGAGGTCACCAAACTCGTCCACGGCCAGGCCGCACTCGATGCCGCCCTCAAGGCCAGCGCCATCCTCTTCGGCGCCGAGATCGGCGACACGACCGAGGAGACCTTCCTCGATGTAGCCGGCGAAATCCCGACCGCCGACCTGCCGCGCGCGCGCCTAGAGGCCACGCCCGGCCTTGCCCTCTCCGAGGCCCTGGTGCTCGCCGGCCTCGAAACGTCCAAGGGCAACGCCCGCAAGTCCATCGAAGCCGGCGGCGCCTATGTGAACAACGTGAAGTGCGATCCTGCCCAGCCGGCCCGCACGCTGGAGGCCGCCGACCTGCTCTTCGGCCGCTACATCCTGCTGCGTAAGGGCAAAAAGTCCTACGCCGTGCTGCGCGTCGCCTGATCGAAGGATTCTTCCACGCCGCCACCGGGAGCGGCCGGGTCGGGCACGGGTCGCTGGCGCGCCCGAGACCTCAAAGGACGCTCAACCGGCCGCCTGCCATTTGCCGTCCACCAATCGGGCGACCTTGAGCGGATTCGCCTCCTGCAATTCGGCGGGCAGCGCCGCGTCGGGAAAATTCTGGTAGCTCACCGGACGCAGGAAACGCTCGATCGCCCGGGAGCCGACCGACGTCGAACGTCCGTCCGAGGTCGCGGGATAGGGCCCGCCGTGGATAATCGCGTGGCCAAGCTCCACCCCCGTGGGAAAGCCATTGAACAAAAGCCTGCCGGCCTTGGCGGCGAGGAGCTCGACCAAGGCCCGTTGGGCGGTGAGTTCGCCAGGCGTGGCGTGGAAGGTCGCCGTCAGCTGGCCTTCGAGCCGCGCCGCGGCCGCCAGCATCCCGGCCGGCGACTCGCATTGCACGACAAGGGTGGACGGGCCGAACACCTCCGTCATCAGGCCAGGGGAACGCAGGAAGGTCTCCACGTCGGTTACGAACAAGGCCGCGCCAGCCTGGCCGGCCGGCGCATCGGCGGCGGCCAGACGGCGCACGCCAGGGATCTTGAAAAAAGCGTCCACGCCTCTGCGATAGGCCGCGAGAATGCCCGGCGTCAGCATCGTGCCGGCCAGCGAGGCCGAAAAAAGCGCGGCCAGCCGGGCAAGAAACCGTTCCGCGCCCTCGCCCGCCTCAACGAAGACGAGCCCGGGGTTCGTGCAAAACTGCCCGACGCCCAGGGTCACCGAGGCATGCAGTCCGGCCGCGAGTTCCTTCGCCCCGTCCGCCAGGGCTCCGCCCAGGATGAACACCGGGTTGACGCTGCTCATCTCCGCATACACCGGGATCGGCTCGGGCCGGGCCGCGGCCAGATCCATCAGGGCACGGCCGCCGGCGCGCGAACCGGTGAAGCCGATCGCCTTGACCAGCGGGTGCTGTACCAAGGCCGCGCCCACCTCGTGGCCCGCGTCGAAGACAAGGGAAAACACGCCCTCGGGCGCGCCGCTCTCCTGCACCGCCTGACGGACCAGCCGTCCCGCCAGTTCCGAAGTGCCGGGATGCGCGGGATGCGCCTTCACGATCACGGGGCAGCCCGCCGCGAGGGCCGAGGCGGTGTCGCCACCCGCGACGGAGAACGCCAGCGGGAAATTGCTCGCACCGAACACCGCGACCGGGCCGAGCGGCCGGAACAGGGAACGCAGGTCGGGTTTCGGCTGCGGCTTCCGCGCCGGGTCGCCGTGATCGATGCGCGCACCCGTGGCGAGGCCGCTCTCCGCGGTACCGGCGTGCAGGCGCAGTTGGAAACAGGTACGGGCCAGCTCGCCCTCCAAACGCCCGGAAGGCAGGCCCGTCTCCAGGCCGGCCCGCTCCACGATGCGCGGCGCGTGAGCCTCGAATAGTTCGGCGATGCGCCGGAGCAGGACGGCACGCTTCGCCCCGGGCCACCGCGCGAAGACGGCAAAGGCCTCGTCCGCGAGCTGCGCCGCGGCATTCACCTCGTCCAGCGAGGCGGAATGAAACTCGCCCGGCAGCACGACGCCCGTGGCCGGGTTGACGCCGGCGAAGGTTCGCCCGCCGAGCGCGCCGTGCCCGGCGCCGAGAAGGGAGAGGCCCGCGAGTTCCATGGTCGTCAGGAGCTCAGACAACCGGGCGTTTGGCGATCGCGGTCCGCAAGGCCTCGAGGGCCGACTCGCGCTCGGGCCCGGTAAGGACGCAACGCGGGGCGCGAACGCGCTCGCTGCCCATGCCGACCTCCTGCTGCACGAGTTTGATGAGCTGGACGAACTTCGGCACGGTATCCATGCGCAGCAAGGGCAGGAACCATTGGTAGAGCGCGTCGGCCTTTTCCTTTTCGCCCCGGAGGGCATAGTCGTAAAGCGCCACGGATTCGCGCGGGAAGGCATTCACCAGGCCGGCGACCCAGCCGACCGCGCCAGCCCGCACGCCCTCGACGATAAGGTCGTCCACGCCCACGCAGAGGGTGAGGCGGTCGCCGCAAAGCGCCTTGATCGCCGTCACGCGGCGGACGTCGGCGCTGGACTCCTTTACCGCGTGGAGATTGGCATGGCGGCCCGCCAGCTCCTCGATCTGCTCCGGCAGAAAATCCGTTTTGTAGGACACGGGGTTGTTGTAGAGCATGCAGGAAAGGTCGGTCGCCTGCAGGACGGGCTCCAGGTGGGCCTTCATCTCACGCCAGTCGCTCGTGTAGACGTAGGGCGGCAGCACCATGAGCCCGGAGCAGCCGGCCACCTTCGCGGCGCGGGCGAGCTCCACCGCCTCGGCGGTGCTCAGCGAGGCGATGCCGGCGACGATCGGCACGCGATCGCCGACCGCCTGCACGAGCGTGCGGAGGATCTCCACCTTCTCGGGGAAGCGCAGCGTGGCGCTCTCGCCGAGCGAGCCCAGCCCGACCAGGCCGGTGCAACCGTTGTCCACCAGCCAGCGCGCGTGCTTCGCGAGAAAATCGTGGTCGACGCTGTCGTCCGGGTTGAAGGCGGTCGTCATCGCGGGGAGGACTCCGGTCCATTGCATGGTCGCAGTTTTCATGGGCGGCGGGTGTGGTGGGAAATCAATAACGGTCGGGGGAAAGCAGCGCGAGGGGCATGGCGGACTCCTCGCCGGCGAGCATGCCGGCCAGCAGCTTGCCGGTGACCGGGCCCAGGCTCAGGCCCATCATCGCATGGCCCGCGGCCACGGAAAGGTTGGCGAACTTCGCGGTGCGCCCGAGGTAGGGCAGGCCGTCCGGGGAACAGGGGCGCAGGCCGCTCCAGGCCTGCACTCCCTCGAAATCCGCCGGCCGGTAATCCGGAAAATAACGGCAGAAGGAATCGATGATACCGCGCACGCGCACGGGGTTGATCGCGCCGTCGCGCCCCGCGATTTCCATGGTGCCGCCGACCCGCAGGGTGTCGCCCATCGGCGTCACGGCGACGCGCGCCTCGGTGAGGATCGAGGGCACCCGCAGCTGCCGCCGAGGCTGCGGGAGCGTGAGGCTGTAGCCCTTGCCCGCCTGCATGGGGAGGCGCAGGCCCAGCCTTGCCCCGAGATCGGGGGCCCAGGCGCCGCCGCAGAGCACGAACTCGTCGGCCGCGAGCTCGTCGCCGCTGGCGAGGAGGAGCGCACGCAGGCGCCCCTGCTCCACGCGAAAATCGCGCGCCTCCGCGGCCCAGCGGAACTTGACGCCCGACCTCTCGAGCCCGGCCTGGAGCGCGGTCATGAAGCGCCCGGGCGCCAGATGGCAGTCGAGCGGGAAATAGATCGAACCGGCCACGGCCATCTCGGCGCCGGGATTCAATTTCGCGGTCTGCGCGGCGTCGAGCACCTCCGCCGGCAGGCCGAGCGCCCGCGCCTTTTTAGCGGTCTCCGCCTCCTCATCCAGGGCGTGCCGCGTCTGGCACAGCATGAGCAGGCCGTTTTTTTCGAAGCCGCTGTCCAGGCCCGGGAGCGCGGCGAGTTCCTCGAAACACGCGCGGCTCTCCAGGGACAGGCTGGCGATCAGGGGCGCCGCGCGGGCCACCTGCGCCGCGTTGGCCGCGCGCCAGAAACGGAACGCCCAGCCGAGCAGCGCAGGGTCCAGGCGGGGCTTGATGTAGAAAGGCGAGGCGGGATTCCACATCCACTTCAGACCCAGCGCGACCATGCCGGGCGCGGCGAGCGGGATGAAATGGCTGGGCACGATCATGCCGGCGTTGCCATAGGAGGCGCCGTCGCGGCGGGCCGCGCCGCGCTCGACGACCGTCACCTCGAAGCCCCGCCGCGCGCAGTAATATGCCGTGCAAAGCCCAGCCACCCCCGCCCCGACGACGACGACGCGCTTGCTCATGCGATCCCCCAGCAGAAAGGATCGCGCTCATCCAGCAGCAGCGCAATCTCGGCGTTGACGAAGGCCCGGCCGGTGATGACCGGCGCGACCGTTCCCGCCGCCCGGTCCAGCCATCGATAGCGACCGGAGAAGGTGCTGCCGATGATGCTTTCCTGGAGCCATTCCTCGCCCTCCGCGAGTTTTCCGTCGGCCGCCAGGCAGGCTAGTTTCGCGCTCGTCCCCGTGCCGCAGGGCGAACGGTCGTAAGCCCCGCCAGGGCAAAGCACGAAGTTGCGCGAGTCGAGGCCCGCGACCGGCGAGGAGGCGAAGAGCTCGACGTGGTCCACCTCGGGAAAACCCTGCGCGTTCACCGCCCGGCGCACGCGCCACGAGTAGTCCGTGAGCGCGGCGACATTGGCCAGAGCGAGTTCCTGCCCATGGTTCTCCAGCAGGAAGAACCAATTCCCGCCCCAGGCCACGTCCCCCGTCACGCGCCCGATGCCGGGCACATCCACCGCCACCGCACGGTGCATCCGCCGGCTGGGAACATTGGCGACCGAAACTTCGCCGCTTTCCTCCAGCGTGGCGGTCACGATGCCGACCGGCGTCTCGATCCGGTGCCGGCCCGGCCGGATGCGCCCCAGGTGCGCAAGCGTGGCGACCACGCCGATCGTGCCGTGGCCGCACATGCCGAGGTAGCCGACGTTGTTGAAAAAGATCACGCCCGCCGCGCAGGAACCATCCACCGGCTCCGTCAACCAGGCGCCCACGACCACATCCGAACCGCGGGGTTCGTTCACGACCGCGGAACGATAGCGGTCGAACTCACGCTGGAAGCGGTCGCGCCGTTCCGCCAGCGAACCCCCGCCGAGTCCGGGTCCGCCGCCGATGACCACCCGCGTGGGCTCGCCGGCCGTGTGGGAATCGATGATGTTGATTTTCTGCATAGGGGATGTGGCGCGAGGCACCCATCTTGGCATTTCCTCCGACAAAGGTCTTGTCCCTTAGCCGAGCCCGCACTTGAAATTCGGCACAATGTCCCCGGCCGAAACGACGCCCGTCCCGTCGCGCGACGATTTTTTTTCCCGTCTGGCCGAGCCCTTCACCGGCGAGGAACTTTTCGATCGGCTGAGCGACCTGGTCTTCTTCGTGAAAAACGCCCGCGGCGAGTACGTCCTGGTTAACCAGACGCTCGTCGAACGTTGCGGCCGCCGGCACAAGCGCGAGTTGATCGGGCGGCGGGCGGACGAGCTTTTTCCCCCGCCCCTGGGCGGAAGCTACCGCGCGCAGGACGAAAGCGTGCTGCGCCAGGGCACCACGATCCTGGACCAGTTGGAGCTTCACCTCTATCCCTCGCATCGGCGCGGCTGGTGCCTGACGAGCAAGCTGCCGCTGCGCGACCGCCAGCGCCAGGTGATCGGCCTGATGGGCGTTTCGCGCGACCTGCAATCCGCCGACGAACGCGGCGAGGATTACGCCGCAGTGGCCAAGGCGGTGCGCCATCTCCAGGAAAACTTTGCCGAGCCGCTGCGTGTCGAAGGTCTGGCCCGGCTGGCCGGTCTGTCGCTCTACCAGTTCGAGCGGCGGGTCCGCAGTATCTTTCACCTCACCGCCGGGCAGCTGGTCCAAAAAACCCGCATGGAGGCAGCCCTGCGAAAGCTGCGCGAGACGGACGATCCGATCTCCCGGGTGGCGCAGGACTGCGGCTACGCGGACCAGAGCGCCTTCACCCGGAAATTCCGCCAGACCGTGGGTGTCTCGCCCTCGCTTTACCGGGCGACGTCCCGGGCCGGCCGGACCTGAGCGCAGCGGGCCGCCCTCCCCCATTTACCGCCGCGTTTTAGCCCCTCAAACTTTGTCTTGCAGCCGCTTGAAAATCGCCCCTAGTAGCCGCCTCCTTTCCCAGGTAATCGCCAGAGTAGCTCAGTGGTAGAGCAGAGGACTCATAAGCCTTTGGTCGCCGGTTCAATCCCGGCCTCTGGCACCATTCCATGGAAAGCACTTACGCAAGGTAAGTCTCGTTGGATAAGCTTCCTGCCCGCACGTTCCCTTTCGGATAGCCAGGCCTCGGCCGGCACAGCCGGAACCTTCGAATTCGCATCGAAAAACCCATTGAGCCGCCCCGCTTCGCGACTCAGCTTTCCGTCCCTTTCCCCTTTCGCTCCGCGCTCCTTCGCGCGGTTTGTGACATCAAAACCCTGACCCGATCCCAATGACATCCGTCCTTCGTCACCTCCCTCGCCCGCTTCTCTCTCTGGCCCCGCTTTTGGCCTTCGCCGGCTCGCTGCAGGCGGCCAATCCGATCATCACCGACGTCTTTACCGCCGACCCGGCCGCGATGGTCCATAACAACACCGTCTACCTTTACGCGGGCCAGGACGAGGCACCCAACGACCGCCACACCAACTACGTGATGCATCGCTGGCTCTGCTACTCCTCCACCGACCTCGTCCATTGGACCGCCCACGGCTCCCCGCTCAAGCCCACCGACTTCGCCTGGGCCAAAGGCGACGCCTGGGCCAGCCAAGTCGTCGAACGCGACGGAAAATTCTATTGGTATGTTGCGCTCCAACACGATGGCAGCCACCCCGGCAAGGCCATCGGCGTCGCAGTCTCCGACTCGCCCACCGGCCCCTTCACCGACGCCCGCGGCTCCGCCCTCGTCACCAATGACATGACGACCGCCACCAAGATCAGTTGGGACGATATCGACCCCACCGTTTTCATCGAGGCCGACGGCCAGGCCTGGCTCTTCTGGGGTAACCAAAAGTGCTACTACGCCAAGCTGAAGCCCAACATGATCGAGTTCGACGGCCCCATCCAGATCGTCCCCGACGACCAGGTGAAGGGCTTCACCGAGGCCCCGTGGCTCCACAAGCGCGGCGACCTTTATTACCTCTCCTACGCCACCGGCTTCCCCGAGAAAATCGCCTACTCGACCGCCACGTCCATCACGGGTCCCTGGACGCCCCGCGGTTTGCTCTCGGAAGGCGCGTTCAACAGCAACACCATCCATCAGGCCATCATCGACTACAAGGGCCGCTCCTGGTTCTTCTACCACAACGGCGGCACCCAGGTCCCGCGAGGCGGCTCCAGCTATCGCCGCTCCGTCTGTATCGACGAGCTCTTCTACAATCCCGACGGCACGATGAAGCGCGTCGTCCAGACCACCGAAGGCGTCAGCCTGCCCTGAGCCGGAGGCCGTTTCAAAACCAAGCGCCGCACTCTCTGTGCGGCGCTTTTTTGTCTAGAATCGGAAGCGCCGGCGTCCCGCCGGCTGTCTTCCCGCCCGCGCGAGACACGGACGCCAACTGGCCCCGTCCGCACCGCCCGGCTCAAGCCGTGATCCAGCCGAGTTCGCGGAGCCAGTGTTCGAGGCACTCGCCCCACGGCGGGGCAGGTTTGTCGACATGGCCGAGGGCCAGGCCGTGTTCGCCGCGGGCGAAGACATGCAGCGCGAAGGAAACGCGGGCACGGCGCAAGGCGGCGGCGTAGAGGAGCGAATTTTCCACGTCCACCACCGCATCGTCGGCCGTGTGCCATAAAAAACAGGGCGGATGCCCGGCGGCGACCTGCAACTCGGTGGACAGCCGCTCCACGAGTTCAGGCAAGGGCGCGGATCCCAGCAGGTTCTCCCGCGAGCCGAGATGGGTGTGCGCGGCCTGCATGGTGATGACCGGATAACACAGCACGACGGCATCGGGCCGGGCGGACTCGGCGGACACCGCGTCGTGAAGCCCGTCGCCGGCCTCCGCGTGCGCGTGCAGGGTCGCCAGGCTGGCCGCGAGATGGCCGCCGGCGGAAGATCCCATGATGCCCACTCGCTCCGGATCGCGTCCTTCCGCGCGGGCGCGGGCGCGGAGCAGCCGCAGCGCCCGCGCGGCGTCCTGCAACATCGCCGGGTGACGGTGGCCTGCCTTGCCCAGACGATAGTTCAAGACGATGGCGGCTATGCCCCGCTGGGTCAGCCAGAGCGCATAGTCGTGCCCTTCGTAGTCGGAGAGGAAACCATAGCCGCCGCCGGGCAGCACCAGGACACTCGCGCCACGATCGCGGATGGACGAAGGCCGGTAAACGCTCAGGGTCGCGAATTCGCCGGCTTGGCCGGGAGTCCGGCCCGCATCGGCCGGCCAAAGAGGAATTGGGGTCATGAGGTCGGAGAAAAGGCGCAAGCAATACGGCGCACGAACGCGGCGCGAGCCTGGACCGGCCGGGAGCGCACGCCGCCATTGTGGCACAGGCATCCTGCCCGTGCCACCCCTCACGCCGCCAGCCCGGCCGCGAGCGCGAGCGCGCTGCGGGCGCGGTTGAGGATGTAGAGGTGATAACCGGGCGCGCCGCGGGCCAGCAGATCTCGGATCTGGTCGAGCGCCCAGTCCACCCCCACGAACTCGACCACATCGGGATCCTCGCTGGCGACATCCAGACGGCGGGCGAGTTGCGCGGGCAGCACGGAGCCGGAGAGGGCCGCGATGCGTTGGATCTGTTTTACGGAAAGCACGGGCATGAGCCCGGGCACGATCGGCACGATGATGCCCCGCGCGCGGCACCGGTCGACGAAGCGGTAGTAGATGGCGTTGTCGAAAAAGAGCTGGGTAGTGACGAAGGAGGCACCCGCGTCCACCTTCCGTTTCAGCGCATCGAGATCGGCATCCAGCGAAACGGCCTCGGGGTGTTTTTCGGGATAGCCTCCGACTCCGAGACAAAAATCAGGATGGCGGGACTTGAGCAGGCTGACGAGTTCGTTGGCGTAGCGCAGACCGTCGGGCGCGGGCGTGAAGGTGGCGACCCCCTTGGGCGCGTCTCCCCGCAAAGTCATGATGTTCCGGTAACCGTCGCCATGGAGCCGGTCCGCGATCGTTTCCAACTCGGCGCGGCCATGGCCCACGCAAGTGAGGTGGGGCATGACGGTGAACCCGAGCTCGTCCTTGAGCAGCGCGCTGACTTGGGCGGTGCGATCCCGGGTCGTGCCACCGGCACCGTAGGTCACCGAGACAAAATCCCAGGGCACTCGCCGAAGGGCGGTGGCGGCGGCGCGCAACGAAGCGACGCCAGCGTCGTCCTTGGGCGGAAAAAACTCGAGCGAGCGCAAGGGGCGGCTCTCGGCGAAAAGATCGGAGATGGGACGGTCGGCGCGGGCGGACATTGAAAGAAAGGCGGCGATAAACGGCTTTGACCGCAAATTACGCAGAGTGGCGCAAGAGAAGGCAAGTATTCATATCAATAATTCCAGATTTATTGATATGACATAAATTCCATCATCAAAATTTGGCAATTTAACCACAGATGTCACGGAGGGACACAGACTCCCAATCTTTCTGTATCCGTGCCTATCTGTATGATCTGTGGTTACTTGGATTTGGGAAATCGTCTCAGTCGAACTTCAGCAGCTCGCGGCTGAGGAAGGCGGTCTGAGCGGCGGCGAGTTCCCGGATGCCGTTGGTGGCGAGGGCGAGGAGGCGCTGGAGGTCCTCGGGGGTGAAGGTCGCCTCTTCGCCGGAGCTCTGGACCTCCACGAAGCGGCCGCGGCCGGTCATGACGATGTTGGCGTCCACCTCTGCGTCTTTGTCCTCGGCGTAGGCCAGATCGAGCAAAGGCTGCCCCTTGAGCACGCCGACACTGACGGCGGCGACAGAATCGCCGAGGGGGTTTTCCTTGATGCGGCCGGTGTCGAGCAGGACTTGGACGGCAAGGCGGGCGGCGAGGTAGGCGCCGGTGATCGACGCGGTGCGGGTGCCGCCGTCGGCCTGGAGCACGTCGCAGTCGATCCAGAGGGTGTTTTGCCCGAGCTTTTGAAGATCGATGACGGCGCGAATGGAGCGGCCGATGAGCCGCTGGATCTCGACGGTGCGGCCGTCGAGCTTGCCGCGGGAGATGTCGCGCGGCTTGCGCTCGTGGGTGCTGTAGGGAAGCAATGAATACTCGGCGGTGAGCCAGCCGCCCGGGATGCGCTGCTGTTTCATCCAGGCCGGCACGTTGGGCTCGATGGTGGCGGCACAGATGACGCGGGTGCCGCCGAAGGAGACGAGGACGGAGCCGGTGGCGTGGGGGGCGATGCCCGCCTCGAAGGAAACGGGACGGAGTTGATCGGGCTGGCGGCCGTCGGGACGAGAAGCGGAATCGGGCATGGAAAGCGAGGGAAGGAGGGAGTAAGGAGTGAGGGAATGAGGGGGGGGGGAACGGAAAGGGCCGCCCGGGCTCGGGACGCGGGGGGAGCCGTCCAGCTAGGAGAAGGTCGCGGACGAGGGGAACGAGAAATATCGGTTTTGGAGTGCGGAGCCTCGGCTCCGCACTCCAAAGGCCTAGCCGGCCTCGCTGCGCCGCCAGTCGATGAGCTCGAGCTGGAGGCTGCGCCGGTCGTTGAAGAAATTCCACGTGAGCTCGACCGCGAGGTCGATAGGCTCGCCCACCGGGGGCAGGCGTCCGGCCATCTTCCAGGCCACGCCGAAAAGGCGGCGGCGGCCGTCTCCGAGCTCCAGCGCGAAGCGGAAATGCGCGGTCTTGAACACCTCCGGGCGCTGTCGCAGCACGATGCCGCGGAGGCCGAATTTCGGCTCCGGGTTGGCCTGGCCGAAGGGGTGCATCAACGCGAGTTCCTCCATGAGCTTTTCGTTGATCTGCTCGGGCCGCAGCCAGGCGGAAATGCTCAGTTCGGGCTCGATCGTGCGCCCGCCCGTCCAGGTGCGCACGCCCTCGGCGAAGCGCGCTCGGAAGGCCTCGAGATGCGCCTTGTCCAGCGCGACGCCCACCGCCATCGGGTGGCCGCCCCAGCTCGAAAGCAGGTCGGCGCAGCCGCCGAGCACCTCCACGAGATTGATGCCGTCCACGCTGCGGCCGGAGCCCTTGGCCTGGGTGCCCTCGTTGCCGAGCACGATGCAAGGCCGGTGGTATTTACGGGTCACGCGCCCGGCCACGATACCGACGACGCCGGGATGCCAGCCGTCGGCGTAAAGGACGATTCCGGGCTGGTCGCGGTACTCGGTCTCGATCAGGCGCTCCGCCTCCTCGGTGATGCCCCGCTCGATGTCCTGCCGTTCGCGGTTGAAGGTATCGAGCTGGCGGGCGGTCTCGCGGCAGAAGCGCGCGTCCTCGCTGAGGATCAGCTCGACCGAGAGGGCGGCGTCGGCGAGGCGGCCGGAGGCGTTGATGCGCGGGCCGAGGCGGAAGGAGATATCCACCGGCATCAAGTCCTGCCCGGGGCGCACGCCGGCCACGTCCATCAGAGCCCGCAGACCGGGACGCGCCGCGTCCTTGAGCGTGCGCAGGCCGTGGCTGGCGAGGATGCGGTTTTCCTCCTGCAGGGGCACCAGGTCGGCCACGGTGCCGAGCGCGACCAGGTCGAGATAATCGCGCAGCTTGATCGCATGCGCCTCGGGATCGCCCGCGGCGCGCAATTCCTTCACGAGCCCGTGCACGAGCTTGAACACGAGGCCGACGGTGCACATGTGCCGCCAGGCCTCGTCGCCGGGCAGGTCGTGGGCGTGGGGGTTGATGAGGATGCCGTGGGCGGGCGGCTTTTCCTTCGAACGGTGGTGGTCGACGACGATGACGTCGGTGCCGAGGGAGGCGAGGTAGGCGATCTCGTCGTGGGAATTGGTGCCGCAGTCGAGCGCGATGAACAGATGGGCCGGGCCGGGCTCGAGCGCGCGGTCGATGGCGCTGCGCGAGAGGCCGTAGCCATCCTCCATGCGGCGGGGCACGACGAAACGCGGATTCGCGCCGAAGCGGCGGAGGATGCTGACGAGCAGCGCGGTGCTACTCACTCCATCCACGTCGTAGTCGCCGAGCACCACGATCTGCTCGCGCTCCGCGATCGCGCGACGGAGGCGGGCGGTCGCGCGGTCGAGATTCTTCAGCAGGAAAGGGTCGGCGATCCGCGCGAGCGCGGGTTTGAGGAAGGCGGAAGCCGCGACCGCCTCTATCTGGCCGGCACGCAGCAGGAGCTCGGCCAGCACCGGGCTGACGCCCAGGGCAGAGACGAGGGCCGACACCTGTTCAAGCGGCGGCGGGTGATGGATCCAACGCATGTACGCGGGTGCGCGCCAGCGCGGGCTGTACGGACGCGGCGCGACGACGGAAGGCCCCAGGGCGGGGCCCGGCGCCGCCGCATCGCGCGCGGGAAGTCCGCGGGCGACGCGGACGCTTTACTTCTGCACGTCGGGGCCGACGGTCTTGGCGCCCGAGATCTTGCCGCCGACTTCCCAGTCGTAGACCTTGCGCTCCTCCTCGTGGTCGACCTTCTTGCGGTCGCCCTTGTGCCACCAGTAGAAGATCTGGGCGGATACGAAGATGGCGGAGAAGGTGGAGGTCACGATGCCGACGAGGAAGGTGAAGGAGATGTCGCGGAGCACGCCGCCGCCGAAGAGGAAGAGGGCGAGCGCGGCGAGGAAGGTGGTCGAAGCGGTCATGATCGTGCGCGCGAAGACCTTGTTGATGGCGGCGTTGACGATGTCCTTCAGCGAGCCGCCCGGATTCTCCTTCAACTCCTCCCGGATGCGGTCGAAGACGACGACCGTCTCGTTGATCGAGTAGCCGGCGATGGCGAGGATGGCCGCGACCATGGGCGCGGAGAAGTGATGGCCGAAAAGCACGAAGATGCCGATCGTCATCAGGATGTCGTGCAGCGAGGACACCATCGCGCCCATGCCGAAGCCGACCTCGAAACGGAAGGCGATGTAGATCAGAATCGCGAGCATGGAGAGGCCGACGGCGAGGACGGCGTTGCGCTTGATCTCGCCGCCGATGGAGGCGCCGATGTGGCTGGAGCCGATGTTCTCGAGGCCGGCATCGGGATATTTCTCCTTGAGGGCGACGAAGAGCGGGTCGCCCTTGTCGGTCGCGGTTTCCACGCGGAGGACCTCGCGGCCGCCGCCGAGGGCGCTGACGTAGGTCGGGGTGACCTCGCCCAGGCCGGCGGCGTTGGCGACCTTGCGGATATCCGCGGTGTCCAGGCGCTGGGTGAACTGGATGTTCACCACGTCGCCGCCGACGAAATCGATGCCGTAGATGCGCTCGCCCTTCACGAAGACCACGATGAGGCCGAGCAGGACGACGCCCCAGGAGGCGATGAAGGCCGGTTTGCCGTAACGCACGAAGTCCACGTTGATGTGCTTCAGGAGGTGGCGCATCGTGAGCTTCTTGATGAGCCCCTTGTCGATGATCAGCTCCATGATGAGGTGGGCGGTCACGAGGACGGAGAGGAGGGTCGAGACGACGCCGATGGCGAGCGTGACGCCGAAGCCCTTGATCGGGCCCTGGCCCTTCCAGATCATGATCGCGCAGATGATGAGCTGGACCAGGTGAGCGTCGAGGATGGTGGTGAGCGCCTTGATGAAGCCCTGGTTGTTGGCCGCAGAGAGCGACTTGCCGACGGCGAGTTCCTCGCGCATGCGTTCGAAAATCAGGATGTTCGCGTCCACCGCCATGCCGACCGTAAGCACGATGCCGGCGAGGCCGGGCAGTGTGAGGGTGGCGCCGATGCTGGCCATGGCGCCGAAGATGATCAGCAAGTTGACCGCGAGCGAGCCGATGGCGACGACGCCGCCAACGCTGTAAAAGGTCACCATGAAAGCGATGACCAGGACGGTGCCGATGACGGAGGCGCGCACGCCGCTGTCGATCGCGTCCTGGGCGAGCGAGGGGCCGACTTCATACTGCTCCTTGACCTGCAAGGGCAGGTCGAGGGGATTGTTGAGGACGTTGGCGAGCTCGATGGCCTCGCGCTGGGTGAACTGGCCGGTGATCTGGGCGCGGCCGCCGCTGATCTCGTTTTCCACGCCGGGTGCGGAATAAACGCGGCCGTCGAGCACGATGGCGAGCTGGGCGCGAGCGTTCTGGTTGCCGGTGCGCTGGATGAGTTCCTGGCTCTGCTTGGCGACCTCGCGGGTGACGTCGGCGAAGCGCTTGGCGCCCTCGGAGTTGAACTCGAGGTTGATCTGGTAGCGCCCGACCTGGTCCATGGTGGCGTAGGCGCGGGCCACGGACTGGCCGGTCATTTCCCAGGTGCGCTTCACGAAGAGCTCGTTGGTGACGGTCTGGCCGTTGCGCAGCTCCTGCTCGTAAGTCTTGATCTCGTAGCCGGGCGGAATCTCGTTGGGCGAGGTCTCGGGGGTGGAGAAGGGGTAGACGAGGCGGAAGTCGAGCCGGGCGGGTTTCTTGACCGCGTCGAGCACCTCGGGGTTGTCGCGGGTGTTCACGCCGGGGAGTTGGACCTCGATGCGGTTCTCTCCCACGGGGCGCACGAGGGGTTCGGCGACGCCGAGGCCGTTGATGCGCTCGTCGATGATCTCGATGGCCTTGTCGAGCTTCTCGGCCCGCTCGCGCGCGCCGATTTGCGCCGCGGCCTTTTCGTCCACCTCGAGGGTGAAGGCCACCCCGCCCTTGAGATCGAGGCCGAGTTGGAGGCGTCCTTTCGATTTCAGGAGGAGGTGGTCGAGCAGGATGTTGTTCCGCTTGGTGATGTTGCCCAGCGAGCTTTCCAGCTTCACGCCGGGGAAATATTCCCTGGCGAGGTCGATGCGGCGTTCATTGGCGAGATCGCGCAGGGCGACGAAAACCGAGGGGGCCTTTTTCTCTTCGAAGCGCGCCTTCGCGTCCGCGAGCAGTTTCAGGAATTCCTCGTTCTTGGTCTCTACCTCGCTGGTGATGAACTCCGGCACGTTGCGGTCCTGGAGCGGCGTGAGCGAAAGCACGGCCCACAGCACGATGACGGAGCTCAGCACGAGCTTCCACAGGTTGCGTTTAAGCATGGTGTTTTTTTTGGTTTAAAAAGGCGGCGGGCGCGGCGCGCGGCCACGCGGGCGGACGGGGAAAGGGGTTGGGGATGGGGGAAAAAGCATCGCGGCACCGGCGCTCCGCCGATGCCGCGAAAAAGGGGACGGGCGCTCAGCCCTTCTTGCGGACCAGATCCTGCACGTAGGGCTTGGCGATCTCGACTTTCACGCCGTCGGCGATGCGCACGATGAAGCGGTCCTCCTTCTTGCCGGTAATCTCGCCGTAGATGCCGCCGGCCGTCACGATTTCGTCACCGGCCTCGAGCTCGGTCAGCATCTTGGCGTGCTGTTTCTGCTTCTTGCGCTGCGGAGCGATGATGAGGAACCACATCGCCGCGAACATGAAGCCGATAAAAAGGAGATTCATGGTCCCGGCGCCGCCGGCGGGGGAGCCACCGGAGGCGGTCAGCGCGACAAAGAGGATCGAATCGGGGACGGGAGTCATTTTCAGAATTGCGGGTCGTGATTTTTAGACGAGGAATCGCGAAATAACCGCGCCAGCATCCGCGAACGCAAGCCATAACCCGACCACCCACCTTCCGTCCGCCGCCCTTCGCCGGCCCCCTCCCCTTTCCTCTTCTGTGAAAAGCAAATCCGCCTCCGCCGCGCCCTCCTGGTCCAATGCCAAGTCCGAAGAGCTTTACGGCTTCAAACGCTGGGGGGCCGGCCACTTCGGCGTCGCCGAAGATGGGACCGTCGCCGTGCAGCCGCTCTCCGACGGCCGCGCCATCCGCATCATGGACGTGGTGGACGAAGCCGTCTCGATGGGCCTCAAGGCCCCGCTCGTCATCCGCTTTCAGGACCTGCTGCGTCATCGCGTCGAGCAGCTAAACGGCGTTTTCCGCCAGGCCATCAAGGAGGAAGGCTACAAGGGCGACTACCGCGGGGTGTTTCCCATCAAGGTCAACCAGTTGCGCGAGGTCGTGGAGGAGATCGTCTCCGCTTCCAAGGGCTTCAACTACGGCCTCGAGGCCGGCTCCAAACCCGAGCTCATGATCGCCCTCGCCATGCACGAGGGCGCCAGTTCGCTCATCATCTGCAACGGCTACAAGGACCACGACTTCATCCGCATCGCCCTCCTCGGCCGCAAACTGGGCAAGAAGGTGATCATCGTCGTCGAGCAGCTTGCCGAGCTCGACGATATCATCCGCGTCTCCGAGGAGGTGGGCGTGAAGCCCCTGATCGGCTTCCGCGCCAAGCTCCAGACCCGCGGCGAGGGCAAATGGTCGTCCTCCACCGGCGACAACGCCAAATTCGGCCTCAACACCGCCGAGATCCTCTTCGCCTGCGAAAAACTCCGCGCCGCCAAGCTCACCCAGTCGCTCCGCCTCGTCCACTTCCACATCGGCTCGCAGGTCCCGAACATCCTCACGATCAAGAACGCCGTCGTCGAGGCGTCCCGCTTCTACTGCCAACTCGCCAAGATGGGTTTCCCCATGGGCTTCCTCGATGTCGGCGGCGGCCTGGGCATCGACTACGACGGCTCCCGCACGAACTACGAGTCGTCCATGAACTACTCGATGGCCGAGTACGCCCGCGATATCGTCTCCAACGTGCGCGATATCTGCGACGCGATGCACGTCCCCGTGCCCGATCTCGTCTCCGAGTCCGGCCGCGCCATCGTCGCCCCCCACGCCATGCTCGTGGTCGAGGTCTTCGAGCGCATCAACAAGCGCGAGACCCTCGGCGTGCAGCACCAGCCCAAGGAAAAACACAAGGTCGTCACCGACCTCGAAACGCTCCTCAAGAACAAGGCCCGCCTCGGTAAGCTGGAACGTTTCCACGACGCCGTGCAGAAAAAGGAGGAGGCTTTCTCGCTCTTCAACCTGGGTTACCTCGACCTCGAAAACCGTGCCGCCGCCGAATCGCTCTACTGGCAGATTTGCGAGCAGATCGCCCAGGAAAACCGCGCCGCCGGCTACGTACCCGAAGAACTTCGCGAACTCGACCGCCTCCTCGCCGACCAATACGTCTGCAACTTCTCCGTCTTCCAGTCCCTCCTCGACCACTGGGCGCTCAAGCAACTCTTCCCGATCACCCCGCTCCACCGCCTCGAGGAAGAGCCCTCGGTCAACGCCACGCTCGTGGACATCACCTGCGACTCGGACGGCAAGATCGCTTCCTTCATCGACCTGCAGGACACGAAGGACTACCTCCAGCTCCATCCGCTCAACGGCCGGCCCTACTACCTCGGTATTTATCTCACCGGCGCCTACCAGGACATCATGGGCGACCTGCACAACCTCTTCGGACGGGTCAACGAGGTCCACGTCTTCCTCGAGGACGACGAGCCCAACGGCTACTACATCGAGGACACCCTCGCCGGTGTCCGCATGAACGAGGTCATCGAGACGGTGCAATACCAGTGGGAGGAGCTCTGCCGGCGCGTGAAAACCCAGATCGACACCGCCACCAAGAAAGACCTCATCAAGCCGCGCGAAGGCGTGCGTCTGCTCGAATTCTACGAAGGCCAGATGCTGGCCAAGACCTACCTCCACATCGACCGCATCGCCCACAGCGAGGCCGAGACGGAGGCAGCCGCCAAGCCGGCCAAGACCGCCCGCAAGCGCAAGAGCTGAGGCTGGGCGAAATCGCCGCGGGGAACGCCCCCGACAGACCCTCGCCGCCGTTCCCGAACGGGCGTCCCTCCCCGACCGGGCAGACGTGGACCCAGGCGCTGTCTTCAAAATACCTCAGACCGCCGAGCCCTGCGGGTGAGAGCAAAACCAGGCTGGGTCGGCGTTGTCCTCGGTGGCACGGGCCTCCGGCCCGCCTCCACCTCGGCCGCCTTGGCCGAGCCTGGTTTCCCGACCACGGAGCACCGGTCTATTTCGAAGACAGCGCCTAGCCCAAGATCGCCTGCGGCTGGCGGCCCTCCTCGGCATCCTGCAGATCGACATAGGTCTGCACGTCGGCGCGATCTGCGAGGCCGGCCGCAGCCTTTCCCTCCACCACTCCCGGCGTGCCGCTGTCGCGCCAGCCACGCTTGAGCAAAAACAAGTTCCAGACAAAGACTTGCTCCGGATTGAGCGGCTGCCGGCCCGCAAACAGGTCGTCGAAGACCTCCTCGGCCGCGCCGCCCTGGAGCGCGCGGGCCTTCACCCGCTCGTAGTCGAGCGTCCAGAAACGGCAGAAGCGCGAATCGAAGCTGGTGAGGTCGGCGTAACCGAGATGCCCGACGTAATCCGCGGGCAGTTTGCCGGCGGCATGAAGCCGGATCTTGTCGATCAGGCGGGCGAAATAAACGACGCCGCAGGTCTTCACATGGGCGCTGACGGGAGTCTGGGTGTTCATGGCTCGGGAAAAAGCCAAAGGGATGGTGGATATCGCGCAAAACGCGAGGCGGCTGAAACGAACCCGGCCCGGCGGCGGTTTCAGCTCTCGTGAAACACCGCGTGCCGCTCCAGCGGATCGCGCGGCGGGGCAGGCGGCGGCGTTTTGCCGGCCTGCGGCCAGCCGAGATAGACCAGGCCCAGCGGACGATGGGAGGCATCGAGCCCCAGCCAGGCGGCGAAAGCGGGCGCCACGCTCACGGGCGGCGTGGCCCAGAACGAGCCGAGGCCGCGCTCGTGCGCGGAAAGCATCAGATTCTGCACCGCGCAGGCAGTCGCGCAGAGCTCGTCGAGCTCGGAGATTTTCCCGCCAGGCACCACGCGCGCAGTCACGGCGATCGTCACCGGCGCGAGTCGCGGCGACTGGCCGAGCTTGGCGCGCTTGTCCTCGTTGCGCGAGGCGGCCGGGGTCGCGCTGTCGTAGAGCGCCTGCAGGGCGTCGGCCAGTCGGAGCCGGGCCGCGCCGGTGAATACGTCGAAGCGCCAGGGCTGGGTGAGCCCGTGGGTCGGCGCCCAGGTGGCGTCGGTGAGGATGGCCTCGAGCATCTCCCGGGAAACCGGCCGGGCCGGATCCATGGCGGCGGGCTTGACGGTGCGGCGGGTGCGGTAGGTGGACATGACAAAAACGCGCAGCCTGAAGGCCGCACCGCCGCCGGGAAAGCGCTTAACGTCGCCCCTCGCGAGGCACGGCCATCGGACGGGTCCGGTTTTCCGGTTGGGTTTTCCAGGCGCTTCCCCGGGAAATCCCTCCCGCGCGCGAAGAGGAAATGGGGTAAAGCGCTCCCCAACCCTCCGATCCGGCCAGGGTCCAAACCGCTCCATGCTTCTTCGTCTAGTCTGCGCCGGCCTCGCCGGGTTCCTTCTCGAGCCGGTCCGCACGAGGGCCGGGTCGACCATCGTCGCCGGCCGCCCCGCGCCCGAGCTTTATGGACGTTTTTGCGCCGGGTGCCATGGTGCCGACCTGCGCGGAGCAAAGGCCTCCAGCCTGCTCGACGAACGCTGGCGCGAGGGAGGCGACGACGACAAGCTCCTGCGGGTTCTGCGCGATGGGCTTCCCGCCTCCGGCATGCCGGCTTTCGGAGCTGCGCTCAACGAAGCCGAGCAGCACGGGATGATCGCTTTCATCCGCGAGACCGCCAAACGCACCGCGGAGCCGACGCCCGCCGGCGCGTTGCCCCTGCCCGACGGCCCCCAGTCCGGAGAAGCGCACGCCTGGCGCGCCGAGTTGGTCGTGGAGGGCTTCGACGTCCCCTGGTCGATGGTCTTCCTTCCCGACGGCAGCCTGCTCGTCACCGACCGCGTCGGGACCTTGCAACGGATCGCGGGCGGCCGCATCGGCCCGCCGATTACGGGCCTGCCCAAAGTCTGGGTGCGCGACGAGGGCGGCCTCATGTCGGTAGTGCCCCGCCCCGGTTACGCGCGCAACGGCTGGCTTTATCTTTCCATCAGCGACCCGGGCGACGGTGACACCGCGATGACCCGGATCGTGCGCGGACGCCTGCACGAGCAGGCCTGGGTCGATCAGGAAACGATCTTCGCCGCGCCGCGCGAAACCTACACGGACAACGGCACCAACTTCGGCGGACGCCTCCTGTTCGCCGGCGGTTATCTGTTCTTCACGATCGGCGAACGCGGCGCGGTCGGCCAGGCGCAAGAGCTCTCGCGCCCCAACGGCAAGATCCACCGGGTGTTTCCTGACGGACGCATCCCGCCCGACAACCCCTTCGTGGCCACGCCCGGCGCCGTCGGCTCGATCTGGAGCCTCGGCCACCGTAACCCGCAGGGGCTCGCCCTCGACCCGGTCTCCGGTGACCTTTGGGAAAGCGAACACGGCCCCCGCGGCGGGGACGAGCTGAACCATGTCGGGCGCGGGCTGAACTACGGCTGGCCGCTCGTCACCCATGGCATGAACTACGACGGCACCCCCGTCTCCCCGCGCACCGAGCAGACGGGGCTCGAGCAACCCGCGGTGCACTGGACGCCCTCGATCGCGGTCAGCGCGATCCACTTTTATACCGGCGAGGCTTTTCCCCGTTGGAAAAACAACCTCTTCGTCGGTTCGCTCGCGCAACAGGAACTCTACCGCATGGTCGTGGATGGCGCCCGGATCGTCCGCCAGGAGCTCATCTTCAAAGGCCTCGGCCGCATCCGCGATCTCAAGACCGGCCCGGACGGCCTGCTCTACGTCCTGCTGGAAATTCCCGGTCCCCACCCCGGCCGTCTCATCCGGCTGAGTCCGGCGGACCCGTCACGCTGAGCGCCGCAGCGGGAGCCGGCCGGCATCCGCAAACACGCGAAGCCGGACGGACGGCAACGGGGGGCCTCAGGGCGAAACCACGACGCGGTAGAAGACCCCGGCCCCCGCCCCGACGGGTGTGTCGGTGAACAGCAAGGTGCCGCCGCTGCCGCTCTGCGGCGCGCCGAGATCCGTCCACGCGCCCGTCGCAAGGTCGGTGCAGCGCTGCAACTGATAGAGGTGGCCGACGTGGCTGGAAATCGAGATCCGGAGATCTCCCCCGGTGCCCGGCGCGATGATCGGGGCGGCGACACTGGCAGCCGTCAGCACGGCGCCGGACCCGGACAGGGCGGCGGGCGGGGCCGAGCCGGCGGTGATGAGGTCGAGCGTGCCGGAATTGATCACCGAACCGTTGGTCGTGAGCGTGGCTCCGCGAGTGAAGCGGATGGTGCCGGAATTGGTCACGGCACCGTTGACGGAAAAGGCCGATGCGCCGTCGGCGAGGAAAGAACCTTCGTTGACCAGGGCGCCGTTGAGGATGCCGCCGCCCGTGAGCGTGCCGCCGGGCCGAACGGTCACCGAGGCCACGGTCAGCGTACCGGTGAGGCGCAAGACAGCGCCAGCCAGCACCTCGACGGTGGAGCTGTTCGTGAGGGTGCCCCCGAATGCGAGTGTGCCGGCGGAAACGACGGTCGGGCCGGTGTAACTGGCGGAGCCGGTGAGAGTCAGCGTGCCGGCGCCGACCTTGGTCAGGGCGGTGCGGCTCGGGCTGGTGCCATTGGTGATCGCACCGGAGAACGTGGTATCGGTGCCGAGCCCGCCGACCTGCCAGGTGACCAGGTTCGAACCGGGCGTGTTGTTGTCGGGCACGATACCGGAGAGCGTGGCGTCGGCGGGGCCGGACAGGGCGCCGAGCGGGATGGCGTGGTTTTGGTTGAGGAAGGACAGCAGGGTGACCTTCGAGCCGAGGTCGACGCGCGCGAGCGGCAAGCCGGCGGTGTTGGCCAGGCGGAAGAGGCCGCCGTCCGAATCGGAGGAGGCGTTGATGCGGCCGGTGAAGCCGGACCAGTCGCCGAGGACCTTGAAGCGCACCCAGGGCACGTAGAGATTGAGCGTGCCGGCGCCGCTGAGCGGGCCGGAGAGGTCCATCCGCGAATCGACCCGCAGGGTCGGGCTGGCGCCGGCGGGGACGCGCAGGTCGTAGGTGGTGGAGCTGTAGGAGGCGGTATCGTCGCGCTGCTGAAGCGTGCCGCCTTCGAGCGTGAGCGGGCCGGTGCCGAGGCCGGTGCCGTTCGCGGTCTCGTCGCCGAGCGTCAGCGTGCCGGCCTGGAGCGTGATGCCTCCGGTGAAGGTGTTGGCCCCGGTGAGGGTGAGCGTGCCCGTGCCGGTCTTGAGCAGGGTGGCGGCGCCGGCGATGCCGCCGGCGCCGCTGGCGAAGGAGTAGGCGGTGGTGTTGTCCACCGTAACGGCCGCGGGATTCAGCGGTCCGGCGAGGGTGACGGTGGGGTTGCCGGCGCGGGTGTCGTCGAAACGCACCGAGTCCTGCTCCACGAAGGCAGTCGCGACGCCGTCGGCGGCGAACTTCCAGTTGAGCGCGGAGGAGTTCCAGGTGCCGGAGGCGGCGCCGGTCCAGACGAGGGCGGCCGGGGGTCGGCTGTTGTCGGCCGTGAGCGTCATGGAAACGACTCCCGGCGTCGCGGTGTCGAAGGTGGCGGTGTAGCCGGGGCTGCTCCAGGCGAAGGCCGGGGAGCCGGAGAGGGTGCCGGTGTAGGTGAAGAGCGGATACGTGCCGGCCCCGAGGGAGCCGGCGCCCCCGGCCGGGACCACGTTGACCGTGCCGGAGAAAGTGAGATTGCCCGCGAAAAGCGGGCCGCCGGCGGCGCCCGCGCGCAGGATCGAGCCGGATTGGAAGGTGACCGGGCCGGCCAAAACGCCGCTGCCCCCGAGCGCGGCTCCGGGGGCCACGGTGACGGCGGAAGAGGCGATCACGCCGTTCACCGCCAGGGCGCCGGCGGAGACCGTGGTGGCGCCGGTGTAGGTGTGGATGTCGGAGTAGGCCAGGCTGGGCGTTCCCGAGGCGGTGGCGGCCTTGGTGAGGGTGAGCGTCGTGCCGCTCGTCACGCTGGCGATGCGGGTACCGGCGGGGATGCCGGTGCCGCTCACGGGCATCTGGGCGACGAGCCCGCCGGTGCTGGCGAGCGTTACCGTGGCGCTGCCCGAGGTCGTGGTGGTGGCGAGGCTGGTCGTGCCGGAGGGGGCGAGCGTGAGCGTGCCGGTGCCGACCTTGGCGAGGCTGTTGCCGGTGATGACCCCGGCGAAGGTGGAATCGACGTTCTTGGCGCCGATGGTCCAGGCGGTTCCGGAAAGCACGGCGCCGGTGGAGCCGGAGAGCGCGCCGAGGCTGGTCGAGCCGGTGAGCGAGTAGGCGTAGACCTGGTCGCCGAGGTCCACCGTGGCCTTGGCATAGCCGGCGGAGTTGTTGATGCGGAAATCGCCGCCGTCGTCGTCGGTCACCACGTTGATCTGCCCGGTGAAGGCGGACCAGTTGCCGCTGAGGGCGGTGCGGGAGAAGGGCGTATAAAAGGTGAAGGTGCCGCCGCCGATGAGCTCGCCGGAAAGGGTACAGCGCCCGTCGGCATCGAGGCGCCCGACGGAACCGGCGGGGACGAAGAGGCTCCAGGTACAGGCGTTGTTGGCCTGCAAGTCGGTCATGGAGAGCGTGCCGCCGTCGAGGGTCACCAGGCCGGTGCCGAGGCCGTCTTCGTTGGCCTCGAAGGAACCGAGCAGAATTTTGCCGGCCCGGATAACCGTGCCCCCGGAGTAGGAATTGACCCCGGCGAGGTTGAGCGTGCCGGAGCCGGTCTTGGTGAGCGCGCCTGTGCCGGAAAATCCGCCTGCCCAGACCAGGCTGGCGGAGCTGCTGCTCACCTCGACGGTGCCTCCGGCGGCCGAGAGCGTGACGCCGCGGTTGGTCGAGAAGGCGAGCGAGCCGGTGTAGCGCAGCGTGCCGGCATTGAACACGAGATTCGCGGGAGCGGCGGAGGCCGCGCCGAGCGGGCCGGGCACACCGGCCGGGGTGACGGAGGCGACGGAAATCACGCCTCCGTTGAGGACGGTCGGACCGGTGTACGTGTTTGCAGTCTGGACGGTAAGCGTGCCGGAACCGGACTTGGTCAGGCCGCCGGAGCCGCCGATGGCACCCGCGCCGGTGAAGGTGTAATTCGCCGCCGCGTCGACCGCCACCGAGGCGGGAAAAACCTCGCCCGCCAGGTTGACGGTGGGAGCGGCTGCGCCGGTGGCGTCGAAGCGCACCGCGTCGCCGGTGACGAATGCCTCCGGTGTGCCGCCGAGCAGCCAGTTCTGGCTGGCGGCGAGATCCCAGGCGGAGCCGCTGCCGCGCCAGACCAGGGAGCCGGGCGCGCGGGTGGCCGCGACGTTCAGCACGAGCGTCCCGCCGGACAGGGAAAGCGTGCCGGGCGCGCCGGCGAGGCCGCTCACGGAAAGGTTGGCCACGGAACCGGTGAGCGCCCCGGTGTAGGTAATGAGCGGATACGCTCCGGGCGCCGGAGTGCCGCCGGAAAGGGTGAACTCGAGGCGGGTGGAGCCGGAGAGGACGAGGTCGCCGGCCACGGCGATCTGGTCGCGGACGGCGGCCGGGTCGGCGCCAAGATCGAGTTCCAGCACGGCCGAGGCGAGTTCGAGGCGGCCACCGACGGAAAGGGTGCCGGAGGGGACGGCCGGCGTGCCGGGGGCGACGCGGCCGCGGGCCTTGACCACGAGGCCGCCGCCCAAGGTGCCGGTGCCGGCGACGCGGCCCAGGCCTTCGACGGTGACCCGGCTGGCGGAGAGGCTGCCGTCGACGGCGAGATCGCCCTGCTGAACGAAGGTGGCGCCGGTATAGCCGTGGGCCGACTGGAGCGTGAGCTTGCCGATGCCGGCTTTGGTGAGCGTCATGGGCCCGGAAAGCGTGCCCGGTCCGGCGAAAACGTAGTCCTTGCCGCGGGCGTTGTGCACCACGACCTCCGCCGGAGTGAGCGTGCCGCCGAGAGTGAGCGCGGAGCTGGTGTCGCCGCTGTGGTCGAACAGCACGGACTCGGTTCCGGTGAAGGTGCTGGCAATCCCGGCGCGGAACCAAACTGCACCGGCTCCGGCATCCCAGGTGTTGGCGCCGGCGGCGCCCTTCCAGACGAGGTCGCCGTGCCAGATCGGGGCACGGGGCGGGGCGGCCATGTCCTGGCCGAGGAAAAAGCCGGGATGCGGCGGCTGGTTGTAACCCGTGTTCTGCCAAGCGATGGCCTCCCGGTACTGGGGATCGTGCATCAGCGTGTAGAGGCGGGTGGTCGCGGGGAGGACGGTCGTGTAGATGCGCAGCGCGGTGTTGTCGCTGGTGCGCATCACCACCTCCTCGCGCCAGTCGCCGAGGAGGTCGCCGCTGAGATTGGGCGTGGCCTTGGTACTGTTGTTCGAGGAGACGCCGCTCATGGTGAGCAGGCGGGTGGTGTTGGCGCTGGCCGGCACCCATTTGTCGATCTTGTTCGAATCCAGCAGCTCGCGGAGCAGGTCGGCGTCCCACCAGACGCCGAAGTTCACCGAGGGGCGGCTGCTGGTCGCGATGGGCGCACCCTTGATGGTGTAGACGCTTGAGCTGTTGGTCGCCCAGGCCTCATAGCCCGGATAACGCGGATCGATGTCGAAGGCCACGCCGCGGCCGACGTCGCCTCCGCCCGGCGCGCCCCAGAGGATGGCGCCGTCGCGCTGCTCGGTGAGGCTGGTGCCGTAGATGCCATAGGAAGACGGGCTCTCGTGGGGCATGAAAAACTTCAAGCCGGGCGCATCGGGATCCATTTCGGAAAGATGCGTGGCGTCGCCATGGCCGAGGCCGGTAGACCAAAGACCCGTGCCGTCGTCGTTGATCGCGCAGGCTCCGTAGGCGATCTCGTCCTTCCCGTCCCCGTCGAGGTCGCCCACGCTGATGCTGTGCGCGCCCTGGCCGGCGTAGGCGCGGTTGGAGGTCGGCCCGGAGCCGCTGTCGAAGGTCCAGCGACGGGTAAGCTGGCCGCCGCGCCAGTCCCAGGCGCTCAGGAAGGTGCGGGTGTAGTAGCCGCGCGCGAAAATCGCGGTCGGGCGCTGGCCATCCACGTAGGCCACGGCGGCGAGGAAACGATCGATGCGGTTGCCGTAACTGTCGCCCCAGAGGGTGTTGAGCCGGGAGCTGGAGGGGTTGTCGATCTGGTTGTCCGGGTCGCGCTGCGGGACGAAACGAGTCGTGGCGAGCTCGGCGCCGCTCAGGCCGTCGAAGACGGTCAGAAACTCGGGGCCGGTGAGGATGTAGCCGCTGCCGTTGCGGTAGTTGTCGGTGTCGTTGAAGGCCGGGCGTGCCCCGCCCTGCCACTTCGCGGCGCCGCCCACGTAGGCGCCGGTGCCGTCGAGCGAGCCGGGCGCGGTGCGGCACATCAGCTCGGCGCGACCATCGCCGTCGAAGTCGTAGACCATGAAGTCCATGTAGTGCGCGCCGGAGCGGATGTTGACGCCGAGGTCGATGCGCCAGAGCCGGGTGCCGTCGAGCCGGTAGGCATCGAGGTAGGTCTCAGCGGTATGGCCGCTCTGGGAGTTATCCTTCGAGTTGGTGGGGTCCCACTTGACGATGAGCTCGTATTCGCCGTCGCCATCGAGGTCGCCCACGCTGCAGTCGTTGGCCGTGTAGGTGTAGCTGCCGTCGACATTGGTGCCGCCCGGCGGGATCTGCAGCGGAAGACTGAGGTATTGCTGGACCGGGACGTTGGCCGGCAGGGTGAAGGCGGCGCCGGCGGCCTGTTCGACCCCGCCGATCACGGGGCGGACGAAGTAGGCGTTGCTCACCGTGAAGCTGGCCGTGTTGTCGGTGAAATTGGTCGAATCCGCGATGGGCGTGGCGTTGAGCTTCACCGCCGCGCCGCCGCCGGCCGAGCGGTAGAGGTTGAAGGCGATGCCCGCCGGATCGTCGCCCAGCAACCGCCACCCGACGTAGGCCTGGGTGCTGGTGGGGCGAACCGCGATCATGCCGCGGCCGAGCGCCTCCATCTGGCGCTGCGCGAAGGCCGTGGCCGGGGCCAGGCCAAGCAGGCCCGCGCAGGCGAGCAGCAAGACGAAGCCGTGGCTAAAAATCCCGCGCGGGCGGACCAAGGGGGACATAAGGGGGTTGCAGGGATCGGTCATGAACGGCGAGGGTTCCGCGCATGGCGATGATGCGAGCGCGGTCGGATTTCCGGATGGTTTCCGTTTTGGGCTGCCTGCTGGCCGCCTGGCTGGCCGGCCCGGCGCCGGCCGCCAAGGCTCACGAGGTGAAGGAAATGACCATCGCCGCGCGGGTGCATGCGGATCGTACCGACCTCGTGATCGTGACCTCGAACCACCTGGCGGCGGCGATCCTCGCCGGAACCGACGGCAAACCGCCGGTATTGAACGCGACCACCTTGCGGGTGCTGCGTCCGCTCCTCGAGGAGCAGGGGAAAAAGCTTTGCTTCGTCTCGACGGACGAAAAAGACGCGCGCCCGCTCGCGCCGACCGCGATCGATGTGCTGCTGGGCCACGAGGACGAAGTGGAATTTTTCATCGCGTATCCGCCCGTCGGACGAGTGCTGCATCTGGAGGCCGCCGTGCTCGGACGCCTCGAACCCGGCTGCGTCGTGAATCTCACGGTCCTCGACACGAAACGGAAGCCCCTCGCGACCAAAGCTCTTACGCGCGAAGATGCGGGCGTCACGGTTCCGCTCGCCGAAACGGCGGCGAAAAGCGCAACGGAGTGAGGAAACAGGGGGCATGCGGGGCAGCGACCGGCACATCCAGAAGGGACAAAACCGGCCTCCAGCGACACGAGGCCACCGGAAACGGCGACCCTGACCGGCCCCGCCGTTTTCACCAGATTCGCAAAATTGAACAGTAAGGTCCCGCGAACCCGACGCGGCGCCTGCCTTTTCTCGCTCGCCGGACCCGGCGGAACCTTCCTCCTTCCTGCGTTTCCTTTCCTTCCATGATTGTCGCGCGGTTCCCTCGCCTCTTTTCCCTCCTGCTCGCCCTCGCCGTCCTGCCCGCGGCCCTCCGCGCCGACTACAAAGGCGTGGTCGTCATGGACGCCGCCAGCGGCGCCATCCTGCGCGAAGAAAACGGCGACGCCGTCTCGCCGCCCGCCAGCGTGGCCAAGCTCATGACCTTCTTGGTCGTACACGATGCCCTCGCGGCCGGCCGCATCCAGCTCACTACGCCCATCACCGCCACCGCCGCCGACCAGTCCATGGGCGGCACCCAGGTGAACCTGGCCGCCGGCGAGACCTTCCCGGTCGAGGAACTGCTCTACGCCGTCATGATCGAGTCCGCCAACGACGCCGCGCACGCCCTGGTGCAAATCGCCGGCGGCCGCGACGCCTTCGTCGGGCTGATGAATGCCCGCGCGCAGTCCCTTGGCATGAAAAACACGGTCTTCCGCACGCCCCATGGCCTGCCCGCCGCCTCGCGCAAGGACGCCGATGGCGACCTGACCACCCCTCACGACCTCGCCCTCCTCGCCCGCGAGCTCGTCACCCACACCGACGTGCTGCGCTACAGTTCCGTGAAGGTGCGCCCCTTCGGCGCCGGCGTGCGCCCCACCCCGCTGGGCATGCGCAATCACAACAAGCTCCTCACCACCGTCGAGGGCTGCGACGGCCTCAAGACGGGCTACACCAAAACCGCCGGCTATTGCCTGGTCGCCACCGCCCAGCGCGGCGGCAAGCGCGTCATCGTCGCCATCACGGGCAGCTCCACCGCCAAGGTCCGCGACGAACACGTGAAGACCTTCATCGAGGAAGGCTTTGCGAAAATCCCGGCCGATTCCGTGTTCACCGGCGGCGCCATCACTGCCGTGTCGCCCGTCGAGACCGCCTCGCCCGTCACGCCGGTCGCGCCCGCGGCCCCCGGCGGGGAAGCTCCCGCGGTGCGTTTCGAGCTTCCGAAGCGCCGCTGAGCGGAGAAGGTAGGGACGGACCGCCGGGCCGTCCGTGCAGCGTTTCAGCGGTCACGCCCTACCCTACACCGGAAGAATCTCCACCCGGTCGGCGAACGCCGCGACCGTCCCGCGCGCATCCGGATCGGCGCTGGCCCGGGTAAGCGCAAAGAGCGAAAACGCCGTCGCCAGGCGCGCGCATCTCGCGAGCGGCAGGCCCTCCAGCTGCGCGGCCACGATGCCTGCGACCATCGCATCTCCCGCGCCCACCGTACTTCGCACCTCGATCCGCGGCGGGCGCGCCAGGATCGCCTCGCCGGCGGTCACGAAGCAGGCCCCCTCCGCGCCGCACGAAACCACGACCAAGGCGATGCCGCCTGCCACCAGTTCACGCGTCGCCGCGACGATTGCCGCCCGATCCGGCAGTTCGCGGCCCACGAGCGCGGCGAGTTCGTGGAGGTTCGGTTTGACGAAATCCGGCCCGGCCGGCAGGGCCGATCCCAGCGCCTGGCCGCTGGTGTCGAGTGCCACCCGCACCCCGCCCGCCTTCAGGCGCCGGATCGCGCCGCGGTAAAAATCCGCCGGCACGCCCGGCGGCAGGCTGCCGGCCAGCACGCACCAACGCGCGTCGAGCGTATCGAGCTGATGTTCCAGCTCCATGAGGTCCGCGGCGGAGGGCGCGAGGCCGGGAAAGTTCAAGTCGGTCGTCTCGCCGCGCACCGGATCGACGATCTTGATGCCCGTGCGCGTCTCGCCCGGCAGGCGCAGGCACCGGTCCCGCACGCCCTGCTCGGCAAAGAACGCACCGAACGCCGCGTCGTTTTCGCGGCCCAAAAAACCCAGCGCGGCCACGGAGTGCCCCTGCTCCGCCAGCGCGGCGGCGACGTTCACGCCCTTGCCGCCGGGACGCTCGCCCGCCAGTTCCGCCCGGTTCACCGCGCCCGGCGCGAGGCCTCGGACCGTCACCGTGCGGTCGATGGCGGGATTGAGCGTCACGGTGGCGACCTGGGGAGAGGCGGAGACAGGCATGGGCGTGTTCCGTCGGCAAATCAGAGTTCCCTTCGCGCTGCACGCACTTACGCCGCCTCCGGAGTGACCGCGGACGGCCGCGGAGTTTCAGGTCGTCCTCCGCAGCCCCACCCAGACGATGGCCAGCGTGGCCAGCGAGCTCAGCGGCATCAGCACCGCCGCGAACAGCGGGTTCATATGCCCGCTTGCCGCCAGGCCCACGGCCACCGCGTTGTAGGCGATCATGAACCCCAGCAGCGCCCGTTGCGTGCTCCGCCGTGCATCGTTCGCCTCCAACAGGGCCCGCACGCCGCCCACCCCGCGCCCCAAATAATAAAAATCCGCCTTCGACCCGAGCACGCCGCGATGCACCGCCGGCGTGCCGCGGCACAGCGCCCGGTCGAAGGCCAGGCTGTCGTTCGCCCCGTCGCCCAGCATCAGCACCGCGTCGCCGCCCTGTTTGTCCAGCCACTCGGCCTTCTCCTTCGGCGTCAGTCCGCCCCGCGCCCGGCCGGGCTCCAGACCGAGTGTCGCCGCCAGCGCGCTCACTTTCTCTTCCCGGTCGCCGCTCAGCACCGCCAGCCCCAGCCCGCGGCAGCGCAGCGCCGCCACTTCCTCCTCCGCATCGTCGCGCAAGGCCTCGGCAAACGCGAACCGGGCCATCACCTGGCCGGCCCAGCGCAAGGCCGCGTCGCCTCCGCCTTCGCCTGCCCGTTCCAGGCTCCACCCGCCCAGGCGCACGCCGCGTCCCGTCTCCTCGCGCACCTCTCCCGGCAGTGTTTCCGTCCACCCGCGCAACAGGATCGCCTCGTGCAACGAACGCCCCACCGGATGCGGATTGTCCCGCACCAGCGTCAGCAGGGCCGCCCGCGCCTCCGCGCCCAGATCGTCCAGGACCTCCGGCCCCCGCAACGCGGGTGTCTCGCGCGTCAACGTGCCCGTCTTGTCGAAGACCACCGTGGTCACGCGGCTCAGGCGCTGCCACAGGTCGCCCGCGCGCACGAACACGCCCCGCTTCCGCAGCCGCACCGTCGCGATTTCCTCCGCGAGAGGAAAGGCCAGGCCCAACGCGCAAGGGCACGACACGACGAGGATCGATATGACCACCGCGCCGGTCGCGCCGGCATCGCCGGTCTTCCCGCCCCACCACAGACCGGCGCCGAGCGCCACGCCGAGGATCGCCGCGAGATACCATTTCACCACGAGTTCGATCAGCCGGGCACGCTCCGCCCCGCGCTCCACCGGTTTCGTCAACTCCGCGAGCAACGAGCCCGCCCAAGCTTGCAAGGCCGCGAACTCCACCGCCCCGCCGCCCCCCGCCAGGATGGCCCCCGCCGGCACGCGCTGCCCGGCGCGAAACACCTGCGGCTCCGCCTCGCCCGTGATCCAGGCGAGCGAAAACTCCGCCTCGGCCGCCTCCAACCGCGCTTCCACCGGCACCAGCGCGCCCGGCGTCACCGCGAAGCGCTCGCCGGCTGCGAGCGATCCCGCCTCCGCCTCGACCCAGGAGCTCTCGCGAAGCACCCGCACCCGCGCCGCCACCGGCTGCTCGCGCAGCAGCCTCCGTCGATTGCTCTCCACCGCCGCCACCTGCGCCCAGCGGCCGGTCAACATCAGCGCGATGAAACCGGTCACGAAGTCGAAGTACTGACACTCCGGGTTCGCCGTCATCCACCCCCAGGCCGACCCGAGATAGGCGCCGCCGATCCCCAGCGCGATCGGCAGGTCGAGATGTGCGGTCCGTGCGCGCAGCGCGGCTGCCGCCCGCCCGAGAAAATAGCTCCCGCAGGCGAGCAGGCTCAGGGTCGCGAAGAGAAAGCCCGCCGTCTCGAAAAGGCGCGCGTAGTCGAAATCCGCCGCCATGCCGAAATAGCCGGGCAGCGCGGCCATCATCGCGTTCATCGCCAGCGCCGCCGCCAGTCCGGCCTTGCGCGCCAGGGCGCGGCTCTCCGGCTCTTCCGCGAGCGCCGCGTCCGCCGGCCCGACCAGGTAGCCGAAACGCTGCAACTCGCGCGCGAACCCGGCGGCATCGAAGCCGTCCCCCGGCACCCAGCGGAGGCGCAGCCGCCCGGTCTCCGCCGAGGCCTCGATCTCCCCCGCGCCCGGCCGGCGCCGATGGAGCCGCTCGATCAACCAGCCGCAGGCCGCGCAGGACATGCCTTGCACGGCGAGGTCCAGTTCCGCCGCGCGACCCGCCTGCTTCGCCGCCCCTTCGGCCGCGGCCGCCGCCTCCTCCAGCCAGGCGAAGTCGCGCACCGTCTCCAGCGCCCCCTCGGCGGGCGGGATGACCTTGTCCTTGAGCGCATAAAAAGTCTCCAGGCCCTCGTCGCGGATCAAGCGGCTGACGAAGGCGCAGCCGCCGCAGCAGAACTCCTCGCCCGCGGCCGCCGGCGCGCCGCAGTGCGCGCAGCGCCGGAGGGCCGGGCCGCGATGCGTTTTTCCCGGCCGGGGGGACGCCGCCGATTCGGAAGGTCTTCGGGACGCCGGCGCTCCCCGGACCCTATCCGAGGCGTCGTCATCAAGAACTCCGCCGTTTTTCAGTGACATATCCAGTTCTCCAAGCTCGGTCCCGCCGATCCCAGATCGCCGCGCAGGCGCCAGACCAGTACCGCCGCGGCCGCCAGCGCCAGGCTCGCGCGGGTGCGCCCGAGCGCCGCCGGCGTCAGCCTCGCGCGCAGCCAGCCGATGTTCGCCTGCGCGAGCCACAGCAACGGCACCGTGCCGAGCCCGAAGGCGAGCAGCAGCTCGGCCCCGCGCGCCGCCGAACCGGCGAAACCTGCCAGGGCGATCAGGAAATACAGCGGGCCGCAGGGCAGCAGCGGTGTGGCCGCGCCCATCGCCGCCGCCACCTGCGTCGCTGGGCGCCCGCGCACCCAGCCGCGCAGGGCGACTTGCACCCGCCCGAGCAGCGCCAGCCGCGGCAGGCGGTGGCCGAGCCTGAAGGCGACGGCCACAAAATAGAGCACCATCACCCAGGGCAGGGCGCGCACCGGGGGCGCGTCGAAAAAGGCCGCCGGGGCCGCACCCGCGGCGCCCGCGATCGCGCCCAGCACGGCGTAAGCCGCCAGCCGCGAACCGTGATACGCGCTGCAAACCACCGCGGCATCCGCCCGCCCGTCCCTGGCGGGCGCGAGCAGGCAGGCTAGCGGCCCGCACATGCCGGCGCAGTGCAGGCTGGTCACGAGCCCGGCGGCAAAGGCCGCCGCGGGGGTGTTGACCGAGGCGAGCTCCATCAGGGTTTCCCTTCCCCCGCCGCGGCAACCAGCGGCACCGGCTGTACCTGCGCCCGGCCGGCGAAAAAAAACATCGCGGTCCACGCGGTCAGCAGGAGCGCAAAGGCCCCGCCCACGCCGAGCCACAACCAGGAGGAAGCCTTCATGGTTTCTCCTCCTGCAGGAGCTCCGCATCCGGCCCGGTGAAGTCGGCCGTGCAGCTCAGTTCGCCGCCTTCCGCCACAGGACGCGCCACGACGGAGAAGGCGAAGGGCCCGGTATAATCCGCGCGCGGCACGCTCACGACCAGCGGACGCAGTTCCTCGGCCAGCGGACCGAGCGTGACCGGCTCCCCGAGGCCGGTTTGGCGAAGCCCCGCCGGGCCTTCGAGTGCGATCCGGAAACTCACCGCCTCGTCGCGCTTGTTGACCAGGCGCACGAGGAACTGATTTCGCACGGTCTCCGCGTCCACGAAGTAGGGCGCACCGGCCAGACGGGTGACTCCAAGCTCGGCCGGGCGCACGGTGGACAAGGCCCAGGCGGCGGCGGCCAGGCCGGCGGACAACAGCGCCAGATAAAGCCACAGCCGCGGACGCAGCCAGCGGGTGCGTCCGCCGGCGAAGGCCGCGGTGGAATCGTGGCGGATGAGGCCGGCCGGGCGCTTCACCTTCGCCATCACCTCGTCGCAGGCGTCGATGCAGGCGGCGCAGGCGATGCACTCGATTTGGAGACCCTGGCGGATGTCTATCCCCGTCGGGCAGACCTGCACGCAGCGGGTGCAGTCGATGCAGGCGCCGGCATCGACGGTGCCGAGCCTGCCGCGCGGTTCGCCGCGCGTCGTGTCGTAGCCGATGACGAGCGAATGGTCGTCGATCAACACCGACTGCATACGGCCGTAGGGGCAGATCACGAGGCAGAGCTGCTCGCGGAACCAGGCGAAGTTGAAATAGAGCGCGGCCGTCGCCGCCGCGACGAAGAGGAAGGCGCCCCAGTGCTCACCCGGCGCGGCGTGCATCATCCGCCAGAGCTCCGGCAACGAGACGAAGTAGGCCAGGAACAGGTGGGTGACGAGCGCGGACAACCCGATAAACGCGGCCTGCTTCGCGCCGCGTCGGGCGATCTTCGCGGCGGTCCAGGGCGCGGCGTCCAGCCTGCGGCGCGCGACGGCGTCCCCCTCGAGCCAGCGTTCCACGCGGCGGAAGACGTGATCGAGAAACACCGTCTGCGGGCAGGCCCAGCCGCACCAGACGCGGCCGAGCAGCGCCGTCACGAAAAACAGGCCGAACCCCAGGCCGCTGATGACGAAAAACAGCAGCCAGGTGTCCTGGAAGGACAGCGTGACGCCGAAGAGATGGAAGCGGCCTTCCCCGATATCGAGAAACACCGCCGGATATCCGCCCACGGAGATCCAGGGCAGGAGCAGGTAGACCGCGATGAGCAGCGCCGCCGAGGCGCGTCGTGCGCGCGTCCAGAACCCGCGGGCGTCCGACGGATGGAGAAAGCGACGCGAACCGTCGTCGCGGATGGTGGTGACCGCGTCGCGGCTGGGCCGCGAACCGTCCGATGACGAATGACCGAGGCTCAATGGTTTCGCTCCTCGCGTGTCGGGAACGGACGCCGATACCTTCAGCTCACTGGTCATTGGACAGTGGTCTTTGGTCATTCCCGCGCCGCTCAGGGCGCGGGATGTTTGCTCAGAATGAACGCCACGACCTCGGCCGTCTTCTTCGGCCCGAGCACGGGGCCCCAGGCGGGCATGCCTTTTACGAGCACGCCGTCGGTGACGGTTTTCATGACCTCGGTGGGCTTGCCACCGTGCACCCAGGTGGCGTCGGCCAGGTTGAAGCCGATGCCGCCCTGGAGCTTGTCGCCGTGGCAGGACAGGCAGGTCGTTTTATAAGTGGCCTCGCCGGCGGCGATGACCGACGAGGTACGGCTCATCGACCAAAGGGCGTCGTCGTCGAAGGCGCCGGCGGCGGCGATTTTTGCGGCCCTCAGCTCCTGCACCTGGCCGGCGACGCGCTCGCCATCGTCCTCGTGCCGGAAGTGCTGGGTATACATCCAGTAGACGATCGCGAAAACGATCGAGGCATAGAGAGTCACGAGCCACCAGTTGGGCAGGCGGCGGTCGTATTCGGCGATGCCGTCGAAGACATGGGCGCGGATCGGATCTTCACCCGGTTTTTTGGGAGGCTGGGAAGCGTGGTCGGACATGGGCGGGGAAAGGGAGTAAGGAAATGAGGGAGCGAGGGGCGGGCGGACTGGAGATTTTTCCCACTCAATCCCTTTCGCTCATTCCCTCACTTCCTTCCTCCAGGGGCAGGCGGGCGAAGCGCTCGCGTTGCACCGGGGCCATGCGCAGGGCGCGCCAGGCGATCGTCAGATAAACCGAGAGCGCGGTGGCGAAGGCGATGAGCGTGAAAAGGCTCATCCAGTGTTCGAGAATCAGGCGGCGGAACATAGAGGCAGGGAGCTTGATGCGATGAGCGGGGAGCCGGGCCTCACTTGGCGGAGGCGACGGCCTTGGTGACAGGCTCGGATTTCCCGAGCTTCTGAAGGTAGGCGATGAGGGCCACGATCTCGCGGTCGGGCGCGGTGAGAAGCCCGGCCTCGTGAAGGCGCCCGGTGATTTCCGCGCCCTGCGTTTCCACGGCGGCGGCGATCTCGGCGGGCGTCTGCTCCGGATAGGGCACGCCAAGCAGGCGCTGGACGGAGAGCTTGGAAGGCAGCGCGGCCACGTCGGTCTTGCCGGTGAAGAGCCAGGGATAGTTCGGCATGTTGGAACCGAGGGAGATCGAGCGCGGATCCATCATGTGCTGATAGTGCCAGGAATCCGGATACTTGCCGCCGACGCGGGCGAGGTCGGGGCCGATGCGGCGGCTGCCCCACTGGTAGGGGTAGTCGTAGATCGACTCGCCGAGACGCGAGTAGTCGCCGTAGCGGAGCACGTCGGGCACGAGCGTGCGGATCATCTGCGAGTGGCAGTTGTAGCAGCCCTCGCGGACATAGATGTCGCGGCCGGCGAGCTCGAGCGGCGTGTAGGGCACCTGGATGCGGTCCTCCACGTTCCGCGCGCGCTGCACGAGCACGGTCGGGATGATCTGGATCAGGCCGCCGGCGGCGACGGCGAGGAAGGTAAGAACGGTGAAGGGCGCGGCGTTCAGGAGGAGGCGGTCATACCAGTCGGCCCAGCCGCGGCTCTTCGCCTCGAAGTGCAGCCAGGCGAGGATCACGCTCGCGATCGTCCCGAAGAGGCCGAGGAGCTGGAGCAGGTCCCCGCCGAACATCCAGGCGCAGGCGAAGAGCGTGCCGAGGGCGGAGAAGACGACCGGCGGGTTGAGGAAGGTGCCGGCGGCGCCGACGCGGGCGGCGGGGGAATCGTCCACGAGAACCTGGGCCGCACCGTCCACGGCGCGGGCGCCGGAGAGCGTCTTCCAGACATTGTAGGCAAGCAGCAGCCAGCCGGTAAGGTAAAAGCCGCCGCCCACGATGCGGAAGAGCATCATCGGCCGGATGGCGCGGAGTGTGTCGAGGAAGTTTGGATACGCCAGGACGCCTCCGCCCTCCGTGGTGGCGTTGAGCATCAGGCCCTGGGTGATGCCCGAAGTCCACATCGCGGCGACGTAGAGGAGGATGCCGACGGTCCCGAGCCAGAAGTGAACGTTGGCCAGCGACTGGGAATGGAGGGGCTTGTCCCAGAGACGCGGGAGAAGCCAGTAGATCATGCCGGCCGCCATGAAGCCGTTCCAGCCGAGCGCGCCGGCGTGGACGTGGCCGATGATCCAGTCGGTGTAGTGGCCGAGCGCGTTGACGGCCTTGATCGAGAGCAGCGGCCCCTCGAAGGTGGCCATGCCGTAAAAGGTGACGGCGGCGGCGAAGAACTTCAGGACGGGGTCGGTGCGCAGTTTGTGCCAGGCGCCGCGAAGGGTGAGCAGGCCGTTAAGCATTCCTCCCCAGGATGGCGCCCAGAGCATGAGCGAGAAGGTCATGCCCAGGACCTGGAGCCAGTTGGGCAGCGCGGTGTTCAGGAGATGGTGCGGGCCGGCCCAGATGTAGACGAAGACGAGCGACCAAAAGTGAATGACCGAAAGGCGATAGCTGTAGACCGGGCGCTCGGCCGCCTTCGGCACGAAGTAATACATTATCCCCAGGATCGGCGTGGTGAGGAAGAAGGCCACGGCGTTGTGCCCATACCACCACTGCACGAGGGCGTCCTGCACGCCGGCGAAGACCGGATACGAGTGCGTGAGCGAGGTCGGGACGCTCAGGTGATTGACGATGTAGAGCATCGCCACGGTGATGATGGTGGCGATGTAGAACCAGATCGCGACGTAGAGGGCCCGCTCGTGGCGGCGCGCGAGAGTCCAGAAAAAATTGACCGCGAACACCACCCAGATGCCGGCGACGGCGAGGTTGATGGGCCAGATGAGCTCGGCGTATTCCTTGCCGCGCGAGAAGCCGAGCGGAAGCGTGACGGCCGCGGCGACGATGATCGCCTGCCAGCCCCAGAAGTGCAGCGCGGAGAGAAAATCGCTCGCGAGGCGGGCCTTCACCAGCCGCTGGGTGGAGTAGTAGATGCCGGCGAACATCATGTTGCCGACGAAGGCGAAGATGACCGCGTTGGTGTGCAGCGGGCGGAGGCGCCCGAAGGTGAGCCAGGGCAGGTTGAAATTCGCGCGCCAGGCGTTGAGCTGGCTGGCGATCAGAACGCCGACGAGCATGCCGACCGCCCCCCAGAGGACGGAAGCGAGCAGGAACTGGCGGACGACCTTGTCGTTGTAGTGGATCGTGACGGTGCGGGCGGACATGGAAATGCGGTTCGAGGCCGAAGGTCTCAGGCCGAAGGCTGTCGGCGGACGACGTGTGCCCGGTCGTTTTCGCAAGACCGGCGGCAGGCGGCGCAGCCCGGCCCGCAGGCGGGAATTTTCAGTTCCGGCTCGAGAGGCCGCAGCGAATCGTGCGCCGCGCCGGCCCGGTGCGGACGGGAAAATTCGCGGACAAAGAGCGCGATGAAGGTCAGCGAGAGCAGCAGGCTCAGGGCGAGGGTCAGGGGAATGACTTCCATGTGGGGGGGTGGGATGCGCTCATCCTAGGGCAAGCAGGCCGGCCCGGCTGCGCGGGCCTTGGCGGTCACCCCGCATATTTTGGCCAAGGTGCGAAACAGGCGCCAAACGATGCGCAGCCCCGGCCAAGGAAGGCGGCGCCAGCCCGGCTCCGGCCCGCTAGGCTGCAGCGCAATGAATCCCGGGGACCCTCGCGTTTTGCTCGATCGCCATCGGGCGCGCGTGCTCGGCCGATGGCGCGAACGCCTGCGCGCGCTGCCGCCCTCCAGCGCGCTCGCCGCCCCCGAGCTTCTCGGGCCGCTGATGGCTCCGGCGCTCGCCCGCGTGCGCGAGGAAGCCGGCCGTGGCGGGCCGGCCGCCGGGGAGGCGGTCGGCCCGGAGCCTTGCCGCTGCGGGCTGAATCCGTTGATCGCCTTTTACCTGACTGGCGAATGCGCCACCTTCGAGGTGCTCTGGGCCCGGCCCGATGCCCTCGCTCCCCTGCCCGGCGCGGAGCGTGAGACGATATGCCGTGTGATCAGCCGGGCCTGGCGGCGGGTGGCCGCCGAGGAGATCGCGCTTTTTTGCGGCGTCTGCCAGCGCGGCGCCGCGCTGGCCGCACCGGCCGGCTCGCAACCGCCCTGCTCGCCTAGGACAGCCGGCGCAGCGCCTGCTCCCGAAAAGCCTTCGGCGACTGGCCGGTGATCCGCCGGAACACGCGGTTGAACTGCGACAGGGACTGGAACCCGACCTCGAAGGCCGCCTCGCTCACGCGCTTGTGCGGGTTGAGCAGCAGGTTCTTCACCTTCTCCACCCTCACGCGCGCCAGATAGTCCGTGAAGGTCATGCCGGTCGCCTTCTTGAAGCACTTGCAGAAGTAAAAGGCGCTCATGTTCAGGGCGCGGGCGACTTCGTCCAAGGCGAGATCCTCGCTGTGGCGCGCCTCGATCAGGGCGCGGGCACGGGCGATCGGCGGAGCTTCGCCGTGCGATTCCCGCACCGCCAGCTCCTGCCCCAGGGTGGACAAATGCTGCGCGAAGATGGAGAGCAGGCGCAGGATCGACTCATACTGGCGCCGCTCCAGCACCCGCCCCTGGAACCAGGCTTCTTCCAGCGCCTTGAGGTCGACCTGGGTGCCGAAGCCCAGGATCTCACGGGCCGCCGCGGCGAAGCGACGCTTGTCGGGCTTGTCCAGAAACACCTGGCCGGTCTGCAAAAACGCCACCAGATTCTCGCCCACGCGCACCGGCACGGACGAATCGCAAAGGCCGGCGAAACACTTGAGCGTCTTCGGCTCCAACCGGGCCTCCACCTCGACGCGGCGCTGCAACTGCAGGCAGGCGGCGCAGCTCCGGTTGGTCTTGGCCATCAGGGCGCAAAACGGGTTCTCGTTCACGTCGCCGTGATGCGGCAGGTCGAAGGCCTCCAGCGGCCTCAGGTTGATCGGCAGCCCGGTCGTGTCCCGAAAAGCCTGCTCGTAGTCCTGGTATATCCGGCTCCGCTTGAGCGTATCGACAAACTCGCGGCTGCGTTGGACGTTATCGGGGGCGGCGCTCATGGACGAGACAGGGGAATGCCACAGAAAAGCCCGGCATCGCCAACCTTATCTGGTCCGGCTGCATCCGAAGGTCCGCGCACGTGCTTCCACGCGCCCGTCGGATCGAAGCGCCGCGGGGAGCATGCGCGACCGGTTCCGATCCTGGTCGGGTCGCGGGCGCCCCCCGCTACAACAGCCGCCGCAGCTACCCTGGGTCCTTCCCGACCGCGGCCCCGTAACCTTGCGTATTTCTGACTGTAATATTTTCGGGCGCTGTCGCGTTCCTCAACCTGGAAGGCAAGTTGTAGGCATTAGTGCGGCCCCCTTGCCTTCCGCGGCTTTCCCGCCTCACGCCCGACCGCCTTCCGCTTTTTTCCTTATTCATGGCCCGCTTTTTTTTCGTCTTCTGCCTGCTCCTGGGGCTCGTCCTCGCACCCCAGGCCCGGGCTCATGGATCCTTCGAAAGCTCGCTCAAGATCGAGGCTGCGGCCGAAAACCTCGAGGTGACCGTGGTGCTTTCCCTCGACTCGGCCCGGCTTCTCTTGCCCGCCGACCAGCGAGAGGGGTTTCAGACCGGCACCTTCGCCGATCATCGCTCCGCGTTGCACGCCGCCGCGTCGTGCGTCTGCACGCTGCTCGATTCCGCCGACGCCGTGCTGTCGCCCGAGCGCGTGCTGGTGACGCTAAACCGCGAGGGTGAGGTGCACTTCCTGATTCTTTACCCCGCCGCCACGCGGCCCGTCCGCCTGACGGTCCCCTTTCTCGAAGCGCAATCGGCCGGCTGCTTCTGCGAGCTCACCGACGCCACCGGGCCCGAGCCTCGTCGCGCCATCCTGCTCAAGAACCGGTCCTCCTACGTCTTTCCTTCGGCTCCCTCGCCCTGACCTTCATGTCCGCCTCCGCCCGAAGCCCCTTCGCCCTCGTTTTTGCCTTCCTCCTGCTGGCCGTGGGAGCGGCCTCTCCGCTGCATGCCCAGCGCCAGATGGAGGCGCTCGGCCGCGGCGTGGTCGCCATGCGCACGAGCAGCACCCAGGTCTACGTCGGCTGGCGCCTGCTGGGCGACGATCCCTCCGACATCGGTTTCAACCTCTACCGCTCGATCGGCGGTGCCGCGGCGACCAAGCTCAACGCCACGGTCCTCACCGCCTCCACCAACTACCTCGACACTCCGGGCTCCGGCGCCTTTGCCAGCACCATCGCCTACTACGTTGTCCCGGTCCGCAACGGCGTCGAGCAGGCCCCCAGCGCGGCCCACACCCTCGCGGCCAACGCACCCAGCGGCCAGCAGTTTATCCGTCTCCCGCTCGCCACCGCCACGCCCAATCCCGCCTCCAGCTCGCCCTACGACGTGAAGTTCTGCTGGGTCGGCGATTTCGACGGCGACGGCGAATACGACTTTCTCGTCGACCGCGTCCCCACCTCCGGCGAGGACCGCCAATACCTCGAGGCCTACAAGCGCGACGGCACGTTCCTCTGGCGCATGGATATGGGCCTGAACTCGGTGAACCAGTACGCCTACGAACCCGGCTCCTCCGCCATTTCCGTGGGCGATACCGACAACGTCACGGTCTATGACCTCGACGGCGACGGAAAAGCCGAGGTCGCCGTCCGCACCGCCAACGGCGTCAGCGTCACCAACGCGGCCGGCACCGTCGTCGCCACCGTCTCGGCCGCCAGCGATGCCTCGCAATTCGTATCCATCATCAACGGCCTCACCGGCGCCGAACTCGCCCGCACCGCCCTGCCCAACCCCTGGTCCCAGCACGGCACGCTGACCAGCAAGTGCGCGATCGCCTACCTCGACGGCCAGCGTCCCAGCGTGTTGTTCTACGGCTACAACCGAGCCGACAGCGGCGCTTTCTACCGCGTCTTCAGCACCTTCGACTACCGCAACGGCACGCTCTCGCTGCGCTGGTCCACGCCCCAGACTTTCGCCGGCGCCGAGGGCCACCAGATCCGCGTCGCCGACGTGGACAACGACGGCAAGGACGAGATCTGCGACATCGGCCACGTCATCGACGACAACGGCGCCCAGCTCTTCGTCATCCCCGAAATTTCCCACGGCGACCGTTTCCACATCGCCGACATCAATCCCGACCGGCCCGGCCTCGAGAACTACATCATCCAGCAGAACAACCCCAGCTTCCTCGCCACCGCTTACTACGACGCCGGCACCGGCCAGTTGATCAAGAAGTGGTATGCGACCGATGTCGTGGACGTCGGCCGCGGCATAGCCCTCGACATCAACCCGACCCACAAGGGCTACGAGATGTATTCCACCCAGCCCGGCATCTACAACGCCAAGGCCCAGCAGCTCTACGCCAACAATGTCTGGGCCCCCGAGGGTCTTTGGTGGGACACCGACCTGCTTCGCGAATATATCGACGGCGCCGGCTCCGGCGCCCTCAACCCCGTCATCAACAAGTTCAACCAAGGCACCGGCAACGCCGATCGCCTCTGGACCCTCTACAACGACTTCGGCAACTATAGCACCCGCCAGGCCTATGGCGGCCGCCCGGCCTTCTGGGGCGACATCCTCGGCGACTGGCGCGAAGAGCTCGTGCTCGTCACCAGCGACTACACCGCGCTGCGCATCTACACCCCGGTCTCCGTCGCCACCAACCGCCTCTACACGTTGATGCACAACCCGGCCTACCGCATGCAGGCCACCACCAAGGGTTACGTGCAGGCCTCCAATGTCGATTATTACCTGGGCGTCGGGATGACCGCGCCCCCTCCCCCGCCCATGGTCCCCGCCGCCCTGGCCTGGGTCGGCGGCGCGGGCGCTTCCGCCTGGGACAACGGAGCCACCGCCGCCTGGAAAAACACCTCCACCGGCGCCGCCTCGGCCTTCTCGGCCGGCGGCTCCGTCCGCTTCGACCTTTCCGGCAACAACGCCTCCGCGGTCGCGCTCTCCGGGGTGCTCCAGCCGGGCGAAGTCACGGTGTATTCGCCCAACGATTACACCTTCGACGGCGCCGCCGGCTCGCTGGCCGGTGCGATGAAGCTGATCAAGGCCGGCAAGGGTTCCCTCCGCGTCACCGGCTCGCACGCCTTCACCGGCGCCACCACCGTCTGGGACGGTGCGCTTCGCGTCGACGGCACCCTCTCCGGCTCCGCCGTCACGGTCTGGGGCGGCGTCTGGGGCGGCGCCCTCGCCAAGGGTCTCACCGGCGGCCGTCTCGCCGGCTCCGGCACCGTCGCCCAGCCCGTCTCGCTCCAGTATCGCGGCACCCTCACCCCGGGCTCCGGCATGAACGCCGCGGGCACCCTCAGCCTCGGTGCCGGCCTTTCCGCCGTCGATGGCTCCACCCTGGCCTTCGACCTCTCCACCGATCCCGCCGGCCTCACCCTGGCGAACGACCGCCTCGCCATCACCGGCAACCTGGCCCTCTCCGGCACTGTCGCCCTCGTCATCAACCCCCTCTCCGGCCAGCTCAGCCCCGGCACCTACACCCTGCTCACCTACACCGGCTCGCTCACCGGCTCGGCCTCCAATCTCTCCGTCGTCATTCCCGACGGCACCCCTTATACCGTCTCCCTCGCCTCGGGCGCGCTCACCCTCACCATTCCGGTCACCCGTGCCTCCGCCTCCGTCACCTGGACCGGCTCCGCCTCCGGCGTCTGGGATCTCTCCGACACCGCCAACTGGCGTCTCTCCGGCGCTCCCGAGGTCTTCGTCTCCGGCGATGCCGTCACCTTCGACGACACCGGCGCCGCCCGCCCCTCCGTCACGCTCAACATCGCCGCTCCCGTCTCCGGCCTCACCTTTTCCGGCTCCGCCAGCTACACGATCTCCGGCTCCGGCGCCATCGCCGGCAGCGGCGGCCTGGCCAAGTCCGGTTCCGGCACCGTCACGCTCGCCACCACCAACACCTTCGCCGGCCCCGTCTCCATCACCGGCGGCGTGCTCGCGGTGGACAACCTCGCCGATGGCGGCGAGCCCAGCTCCATCGGTGCCTCCTCCGCCTCCGCCTCGAACTTCATCATAAACGGAGGCACCCTCCGCCTCGCCGGCTCCCAGACCAACACCAACCGCGCCCTCACGCTCGGCGCCGCCGGCGGCGTGATCGATACCCCCGTCACTTTCCAGATCAGCGGCGGCATCACCGGCGCCGGTGCCCTCACCAAGACCGGCTCCGGCACCTTTATCCTCGCCAACGCCAACACCTACTCCGGCGGCACCCTCCTCCAGGCCGGCACCCTCGTTCTCGCCTCCGACACCGCCAACACCTCCGGCCTCGGCTCCGGAGGTATCACTCTCCAGGGCGGCACCCTCCGGATGTACGACAACATCAACTCCTACAACACCTCCTCCTGGCCGGTCACCGTCCCCGCCGGCGCGAACGCCCGCTTCGAGGCCGACGGCCGCAGCACCCTCGCCGGCACCTTGAGCGGCTCCGGAACCCTCGAGTTTTACACCACCTACGTCCGCACCGAGATCACCGGCAACTGGTCCGCCTTCTCCGGCACCCTCAACCTCACCGCCGATTCCGACGGCGGCGATCTCCGCCTCTCCAACTCCAGCGGCCTGGCCAACGCCGTGTTCAACGCCGGCGCCAACACCGCCACCTACTCCATCCTAAACTCGAACACGACCTTCGCCCTCGGCGCGCTCTCCGGCGTGGGCACGCTCTCGGGCAACAGCAACGCCGGCCGGACCACCACCTGGCAGGTCGGCGCCCGCAATCTCGACACCACCTTCGCCGGCGCGATCGTCAACGGCAGCGGACCCGCCGCCCTGACCAAGGTCGGCACCGGAACCCTCACTCTCACCGGCGCCAGCACCTACACCGGCGCCACCGCCGTCTCCGCCGGCAAGCTCGTCCTCGACGGCGGCTCGCTCTCCGGCTCCGCCCTCGCCGTCCAGTCCGGCGGCGCCTTCGGCGGCAACGGTTCCGTCACCGGCAACGTCACTTTCAACGCCGGCTCCACCCTCCTCGCCAACCCCGCCGCCGGCCCCCTCGCCATCGCCGGCAACCTCGCCTTCGGCGGCTCCGTCACCGTCTCGCCCGTCCCCGGGGCCGTGCTCACGGCCGGCACGTATCCGCTCTATAGCTACACCGGCACCCTGACCGGCACGCCGTCCTTCGCCTGGTCCGGCACCGGCTTCACCGCCACTTTCGACACCTCGGTCGCGGGCCAGGTGGGCATCACCCTGCAAAGCTCCGCGTTCCCGCCCACCGGCCTCTCCGCCGTCGCCGGCGACGGGCAGGCCTCGCTCAGTTGGACCGCCGCGTCCGGCGCGACCGGTTACTCCGTGCTCCGCGCCACCGCCAGCGGCGGCCCCTACACCACGGTCGCCTCGGGCCTCACGAGCACCGCCTACGTCAACACCGGCCTGACCAACGGCATCACCTATTACTACGTCGTCACCGCCACCGGCTCCGGCGGCTCCGCCGACAGCGACCAGGTCGCCGTCAGCGTCGGCCCTTCCGTTCCCTATGCCCACTGGAGGCTGGACGAAAGCACCGGCGCCACGGCGGCGGATTCATCCGGCAACGGCCGTCACGGCACCCTGGTCAACGCCCCCGTCTGGGGCGCGGGCCGGATCAACAACGGGCTCGCCTTCGCTTCGGCCTCGAGCCGTTACGTCTCCCTGCCTGCCGGGATCGTCCAGAACGTCAACGACTTCACCATCTCCACCTGGGTGCGGATGACCAGCCTCGCCGCCTGGGCCCGTATCTTCGACTTCGGCACCGGCACCACCAACTACATGTTCCTGGCGCCGCGCACCTCCAGCGCCACCACCTTCCGCTTCGCCATCCGCACCGCCGCGGTCTCCGAGCAGGTCATCGACAGCTCCACCGTGCCCCCCACCGGCTCCTGGGCCCACGTGGCCGTCACCTTGTCCGGCGGCACCGGCACGCTTTACCTGAATGGCGTCGCCGTCGGCTCCAATCCGGCCATGACCCTCCGGCCCGCCAGCCTCGGCGCCACCACCCAGAACTACCTCGGCCGCTCCCAGTTCTCCGCCGATCCCTATCTGAACGGCGCTCTCGACGAGTTTCAGATCTACGGCCGTGCCCTGACCGCCGCCGAGATCGCGGTCCTCGCCGCGCCGCCCGCCGCGCCCGGCAGCCCCGCCGCCACCGCCGGCAATGCCCAGGTCGTCCTCTCCTGGTCCGCCGTCGCCGGCGCTACCCATTACGCCGTCAGGCGCGCCGCCGTCTCGGGCGGGCCCTACGCCACGGTCGCTACCATCGCCGACACCGCCTGCACCGATACCGGCCTCGTCAACGGCACCACGTATTACTACGTCGTGACCGCGCTCAAGTCCCCCGCGGAAAGCGCCAACTCCGCCCAGGTCTCGGCCACGCCTGTCTCTCCGCTCACGCCTTTGCAAAACTGGCGCCTCGCTCACTTCGGCACCGCCGAGGCCTCGGGAGAGGCGGCCAATGACGCCGACCCCGACGCGGACGGGCTGGCCAATCTTCTCGAATACGCGCTCGGCGGCGATCCCACCATCGCCAGTTCCGCCCCGGCTCCGGCCCTTTCCTTTACTTCCTCACTCCCGCGTTCTCTTTGCCTCACGTTCACCCGCATTGCCGATCCCGCGCTCGTCTACGCCGTCCAGGCGGCAGCCGATCCCGCCTCGGCCTGGGGGGACATCTGGACCAGTACCGGCGCGGCCAACACCGCCGGTCCGGTCACCGTCGCCGATCCGGTCGAGTTGGCCGGCAACCCGCGGCGCTTCCTGCGCTTGCGTGTCACGCTACCCTGAGCGGGGACTTCTTTTCGAGGGCGCCAGCCATTATCATTTGCCTTCCGTTCCCCGGCGGGCCTTGACGCCGCCCGTCCGGGCCCTTTGTCACCCTCCCAAGAAGCCCATGAAATTCAGCTACGCCATCGACCCGGACCGGCGCCTGATTTTCCTCCGCTACACGGGCCACTTCACCCTCGCCGGACTGCTGGCCGGCACTCAGCGCCTCTGGGCGGATCCGGCCTATTCCCGCTCCTACGCGGGCCTCATCGATCTTTCCGACGACTCGCTCTCCGTCGCGATCGCGGACTTCCACACCCTGGTCGGTTACCTGCGCGACCAGCCTTCCATCAGCCAGGGCCGCTGGGCCGCCGTGACCTCCTCGCCCTTCGCCACCGCCTGCAGCCTGCTCTATCAAAAGGCCATCTCCTCGCGGCACCCCTTCGAGGTGTTTTCCAGCTACGAGGCCGCGGCCAACTTCCTGCGCATCGAAGGCCCGCCTCCGCCCCTCCGGGACTGCCCGCTGGACTGAGCCGGAACGCCGCAACGCATTGCCCTGGGGCCGGGCGCGGCCAAGCCGCGCCCCCGCTCCGCATCCTTGCGGATCGGCTTCGCGCGTTCTTCGCGTTCTTCGCGGTTCAAGTTTCCCCGGCGAGCCTGACGCCCGCCCTCGGTTGACAAGCGGCCGGCGCCGCGCACCGCATGTCGCGTGCCGTCCTCCTCCGAACCCAGAACCCTCGTCGCCCTGTCCGGCGGCGTGGACAGCTCCGTCGCCGCCCTTCTGCTGCGCAATGCGGGCGTGCCCATCGAAGCCGCCTACATGAAAAACTGGATCAACGAGGACAACATCGTCGGCGAATGCCCCTGGGAGCAGGATATCGCCGATGCCCGCCGCGTGGCCGAACGGCTCGGCATCCCCTTCCGCGTGGTGAACCTCATGGAGGAATACCGCGACAAGGTCGTGGCGTACCTGCTCGACGGCTACACCCGCGGCCTCACGCCGAACCCGGACGTCATGTGCAACCGCGAGATCAAGTTCGGCGTGCTCCGCCAGTGGGCCCTCGACCACGGCTTCGGCGCCGTCGCCACCGGCCACTACGCGCGGCGCGATCCGCTCCCCGCCCACCCGGATCACTTTGCGCTGCTCGAGGGCGCGGATCCGAACAAGGACCAGTCCTACTTCCTCGCCTTGCTTGCGCAGGAGCAGTTGCGCGACGCGCGTTTTCCCGTCGGCCACCTGCTCAAGCCCGAGCTCCGCGAACTGGCCCGCCGCGCCGGCCTCGCCACCGCCGACAAGAAGGACAGTCAGGGCATCTGCTTCATCGGCCAGGTAAAGATGGCCGACTTCCTCCGCGCCTACGTGCCCGACGCCCCCGGCCCCATCGTCCGCGCCGACGACGGCCGCGTGCTCGGCGAGCATCGCGGCCTGCACTTTTTTACCCTCGGCCAGCGCAAGGGCATCGGCGTGCCCAGCAACACCGACGGCAAGGCCTACGTCGTGGTCGCCAAACGCGCCGCGGACCGCGCCCTGCTCGTCGCCTTCGACGGCGACACCGCGCCCGGCCTTTTCACCCGCGAAGTCCTGGTCCACGGCCTGCGCTGGAACACGCCGACGCCGCCTCCGTCCGCCGGGGCGCCGCTCGCGCTCGAGGGCCGCGTACGTTACCGCGATCCCCGCGTGCGCCTGACCTTCATCCCGGCCGGCCCGGACAGCGCCCGGGTCGAGTTCGCCGAGCCTCAGCGCGGTCTCGCCGCCGGCCAGATCCTCGCCCTCTACGACGGCCCCCGCCTGCTCGGCGGCGGCGTTTACGTCTGAGCTTTGGAGTGCGGCGACATACCTTCGCCTTGGACGGGGCGGCACGACGCCCCGCTCCGCCGTGCAGGCAGCCAAGGCTGCCGGTCAAAAGCGGCGACATGTCGTCGCACACTCCATAAGGCCGCCGCGCCTTGCCTTCGCCCTCCTCCCATTGGAGGACTAAACCCTTCAGTCCCTGTCGCTCTGTCCTCTGTCGTTCTTCCGCCGCTGGCTTTTCACCATGTCCGCCCACCCGCTCCCGCCCTGCCCTCAGTTGCCCGCACCGCCGCCCGGCCTCGATCACCGCCACCTCACCCGGCACGGCGAGCGCCGCGATTCCGCCTTTTACCTGAGTTGCCTCGAATACGGTCACTCGCTCTGGCAGCGCGGCCTCGCCGCCCGCGCCGTGCTCTGCCTCGACCGTGCGATGGGCGCCGACGTGCTCGGCCATGAGCCCGAACTCACCGCCTGGCCCATGCCTTACGCTGCGATGGCCTGGTTTCTGACCCACACGCCGCCCGACATCTTCATCGGCAACCCCCGGGTGCATTTCCAGCACTACGCCGACCGCATGAACGAGCCCCGCCGCGCCCAGCGCGCCACCCGCGCCTGGGCCTGCTGGGCGCTCACCCGCCGCCTCCGTCCCGAGTGGCCCGACGACCCGAAACACGGCGTGGCCGAGCCCACCGAGGCGCAGATCGCCTCCGCGCTCGATACCCATGGCATCCCAGGGGAAAGGGCACTCTGGCGCGAGGTTCTGGAGGCCTGCACACCGAGCCGTTTTTCGCCGAAAGGAGAGGCATGAAAAAAAGTTTCCAAAAGACTCTTGACCGAAGTGCGGCGGATTCTACGGTCCGCACTCCTTTCCCATCCCGGGGTGGTAGCTCAGCTGGTTAGAGCGTCTGCCTGTCACGCAGAAGGTCGCGGGTTCGAGTCCCGTCCATCCCGCCATTTTGGCAACCCCGGTTCCCTCTTGGAACCGGGGTTTTCTATTGGTGGGCAGCGAATTGCCGGTTTTTCGCTTGAGCAGGATTAGGCGGAATTTGGCCAGTTTTTGCCCGATTTGCTGATTTTCGAGCCACCAAAGAGCCACTGAAATTCTTCAACTTTTCCCTCTGAACCGGGTCCGACTGGGCATGGAGATCACCGGACCATTACCATCAGGCATCTTGCTGCCTTAACAGGGATACTTGAACGGCTGGGAGACTACTTCACCGAAGCTACAAGAGGCAACTTGAGCAATATAATCCAGCTCAAAAGTGGGCTTCAGACTGAGCACGAGGCTTATCTAAAAGAGATAAAATCTCAAATCGATGTATTGATAGCTAAACTTACTGCGCTCAAGGAGATTTCCGGGGCAGATTTTGCAGAAAAGGAGAAGGTTGCTGAAAAACTCCCTGCTTACAAAATCGATATGGCTGTTATCGATAAGCTGAACTCCGAGCGAACCAAAACTATAACTGATGGGTTAAATGGGAAAATTGAGGAGTTGATAAAAAAGGCAGGGCTCTTGCAGGGAGAGATCGGCAAGCAGCGCAAGGAGATAGCGAAGGTAATTGAGAAAAACAAGGCCTCAATCAATGGATTCTTGGCTAATGCTGGCTACAGGTATAAGGTTGATATAGTTCTGACTGGCAGGGACTACAAGTTGCGGTTACTTCATGTTGAGTGTAGTGAGCCAATTGCCGGAGGGGGGCAGCACCTGAGTTACGGGGAGCGAAATGCGTTCGCGCTGGTGTTATTCATGCATGAATGTCTCTCGCGAAAGCCGGATTTGGTTATTTTGGATGATCCTATATCTTCTTTCGATAAGAATAAGAAGTATGCCATTCTGGACCGTCTGTTTAAGCAGGACGAGTCACTCAAAGGTATGACGTGTCTGCTCTTGACGCATGATCTAGAGCCGGTGATTGATACGACCAAGGTTCTGCATCGCCTTTTTAGGGATGTATCTGATAGTTCATTTATCCGGGTGGATTCGGGCGTGCTTGCTGAGGCTCCGATTGTCGGCCTCCGCCTTGGCTTTCGATTCGTAGTAGGGACGGTGCCGTTGCAGGACGACCTTGCCTCAATACGGACGGCAAAGCATCGAGTCCTTCGGCCAGTCCATCGAGCAACCCGTCGTAACGGATCGTCCGCAGCAGATTGCAGGTCTGCTCGTCCTTCTGCGAAGTGATAATCAGGATCGGTAGGCCCGTATCGACGAAGGGCTCCAAATGCTCCAGCCCGTCCATGTCGTGAATCTTCGCGCCGGCAATGAACAGGTCCGGCATGTTCTCCTGGATAGACCCGAGCGCATCGAACCCGTTCTGGAATACGTGGACAGAGGCGTCCGGCCACAGGTCCCAAATCTGCCGGCGAATCATGTCACCATACAGGCGGTCCCACTTCAGGACCACGATACGGGGGGCGAACTCAGGGGATGCCGTATTCATAGAATCAATTCTCCGAGAGGCTGAGCGAATGCAGTTGCAGTTCCCTGCCGTTCGGATGCGGGCGCAGACGGCCGCTCCCCGAGCCGCCGTCCAATAGCTCCCGTGCCAGCGCCTTGCGGACCAGCAGCTCCGTCGCGTCCCGCATCGGCCGGGCGCCGAGGCGCTCGTGGTATCCGCGTTGCACGATCACATCGAGCGTCTGGCGCTCCGGTTCGATGGAAAAGCCACGGGCCAGCAACGCCGCGCATTCCTTCGCGATCATGCCTTCCGCGATCCGGCACTGCACATCGTAGTCGAGCTTGTTGAAAACCGCCGCGAGCGTGATGCGCGCGAAGATTTCAGGGCGCATCTCGCGTTGTGCGTCCTGCCGCACGAGGCGTTCCATCGTCTCATACTTCGACTTGCGCAACGTCATGATGCGCTGCGCCCCGATGTTGCTTGTGAGCACGCAATACCAATCGGAGAAATCCAGCACCCGGTTGCGCCCGGCGGTGATTCGCCCGGCGTCGAGCAGTTGGAGCAAGACATCGAGAACGCGCGGATGCGCCTTTTCGATCTCGTCGAAAAGGAGCGTGCCACGCCCTTGGCAGGCGTCGTAGCCCTCCGCGATGCGGCCCGGCTCCGCATCCGAGACGCCGAGCAGCAACGCGAGGCGGTCCACCGTCTGGTATTCCGACATGTCCAGCCGCACTACCCGGCCGGGACCGATCAGGTATTCGGTGAAACACAGTGTCAGCTCGGTCTTGCCGACACCGGTGGGACCGAGAAACAGGAAGCTAGCCTTCGGCCGGCCCGGCGTGGTGAGCCCGAGTTCGCCGTGTTGAAGCCGCTCGGCAACCTGGTCGATCACCATGTCCTGACCGACGAGCGAAGCTTTTAGCCGCGCCGGCAGCGTCAGGAGCTTTTCGCGCTGGGGTTCGGTCAACGTCATGGCGGCCTCCTACCATCGCACCTCGGTCGGATTAGTCGCAGGCACCTGCGGCGCTGCCGGTGCGGGGGAAGCCTGCTGTTGTTGCCTGCGCTCCGCCTCCAGTTGCTCATGCAGCCGCATCGCCTCCGCGCTCTGCCGGACAAGCGCGGCATACTGCGCCTGCGCCTGCTTTTCGCTCTCCGCCATCGCAGCCTGCACCGCCCGCAGGTTGGCGGTGATTGCCTTCTGCGTGGCGAGTTCCGCCGCCAATTCGTCGCTCCTCGGCAACGGCGCGTAGCTCGCCGGGGCGAATTCGGTTCGCGAGACGGTCACGAGTTCACCCTCGAAATTCAGCGGCACCTGGGTGCGACGCCAGACGGCGTGCGCTTCATGGCGCAACGCCGGGCTCGCCGCCTCACGGTAGCCGCGCACCTCATAACGCGTTTCAACCGCCTTTGTCGGCCTGGCAGCGGCGGTCTGGACGGGCGGTGGCTCGACCACCGCGACCGGCCGCCGCGTGGCACATCCCGCCACGACCAGCGACACCATCAAACATAATACGGAGCGCATAATCATCCTTGGTTCGGCTTTGGGGATTGCTTGGCCGGCTCTACGCCAGCGGCGGCCTGAGACCGCGACCCGGCGACGTTCGCTTTTGCCGGATCGATGGCTTCAAGGACATACACGTAAAACTCCTTTCCCGCCGCGACGCGGACGTAATAGCCGTTTTCCTCGATGTCGCGGAGGACGCGCTGCGCATACAATTCAAACACCTCGCCGGTGCCTTCGCGCACGCCGTTGGAAAGCGACCCGGTAACCGTCGTTCCGAGGGCGGCCTGCGTTCGGTCCTGGGTGCCACGCGCGAAGCCGCTCAACGCCGCCGCCGCGAGCAGCTTCAATTCCTGCAAATTGTCCGATGCCAAAACCCGCCCTTTCATTCCCGCCGAGCCGTCGGTGATGCCATAGCCGTCAATATCGTGCTCATACTCGCGATCCAAGGCGATGCCGCTAAACGCCAGTTCTCGTCCATCCTGCCAGACGAAGCGCCAGGTGCCCGAAGCCGTCATGCGGTCACGAATACGGCCCCCGGAAGCGGTTCCATGAACCAGCGTGTTGGCCGGAATGATTTTCTTTCCGTTCTGCCAGACATCCTCCAGCAGCACCGCGATAACCGGCGTTTGCTGATTGGAGCTGTCGAGCGTGTTCACGAGCTTGCATTTCAAAAGCGTGCCGAAGGGCATGAAGCGTTCCGGTGGTGCCGGGGCTGTTTGCGGCGCGGTTGGCGGCGGCGTGTAGGTCGCCAGCAACGAGGCAAAACGCATCTTCCTCGGTTGCGTCTCTCTCCGGGCAGAAGCGGAACCCTGCGCGGAAGTGGCGACAGCTTTGGCGAGAACAACCGGAGGCCTGAAAGGCACGATACCGCTGGTGTCGCCGGCCACATCGTCGGTTCCGGGTGGCGGGCGGACCGCCTGCGGCACGCCGCTCTCGAGGCCTTGGTTAAGAGGGACTTTCACCTGCCCAAGTTCCACCTTCTTGGAATTCTGTGCCGCGAGCCGCGCCGCCTCCTTTTGCGCCGCTTGCCGTTGGCCATAAATCCAGAGCCCGGAGAAGAGCACGGCCACGAAGACGACAAAGAGGCCGAACTTGCTCTTGAAGAAATCGCCGACGCGACGGGGATTCATGACTTTGGCGCCTCCGTCGCCGTGACCTGTATCTGTGTTTCTGCAGCCGCACCGCTGCGGGACGTGTTTACGAGGATCGTGAATGCATTGTCCGCGCTCAGGTCGTTGCGCGTCCCGTCCGGCAGACCGACGATGGCGAATTCGGCATCGGCGCTTTCGCCCGGAGCAAGCGTGCGAGGCCCGTTCGCCACCGCCTGCTCGAATCGTTCGTTGGCGACCCGTGCTGCGAACGTGCTCGGCACCAGGTCGAGCGCCGTCTTACCGGTGTTTTTCAACCGCAGGAGAAACACCACCGCGTCCTCGCGCGAGAAGCGGTAAACTTCCTGCACGTTGATTTCCAGGTCCCCCAGTTCGACCTTTCGATTCTGCGCACTCAGGGTGACACCTTCAACGGCCTTCGGCAGCGATTTGACCAAGACAGGATACGCGCGCGCCCGGTCCAGCAAGCTCAGCCCAATGCGCGGCGTGAATCTCACCGGCTCGGGAGGCGCATCCACCTTCACCGCGGTTTGCACTGACGCCCGCTTGAAGATCGCGCTTGCGACAGACTCTCCCGCCACCGACCGGAGATTGAGGACGTAGGCCGAGCCGTCGTAGATCGCCGTGAGCCGCCCGGTCGCGTCCGGTTGAAGGCTGCGCAACAGGATGAAATTCGCACCCGGCGCGTGCGTGACGTGGAACCGCACCGCCGTGCCGTCCTCAACTTCGACGGCGGCCTTGCCGTCGTCGATCAGCATGTCCGCGCCGGCTATCGCCGTCAGTGGACCGGGAAACATCACCGTGGTGATTTCCCGCGAGACCGGCAGATCGATCGTCTGCGTCGGATCAAGCGCGAGTTCCCGGATCGACTGCGCGGTGAGGAGAGCCCCCGTGCAGAGCAAGAATGTGAAATACTTCCACATGGGACCTCCTCATACTTTGGGCGCGGGTTCGACCTGGAACGCGGCTACGGCGGTAGGGAAGCGCCCGTTGCGGGTGAGGTCGGGGTTGACGAGAAATTTGAATTTTACCCGGTAGCGCATCACCTCGGTGATCGGCGCTCCTTGGTAGGCGCCGACGCGGATCAACTGCACGTCGGCGGAGGTGTAGAAGGCATTGTCTCGGGTGCTCAGGATTTCGGGCAGGCCGACTTCGACTTTCTGATGCAGCGACTTCGCCTCAAACTCCGCCTTCGTCTTGTCGATGGCGGCCTGCGCCACCTGCGCGGCGTCGCGGAGGAAAAGCTGTTTGAACAGTTCCGGGTTATCCAGCCCCGCAGGGTTGCGCTCGAAGAGCGCCTTGCATGCGAGCTTGGTCTGCATCGCGTGCAGGTCCTTCGCGTGCTGGATGTCCACGACCGGCGACACGTAGTAGGTGCCGAGGCTGTCGATCAATACGACCTCCCGCTTTTGCGTCAGTTGCGTCACCAGACGATGGCGGTCCCACACCGACCAGACCCAGGCCGCTACCGCGACCAAAAACCAGATGAGCGATTCGCGGCGACGCCCCGCGAAAATCGAAAGCAACGCGGACGTCGGCTTTCCGAAGCCCGGCGAGCGGACCTCCCGTGACGGGGACGATTCGGCCGTGGCGATCATGGCTACCTCCGCGGTTGTTTGGAACGGGGCGGCTCTACCTTGCCGCCGCAAGGCGGGGGAACGGGCTGCGCGCCGGGGGAACCGCAATCGCGGAGGAACTCTCCCAGATGACGGGCAATAGCCTCCTGGGCATCGGCGATGCGTTCCTCAGCACGAGCGGACTTCTCCTCCGCTTCCGTGTATCTACGATTTGGAATCATCAGGTTTGGGAGGATCATAAGATTCTATGTCGATAGCCGCCTGATCGGGGTCGGCCGTGTGCGGCTGTTGATCAAACCCGCTCCGGCTCCGCCGCTGGTTCCGGGCGTGTTCTGTGAAAACAGAGGACATTGCTTCGCTAGCAGTAGCCTGACGAACATTGGCAGCAGCGCGTTGTTCCGCTGCAACGGTGTTTCGACGCATCAAACCACCGGCGTAGAATCCGGACAGTCCCCCGATAGCTGTGCTAGTCGTCCGGGCCGATCCTCCTCCGCGAGCGGCCGATTCCGTGCCACTCGCCATCGCCCCGGCAGCAGCCGCAGCAGCCACACCGACAGCTCCTACGCCACCAGTGGCCGCCGCGACGCCGGCCCCTACTCCCCCCGCGAATGCGGCTTGAGCAACCCCGCCGACGCCTTGTGCAAAAGCGGCGGCTGGGTTCGCGCCCATCAGGAGAACCTTCGTCGTCACATACGGAGCGAGGATGGAGCTGACCAGCATCCAAGCCCCGATCAGAAGCACCGTCAGCGCCGGCCCGGCGATTGGCGCACCCATCATGATAACCGGAACGAGGCTCGCCGTCGCCGCGGCATCCAGCATCGCATTCGTCACGGCCGCCGCGATGACCCAGCCAAAGGGCCAGCAGACCAAGGAAACCAAGCCGATTATGTATTTTTGTGCTACGCCCGCCATTGGCCGTAGCATGAAAAAGGCGAGGAAGATTGGACTGAGTGCCCATCCGACCATGAGCAAAAGGTCGCCGATCAACTTGACCACGAATTGGACGCCCCAAGAAAACCATCCGAACAGCCAGAGGAATGCATAGGTGATCGCCGTTCCGATGGATTTCGTCCCCCAAATGATGTCCCACACGCTGGCATTCGGTTCGGTGGAAATCTTTCCGGCGATGAACTCGACGAACCGTTCATCGACCAATGTTGGATCTACCTTCATCATCGAGCCAAAGGCCAACACGATGTCGTTCAGACGCATTAGCCACTCACGAATGAAGAGCGTGCTAATACCTATGAAGAGCACTTTCGCTAGCAGCCAAATGAACGAGCCGGCATCCGGCCGGCTGTGCACGGTTTGAAACACCAAGCCCACGGCAACGATGGCACTGCCGATATAGGCGCAGCCTCCCCACAACGATGAAAGACCATCGAAGAAAGATGCAGGAAAGATACTGCCAATGGGCACGAGCATGACGGGATGAGGCTACGGCTACGGGTTCTTCGGTTCCTCGGACGCCGGCACGGATTTCGCCTCCGGCTCGTTCTTCTTAAAAATGTCCCGCGATTTGAACGTCTTCGGCAGCGCTTCCATTTCCTTGCGAGCGGTCTCGGCTCTCGCCTTGGCCTCGGCGTCTTCGCGAGCCTTGCGCGCCTCCGCTTCCCGATCCGCACATCCCACCACCAGAATTACCGCCGCGAACGCACCGATTTTGAGGGTCGTTTTCATAGGTGGATATGTGACCTCCGCTCGCGTTAGTGGTTGCTTGGTGAGGCAGATATTCTCCGCTCCTCGACATACTGAAGCATGCACTCGTAGTTCGGTTTGAACGCGGTCCGCAGCTTTCCGGCTTCCTGCTGCGCGAGGCGTTTTCGCGCCTCGGCATCCGCCTCGTCTTGCGCGTCGGCCATCGCCGATGCCTCCGCCGCTTTCACCTGAATCTCCGCCGCGCTCAGGGCGACTTCCGCGTCCATCGCCGCCAGCTGGTTGTATTGGGCGCTCAATACGGCCTCCTGCTTCTGCGCCTCGGCCTCAGTCGGGGCCAGCCGCACCGCTTCGCCGGTGCGCGCGATGGCTTCGCGCAGCCGCTCACGCCGAGCGTAAACGTCGTTCTGCACGTCTTTGAAATTGTCCACCTTGGCCGCGACCTCGTGGGCCCGCTTATACGGCTCCGCCTTCCGCTGCACGACGCGTCCGTCAAAATCCCGAAACTCGGCGTCAATCGCGCGAAACACCCCTCCGCGCGTGTCGCCGAACAAGCCGTAGCCGTCAATCTGGGCCAAGCCCTCCGCCCAAGTCTGGATTTTCGTCGGCAGGGTCATGTCCAGTTTGAGTTCGGGAAATCCGACCAAGTCTTTCACCGCCGCCATGTCGCCCATCCGGGTAAGCTCGGTTTCGAACTGCCTGATTTGCTCCATCTGGTTGCTGATCTGCGTCGCCTGATTGGAGAGTTGTTCGACCAGCGCCGCATACTGGGCGATGCTTTGTTGAAGGTTGGCCACGTCGGTGACGGGGATTTGCGCCGGCAACCGCGACAGCGGGGCGAGAAGCACGACGAAGAAGATGGTCGGTGTTTTCATGATTCGTCCCTCGGCATGACCACTCGGATGACCCGCTTGGTCGGTTCACGACGCACTCCCTCACGGTCGCTCGCGGGCACGTCGATCTCGTAATAACCCTCCTCGTAATGCTCATCGAGCGACGGCCTTTGATTGTCGCGGGCGATCCAGTATTGCTGCTTCACCGCGTTGGACTGGCCCTTTTCGTAGCCGGCAAGATACGCCTCCCGCTGCGCCTTGTTGTTGAGGTAATTGATTCCCTCGCCGACGACGAAACCGGCCGCGGCACCGATTGCGGCCCCGCGAGCCGGATTGCTGCCCTGCTTCGCGCCGATGAAAGCCCCGGCCGCCGTGGTTGCACCTGTGGTCACGAAATTCCGGGTGCCGCCGGCGGTTTCCCCGCCGGTCGTCGCGCAGCCGGACATGGTCAACAGGACCGAAAATGACAGAAGCAGCCCCACGATGCGGGGGCGCGTGAAAGACCAAGCTCCGAAGATGCGTTGCATGGGGTTCCTTTTGTTCAGGGTTCGTCCATCAAAATTCGGATGTCCCGCCGCTCGGCCACCGTCTCACGCTCGCTCTGACCAACGCTGTGCCAGTCCATGACGTGGGCGATAAAGTCGCCGGCCTGCAGCCGGCCATCCAGAAAGTCCACAATCTCGGCGCGGGCCCGTAGCCGCGCCGCAGGCGACAAGGACGGCAGTTCGAGCCGCTTTTCGACCTCCGCGATTTCCTCCGGGGTGACTTCGTTGTTCTCCCGCTCGTCAAGGGAATCGAGGATCGGAAACAAGCGCTCCATCATTTCGTCTTGGGCGTTCCGCTCGTAACCCTCTTCCAGCATCCCCCGCACGGAGTCTCCGACCATCGCCACATAGGGACCGAAGATTGCAACGACCCGATCCGCCGTCATCAGCTCAAAGCGCTCTTCCCGCAGGCGGTATTCCGCTGGCTCGCTGTCGAGCGCGACCTCGATTTCCCGCACGATCCGATACCGGCGGATTGTTTGCGGGTCGCCATCCATGCCCTCCCGCGCATGCACGACGACCGGCGGCAACGTCGCCAAAAGCCCCACGAGCGGCGACCGCCGCCCGCTGGGAAGATTGTCCGGATCGGGCGAGAACGGATCGGCCTGCGCCGCCGCCAGCCGCGCCCGAATAGCGGCCTCATTTTGACGGAACTCTGCCCGCTGTTTCTCCGCCAGCGCTTCCAAGCCCTGGGCTTCGATCACGATTTCCGCAGTCGTTTTCATAGCGTCAGGCGTTGGCGATGATTCCGTCCACTACGTTCCCGTAGCCCTTGAGTTCCTTTTCGCGCAGATCGTAGTGCGCGCCAGAGCTGGACGCGCAGTAGAGCATTTCTCGCGAGGCGGCGTTGCGCATGGTAACGATCATCGGCCGGCGTTCGTCGGTGTGGTAGTAGGTAAATTGTGAATACTTCTCACCGATGATCTTCTCGGGCTCCGGGTGCCGCATGACGGCATCCTTGACCGCCTCCGGGATCGGAAAGTCCTGGCTCAAGTCCTCGATGTCCGAGCGGTCGCTCTGCCGCAGGAGGAAAAGGATGCGGCTGTTGCCGAGCACCGGCCCGCGAATATCCGAGGACTTGAACTGCTCGTAGTTTTGGACCGTGGCGACGTTCCAGACGTTGTATTTCCTCAACTGCTGGTAGCTTTCCCGCAGCACCTTTTTCCCGGAAGGAATTAAGGCGAAGCGCGCGACCTCCTCGAAAATGTTCCGCTTCCGCAGGCCACGGGGCAGCCGCATCATGTGCGAGCGGGTGTAATTGGAAATCAGGAAGGCCGCCGCCGCTTTCAGCTCCTCCGCCGATTCCGGGATGTAGCCTAATTCAAAATGCGCGATCTTTCCGGTGAGGTTCACGTTGGACACCCCATCGAACAGCTCGCCGTAGGCGCCCCCCGAAGCCCAAGGCTCCAGGAGCGTCGCGAGGTAGCGCATTTCGTCGGCATGCGGTCCCGACGCCTCGGCCGACAACAATTCCTGCAAGTGGGCGTGCTGCGGATAATCCGCCGAGGTGAACTCCGAAAAAATCAGGTCGCGCACCCGCTGGGAGCCGAGGCTGTCCTTCTCAAAACGCAGCACCTCGCCTTCGCCGAATCCCGCGAGAAACACTGCGGCTTCATCAGGCTTCGCCTTCTCGAATTCGGCGAACTCCAAAAACGCGTCCAGGTCGGTCGCCTGCGGTCCCATGCGTTCGCGGCGATACGCCTCGAGCGCGTAGGCCCGCCGAGCAATCGGAGCACGCCGGTCCGGATGCTTGTTCAGATACCAGCGGGCGAAGTCGTCATAGAGCCGGCCGATGGCGTTCGAGAGCAGCGCTTGCCGGAGCTTGTTGCGGTCCTCGTCCTTGGACTGGCCGACCATGAGCATGGGCAGCGCCGCCGCCGCGCTCAGGTGCAGGCCCGACAAGGGCAGCCCCCGCGTGTCGAGGTAGTTCATCGTCAGCTTGCCGTTGGCCTGGACGATGATCGACCGCGCCTCGGGATCGACCGTGCGCACATAGACGGCGTAGGCGTTGCCTTCCTCGACAATGCTCGTGAACGCGAAATACATCCCGGTCTGCGTCAGGATGTCGATCAGGTTGACGCTCTTCCCCGAGCCGGTGGTGCCGATCACGACCGCGTTCTGCGGAGTCTGATTGGCGCCCTCGCCAACGAAGGTCCGCCCGCCAACCAAATTGCCATTGGCGCCCTCGTAGATGAACTCGGCGGTTTCCAGATAGCCGGACGGCGTGGAGGAAAACGGCAGGATGTTCGCCACGAGCGCGTCGTCGTAGTCGTGCCAGAGCGACGTGTAGCGGCTGTGTGTCCAGCCCGGCCATGAGCAGTAGAAGAAGTTCCGCGCGGACGTTTCCAGCGCCGGCTCGTAGGCCACGGCGCGCTCCATGTTGCCGACGGCGGCTTTCAGCGCCGTCAGCTTCGCCCGCAACTCCTCGCGGTTACGATCCCAGGCGCGGATGATGTATTGGATGCGGTAAGGAGAACTGTCGCCGTTGCTGTAGCGGGCGATCTTGGCCGCCTTCGTCTTCATCGCCGCCAGGAGCTTTATCTTTTTCAGGCTCTCGTAGTCGCCTTCGACGCGGTTCAGCTCCTTCTGCTCCTTTTCGATCAGTTCCTCCACGTCCACCGCGGCCACGTTTACCGTGATCGCGTAGTCGCGGAGCGCGAGTTTGGTCAGAAGGTATGCGAGACCCGGCCGGGTCCGCTTCGGGAGCGATTTCAGCACGAGCATTCCGTGGTAGTAGCCGTCGAGATAGAAGCCGGTGTCGGGCTTCTCCAAGGGCCGCCCCTCGCTGTGCCAGCAGTTTTCCTGAATGGATTTCTCCGGATCGAAGAACTCCAGCGGATCGGCGATGTTTTGCTCCGGCAGCGAAGGGTTCAGGAATTCAAGATAGTGGAGAAAGTGGTCGCCGTCCGTCATCGGCTGCACCGTGCCGCCGCTCCCGCTCAAAAGCGCTTGGAGGAACTGGCCGATTTGGTTGAACTGCTCCGCATAGGCGGCGATCAGGGCCTCGTGCGCCGACCGCCCCGCCCTTTCGACTGCGGCCTCATCCACCGGCAGCGTGAAATAGACCCGGAGCCGTTCGCGACGCAGCAGCCCTTCTTTGCCCATCTTCATGAAGCGCACGAAACGCTCGTTGCGCTGCCGCCGCTCCCAATCGTTCGCGGCATGCTCCAGCGTTTCCGAGCGGTAGCGTTGAAGCGGGCGCCGAAAATCGGAATCCGGCATCCACTGGACCTGCATGCCCCAGTCGCCTTTCAGGATGGTGAGCATCGTCACCAGGTCGGATTCGAGGGCGTTGTGGTGGACGGGATCAGCGTTCTCCAGATCGGGTGCCGTGATCTCGAAGCCGCGCGAGATAAAGCCGCCGCGGTGCAGCCCGCCGAAAACGATCAGGTTTTCGCCAAAAAAGCCGTCGATGGGTTCCACTCGCATGGTCAAACCTCCGCTCCCTCGGCGAGCATGTCTTCGAGTTGCGCTTCCGCCGCCCGCAACCGCTCCTTCAATTCTTCGTGAGCCTCCCGCGCGACCACCGGAGCTTTTTTCTCGGCTGCTCGTGGGCTATCCACAGACGCCGACTCGACGGGTGCCGTGGCCGGTGCCGACGGCGTTACCGCCGCCGTCGGCGCCCGGCTGCCTCGATACGCCACCGCCTTGAACGGTGTCCGGGCAAACGGCCGCACCGAAGCCACCGTTTGCGCCGGTGCCATCCCGGTGAATGGGTTTACCAAGCGTCGCGCCTGCGGACCAAATCGGAGTTCGCACAGACCGGCTTCGATCAATGCCGACTCGAAAAAATCCGTGTCGTAGTGCTCCGGCTTGTTGTTCTTCAGCGTGAACACATAGGTGCCCGAGAGAGCGCAGAGCACGACGCCGACCAACAGGCACAGCAGCAGCGACAGCCCGAGGATGCCCCAGAGCAGAATGACCATCAGGATGGTCATTCCGCCCGAGCCGAGCAGATACCAGCCGGAGTTGCCCGTCATCCCGAGGAATTCCCCGGACGACTGCGCGCCCTGGTTGGCGTCGTGCTCGTTGAGATGGCCGGCGTTCATGGTCGGGCGTGCGTCGGGTTCGCGTTATCAGGGCGAGAACGAGCTGACGCCCGCCGCCTCAAGGCCCATGTTGCTCCACATCGTTCGCACGATGGCGAACGAGAGACCCGACACCATCGCGCCGGCGAAAGCCCATTTGGCGATGCTCTGCCGGCCCATCATCATCGCCACGCCGGCGGCGACGATGCCGATGGCGGCGAAGCTGCCGCTCAGATACATGATGATCGCGTTGCCGGACTCGGCGGCGGTTCGCAGATCGACTTGTTGAGCGTGAGCCAGCGTGGGCATCGCCAACGCCGCGCCCGCCATCAGCACCAGCCTTCTCCGAAGGCCTCGGGTTTCGACCGAACGTGGTTCCTTTTCCAAAAGGTGCAGCGCCCTCGCCATCATGGCCACACCGCAAACGAACGCCAGATACGGCGTCACCAGAATCAAGGTTGTCATGGTTTTTTCCGTTTTCGTTCCGGCGCATGCGGGGGCCGTTTCCCGCGTAACCACCCCTCGCTGCCCGTGCAGCCGAAGTGCGATTTCGTGCCCTCAAAAAGGAAACCAACCCCGCCTGGAGCAAGGGACCGCCTATACCGAAAAAAGGATAGGCCGAGACGAAGACCGACACGAAGCGCGTGCCTCGCCGACGGACATTCTCAGCCGAGGCCAAGCTCCATCTGTCCCTTGCGAGGAGGCGGAGCGGGTTTCACGAAACGAATCTCGCAAACAAACGTGTCGGCCTCGCGCTCGCGGTCGCGAGCGAGTTCCGGCTGGGCGCGCACTCGGACGAGCGTGTGGTTTTCGATGGCGGCGAAGAGCGGCCCGAGATTGTGGCCCGAGAGAAACACCACCCAATCGCCGATCTCCATCTTGATCATGTCCGGCTCCGCGTAGTCCCAGCGCGCCTCGACGTAGTGCAGCCACGGAATATTCCGGCGCACATTTTTCCCGTCGTCGAACGTGATGTGGCTCGGGTGCGCGTCCGTGTCGAAGTGCTCCTTCGGTTTCCTGAACGTCGGCTTGTCCATCATACGCTCCTCCGTTCACCCAGGTTCCGACGCCATTCGCGCAGCGTTTCCGCCATCATCGCCCATGCGGCCCGTATCCGCGTCCGCAGATCGCGATGCCGGCTCACGCGCTCATTGATGACGATCCGTCGCCGAGCCGTGAATTCCGTCGCCAGTTCGCGACCCTCGTCGGAGCGGCCCAGTTGCCTCAGGATTTCCTCCCGGCTGGAAACATAGATCGCATGGCTCCCACGGTAGCGGGTGCTGCCCACGTAGAATTGGCGCCGCTTGAGCGAGCGCGCCGCCACTTCCCCCAGCACGATCAACGACTCTTCCGAGGTGCTGCCTTGCGAGCGGTAGGAGGTCTGCGCGTGCCCGTAAGTCCACGCGGCAAAGGTCGGCGGCAGCTCCTTGCCATCGGTGAACGTGACCCGGTTCGAGGCGGGATCGACCGACGCCACGGTTTTCAAGTCACCGTTGGCGAAGCCATGCTCCTTCTCGCGCCCGCGGATAAGAAGCTGATCGCCGACCGACACCGGCAGCGTCTGCGCCCGGCCCACATCGAAGGCGGCGCGCTGCCGACGCGTGATCTTCGTTTCCCGGCCCGACTCGGCTCGCACCCGCAATCCATCGGGCAGGACCGCGACGACTTCGGCCGCCGTGCCGCGCTTGTGGAAGTTGACATCGTGAATGAAGAGCAAGCGGTCGCCGACCTGATACTGATCCCAGTGCGCCTTCTGCTCCTCCGTCCACACCATGGGGCGCACGGCTTCTCGCAGAACCTCGGCCTCGCCGAGCAATCCCGAACGGCGGAGCGTCGGCCGGACGTGCCGGTTGAAGCGATCAATTTCTTCCCAGAACGGGATGACGACAATCGTCTCGACGCCGTTTCTCCGGTTCTCGGCGTAGTGTTCCGCAGCCTGGGCAAACATCGCCTCATCGTCTCCGGCCTCACGGAAGAGGCCGCGACGATCCGCGAAAAGGAATGCTTCGCCGACGCGGCCGAAGGCGAGGAGGCGGCTGAACTGTCGGTCCGACTCCTGACGCTGCCGCAGCACCTCCGCCAGCCGGACGACCGGCAGGCCGGCGTGTTTGACAACGTTCCGCAACGCGTCGCCGCGCTCGACGCTGTAGTGCTGCTTGGTGTCGCCGACCAGGAGCACGCGGGCCCGCACCTCCTGCGCGATGCGCGTCAGGCGTTCGAGTTGCTGCGTCGATAGCAGACCGGCTTCGTCCACCAGCAGCACGCGGCCCGACGCCTGCGCGTGCAGCGCCTCGCTCACGAGAAAGCGCTGCACGGTGTCGGCGGTCTCGAATCCGCTTTCCGCCAGCGCGTCGCGTGCGCGGGTGGTCGGTGCCAGGGCCATGAAGCGACTGCCGCCTGCGCGCAGGTGAGCTTCCTCGACCGCCGTCAGCAAGGTCGTCTTTCCGGTGCCGGCGTCGCCGATCAGGACGGACAAAAAATCGCGACTGCCCAGCAGCGCCCTCGCCGCGTTTCTCTGGCCCGGCGTCAGCGTCGCCGGCAGTTGCTCCGCATCGCCCAAGGCGAATCGTTGGTTCCGGCCGTCCTGCACCCGCTGGACCGTCGCGGTTTCTTCGTCGTGGATCGGCCGCAGGCTCATCTCTCCGTCGCGGCGGAGGATTTCGGGATGCTCCGCGAGCGCCTGCGTCAGATCCCGCCAGCGGTAGAAGTCGGGATGCAGCTCCAGCGCGGCGTTCAGCACTTCGCCTTCGCGGGCGACGCTGCTCCGCTCGTAAACGTGCCGCAGCGCCGCTTCCAGCACACGCTGCGCCTGCCCGTGCGAGGGTTGTTCGCGCGGGGCACGCGTCCGCGCGGCCCGCACCAGATCGTCCAGCCCGCGCGCCTCGTCCGCGTTCAGTTCCTTTCGCTGCCGCGCGCGGACTTCCGGCGTGCTCGCCTCCGTCAGCTTCTCTTCCCGTGACTCCCGCACGAGGACTTCGATTTCTCGCTTCGTCGGCTTCCGGCCTTTCTGCTTCGCGTAGTCCTCCGCGAGTTGCTGGACGTGCCGGGTGCGCTTGGAAAACCGTTCACGCAGGTGCTCGACCCCTCGCACCGCGAAGCCCTTGGAGTTCATCTCGTGGGGTTCATAGCCGAGCGCCCGCAGCCGCCCGGCCAGTTCGCGATACATGACCTGCCGGAGATACGCCGAGGCACGCAGCATCTCCGCCGGTTGCAGCGCCAGCCATGCGTTGCGCGTCGCATCCCGGGTCGCGTTCGCCAGCACCGCATGCGCGTGCAACTGCGGATCGAGGTCGCGACTGGTGTCGTGCAGGAACAAGGCGCCTACGAAATTCCCCGTCAGCCGATACGCTTCCGTTCCGGCCGCTTCACCGCGACGCTCTCGCACTGCGGCGAAACGCTCCATCTCCGCGAGCGCGGTTTTCACCGACTCGACGAACGCCTCCCGGATGCGCTCGTCGCCCCCGACCATCGCCAGCACGCTCACGTCCTTCGGCGCGGATAGCTGCACGTCGAAAAACGCCACGCGGTTTTCCCGGTCGCGTGAAGTCAGCGGCTCGCCCGTTCCAGGGTGCCGGTTCTGCCGCAGCGCGTCGAACGGCTCATCCGTCACCGCGCCGGCGAGGCCGAGCGCGCGTGATCCTTCGCCGATCCACTCCCCGCGCACTTCCTTTTCGCCCTCCGCCCAATAATCGTTCTTCCGCAGGTGATGCGAAAGGTAGGTGGCTCCGTTGCGAATGACCCCGACGGTGATCATGCCTCAAGAGCGCCCAATCCGCGTCACGGCTCAACCGGCGGCACGTTCCGAATCCACGGCAACCGTCTTGCCCCGAATGCGGTAGGCGATCGGGAAGCGCGTGGGTTCTTTTTGGGGCCGATATGGCCACGGCGGAACCCGGAGGTGTGCGGGCGGCGAGCGCTCTTTTGGAAACAGACGCAATACCCTATCGACTTCGATAGGACGCCGATCCTCCCGAGCCGCACGAGCCGACAAGCGGAATCTATCCTATTTTCGGTATAGGCCCCCCCTCGCCGTTCGCCTCCGCCGGAGTTGCATGGAGACGATGAAGGCCCTTCCGCCGCCATCCATTTTGCTGCGCCAATGGCTGCATGATCCGCACATCATCACGGCGGGCTCGTTCGCTCTCGCGCTCGTTTTTCTGGCGCTCGCGGGCTGGAAAATTCATCGAAATCTGCACCACAACGACCCCGGTTTGAGCGCCCCGGCGGCCCTGTTTTTCGGGCTGATCATCGCATTCTCCGGCATGGCGGGAGGCGCGCGTCTGCCGTCTCCGTGGTCGCTTGCAGCAGGTGCGGCAGCCTGCATCTTGGCAGGCTCGCTCTTCGTTTTCGCCGACCATCGCCGCTTCGTGCGCGATCCGGCCGGCCGGATTGTCGCCGACCGCTGGGAAATCGCGCTCGCCTACGCGGGCTTTCGCTGGACCCGCGACAAGGCCAACCGGCACTTCTTTTTCACCGGTGACACCGGCTCCGGCAAGACCTCGGGCATGAACGGGCTGCTTGCCGCGCTCCTCAAACGGAACCCGAAACTCGGCGGCGTGATTATCGCGAACAAGGGTGACGAGTGGTTCCACCTGGAGGCCCTCGCGAGGAAATACGGTCGCGAAAAGGATCTGATTCACCTTCGACCGCGTATGGTTGGGGAGAAGGAAAAGCCCGCGCATCGGCTCAACGTGACGGGCGACGCCCGTCTTCCGTTCACCACCCGCGCCCGCATCCTCGTGGACACGGCGGCCTCCCTGAATCCGAAGGACGAGAAAGGCTTTTTTAAGGTCAAAGGAGCCGCCCACATCGGGCGTGCGTTAGAGTTGTTGGCCGACATCGGCCGTGCGCCCACCCCCACCAACGCCTACTCCCTGCTCACCTCGCAGAAGGAATTGCAGGCCGCGCTGGAGAAGCTGACCGAGCTGGAGCCAACCGAGCGGCGCATCCAACTGGCGGAGATTTTGGAGCAAACCTACCTCAAGCACGAGGCCAAGGAGCAGCGCGCCGGCGAGATCGGCACGTCCCAAAACTACCTCGAATACCTCGGCACTCCCGAGATCGCCGAGGTGTTCAGCTCCGACGAGCCGGACACCTGCTCCATCGCCGATGTCGATCAGGGAAAGATCTTCTGCATCGACGTGCCGCAGGATTTCACGACCGAGCGGAAGTATGTCTTCACCGTCATCAAGCTCCTGCTCTACCGCCACGCCCTTCGCCGTTACGCCCTTCCTCCCTGGGAGAAATACGCCCTCAACCAGCTCCTCTACGTCGGCGATGAGTTCCAGGACGCAATCACCGCCAGCCACGATGGCACGAGCGACTTCAACGTCGTGGACCGACTGCGCGACTGCATGCTCATGCTGATCGTCTCGGCCCAGGCTTTCGAGTCCCTGATCCCGCCCCAGACCAAGGAGCAGGCCGAGGTCTTGGCCCTTAATTTGAAGAATTTGTTTATGTATCGGGCTGCGTCCGAGGCCGACGCTTTGCGTTGCGCCAACGCCCTCGGCAAACACTATGTAGAGCGTTCTTCCCGCACCACAGGCGCCGACCACGCCTCCTACACCTACCAGCAGGTGGAGGAATATCGCATCAAACCCCACGAATTCCGACGGCTGCCCGACCACACCGCAGTCGTTCGCCACTGCACCAACGGCTTTAAAAAAGTAACCCTGCGACCGGCGTAACCGCCCTCTTCTGTCATGAACCCAAACGACAGCTCGACCATCACCGCAGCGACGGTTGTCGCGCTCCGCACCCAACCCGAAGCGCTCCGTCTCATCACCGAGAAACTCCGAGTAAAGGAAATGGGACCCGCGGATCACATCCGCACCAAACACGAGGTGAAGGAATTTATTGAGACGGGGGGCGACCTTGCGGCTGCCGAACGGATAGTGACCCGCGCCCAAGCCCGCCGTGAGTTGCAGCAAGCTCACCAAGAGGAGCTGGCTCAAAAGCAGGGTCAACGAATGGACCAGTGAAGCTCACGGGCGCCGTCCGCTGGATACGGCGGCGACCGCCTCGATTTCGACCAACACGCCAACTGGCATGGCCCGGTTGGAGATGACCGAGCGCGTGGGCCGATGGCCCGCGAACATCCGCGCGTAGGATGCTTCGATGCGCTCCAGATGCTTGGGATCGGCCAGATGCACGGTCGCATGCAGCACATCCGCCATGCTGCTCCCAGCGGCTTGCAAGACAGCCTCGACATTGCGGAGGACGCGCTCCGTCTGCTCCTCCGGCGACAGGCGGGGCGGCTCGGCCCCGTTAAGGGCGAAGGGAAGTTGGGCCGACACATAGACGAGGCCGCCATGAACGATCGCATGGGCCGCGTTTCCCGGCGACGGCACTTGCGGAGTCTCCACCACCGTCAAACGCGAGCCGTGCTCCACGGGTGCCGGTCTCGTCGCTCGCGGCTCTTTGACTAGGACAAGGCGGGCGAGGTGGCCACCTGCTTTCTCCAGTTCCGAAATATCCACTTTGCGGGTCGCGATGCCGGCGGCACGCAGACGTTTTTCCGTCTGGGGGAAAGAGGCGCTTATCAGCGTGGTTCCGCCCAGCGCCAAGGATGAAGCGGCACCGGGTTCGTCCGTTGCGACCGGGATCAGGGACATGTCGCCGAAGGCGCTCCCATCAACCCACTCCGCGTTGAAGAGCACGAAGTGAGGAGGAATGAAGGAGCACGCTTCGCGCAGTGAAACCTCGACGCGAGTCTCCACGGTTTTGACCTCGTAGCCAAAGGGCCGGACGATTTCCCGCAGGAGGGCAACAGCCCCGGCGTTGGTGCGCGGGGAGATCGCCACATAAAGAACGCGGCCGATGCGAAGCACATCGTTCCCGCTAAACGCCTCCCCATCGCCAAGCCGCTGCACCGGGCGGTGCCGGGCCAACACATGGGCAAGAGCATCGAGATCGCCGCAGGGCTTATCGGGTCTGGCGACCACGGCCACCTCGGGCAGAAGCAAAGCTGAATCGCTTAAGAAACCCGCGACACTCCCGCTGGCAGATGAACCGTCACGCGACGAAAGCCCTGCTTAATCTACATTGGGGCGCCGATCCGTCGCCGCCCCTTTTCCCGAACCGGCCTGGCCGGCGCGGCTATACCTTGTCCGGTAAGCGCCCGGCCGTGCCTCCCCATCCCCCACCCTCTTACGTTCCGAATTACCATGAATGCACATCCGATTTCCCCCGCCGAAGAGCACGAACGCAAAGCTGCCCTCGATGAATTCCTTGCAGCGGTCCGCACCACCGCGCGCGAGGCCGACGCCGCCGTAACCACCGCCAAGCCCGCCCTCGAACGGCTTGCGTCCGCCATCGCCGGCCACGACCACGGACAGGCGATTCGCGCCCGCGCCATCCTGACTTCCCTCTACACCGGCGGCACCGCGCTGGCCGACGTGTCCGACTTGCTCTCCCTCGACTGGTCCCTGCGCCGCGACCTTTGCGCCGTGCTGCTTGCCTTCAACCACGGCGAATTCAGCTATGACTATCTCCTCGACGCGTTCGAACGCGCCGGGGACCGAAACGCCCAATGGTTCCTCGCCGCCAAGATCCGCGCGAACGACTCCGCGAAGCCCTGGACTTCGCCAAACCCGGCGCGCTCGGCACGACGCCACGTTCATCCGGCGAGAAGGGCGTCGCCGCTTTTGTGGCGGGCCTCTTCACCGGCCGGCCCGTCGATCTATCCCGCGCCGTGCGAGGACTCGATGAAATCCGTCGCTCCCTGGTCGCCGGCCTGTTTGCCGACGCACATTTCGCCTTGGACTGAATCCACAGCGGGGAGCGGCCGCTTGGCCGCTCCTTTTTTCGACAGACGACCTCTCGCGTTTTCGGCAAAGGGACAGCGCTGCGATCTAGCGCGAGGCGCCTTGGGATCGTTCCGAGTCAGCCATGTCCGGCCGACTAGAACCACGTTAGCCAAAAAAATCGCCGGCTTCGCCGGCGCTCTCTCCCATGAACACTGGAAATTCCGATACCACCCAGACCGACCGCTCCGCGGCCGGCCGCGCAACCCGTGCGACCTCGAATCTTGATGAATTAACCCGCCTGAAACTCGAGCTGATGCAGGCAGAGGTGCGTCTAGCCAAGGCCCGCGCGACCGTCGTCGGCACCGAAATCGACATCAAAGTCCTCAACACCCGTCTTCGTGAATTCATGAAATGAGGCGGCACGCGGAATTGATGCTCGCTGGCGCTCGGATTCTTCCAGCTCTGCCCCGTCCGGTAGCGCCCCATTGTATGGGCGGTCAAGGTAGTGCCTGCGGCTTCCACCACGCGCAAACGTTCCGCTTCCCCCTCGTTGGTCCCGCTTCGCGGGACGCTGCCTCGGCGCTCCACCCAGCGCTTTGACTTTCGCCCAATCCGAGCGGGCGCTCAACCGGGCAGCACCCGCGACCACTCGACACGCCGTCGAGAAAGGGAAACGCGGCTCGCGCGAGCGCTCATCATGCGCGTTTTCGAAGCCAAACTCGTTTATTCCCTCGTGTCCCTTGGCGACGAGGTCCGTCTCGAACAGCCTGAGACAGTCGTCGAATACCTCCGCTCCGCCTTCGATGAACATCCCATGCAGGAAGCGTTCTACTGCGTCTATCTCGACCGCAGGGGCCATCCGCTGGGGCGTCACCTCATCACGCTTGGCACGGTGGATTCGACTCTTGTTTCCGCACGCGAAGTGTTTCGCGGGGCGATCCTCGCTGGAGCCTCCGCCCTTGTGATCGCCCACAACCACCCCTCCGGCGATCCGCAGCCCAGTTCGGCCGACATCCGCGTAACCCGTAACCTTCGGGAAGCGGTAAAGATCATCGAGATCGAGCTTCTGGATCATGTGATCGTCGGTGATCCTAAAGGCGATCCGACTGGTCTCGGATACTACTCGTTTCGCGCGGCGGGCCTCTTATGAGGCCCTTTTTCGACGCAACATCGCGCCGGTGCTCACGACTCCTTCCGTATCCATTCGATAATTACGGTCCGATCCGGACCGCTCGAAACCACGATAGTTCAGGTGGAGCGTTTTTGTGCCGCCGCACGCTCGGGATGCTCGAAGGCGTCAGCGAAGCTTTCCAGGTCGCGATTCAACATTCCCAACGCCTGGCCGGCGTCCCGCCATCCGGCCACAGCGCGCTCGACTTCACTCAATATTTCTTTCGCGCGAGCCAGTGGCAGCCGGAAGTAGGCAATCACGGACATCAGCGCGTCGACTGTAGCCTCCGGACCGGTATCGAGCGACACCCATGTCTTCAATTCGCGCGCACGATCCGGAAACGGATTGAGGTCGAAGGCCGGCGCTAGCCGCCAGAGCCCATGCTCGGCGTGGAGAAAGCCATGATTGTGCAGATGATCGTCCACGTTGGTGATGAGGATCGAGAACGCCATCCTGCGCCATAGCTCCTCGATGTCGGCTTGAGCCGCGGCACCGTTCATACGGAGGACGTCCACGATTTCGGTATAGCTGTGTTCCTGAGCGCCGGCCGGCTCGACGCCGAGCAGCGTCGCGGCCGAAACATACATCAGACGCCGGCCGCCGGGGGTCCGGTCAAAGCGGCGAATCAACGCGACGGGCACGCCGTCGCTATCCACGATCCGCGCGGCGGCGACGTTGAGGCCCGCGGCTTTCGCCAAAGTCATGGCGAGCACCTCGCCTTTCGTGACCGCGCGTTCGTCCTGCACGCTCGGAAACTTTCCAATCGCCAGCGTGCCGTCGTCATCCACCACGGAACACTTCGGCCGCAGGCCACCGAGCGAGGTGCCGCGGCCCCGCAGATAGGCGAGATCGGCGGCGGTCTCGGTTTCGGTTTCCACCGCGCGCGAAGCGCTCATCAGGTGCTGCAGTTCCAGGAGTGGCGGAGCGGTGCGACGCCCCGGCTCCGCCGCGCGCTGAAACACTCCGGTCTCGTCGCGAAAGCGCAGCGCCCCGACGCGATTGCCGTCGTCCACCGCGAGGAGAAAATCGACCGCGTTGAGCTGAGTCGACCCCGCTTCGGCTCCCGCGCGCTTCGCCGCCTGGCGTCGCTTCGCGTGGTCGCGCAGAATCACCCGCCGGCCCCAGCCATCCGGTTCCGTGTCGGCGACCACCGCGTGAAACACGGAGCCTTCGTGAGCCTTCCGATGAAACTGCGCGCCGGTGACCAGCGGCAGGTTCGGCTCGAGCGCGAAACGATCCCCGGCCGCCAGCCACGTTTCGTCGTAAACAAAAGCAGCGTGCTCCCTCGCCCCGTTCCGGTCATAGTGCAGGGTGCCGACGAGACGGCCTTCGTTGCCGACGCAAACCTGGAGCGTGCGTTTCATAGCGAGGTTGGTGATTGCTTCACCCGAACGCGTTTCGGCAACCGGGCTTCATCCAACTGAAGGCCCACGTCGTCGCGCTTGGGATCGACCAGCTCGCCGAGGGCATTCCCAAAGCCTAGGACAAAGAGCGCCATGGCGTAGGCGCCCATCGCCACCGTGGGATCGCCTTTTTCGACACGCCGGTAGGTGTTCGTGGCCACGCCCATCCGCTCCACCATCATGGCGACGGTGAAATGGCGTTTGCGGCGCGCCGTCGCCAAGTCCTGGCCCAGTTTGGCCAAGGCGCGGCGGGTCGGCGGCGGCAACAGGTCATGGAGAGAGGATCGCATAATTAGTGGCTATGGATGGACTCTTATTCGGTTTAAAACGTAATACATTGACTATTATTTCTTCTGAAGTCGAGCGCCATTCAGGAGCCCTTCAGGCCGCAAAAGCCCGTTTGAGGAGAGAAGCTTGCGGCGGGGTGACGTTGACCTCTTTCGGCAGACGCGTGAGCAGCTCGTCCCGAATCAGCCGCCACGTGGTTGGCTCCATCGCGGCGAGCTTCGCCCGCAGATCGGCCACGTTAAAGGTCTCGGCCGTCGCTGCGAACGGTCGCAAGGCCGGCAGTTTTCCGGCCAGCGTGCGACGGAACTCCTCCCGGCCCGGCTGGAAGTAGTGCTTGAGGACAATCGCCGTCGTGCGGCGGCCGGTGACCCACAGCCCAGCTCGGCTGACAAGCGTAATGCGATTTCTGCCCCCGAGAGAGGACAGCGAGCAAGGAAGCCACTAAAGAGCCACTGAACGTAAAAAATGAACGCAACTCATTGATTTGGTCGCACGGAAAAACGGGTTCGAGTCCCGTCCATCCCGCCAATTTTGGCAGCCCCGGTCCTCCAAGGACCGGGGTTCTTTTTTGCCCGCGTGGCTGCGCGCAAGGTCAGCTCACGGGGAGCGCCGGCGTCCCCAGTGTGAGGCTCGGTTCATCTCCCTTGCGCCGGGTGGCCGGACTCAAACCGCGCCAGACGCCCCAGGGTCAACGCGCCGGCGAGCGCCATGACGGTGTCGCGCACGGCGATGTCCAGATAATGGCCCCAAACTACCAGTTGGAGCGCGATGCCAAGCAACCACGCCATCACCACGAACGCGCCGATCCGCGGCTTCGCAAAGACGATGAGGCCCGCGACGATTTCAATCACACCGACCGCCAGCATAAAGGCGTGCGGACTGAGGTGCAGCCACTGAGGAATCATCGGATTCAGGTAGGCCTCCCAGTTCGTGAGAAAGTTCGTGAACTTGTCCGCGCCCGCGATGATCGGCACCAGGCCGAAGATATATTTCAGCAACGTATAGCTGCTATGGACAACCTCCGCCTCCGTGGCCGGCGGAGCCGAAGCGGCATGATTCAGATAGGTGGTGGCCATGATGTGTTTCCTCCAGGTTCAAGTTAAGGGTACAGCCCGGCACTGTAACCACGCCGTGCGCTTCGCGGCATGGGGCCGATTGGTACAGTTTAGCTAGGAGGCGGCCCGATGGGGCTGCGCCGCCGGAAGCGCTGGCGTCTTGCCGGCTCCGAATCCTTGCGCCAGGCAGCCGGCGGGATGCCAGCGCTCCCGGCAAAGCCCCGTTACCGTAATCCGCCGGGTTGGGTGCGGATAAGGTCAATTTGGCCCACCGTATCGCCTTTCAAGCTCCGCGCCCAGGGTGCGGGTCTCGTCAAACACCCGCGCCTTCCCGTTTCTGCCATAAACATGCTCCGCCCCATCCCCCTGCCCTCGTTCCTGCTCCTTTTCTCATTCGTGCTTTCTCTCGCGCACGCCGCGCCGTCGGAATCGCCCGCCGGCGATCTCCGCCTTTGGTATCGCACCCCCGCCGCGGTGTGGACCGAGGCCTTGCCGGTCGGCAACGGCAGTCAGGGCGCGATGGTCTTCGGCGGCTTGGCGCGCGAACATATCCAGTTCAACCACGACACGCTCTGGAGCGGCGGGCCGCGCGATTATCAGCACGCGGGCGCGGCGGAGGTTCTGCCGGAGCTGCGCCGGCTGCTCCTGGAGGGCAAACAGCACGAAGCCGAGGCCCTGGCCAAGGAACGGTTCATGAGCGTTCCGCTGCGCCAGGCCGCCTACCAACCCATGGGCGACCTCTGGATCGAAACCTCCGGGCACGAGGATGCGCGGGACTACGCGCGCTCGCTCGATCTCGACCAGGCTGTCGCCACCACGAGCTACCGCGTGGGGGAGGTGCGCTTCACCCGCTCCGTGCTGGCGAGTCATCCCGCCGGCGTGATCGTCGTTCGCCTCGCGGCCGATCACCCGGGCCGGGTGGCCTTCACCGCGCGGCTGTCCTCGCCGCACGAGGGCTGCACGGTGACCGCCGAAGGCGGCGACGGCCTGCTTCTGACCGGCCGGGTCGGCACGCGCAACGACGGCATGCGTTTCGCCGCCCGGCTCGAGGCCCGCGTGGAAGGCTCGGGCGCCGCGCGGGTCGAGGGCGATGCCCTGGTTGTATCCGACGCCGATGCCGTCACCCTCGTGCTCGCGGCCGACACCTGCTTCGTGAACTATCGCGACATCAGCGCCGACCCGGGACCGCGCGTGGCCCAGCGCATCGCCGCGGCGCGCGGCCAGGATTTCGCCGCATTGCGCGACGCCCACGTCGCCGATCACCGCGCGCTCTTCCGGCGCGTCACCCTCGATCTCGGGCGCACCGCCGCCGCCGGCCTGCCGACCGATCAGCGCCTGGCCGCGGCGGACAAAACCGGCGACCCGCAGCTCGCCGCCCTCTTGTTCAACTTCGGCCGTTACCTGCTCATCGCCAGCAGCCGGCCCGGCGCCCAGGCGCCCAACCTCCAGGGCGTCTGGAACGACCAGCTCAAGCCCGCCTGGGGCGGCAAATACACGACGAACATCAACCTGCAGATGAACTACTGGCCCGCCGAGGGGGCGAACCTCCCCGAATTGACCGGCCCCCTGTTCGACCTGCTCGACGAGGTCGTGGACAGCGGCCGACGCACCGCGGCCGTCCACTACAAGGCCCGCGGCTGGGTCCTCCATCACAACACCGATCTCTGGCGGGGCACGGCTCCGATCAACAACTCCAACCACGGCATCTGGCCGACCGGCGGCGCCTGGCTCTGCCTCCATCTCTGGGACCACTATCTGTTTTCCGGCGACCGCGACTTTCTCGCGCGCCGCGCCTATCCGGTCCTGCGCGAGGCATCGCTGTTCTTCCTCGACACCCTGGTCACGGATCCCGCCACCGGCCGGTTGATCAGCGGCCCCTCCAATTCGCCCGAACACGGCGGCCTCGTGATGGGCCCCACCATGGATCACCAGATCATCCGCGGCCTCTTTGCCTGGACCGCGGAAGCCGCCCGGGTGCTGGGAGTCGACGCAGACCTGGCCGCCCAGCTCGACGCCACCCGCGCACGCATCACGCCCAACCGAGTCGGCCGCCTCGGGCAGCTTCAGGAATGGCTCGAGGATAAGGACAACCCGAAGGACACCCACCGTCACGCCTCGCATCTCTGGGGCGTTTTTCCCGGCGACGACATCACCTGGGCCGACCCGAAAGGGATGGCCGCCGCACGCCAGTCGCTGGAGTTCCGTGGCGATGGCGGCACCGGCTGGGCCCTCGGCTGGAAACTCTCGCTCTGGGCGCGGCTGCACGACGGCGCCCACGCCCATCGCATCCTGCTCAACCAGCTCACCCTCGTGCAGGAACCCCGCGAAGGCGAAAAAACCAAGCCCGGCGGCGGCACTTACCCGAACCTGTTCGGCGCCCACCCGCCCTTCCAGATCGACGGCAACTTCGCCGCCACCGCCGGCATCCTGGAACTGCTCGTGCAAAGCCCGTCGCTGGCCGATGCCGCCGGCCGGCCGCGGGAAATCGTGCTCCTGCCGGCGCTGCCGCCGGCGTGGAAGACCGGACGGATCAGCGGGGTGCGCCTGCGCGGCGGCTTCGATCTCGACCTGGCCTGGGAAAACGGCGCGCTGCAGTCCGCGACCCTGCATTCCCGCCTGGGCCGCCCCTTGCGCCTGGTCTCCGGCGACCGTGTGCTCGAGACCACCATCCCGGCGGGCAGGAGCGTCACCTTCTCCGGCAGGCTGGAGCCGTCTCCCTGAAAGAGCGTTCGACGCAACGCGCCCGGCCCGCCTGGCGACGGAGATGGTCGGCGGATTTGGCCCCTTGACCGATCGCGCCGGGGCTGGTTTCGCGCCACCCTGCGCCACCGCCCAGGACAACTTTATGCCCACCGTCTCGATCCCCTACTTCACCGGCGCCGGCCCCACCGCGAAAATGGCCGAAGCCGTCGGCAAACACAGATTAAACGGGGCCACGAGGAGATCCCGCCGGGCGAGTGGGCTGAAAAAGTGTATCGCCCCGACATCGCCCGCCAGTCGGACAAACTCTGCAAGAAGCCGGGTTATTCGCTGTAAGGGTCAAGCGCCGCTTGTTCGGGCCACGGCGGGCAACCCTGCCCAGACCCAAACGTGCCTGGCCGCCCGCAACCGGGCCTAAACAAATCGGGGTGCTTACCCACGGGAGGAAAAGCGGACTCAGCGGTCCGTGTCGCAGCCAATACCCCGATGGGCTCACCCGCTCTCATACAACTCCTGATCGTCATCGCGGCCTCGGTGCTTTTCGCCGGCTGCAGAACCGTTCCTGACGCGGATTTCATCAAAACCGCCCCGCGCCGCGAACCGCTGGAATTCAAGGCCGCCTGGGCACCGGTCTCGGAACGCACGAACGCGGCCCTGGCAGCCGAGTTGAAGCGCCGGAATGGCAAGCTCGGCCTCCTCGACCGGCAAATCGCAATCGAACAGGCCATCACGGGCACTCCCCTCGTGCAGGGAAATCGCGTGACCCTGCTCGTGGACGGGCCCGGCACCTACCGGGCGATGTTCGCCTCCATGCGGGCGGCCCGGCATTCCATCAACGTCGAGTTCTACATCATCGGAGACGACGCGGTCGGACGGGAGTTCGCCGACATCCTTCTCGAACGCCGCGCCGCTGGCGTGCAGGTGAATCTGATCTACGACGACGTCGGGTGCCTCGACACGGACAAGGCGTATTTCGAGCGCCTCCGCGCCGGAGGAGTGCGGGTCGTGGCGTTTCATCCCCTCGGCAAGGTCCTTCCCCCGAAACCGTGGGAACTGAACCATCGCGATCACCGCAAGCAGGTCATCGTGGATGGCCGCACCGTCTTCCTCGGCGGCATCAACATGGACGATGTGTATTCGAGCGGCTCGCAAAGCACCCGCAGCGGAAGCGGCGGCAGCGAGAGCGGAAGCAAAAAGCAGCTCAAGGAAGGCGGCTGGCGCGACACCGACATTCAGATCTACGGACCCGTCGTGGCGGATTTCCAGAGGCTCTTTTTCGACACGTGGCAGAAACAGAGCGGCGAACCACTCCAGCCCGCCGGTTACTTTCCGGTTGTTCGGCCCGCCGGAAACATGGCCGTCCGCGCGGTTGGCACCTCGCCCGACGACCGTGCCAGTTCCGCCTATCTCACGTTCTTGTCGGCGCTCACGCACGCCCAGGAGACCGCCTACATCACGAACGCCTATTTCGTGCCCGATTCCCAGTTGATCGACGCCTTGCTGGAAGCGGCGCGCCGGGGCGTGGACGTGCGGCTCGTCCTTCCGGGCACCACGGACGCGCCGGCCGCGGCGTTCGCCGCGCGATCCTATTACGCCAAGCTCCTCCGCGGCGGGGTCCGGATCTACGAACGCCAGGCTGCGCTCTTGCACGCCAAGACCGCGGTGATCGACGGAGTTTGGTCGAGAGTCGGTTCGAGCAACCTCGATTGGCGCAGCGCGGTGGACAACGACGAGCTGGATGCGATCGTGATCGGCCGGGAGTTTGCCCAGGCGATGCACCGCGCCTACGTGATGGACGAAGCGGCTTCCGACGAGATCACGCTCGAAAAGTGGCGTGAGCGTCCGTTGCTAAATCGTCCGAAGGAGTGGTTCTTCCGGCTGTTCGGCCGCTTGTTGTGAGACGCGCGCACAACGATTCCGTCTCGGGCCCGGCCGGCGGCCTTTGCCCTGGAGTGCGGCCGGCACGTCACCGCTTTGACGGGCAGCCTCGGCTCCCCGAGAGAGCGGTGCGGAGCGTGATGGCCTCCCCGTACTCCAGCTCCGCTCACCCCGCGAGTTCGCGCTGAAGGACGAAGACCTCGCGCAGCGCGAGGCTCAGCTTGTCCTGCACGGCCTGCACTTTTTGGTAACGCGCATGGGCCTTCTTGTCGGGCTTGCAGCGGGTCTGCTCGTCCACCGCCACCACCGCCTTGGTGAAATCGGAGAGCTTCGCCTTTTTCCCTTCCTGCAGGGCCACGCACCAGGCCGCCTGGAGCGCGCCGCCGAGCGCCGCGCCCTCGTCCTCGACCATCGCCACCACCGGCACGCCGAAGATGTCGGCCATGAGCTGGCGCCAGACCGGCGACTTCGCGCCGCCACCGGTCACGCGGATCTCCCTCGCCTTCACGCCGAGCGTTTCCAGGCGGCGCAGGCCGTAGTTCATGCCGAGCGTCACCCCCTCCATCGCGGCGCGGGCGAAGTGCGCGGAGTCGAAGGTCTTCGCGCTCAAGCCGAGAAGCACCCCCGAGCCGGCGGGCACGTTGGGCGTGCGCTCGCCGGCGAAGTAGGGCAGCAGCACCAGGCCGTCGGAGCCCGGCGGCACGGAGGCCACCGCGGCGGCGAGCTGTTCGTGGTCCTGCCCGAAGAGCAGGCGCACCCGCTCCGTGACGGTGGTGACGTTCATGGTGCAGAGCAGCGGCAGCCAGCCTCCAGTCGATGAGCAGAAGGCGGCGATCTCGCCCGCGGGGTCGGTCACGGGCTGGTCCGCGTAGGCGTAGATCGTGCCGCTGGTGCCGAAACTCGCGCTGATCACGCCCGGGCTCACGTTGCCCGTGCCGATCGCGCCCATCATGTTGTCGCCGCCGCCGGCCGAGACGACCACGCCCGCGGGCAGGCCGAGCTTCGCCGCCAGCGCCGGGCGAACCACGCCGGGCGACTCGTGCGACTCGGAGAGCGGCGGCAGCCAGGCGGCGAGCTTCGGATCGATCGCGTCGATCGCGGCCTTCGACCAGGTGCGCTTGCGCACGTCCATCAGCGCCGTGCCCGAGGCGTCGCCGAACTCCATGAAATAATTCCCCGTCAGGTGAAAGTTCAGGTAGTCGTGCGGCAGTAGCACGTGGCGCAGCTTCCGGTAGTTCGCCGGCTCATGGCGCTTCAGCCAGAGGATTTTCGGCGCGGTAAAGCCGGGCAGGATCAGGCTGCCGGTGTGGCGCAACGCGGCCTTCGCCCCGCCGAGCTTTTTCGTGATCAAGGCGCATTCCTCGACGGTCGAGGTGTCGCACCAGAGCTTGGCCGGACGGATCACCCGGCCGTCGGCGTCCAAAGGCACGAAGCCGTGTTGCTGGCCCGAGATGCCGAGGCCGCAGATATCCGCCGCGCGCCCGGCGCCGATTTTTTTCACCACCTCCGCCACGGTCTGCTCCAAGGCCGACACCCACTCGGCCGGATGTTGCTCCAGGTGGCCGGCAGGCAGACCGGCGATCAGCGAGTGCGGGGCGCGCGCCTCGGCGATGACTTTTTTCGAGGCGAGGTCGAGGACGACCGCCTTGGTGGACTGGGTGCCGGAATCGATGCCGATGAAGAGGCTCATGGAGGTGGACGGGGAAACCCCTCCGACTGGCCACAAAGCCACCGGTTTGCCGATTCAAAAGGAGGCCGGCGCTCAGGCTAACATTCGCACGCCCTCGGCATCGTGCGCGGCGGGTGGCCGCGGACCGGCCCCGTCGCCCGAGCGAACGAGGGACCGGGCCGCGGCCGCGGAGCCTGGCGGGGAAGCCGCGTTATCTCGCGGCGTCCTGGATGCTCTCGCCGGCGTTTTCGATGTCCTGGCCGGCACCTTCCATGGTTCGACAACCGGAGGCGAGGAACAGGGAGCCAAGGAGAAGAGCGGCGAAAGCAGTTAGTTTGAGGGATTTGGTTTTCATACGCTCTCCCTACTCGCAACGCACATGCCAGTTGCCGTCATGAATACGCTAGCCCCTTTCTCCCAGGTTTTAACAGGAAAATGCCATATCGTCCCCATCGCGAGTTGGGTTGCATTCTGCAATGCCGTGGACGGGGTGACGTATGCAGGTTGCGGCGCGCGGGCGGGCTCCGCCATTGCCGCGGGGATGACAGGAGACCATGCTTCCGCCCTTCATGCCCGACTTCACCACGATCCTCACCCATCCCGGCGGTGCCCATAAGGACGAGTTCCTCGCCTGCTGCGTCCTCCTCGCCCGCCACGCCGTCCCCGTGGAGCGCCGCGAGCCGACCGAGGCAGACCTCGCCTCCCCCGAGGTCTGCGTCGTGGATGTCGGGCACCGCCACGAGCCGGACTTGCACAACTTCGACCACCACCAGTTTTCACGCGACCTCCCGCCCACCTGTGCGCTCTCGCTCGTGCTGCAACACTTCGGGCTCTACGCCGACGCGCGCGAGTTTTGCGACTGGCTGGAAACCGCCGAATGGTTCGACTGCCGCGGCCCGGTCGACACCGCTCGCTGGCTCGGCATGGAACGCGGCACTCTCGCGAAACTCAACTCTCCCGTCGATCTCGCCCTCCTCCGCCGTTTCGGAGGGGCCTCGCGGCTCGCCCCCGGCAACCCGGTCTGGGAAGTCATGCGCATGATCGGGGAGGACCTCCTCGCGCACATCGCCTCCTCGCGCGCGCGGCTCGACCAGTTGCAGCGTCACACCCTCCGCTGGGAACTCGAGATCGGCGGCGCGCCCGCCGTGGTGGTGTTCCTGCCGCGTGGCGAGGCGGCGGGCGACGAGATCGGGAACAGCCTCGACCGCTACATCGAGCGCCAGCCCTGGGCAACGGAGGTGGTCGGCTCCGTTTATCCGGACCGCCGCTCCGGCGGTTACGGGTTGGGACGCTTCCGCGACAACCCCCGTCTGGATTTTACCCGCATCGCGAAGGAGCCCGACGTCCACTTCGCGCACGCGCGCGGCTTCGTCGCCAAGACCTCCGCCAGCGAGGTCCCGCGCCTCCAGGCCCTCGTGGTCGCGGCCGGCCGCGGCTGACGCGCCGCCATGGGCCGCCCCACCTGTTACCGCTGCTTCTGGCCGCAAGCGCTCTGCTGGTGCGCGTCGATCGCGCCGATGCCCACGCGTACGCGCTTCGTGTTTCTCACCCACCCGAAGGAGTTCAAACGCGAGAAGGCCGGCACCGGCCGCCTGACCCACCTCTGCCTGCCCAACAGCGAGATCCTGATGGGCACGGACTTCGACCGCCACGAGGCGGTGCAGGCCCTTCTGCGCGATCCGACGAACTTCCCCGTGCTGCTCTACCCCGGTCCCGTGGCGCGCAATCTCTCGCGCGGCGAGTTGACGCCCGCCGAACTGGGCGGCCGCCGCCTCGTGGTGCTCGCGCTCGACGCCACCTGGGCCTGCGCGCGCAAGATGCTGCGCCTCTCCCCGACCCTGCAGGCGCTGCCACGCATCATGTTCACTCCCACCGCGCCCAGCCGCTTCGTGATCAAGCAGCAGCCGCAGGCCGGCTGCCTCAGCACTCTGGAGGCCACCCACGAGACGCTCCTCGCACTCGAGCGCAGCGGACTCGATGCCTATCCCGACCCGGCGCAACTGCTCGGGCTCTTCGAACGCATGCAGCGTTACCAGATCGACTGCGCCCTCGATCCGAACCGCGGCGGCTACCGGCGTAAACCTTACAGCGCCCCCGGCGAACGCACCCCCACCCGCGGCCGCAGCGCCGAGCGGCGCAGCAACTACTTGGGGCGCGAGGGCTGAGGGGACACTTTTTTTCGAAAACCCCATTAATAAAACGGACCGCTCGGGTGTTCTCTTTTTGATGAACTCCGAAACCTACAATCCTCCGGCCCGCGAGCCGGAGCCCAAGAGCCTTCTCGCCCACCTCGCCAACCTCGCCCTGGTCCTGCTGGTGGTCGGCTTCGTCGCCGCCATCATCTTCCCGAATAGGCACCATCACCGCGAAACCGCCCCGCGCGCCGTCGATGCATCCAAGCTCCGCCAGATCGGCCAGGCTTCGCTCATCTACGCGAGCGACAGCCAGGACCAGCTTCCGCAGGTGGACGACATCCACGCCTTCGCCACTGCCCTCGCCCAGAAGAGTGGCCTGAACGATGCCACCACCTGGATCACCACCGAGGAAGGCCGCAACTCCGCCTACGCCGCACTCTCCACCGTCCTCACCTCCGACCGCTCCGCAACCGCCCCCGCCTTCGCCGCCATACGTCCGAGCTTCGCCGCCGCCGTCCGCGGCCTCCACGCCAGGCTCCCCTCCACCACGCCCATCGCCTGGACCCGCGGCCTGCAACCCGACGGCACCTGGGCCAAGGACAGCCCCTACGGCGGCAAAGGCGGCCACGTGGTTTTCCTCGGCGGCAACGTCGCCTTCTTCCGCAAAGCCGAGTTCATCTCCCGCGACGGCTTGCCCACCTCCGACATTCGCGCCGCCATCCCGCCCGACGCCATCATCGCCAACAACTGAGCCTCATTGGGTCGCCTCGCCCAGCTTCCCGCCCTCTCCCCTCAGTCCCCACCTCCGCTCCTCACCGCAGCTAAAACTTTGCATTGATCCACCCCGCGCTCGGCGGCTCTCTTTCTGCGATCCCGCCCATGCGCTTCGCCTTTCTCTCCGACGGAAAGCTCTTCGTTAAGTCCGGCGACTCCGCCCCGCGCCTGCTCGAAAGCCCCTTCGCCGCCGAGCGGGTGGCGCGCGAACAGCAGCGCAGCGAGCGTCACGCCTGGAAGGGCGCAGGCCGCGATCCGCAGGATACCTTCAACGCCCGCGTCGTCTGGGGCCGCCAGGCCGGCGGCCAGGGCAAGGCCGAGGATGCCGCGCCGGTGGTCCGCCACCTCGCCGCCGGTACCGCGCCCGACGAGATCCTCTACGTCCTCGAAATGAGCGCCAGTTCCGGCCTCTTTCGCCAGAATGTCGCCACCGGCGAGGAGCGCCGGATCTTTCATCGCCAGGAGTTCCTCTGCGGCGGCCTCTCCTGCGATCCCGTGACCGGCGAGATCGTCTTCTCCGCCGCCGACCGCTCCGGCCTCGCCAATCTCGAACGCCTCGGCTCCGACCGCGCCAGCGACCATGACCTCACCGATGGCGAGGCCCGGGACACTCTGCCGGCTCACGTGCCGGGCGGAGCCGGCGCGCTCGTGTTCCAGTCCGCCGGCGCCGGCCGCGATGGCGACGGCCACCTGCTCGCCTTCGGGCCGGCCGCCATCCTCAAGTTCAATCCGACCACGCACTGCCTCGAAACGCTCGTCGAGCACGAGGCCTGCGACTACCTCGCCCCCCGTCTGGACCGCGAGGGCAACCTCTGGTTCATCCGCCGCCCCTATCAGGATTTCGCCCGCCCAGGTCTGGGCGCCCAGCTCCTGAATTTCGTGCTCATGCCCTACCACCTGGGCTGCGCGGTCTTCGGTTTTCTCGATGCCTTCACCCGCATCTTCGGCCGCGCCTCCCTGCGCCACGCCGGCGGCCCGGAGACGCAACGCCCGCCCGCCCGCCGCTGGGTGCAGATCCACGAGACCAGCCTCGACCTGCACCAGGCGCTCAAGCGCCACGCCAAGGGCGACGATTCCGCCTCGCTCGTCCCCGCCTCCTGGGAACTCATCCGCCGCTCCGCCGATGGCGTTGAGGAATCCATCGCCAGCAAGATCGCCTGCTACACCCTCGGCGACGACGGCTCCGTGCTCTACTCGAACGGCTTCACCGTCTGGCGCCGCGCCCCCGGTGCGTCGTCCGCCGAGGTCGTGCACCGCGGCAAGATCATCCAAGCCCTTGCGCTTGTCCCCTGAACAAATCCACCGGCAAGGTGCGGTCCGCTCAACGATGGAAGCTCAAACGAACCCGCCGCCTTCGGCCTCTGCGAATGATCGCATCCGCCTTCGTGCGGTTCGCAACACCCTCGTGGTATTCGCCGTGCTCGGCCTGATCGCCGCCATCGTCATCCCGACCGCAGCGAGCCGCCGGACACCCGACCCCCGCTCTTTCGATTTCTCCAACCTCCGCCTGATCGGCCAGGCTGCTCGCATCTACGCGAGCGACCATCAGGACCAGCTTCCGCAGACGGAAGACATTCATGCATTCGCCGTCGCCCTGGCCCAGGAAAGCGGCCTGAACGATGCGTGGAGCTGGATAACCTCTGCCGACTACGACCTTCAAGGCCGCCCGCCAATCTCCACCGTCCTCACGCCCGACCGCGCCACCACCGAGCCCGCCTTCTCCGCCATCCGCCCGAGCTTCGCCGCCGCCGTCCGCGGTCTCCACGCAAAGCTCCCCGCCACCACCCCCATCGCCTGGACCCGCGGCCTCCGGCCCGACGGCACCTGGGCCAAGGACAGCCCCTACGGCGGCGAAGGCGGCCACGTCGTTTTCCTCGGCGGCAACGTGCAGTGGTTCAAAAAGGCCAAACTCATCGGCCGCGACGGCAAGCCCACCGCCGATATCCGCGCCGCCCTCCCGCCCGACGCCGTCATCGCCAACAACTGAGCCGCTTCCGCCCCTCATTCTCGTACTCCTCCATTCCCTCAGTCCCTCCTCTTCTTCGCGCCTTTCGCGTCCTTCGCGGTTAAAAACTCCGGCTCTTCCGCCGCCCGCCTACTTCGACAAACTTTTCACCACCAGCGTGCGCCCGGCGCAGCCGACGCGGTCGCCATGCAGGATTTTCTTGCGCGCGGCGGTTTCCACCATGCCGTTCACCGTCACTTCGCCCTGGTTGACCGCGTGTTTCGCCTCGCCGCCGCTGTCGAAAAGGCCGGCGAACTTCAGCAGTTGCGTCAGTTCGATCGGGTCGGCGCGGATTTCGATTTCCTCGGGGGCGGAAGCGGCCTTGGCGGCGGGTTTGGACGTGCTCATGCCGTCAGCAGGCCCGCCCGCCCCCGGCCCGGCGAGCCCATAAACGAAGCCCGCCCCCCCCCGGGCGCAGGGCTTTTCGCCGACCCACGGTATGAAACTGCCCGGCCTGCCTTTTCGTCATTGCCGGTGGCGGTCCGAGGCGAGCTCAATTCTCTTTTGGCTCGCTTCCCCGCGCCCCACCACCGCTCCGCCGATGAAACCCTTCCTCGCCGTCCTCTTTTTTGCCGCGCTGATCGCTCGCCTCTCCGGCGCCCCCGTAAACGATCCCTTCGCCGCCCGGCTCGTGATCCCGGCCACCGCCAGCGGCCTGGAATCCATCGCCTCCGGCGACCTCACGAAGGCCACGGTCGAAACGGGCGAGCCCAGCCACGCGGACCGCGTCTGCACCCGATCCCTGTGGTGGACCTGGACCGCCCCCGAAAACGGCACGCTCGAAATCACCACCCAGGGCAGCACCGTCGCCACCACCCTGGCGGTCTACACCGGCACCCAACTCGCCAAGCTCGTCGTCGTAGCCCATGACCGCGACAGCGGCTCCTCCGGTTCCAGCCTCGTGCGTCTCAGCGTCCAGTCCGGCACCGCCTACCAGATCGCGGTCGCCGACTCCGCGGGCTCGAGCGGCCGCGTGCGGCTGCGCCTCATCCACACCACCTCCATCGACCTGGCCAACGACGGTTTCGCCAATCGCATCCGCCTCGCCGGCGGCCTCACCCAGGCCACCGCGTCCAACGTCGAAGCCAGCAAGGAACTCGGCGAGCCGTCCCATGCCGGCAACCTCGGCGGCAAATCCCTCTGGTGGACCTGGACCGCGCCGGCCGACGGCACCGTCACCCTGACCACCCTCGGCAGCACCACCTCCGCACAGGGCTCGCAGAGCACCGGCGCCCTCGACACCCTCCTCGCCGTTTACACCGGCACCAGGGTCTCCGCCCTCACCGCCGTCGCCTCCAACGACAACGCGCCGGGCAACGCCGGCTTGCACAGCGTCGTGAGTTTTTATGCCACCCAGGGCACCGTCTACCAGATTGCCGTGGACGGCTTCCGCGATCCCGATACCGGGGCCGCCGAGGGCACGATCGCCTTGAAGCTGACCCACGTGCGGGCCAACGACAAATTCGCCGCCCGCTACTCCATCACCACCCCCTCCGTCATCGTCACCGGCGCCTCGAACACCCACGCGACCAAGGAGACCGGCGAGCCCGCGCACGCCGGCAATGCAGGCGGCAAATCGGTCTGGTGGACTTGGACCGCCCCTTCCGCCGGCACGGTCACCCTGTCTACCGTCAACAGCACGTTCGACACCCTTCTCGCCGTCTACACCGGCACCTCCGTCGGCGCCCTCGTCCCGGTCGCCCAGAACGACAACGCCGCCGATAACGTCACCACCAGCGCGCTGACGTTCACCGCCGTCTCGGGCCAGCGTTACCAGATCGCGGTCGACGGCAAAGACGGCGCCGGCGGCACGATCGCGCTCAACCTGCAATTCGCCTCGGATTTTCCCGCCATTTCGGTCCAGCCCACCGGCAAGTCCGTGGTCGCCGGCGGCTCCGCCACCTTCACGCTTACCGCCACCGGCAAGGCACCCCTCACCTACACCTGGCAGCGTCGCCTCGCCGGCGCCGCCTCCTCGGCCTGGACCGCCCTGCCCGCACAGGAAAGCCCTGAGCTCATGCTGACCGACATCCCGCAGTCGGCCAATGGCGACGCCTTCCGCTGCCTCGTCAGCAACGCCGCCGGCACCGTCACCAGCACCGTCGTCACGCTGAAGGTCACCCCACTGCCGCCCGCCATCGCCCTGCCGGCCCTGCTCCGCGTCCGCGGCGCCGTCTCCCTCCCTTCCGCCCCCGCCGGGGCGCCCGCCGCACTCAAATACTACGCCAGCTCCCTGCCGCCCGGCCTTACCATTGATCGCGATACCGGCCTCATCACCGGCACCATCACCAAGGCCGGCACCTTCGTCGTCACCTATTGGACGCAGGACGGCCAGGTGAAGAGCGTGCTCCAGACCGTCACCTTCCAGGTCGAGGCCATCCCCACGTCCATGGTTGGCGCGTTCGAAGGCCTGCTCATCGCCGGCGACGAGGATACCGGCCTGCCCGCCGGCAAGGTGGCCCTGAAAGTGAGCACCGCCGGCACCTTCACCGGCACCCTTGTCACCACCGACGTGAAAACCTTCTCGCTCAAGGGCGCCCTCGCCCTGAACGACGATTTCTCCGCGGGCACCGCGACACTCACGATCAAGCGCAATGCCACCGAGACATACACCCTCGTGTTCTCGCTCGCCTCCGCTCCGGTTTTCTCCGCCGAGCTGCGCGAGGGCGAAACGGTGAAGGCCGCCACCGCCGCCGGCGTAAAACTCGCCGTCACCACCGCCGCCCCCGGCGCCGGCAGCTACACGACCACGCTGCTCGCCAGCCCGCTCGAAGGCGTGGATACCCCCGCCTACCCGCCCGGCGCCGGCTATTCCACCGCCACGCTTGCCGCCTCCGGCCTGCTCAAGCTCAGCGGCAAGCTCTCCGACGGCGTCAAGTTCACCGCCTCGCTCTCCAGCGGCTCCGACGCCACCTACCGCCTTTACGCCAAGCCCTACAAGACCGTTGGCAATTCTGTCGCCGGCGTCCTCCCCCTCACCGCGCGGACCGACGATGCCACGCTTTACCACATCGTGACCGACGATGTCTACTGGACCAAGCCCGCGAATCCGAAGGACAAAACCTATCCCGCCGGCTTCGGTCCCCTTGGCGTTAGCTTCGTGATGGAGCCCTGGGTCAAACCCGCCAGCCTCGGCGTCGCGCTCGGCCTGGCCGCCGAGGGGGTGAACTATCCCTTCACCGTCGCGGTTTCCGAAGCCGGCGTCTCCAATGCCGAGCCCAACGACCGCGCTTTGCCGACCGAACTGCTTTTCACCCCGAAAAACACCGTGTCGGTGCCGCTCCCCAACCCCACCGCGCTCAGCATCAAGATCAGCAAGGACGCGAACAATCGCCCCACCGGCGTCTTCACCGGCAGTTTTATTCTCAGCGACCTTCACCCGACGACCGGCAAGCTGGTGAAGCGCAAGATCACGATCAATGGCGTGCTGCAACAGCTCCCCGCCGGTGAAGAGGACGAGGTGTTCGGCCGCGGCTACTTCCTCGTCCCGCCCGTGGTAAAGGGCGATCCCACCCTCTCCGGCCTGATCGAGTTCGCCCCCTGAACCCGCCCTCGGACTGCGGCACCCCGGTGCCGCTTTTCGACGGTGCACCCGGGCGCGCCGCCCGAACTGGCACCGACATTCGTGTCCGTGGGGCCCTGTGCCTCTTCCCGTCGCGGAAAGCCCCCGCGGCCCGCCGTCGTGGCCGGAGGTCATTAGACATTGGCCGTTCGTCATTAGCCATTCGTGCGCTTGCTCGCGCCCCCGCCTCCACCATTGACCCTCGACGCCCTCACGTTTCGCTGGGCGTTTTCGTAACGAGGTTTGTTAGGCCCTCGCTTGTTCTTCCGTCTGCCCATTCGCCGCCCGAGCTTTCCGTCACTCGCCACCCCTCACTCGCCACTTTCTCCACATGTCCGCTCCCACCATCCTCTACACCATCACCGACGAAGCGCCGGCCCTCGCCACCTATTCGCTTCTCCCCATCGTGCAGGCCTTCACCAAGCCCGCCGGCATCGCCGTCGAGACCCGCGACATCTCCCTCTCCGGCCGCATCCTCGCCGCCTTCGCCGACCTTCTTCCCGCCGGCCAGAAGACCCCCGACCACCTCGCCGAGCTCGGCGCCCTCACCCTCAAGCCCGAGGCCAACATCATCAAGCTGCCCAACATCTCCGCCTCCGTGCCGCAGTTGAAGGCCGCCATCGCCGAGCTCCAGAAGAAAGGCTACGCACTCCCGGACTACCCCGAAGCGCCCAAAAACGAGGCGGAAAAGGACGCCAAAACCCGCTACGACAAGGTCAAGGGCTCCGCCGTGAACCCCGTCCTCCGCGAGGGCAATTCCGACCGCCGCGCGCCCGGTGCCGTCAAGGCCTACGCTCGCAAGCACCCCCACTCCATGGGCAAGTGGACCGCCGACATCAAAACCACCGTCGCCCACATGAGCGGCGACGATTTCTTCGGCAACGAGCGGTCCGTCACCCTCCCCGCCGCCGCCACCGCGCGGATCGAGTTCGTCCCCGCCGCCGGCGGCGAAACCAAGGTCCTCCTCCCCAAGCTCCCCCTCAAGGCCGGCGAGATCCTCGACGCCACCAAGCTCAGCAAGAAAGCCCTCGTCGCCTTCTACGAGCAGGCCGTCGCCCGCGCCAAGACCGAGGGCATCCTCTTCTCCCTCCACCTCAAGGCCACGATGATGAAGGTCTCCGACCCCATCCTCTTCGGCCACGCCGTGAAGGTGTTTTTCAAGGACCTCCTCGCCAAACACGCCGCCACCTTCGCCAGCCTCGGGGTCGATCTGAACAACGGCCTCGGCGACCTCGTCACGAAGATCCAGACCCTGCCCGCCGACCAGAAGGCCGCCGTCGAGGCCGACATCCAGACCGCCCTCGCCGCCGGTCCCGGCCTCGCCTACGTCAATTCCGACAAGGGCATCACCAATCTGCACGTCCCCTCCGACGTCATCGTCGACGCCTCGATGCCCGCCATGATCCGCGCCGGCGGCAAGATGTACGACGCCCAGGGCAGGACCGCCGACACCCTCGCCGTCATCCCCGACCGCTGCTACGCCGGCGTCTACCAGGCCGTGATCGATTTCTGTAAGAAAAACGGCGCCCTCGACCCCAGGACCATGGGCTCCGTGCCCAACGTCGGCCTCATGGCCCAGGCCGCCGAGGAATACGGCTCGCACAACAAGACCTTCGAGGCTCCCGCCGCCGGCACCATCCGGGTCGTCGACCAGGCCGGCGAGGTCCTCCTCGAGCACGCGGTCGAGCAAGGCGACATCTGGCGCGCCTGCCAGACGAAGGACGCCCCGGTGCAGGACTGGGTGAAGCTCGCCGTCAATCGCGCCCGCCTGTCGAACACGCCGGCCGTCTTCTGGCTCGACAAAAACCGCGCCCACGACGCCCAGCTCCTCATCAAGGTCGAGAAATACCTCAAGAACCACGATACCGCCGGTCTCGACATCCGCGTGCTCGCCCCCGCCGACGCCTGCCTGTTCTCGCTCGAGCGCATCGTGAAGGGCCAGGACACCATCAGCGTCACCGGTAACGTCCTGCGCGATTACCTGACCGACCTCTTCCCCATCCTCGAGGTCGGCACCTCGGCCAAGATGCTCTCGATCGTCCCCCTGATGAACGGCGGCGGTCTCTTCGAAACCGGCGCGGGCGGCTCCGCCCCCAAACATGTCGAGCAGTTCCTCCAGGAGAACTACCTGCGCTGGGACAGCCTCGGCGAATTCTTCGCCCTCGCCGCGAGTTTCGAACACCTCTCCATCGTGGAGAAAAACGCCAAGGCCAAGGTCCTGGCCGACACGCTCGACCAGGCGAACGGAAAATTCCTGGAGACCGACAAGTCCCCCGGCCGCAAGCTTGGCACGATCGACAACCGTGGCAGTCACTTCTACCTCGCCCTCTATTGGGCCCAGGCCCTGGCCGAGCAAAAGGCCGACCCCGCCCTCGCCGCCGCCTTCAAACCCCTCGCCGAGAAACTGACCGCAGACGAAAAACAAATCGTCGACGAGCTCCTCGCCGTGCAGGGCAAAGCGGTGGATGTCGGCGGCTACTACCGCCCGGACGACAAGCTGGCCTCGGCAGCCCTGCGTCCCAGCGCGACGTTCAACCGCATCCTCGCCGCCCTCTGAGGCCGGCTGAGCTCGCGCTCCAGCCCGGAGTTTCAACGCCGCCGTGGAGGCAAATCTGCGGCGGCCTGGCCTCGTTTTTCATCCGCCGGCTCCGCGGGCGACATGCCCAGGATGATCCGCGTCCCCGGCCGGCGCGCCACGTAGCAATAGAACCAGTGGATCAGGACCATCAGCTTGTTCCGGAAACCGATCAGGGAGACGAGATGCACGCCGAGCCAGGCCAGCCAGGCGAGCATCCCGGCCGATTGCCAGGCGCCGATGCGCGCGATCGCCGCGCCCCGCCCGATCGTAGCCATCGAGCCCTTGTCGCGATAACGAAAAGGCCTCCGTTCCAGACGCCCGGGCCCGCCCGCCGCCAGTTCCGCGCCGATCAATCGAGAGAGATGACGGCCCATCTGTATCGCCGCCGGGGCCACGCCGGGGACGGGCCGCCCCTCGGCATCGCTCAGCGCCGCCAGGTCCCCGATGGCGAACACCTCGGGCCGGCCGGGCAGGGAAAGATCCGGACGGACCTTGAGGCGCCCGGCCTTGTCGGTCTCCGCGCCCAGGCTGCGGGTGAGCGCGGGCGCGCCGACGCCCGCGACCCAGAAGATGTTCGCCGCGGCGATCGCCTCCCGCTCGAGCACGACCTCGCCGGCGCGAATCTCGCGCACCGGGGCTCCGGTGCGCACCTCCACCCCCAGCCTTTCCAGCCGCCGCCGGGCCTCGTCCGCCAGTTTTTCCGGAAACATGCCCAGGAGCCGGGGCAGCGCCTCGACCAGTATCACCCGCGCCCGGCTCGGGTCCACGTGGTCGAAATCCCTGGGCAGTGTCTTGCGCGCCAGCTCCGCGAAGGTGCCCGCCAGTTCCACGCCGGTCGGACCGCCGCCCACCACGACCGTCGTCAGCAACACGCGGCGCTTCGCCTCGTCCGGCTCCGCCTCCGCCCGCTCGTAGGCGAGCAACACCTCACGCCGGATCCGCATCGCGTCGTCCAGGGTCTTGAGGCCCGGCGCGTGCCGCGCCCAGTCGTCGTGGCCAAAGTAGTTCGTCTGCCCGCCCAGCGCCAGCACGAGGTAGTCGTAGCTGAGCTCGCCCTGATCCAATACCACCCGGCGCGCGTCCAGGTCTACGGCCTTCACCTCCGCCATTCGCACCGTTAGCGCGTTTTTTTTCCTCAGGATGGCGCGGATCGGCTGGGCGATGTCGGGGCCCGACAAGCTGGCGGTGGCCACCTGATACAGCAGGGGCTGGAAGAGATGATGATTCTGCCGGTCCACCAGCGTGATCCGGGCCTTGCCCGAAAAGGCGCGGCAAAACGCCAGGCCACCGAAGCCCGCGCCGAGCACCACGACATGAGGAAGGCTTTCGGGGGAGGACTTCATGCGTCTCCCCCATCCTGCCGCCGGTTGCGCTCCAAAGGGGGCTGCCGCATAATGGCGCATCCTACGCGGTCGCCGGCCTGGCCCGCCACCGGGCCGGGCGCCGCTTTCCGATCCCGGGCGCCGCCTTATCCGATCTTTTCCGGCCCTTCCCTTTCCCCATGATCAAAACCAAATCGGTTCACGACTCCGTCGACCGCACGGCCGACGGCCTTCGCCTCCTGGTCAGCCGCCTGCGCGGCCGGGGGCTGCCGAAAAACCGCTATGACGTGTGGATGGCCAGCCTTGGGCCGTCCCAGGCGCTGCTTTCGGCCTTCCGCGCGAAAAAGATTACCTGGACGGAGTTTTCCCGTCGCTACCGTCGGGAACTTTTCGAGGACGCCCGGCTCGACGGGGATAATCCCTTGATCAAGAACCACGGCCAGAAGTTCACCCTGCGCCTCCTGCAGGAACTCGGGCGCCGCGGCCACGTCACTCTGCTCTGCCACTGCGCCCCGGACGAGCCGCACTGTCACCGTCATCTGCTGCGGCGCATCCTCGCCAACCCACGCCTGTGAGAATCGCGCCGTACCGGGCGGATGAGGCAAATGCGAGGTCCGAAAGAAAACTCTGCGGGCCTGCCGTCTATCGTCACCGGGGCGGCCGCGTTTCTTCCTTGGCAGTCCCCCGGTCCGCCCAAGAGTCCGCGCGCATGAATTATCGCACCCAGGCGGAGTATTTTATCAAAGGCATCACCCAGGGCGCCGTGGACGCGGCGGAAGTCATCGCCTGGTCCGACGAGGTGATCGTCACCGCGCCTAAGCCCGAGGACTGGATGGTGGAGATCTCGAGCTGCGGCCCCGAGGACCGCCTGAAAATTCTCGGCCTGCTCAACACCGTGAAAGGCGAGGCTGATCCCGCCGAACTGTCGGCCTTGCTCAAGGCCAAAGGCCTCGCCTGAAGACCGCGCCGGGCAAACCGGTCTATTTGCTCTCCCCGCCGGTCGCGGCGAGACGCGCGTCGTAGGCGCCGGCGATACGGCGGGCGAGCGGGGCGAGATCGACCCCCTCGCGATTGGCCAACAGTGTCACGCACAGGAGCTCGTCCGCCGCGGTGTAGCGGCTCAGCAGCGAGGAGAACCCATCGCCGCTGCCGTTCGCGATCATCAGGCCCTTGCGCCCTGGGAAAAACCAAGGGCCGGAGGTGGCGGAAACCGTGCCGTTGGCCAGAAGCGGGGGTTGATAGAGCTGCGCTCGCAGCGCCGGATCCTTGATCAGGATGTCGCCCGCCAGCCCGATGTCCCAGAGCGAGACATCGAGCGACGAGGCATAGACGGCCAGCGCCGGATTGACCGGAAGCGCTTGTACGCCACCGGCGCCGCGCCGGTAACCGATGGCGGGTTCGGTGGGGTTGATCAGGCTGGGATCCTGCAGAAACCCGGCATGCTTCCGGCCCGCGGAGAGCGTTTCCCGCTTCAGGCCGGCGAGTTCCCCGGCGAAAAATGTATGCCCGAGACCGAGGCGTTCGAATTGGTTGACGCGAATGTAGCGTTCGCACGCCTCGCCCGAGGCCTTTTCCACCAGGCGGGCCAACACGGCACCGGCCTCTTTGCCTGCCGGCGTGGCCTGGCGGATGGCTTCGACGACCGTCCAGGCCTGCAAGGCGGCGGGCAGGCCGGACAGATGTTTTTCCAAGGGATCGGAAAGCGCCAGTTTACCCGCCTCCACCAGTTGCATGACCGCGACTGCCAGGTAGGCATGGGACAGTTGGCCGAGGTCGAAAAGGGTGTTGGAGGAGACCAGCAAACCGTTCCGCGCATCCGCCACGCCGTAGCCAGCCACGCGGGTGACGTAGGGTGCCTGGACGATCGCGAGGGAGAGACCCGCGATCTCGTTCTCACGCATGAAATCCGCGATCATCCGGTCCACCGTTTCGCCGGCGTAGGCCAGCTCCGGGTTTCCGCGCTGCGCCTGAAGAGAGGCCCCGAACAACAAGGCCAGAAAGAGCAGGCCCCCGTGGCGGAAAAGAGCATTTCTCATGGCCGCGATGTGCCGAATGCAGGGCGCTTGCGTCAAGGCCGCTTTGCGGTCTCCGGCCAGACCTCGCCGGCAAACGTTTCGGCCACGCGTTCTCGCAGCCAGGTTTCCGTCCTTGGCAAAGCCTCCGCCAGGCTCATCCCCGGGGACGAAACCTGGTGCAGCCGCAGGCCGGGGAGTTCCGTCTTCACTTCCACCCGGCCCGCAAACACATGCACCGTGCCACGCCGCGCGCAGACCGCGCGAACGAGCGAGCCGGGGCCCTTGCCCTGCAACGAACTCTCGTCGAAGCGGCCTTCGCCCGTGATCACCAGGTCGGCCCGGGCCAGCCTCGCTTCGAGCGCAAGCCAGTCGGAGACGAGATCGAAACCCGGGAGCACACTCGCCCCCAGGGCCGTCCTGAAGCCGAAGGCGATCCCGCCCGCCGCGCCGCTGCCCGCGGCCTGCGTCAAGTCGGGACGACTCTCCCCTCCCCGCGCCGCCGCCGAGAGCAGGGCTGCCAGGCGGGCGGTCTCCGCCTCGAGGCGGGGCAGGTCCTCGGCGCGCAAGCCTTTCTGCGAGGCGTAAATCGTCGCGGCGCCGGCCGGACCGAGGAGCGGGTTGGCAACATCGCAGGCGATCCAGATTGGCGGGAGTTCGATCAGGCCGCGGAGCTCCACCCGCGCGATCTCGGGCCAGCGGACGGGAGTGCCTTGCTCCACCCGGCCACCGCCGGAGGTAAACAGCTCCGCGCCGAGTGCGGCCAAGGCCCCGAGCCCGAGGTCGTGGGTGGCGCTGCCCCCCACCCCGAGCAGGATGCAGTCGACGCCAAGTCCGGCGGCCGCCGCGATCAACTCGCCGGTGCCGCGTGTATCTGTCCGCCAGACATCCCGCTCCGCGGGGGGCAGCAGCGCCAGACCGCTCGCCGCCGCCATCTCGATCACCGCAATCCGGCCTCCCTCCGGCCGGCCGGCGACACCGAGTCGCGCACGCGCCGCCGGGGGCAGCGCCGGCCTGCTCACGAGGCCGAAACCGGCGGCCACCGGCGCGCCGCGCGGCCCGCGCACCTCGCGGCTCTGCCACTTTCCGCCCGCGGCTTCGGTCAGGATGCGGGCAAAGCCTTCGCCGCCGTCGGTGAGCGGGCAAAGGTCCAGTGTCCAATCGGGATGCACCGACCTCAGCCCAGCCGCGATCGCCGCGCAGGCCTGCGGCGCGGTCAGGGCATCCTTGAACTTATCGGCGGCGATGAGGACACGCATAGACGATAAAAAGGGTAGCCGACTTAACCACGGGTTGCCCCATCGCACCCATCGGGCGATCGGCCACAAAGAATGCCGGGGATCACAAAGGTGTTTCCGATCGGTCCGGAGCCGGCCCGAGGGCGCGGGCCAGGGGGCAAGTCGCCGCGTCGCCGGGTTCGCCCTTGCGGTAGCCGGCGAGCAGTTGGACGGAGCGTTGCGCGAGCATCCGGCGCACCTCACGCCGACGGCCGGCGATGCGCGGGATGACCAGATGATCGTAGCCGGTCGTCTGATGGCGCATCCATGCGATCGCGGCCGCTTCCGCGCGTTGGGCGACGGGGATGCGTTCCGTGCGCGCCACCGTGCCGCTGCCGACCGGCGTCGCATGATCCGCGATCAGGCGCGCCATCCGCTCCGCCTGGGCCTGGTAGGCGGGGTGGAACGCGAGGAAGGCCAGCACGGCCAGGCGAAACTCCTCCGCATAGGCGACCTGTTCTGCGGCGCGCCGTTTCCGGCCGGCGTCGAGTTTTCGCTGGTAGGCCGGGTCCTGGCGCTCGAGCGCGAGTTCCGCCCGGAGTGCCCCGATGCGCGCTGCCGGGGCCCAGATGCCGCGGGAGAAACGCTTGCCGCCCTTGATCTCGACCACCGTCCAGGTCGGTCCGTCCTGTTTGATCCGGCGGCTGAGGGCGGCGTCGCCCGGCGGAAGCAGGGCCCAGCCGTCCGGTACGGTCAGCACCCGGCCGGCGGCGTCGAGCACGCGCCCGGGCAGGGAAAAGGGTCGGACTTCGCGGGTTTCGGTCGGCATCCCGGCGGAGAAAACCGACCGTCCCGAGGGCGTCGAATAAAACCGGCCCAGGCCACGCGGAGGTCCTGATGCCCCGCTGACCTCAACCGTAGGTCGGCTTCTGGGGCCAGCCGGCCGGCGAGGTTTCCCAGTCCTCCTGCCGGCCGTAAGGAGTCACGTCGAGCAGGCTGTAGGCGTCGGTCAGACTCTCCACCCCGCGGCCATAGGAGGAGTAAGTGTGGTACACCTCGTCGCCGAGGCGGAAAAACACACTGAGCCCGTGCGCCTCGCCGGTGAGCTCGGGAGGCGCGGGCCGGAAGTTGTACTCCGCCGGGCGAACCTTGGGATCGAGCGTGACATGGAAGTCGTAGTTGAAATCGCCGCCGAAGGAGGAAAACCACGGGCGGTTCCAGCCGTGTTTCCGTCGCCAGGCTTCGAGCTTGGCGAAGGGCGCGCGGGAAACCAGAGCGAAGCTGGTGTTGCGCTCGGCCAGCATCGACAGGTCGCCGAGGGCATTCACGAAGCCGGTGCAGCCCGGGCAGCCCTTGTCCGAGCCCGGATCGAACATGAAGTGGTAAACGATGAGCTGCAGCCGGCCCTCGAACAGGTCGCCCAGGCGGCATTTTCCCGTCGGACCCTCGAAGACATAGTCTTTTTCGATGCGCACCATCGGCAGCCGGCGGCGCTCGGCGGCCACGAGATCCTTGAGGCGGGTAATCGCCTTTTCCTGTTCGAGCAGACGGGTGCGCCGGGCCTGCCATTCGGCGGACGAGGCGATGGGCGGATGAGCGGAGGGACGGGGCGTCGTGTTCATGGGAGGTGTTGACCAAAAAAAACGAACGACGGACCGCGAAACGGACACGGTTTGCCGAAAAAGAATTAACCGCAGATAAACGCAGATACCCGGATACGGATTTAATCTGCGCTCTCCGCGTAATCTGCGGTCAATCTCAGCGCCTCTGATTAACCCCAGATATCACCGATCAGCACAGATGCCCCGGCGGGGGGGCATCTGTGCCTATTTGTGCGATCTGTGGTCAAAAACCGGCCTTGCCGTCGAACTCAGCCCAAGGCCGCCAGGAGGAGCTGGAGTTCGGCGCGCTTGGCCTGCTGGTCGGCGAGCTGCTTGCGCGCGCCTTCGAGCACGGCGGCGGGGGCCTTGCTCGTGAAAGCCTCGTTGCCGAGGCGAGACTCGGTGCCGGCGATGTGTTTTTCCACCGCGGCGAGTTCCTTCGTCAGGCGCGCGCGCTCGGCGGCGGGATCGATCTTCACGCCGGTGTCGAGAAAGAGCGTGCCTAGCGGGGTCACGACCGCGGGCAGCGCGAGCTTGTCGGTGGTGCGGCCGATGTCCGCGGCGCCGACCAGGCGAGCGAGCTTGGCGGCAGCCTTCTCCAGCGCGAGCCACTCAGGTTGGGCGGCGAGGACGAAGAACTTCACGTCGCGCTTCTGCGGCACCGACTGGTCGGTCTTAAGCTGGCGCGCGAGCGTGGCGACGCGCTTCAACTGCTCGACACGGCCGGCGGCGGCGGGATCGACCGGCGTGCCGCGCGCGGCGATGGCGGCCGCCAGGGCCTCCGCGGTTTCCAGGCGGGTATCCTGGACGAATTTTTTTCCGGCGGACGCATAGCCGAGGAGAGACCAGAGTTCTTCGGTGATGAAGGGTGCGAAGGGCTCGAAGAGCAGAAGGAACTGGCGAATGACAAGATCCTGCACCGCGAGGGCATGGCCCTTGGCCGCGGGGTCTTGGACCCGGGTCTTGGCGACCTCGACATACCAGTCGCAAAAATCGTTCCAGAAAAACGAATACAGGCGCTGGGTGGCTACGGCGAATTCGAATTCGGCGAAGCTCTTTTCCAGGGTGCGCGTGGTGTCGAGCAGGGCGGCGAGGATGGCGTGGTCGTCGTCGTCGAAGTGCGCGGGGTCGAAGCGCGCGAGGATGGCCCCGAGCGAGGAGTTGTCGCTCATCGGCCCGCTCATCTGCCGGAAGCGGCAGGCGTTCCAGAGCTTGTTGCAGAAACCCCGGCCGCCCTCGATGCGGTCCTCGTCGAACTTCACGTCCTGGCCGAGAGGCGCGATCTGGAGCAGGCCAAAGCGCAGGCCATCGGCGCCGTATTTGGTGATGAGGTCGAGCGGGTCGGGCGAGTTGCCGAGCGTCTTCGACATCTTGCGGCCCTGTTTGTCGCGCACGATGCCGTTGAAATAGACATGCCGGAACGGAATGCGCTGCTCGAGGGGCGCGCCGGGGGCGGCAAACTCCAGGCCGGCCATGATCATGCGGGCGACCCAGAAGAAGATAATGTCGGCACCGGTCGCGAGCGTGGTGGTCGGATAGAACTGGTTGAAGCCAGCCTTCGCCTGCTCCCCGGCGTCGGGCCAGCCGAGGGTGGCGAAGGGCCAGAGCCAGGAGGAGGCCCAGGTGTCGAGCACGTCGTCTTCCTGGTCCCAGTTCTCGGGATCGGCGGGACCGTCGAGCGAGACGTGGATCTTCCGGGGATCGCGCAGGTCGGCCTCGGTGAGTTTCTCGCGGTCGACGCCCTTCGCATACCACACGGGGATGCGGTGGCCCCACCAGAGCTGGCGGCTGATGCACCAGTCCTGGATGTTTTCGAGCCAGTTCAAGTAGACCTTCGACCAGCGCTCGGGGTGCATCTGGATCAGGCCATCGCGCACGACCGCCTTGGCTTCCTCGACGCGGGGGTATTTGAGCCACCACTGCTGGGTGAGGCGCGGCTCGATGGGCACGCCGGCGCGCTGGGAGTAACCGACGTTGTTCTCGTAGGGCTTCGCCTCGATGAGGTTGCCCCGCTCCTGGAGGAGCTCGGCCGCCTTTTTGCGCGCGGCAAAACGCTCCAGGCCGGCCAGCTCGGGGCCGGCGAGCTCGTTCATGGTGCCGTCGGCGTGGATGGAGTCGATGACCGGCAGGCGGTGGCGCTGGCCGATCTCGAAGTCGACCTTGTCGTGAGCGGGCGTGACCTTGAGCGCGCCGGCCGCGAAGGCGGGATCGACGGCGGTGTCGGCGATGATGGGAATCTGGATACGCTCGCCGAGCGGGCGCCAGACCTTCTTGCCGATGAGGTGGGTGTAGCGCGGGTCGTCGGGATGGACGGCTACGGCGACGTCGGCGGCGATCGTCTCGGGACGCGTCGTTTCGAGGACGAGGTGGGTAAGCGGGATCGGGTTGCCCTCGGCATCGTGGGTCGCGCTGGGTTCGACCAGCTCGTAGCGCAGACGGTAGATGAGACCCTTGGTCGGCTTCATTTCGACCTCCTCGTCGGAGAGGGCGGTGAGCGAGACCGGGCACCAGTTGACCATGCGTTTGCCGCGGTAAATGCAGCCCTGCTCGAAGAGCTTGATGAAGGAGGTGAGGACGGCGCGGCTGTAGCCGGGGTCCATGGTGAAGTGGGTGCGATCCCAATCGCAGGAACAGCCGAGCTCGCGGAGCTGCTTGAGGATGTGGTCGCCCTTTTCGGCGCGCCAGTCCCAAACCCGCTTCAGGAACTCTTCGCGGCCGAGGTCGCGGCGGCCCTTGCCCTCCGTTTTCTTGAGGTGCTTCTCGACCATGGTCTGGGTGGCGATGCCGGCGTGGTCGGTGCCGGGGATCCAGCAGGCGGCTTTGCCCTCGAGACGGGCGCGGCGGATGAGTGCGTCCTGGAGGGTATTGTTTAGCACGTGGCCCATGTGCAGGATGCCGGTGACGTTGGGCGGCGGGATGACGATGGTATACGTCTCCTGCCCCGGGGCGGCCTGGCCGGCGAAGCACCGGGCCTCCTGCCAGGCGGCATACCAGCGGGCTTCAACGTCGCGCGGTTCGTAGCTCTTGGAAATCTCGGGCATGGGCGTGGAAAAGTTCGGAAACCGCCGAGCCAACGGACCCGCGGGGGGCGAGGCAAGCCCGGGCGCGGCGCTCCGCCGCGCCCGGAAGGCGGACGCAAAAACCTACCCCTGGGGACCTGAACGACCAGGCAAGCCCGGCGCTTCCCTCTTCAGGTTTCACGTTTCAGCCTTCAGGTTTCGGTTTTCTGCTTTCAGCTTTCCGCCCCGCGCATGTCCAGCCACGCCCCCTTCATCGGCCGCATCCAGAAACACGCCCGCGAACGCCTCGATTTCGCGCCCGGCGCCCCGCGCGCCGAACGTCTCGCCGCCTGCAAGACCTTCCTGCGCCTTGAGAGCGCGATGATCCGGATGCGCCACGACGGCGGCGAATCCGGCCTCGCTGTCGCCCAGGCCCGCGCGGCGATGGTGGACGTGATGCTCTCGCATCTCTTCGACCACGCGCTCGCCGGCTTCGAACGCCTTCACGGGAAGCTCCCCGCCGCCTGCGCGCTCCTGGCCCTCGGCGGCTATGGGCGCGCGGAGCTCAGCCCGCTGAGCGACGTCGACATCATGTTTCTTTTCCCCTCGAAGGTCCGTCTGGCGACGATCCAGCCCCTTCAGCAGCACCTCATCGACGAGGTCCTTTACGTGCTCTGGGACTGTGGCCTGAAAGTCGGCCACTCCACCCGCACGGTGGACGACGTGTTTTCCGAGGCGAAGAAGGACATCCAGACCAAGACCGCCCTGCTCGAGGCCCGGCTCGTTGCCGGCGCGCAGCCGCTCTTCGAGGGCTTTTTCTCCGCCTATCGCAGCTACTACACGCAGGAAGATGCCAAGGGCTACATCCGCGCCCGCCTGGAGGACCAGGCCACCCGGCGCGCCAAGTACGGCGACACTCCCTTCCTCCAGGAACCCGACGTGAAGAACGGCGTCGGCAGCCTGCGCGACTACCAGAACACCCTCTGGATGGCGCGGGTGAAGCTCGGCATCGGCACGATGGACGAACTGGTCGACCAGGGCTACCTCAAGCGCAACGAGCTCCGCGACTTCAAGCGCGCCTACGAATTCCTCCTCCGCGTCCGCAACGAACTGCATTTCCAGAGCAAACGCCCCACCGACCTGCTCGACCTCGAGGCCCAGCCGCGCATCGCCCTCGGCATCGGCTACACCAACCGCGATCCCCTCGGCCGCGTCGAGCAGTTCATGCACGACTACTACCGCGCCGCGCAGACCATTTTCCGCACTTCCAAGCTGGTCGAAAACCGCCTCGCCCTCACCCTCGAGGCCGTCTCGGACAAAAAAATGTCCTTCCTGGATATCGTGCGCGCCCATCGTTACGTGAAGACGAAGCGCATCGACGGCTTCATCCTGCGCGGCAGCGAGCTGACCGCGGAAACCCCGCAGGTCTTCCGGGAGGATCCGGCTCGCCTGGTGCGCGTTTTCCGCCACTGCCAGTCGCTCAACGCCACGCCCGAGTTCACCCTCCAGTCGCTCATCCGGGAATCCCTGCCCCTGCTCACCCGGCGGGTCACCGAGGACCGCGACGCCAATGTCAGCTTCAAGGCTATTCTCGAAGAGGCCGGCTCGGTCCATCCCACCCTCGCCCTGATGCACGAACTGGGAGTGCTCGCGCGCTTCATCCCCGAATTCCAGGGCCTCACCTGCCTCGTCCAGCACGAGTTTTACCACCGCTACACCGCCGATATCCACACACTCAACGCCATCCGCGAGCTCGATCAGGTATTTTCGGGCGCCGATCCGGTCGCGCAAAAATACCGCGACGTCCTTCACGAGACGGCCAATCCCACCCTGCTCTACCTCATTCTCCTCCTCCACGACATAGGCAAGGCCAAGGGCATCAAAGGCCATGCCGATTTCGGGGTGGATATCGCCCTGCCTCTGCTCGCCCGCATGGAGGTGGACGCGGCGGAACAGGAAATTGTCACTTTTATCATCAAACATCACCTCATCATGGCACGCTTTTGGCAAAAGCGGGACGTCGATGACCCTGCCTCCGCCTCCGCCTTCGCCGAACTCGTCCCCGATCAGGACAAACTCCGCTATCTCTACGTCCACACCTTTTGCGACGCCCGCGGCACCGCTGCCGGTCTCTGGAACAGCTACAAGGACACCTTGCACGGCACCCTCTACCGCGCCACGTTGGACCACCTGATCCACGGCGCCGTCCGCATCGCCGACCGAAACACCGCCCGCATGCAGTCCACCTACCAAGACCTCGTGGCCAAAAAGATCCCTGGCATCAGCGCCGACGAGATCACCGCTCACTTTCATCTGCTCCCCGAGCGTTACTTTATCCACACGGACGCCGACGAGATCGCCACCCACATCTCGATGGTCAATCGACTGCTCACCTCCATCACGCAGTCCGAGGCCGTGGGCAGCCTGAAACCCGTAATCCAGTGGCACGACGATCTCAACCGCTCCCTCACCGTGGTCCAGATCGTCACCTGGGACCGCGCCGGCCTTTTCTACAAGCTCGCGGGCGCCTTTTCCGTCGCCGGCCTCTCCATTCTTTCCGCCAAGGTCATTTCGCGCAACGACCACATCGCCATCGATACCTTCTACGTCGTCGAGCCCGGCCGGGGCGTGGTGCAAAGCAGCAAGGCCCACGAGATCTTCGCCCGCACCGTCGAGGAGGCGCTCGTCAGCAACAAGGACCTCTACCCCGACATCGTCGCCCAGGCCAAAAAGGTCCGCAGCTCGCGCCTGAGCCCAGACAAGGGCCCCTCTCCCCAGGCCAGCTTTCCGCCCACCGTCGAGGTTTATCACGAGCTCTCGATGCAGCGCACCATTATCGAGGTACAGGCCCGCGACGAGATCGGCCTCCTCTTCAAGCTCGCGAAGATCATCAGCGACCACGGCTTCGACATCACCTTCGCCCGCATCGGCACCGAGCGCGACATCGCGATCGACAGTTTCTACATCGAGAATGCGCGCCCCGGGGAGGCCTCCGACTCCGCACGCCTGGCCGAGCTCCGCGATGCCATCCACGCCGTGATCGCCCCCGCCGCCCCGGTCGCCGCGGCCGGCTGAGGCGGCTCTTCCCACGTCCCCATTCATCGCGTTGCGCCCCGCGCCCGATGCCGCCCCCGGGGCCGGCCCGCTGTCGCCGCGCTTGAGCCACCCGCCACCCCCGCCCAAGGTGCCATCGTGGATTCTCCCCCCAACCCGCTTCCGTCTTCCGCTTCCGCCGCCGACGCGCCCCTTCTCCACGCCGTCTGCCGCCTGGCCGCCACCGCCGACAGTCCGCGCCACGCCATGGAGGAAATCCTCCGCCTCGCCATCGCCCACTTCGGCGCCTCTTCCGGCACCATTGCCCTGCTCAATCCCGACACCGGCAAGCTCGAGATCGAGGTCCACCAGGGCATGCCCGACGACATCGGCGAGGTCGCCCTCCGCCCGGGCCAGGGCATCACCGGCTGGGTCGCCTTCCACGGCCGCCCCCAACTCGTTCCCGATGTACGCGCCGACCCCCGCTACATCCCCGTCCGGCCCACCGTCCGGGCCGAGATCACCGCCCCCCTGGTCCCCGAAAACGGCCAGGTCCTCGGCGTCATCAACCTCGACAGCGATACCCTCCACGGGTTCGCCCCCGCCCAGCTCGAGGCCCTCGTCACCGTCGCCGGGGAATGCACCGCCGTGCTCCTCCGGCTCTGGCAGCTCCAGCACCTGCAGGGCAAAAGCCGCCAGCTCGAGGACCTCGTCAACGCCGGCCTTACCCTCGTCACCAAGCTCGAGCGCCAGGAGTTGCACGACGCCGTGACCCGCGACACCCGCCGCCTCCTCGCCGCCCGAGCGTCCTTGCTTTTCGAATACGTTCCCGCCCGCCGCTGCCTCCGCGCCGTCTCGCTCGACGGCACGCCCGACGCGCAGCTCCCCGAGGGCGATCTCCCGGTCGATTCCTGCCTCGTCGGCGCCACGCTCCACACCCGCCGCCATCTCGAGTTTCTGAACGTCCAGTCTCCCGAATATATCGACGTCGTCGATCTGCCCCGACACCCCGCCCTGCGTTCCCTCCTCGCCGTGCCCATGTTTTGGGAGAACGAGGCCATCGGCGTGCTCGCCGTCTTCACCGACCACCCCCACCGCTTCAACAACGACGAGAAGCGCCTGCTCGCCGCCTTCGCCAGCCTCGCCGCCGTCACCCTCCAGAACTCGCGTCTCTACACCCGAGTGTTCCAGAGCGAGGATACCCTGCGCAAGAACGAGCAGCTAACCACCCTCGGCCTCCTCGCCGCCGAGATCGCCCACGAGATCCGCAACCCGCTCACCGTCATCAAACTTCTCTACGGTTATCTCGGGCTCGATTTCCCCGAGGACGATCCCCGCCGCACCGATGTCCGCGTGATCGGAGAAAAACTGGACCAGCTCGAGGCCATCGTCTCGCGGGTCCTTCAGTTCGCCAAGGCGCCTTCCTCCATGCATTCGCGCTGGAGCGTGGCCGATCTCATCGGCGACACGCTCGTGTTGATCCGCCTGAAACTCGCCCAGAACAAGATCCGACTCCGCTTCGAGCCGCCGGAGGCTCCGCTCCAGGTCGACGTGCACAAGGGCCAGATTCAGCAGGTCCTGCTCAACCTCCTCCTCAACTCCACCCAGGCCATGGATCACGGCGGCGCCATCACGGTGCGGGTCTCGACCGACGAACACGAGGGCGCGAAGCAGGTGCTGATCGACGTCATCGACACCGGCCGAGGCGTGCCGGCCGAGCTCGCCGCGCACATCTTCGACAGCTTCCTCTCCGGCCGTGCCGACGGCACCGGGCTCGGCCTCGCCATCGCCAAACGCATCCTCGTCTCCCACCACGGCGACATCACCCTCCACGCCACCGGCCCCGCCGGCACCACGATGCGCATCCGCCTCCCCCTGGCTCCTTGAACCTGGTGACCGGAAATTGGTAGTTGTCATCAGTCTCTCGCCCCATGCCTCCTCCCGCCCACGACGACCAGCTCCGCCTCCTGCGCATCGCCTTTTGGTTTCTGCTCGGCGCGGCCGTGCTGGTGGTCGCGCTGCCGCTTCCGGTTCCCCTGCCGGTTCGTCTCGCCGTGGGCGCCACCGACCTCATCGCCGCCGCCGTCGTCGGGCTCGCCTGGTATCAGCGCGCGAGGCGCTGAAGCCGCCCCTGCCGCGCGGCCTCCCTCGAGGTCCCCATGCCGATCCGCGGCCCATCCGGACTCGGGCTCAATTCATGCCGAATTCACGGTGGCTTCATCGACGTTTCATCCGACCCGCCGATACTGTTCGCCGGATGAAACCTAAGACCGCGCTTCGCCTCGCACTCCTACCCTTGATTCCGCTTTCGATTCCCTTCGCCGCGATGAGTCTCGGGGCCGAAGGCTGGGCCTGGAGCCCGGCCGATTTCGTCGTGGCCTGGTTACTGATGGCCGGCCTCGGTTTCGCCTACATGCGGCTTGCGGGAAAGAACGTTGCCTCCGCCTACCGCTTCGCCACCGGTCTCGCGCTCTTCGCCGCCTTCCTGCTCGTGTGGGTAAACGGCGCCGTCGGCATTATCGGGAGCGAGGAAAATCCCGCCAACGCATTGTACGGCGGTGTTCTCCTGGTGGGTCTCGCCGGGGCCTCGATCGCACGCTTCCGGCCGGAAGGCATGGCCCGCACGCTGGCCGCGATGGCGCTCGCCCAGCTCCTCGTTCCGGCACTCGCCCTGTTCGTCCGGAAACAGGACTTCGCTCCGGGAATAGGGCCGGTGTTCGGCTTGAATGCCGGCTTCGCTGCACTGTTCCTCGGCTCCGCTTGTTTGTTTTACCGCGCGGCACGCCGCACGACCGAACCTGAATCAAGCACGGGTGTCAGGGAACGGCACGGATAGCCAAACCATCGGATTTTGTCCAGATCGTGGCGCGGAGCCGCGGAAGAATTCCGCAGGTTCCCAAGAAAACGCCTCCTATCCGGACCGCCTGGTTTCGTAACGCAGCAGCAGCGCCCCGTCCCTTAGCGGCTTCGAGGACTTCAGCCGGAAGTGGGTGGCTTTGCGGCGCGAGTAGCCCTCCTCCGCATCGAAGAGCGTGGGCGTGCCAACCGTGCCGTCCGCGAGCGGCATGAGGATGAGGTACAGTTCGTCGAGGAGGCCGGCCTTGAGGAAGGAACCGTTGTTTTTCCCGCCGCCCTGCACCGAGAGGTGTTTTATCGAAAAAAGCTTCGCGAGTTTCCGGACCACTAGGTGCAGGTCGAGGTCCCGCTCGCCACCCAGGATATAGGAAACGTTCTTCGAGCGCAGATAATCGCGGTGCTCGGCGCTGGCGCGCCCGGTCAGCACCGAAATGATATGCTCTCCCTCCGCGCGATTATTCCTGAATTTCAGCTTTCCATGCGGATCGAGTCCGACCGCGAAGGTCTTGGCGCCGTGATCTGCGACGAAATCGCCCGGCGGCACCCGGAAACGGCCGCGGCGCGGCGGGCGTGGCCTGGTTTCGGTAAAACCCTGCATCGTCACGCGCCCCACGATCCAGGCATCCCAGGGAATTTTCGCGGCGATTTCCTCGAACAGATCCTCATCCTCGGGCAGGCCCCAGTTCTTCTGCTGGATGCGGCCATCCAGCGATGTCATCATCAGACAGGAAATATGCGGTTTCATCGTAGGGTCGTCGGCACATGCTGCCGCAAAATGCTTCGCCGGCAAATCCACGGGGCATGGACCGCATGCCCGAAGCCCTGCCCGGACCGGCGGGTCTTCCTATTTTCGATTCTGCTCCCAGGAGGGGAACACTACGATCCAAGCAAGGATCTCCGAACCCCATTTGTCCGTCTCCCCGCTCTCCAATTCTCCATGTCCGCCCTTTCGCGCCTGTATGTTCGCCCGCTCGCTTCCCTGGCCTGCTTCTTAACCGTCCTCTTTTCCCCAACCCGGGCGGCCACGGCGACGACGGAGAGCGCCCCGGCAACGCTGTCCACGAGCCCCGGCGGCCCTGCGTTATCCTCCCCGCCTCCGCTCGCGGACGACCCCGCGGGTCGCGAACTGCTGGCCACCGCTCAGCACGCCATCGCCGCCTACCACGACGGACACCGCAACGCGCCTAGTCTCCTGCGGGTCGTGTATTTCCATCCGAGCGATCGCGATCCGTTGCCGAACTATGCCGAGCGGCTGGATCGAATCATGACGGACGTGAGCAATTTTTACCGCGACGGACTCGCCCGCTTCGGGATCGAGAACCAAGGCCTGCCGCTGGAGCGGAAGGACGGCCGGCTCGTGCTGCACGTGGTCCGCGGCCGACACCCGGCAAGCGGTTATCGTTATGACGATGGAGAAACGCCCGCGCGGGAAATCCGCGCGGCGCTCAAGGGCGTCGTCGATATGGATCGCGAGCACGTGCTCGTGATCCACGGACTCTGCCGCAAGGAGCCGGATGGCCGCTATGTTTTTCACGCGCCCTACTATGGCGCTGGATGGAGCAGTCAGCGGGCCGGTCTGTGCCACGCAGCCGACTGCGAGCTGCTCGATCCGCTTTTGCTCACCGAAACGAAACGGAAGATCGTTTATACGGAACACTATTACCCACGAGTGGAACAGACGCTGGCCAGATACAATAGCTGGTACCTCGGCGGCATCGCTCATGAGCTCGGGCATGGGCTTGGTCTCGTTCACGATGCGGGTAACCCCGGGGAGCAAGGCTGGGGAACCTCGTTAATGGGAGAGGGAAACCACACCTATCGCCAGGAGAGGTGGGGTGGCGGGATGCCCACCTTTTTGAGCCGGGGCTCCGCTCTGTGCCTGGCGGCGCATCCGCTCTTCACCCGCTCCAATCAAGGACGGTGGCACCGGACGCGCGACACACTCGCAGGCCTGGAGTTTTCAAATGCGGACGGGACGCTCCGCATAAGGGGCAAAGCCCGTGGAGAGATCGCTTCCTACGCGGTGATCGCGTATGTTTTTTCCGTCAACAGCTGGAGCGATCATAGCGCCAGGACCTACCCCGTCGCCGTGAAGGGTGGCTCCTTCGATCTCCTGATCGGCGACCTGCGGCCGGGCAATTATCATCTGCGTCTGGCCACCTTGTACGTGAATGGCAGCGCCTCGAGGCGATATTGGCGTTTCGCGGTCGACGCCAAAGGCCAGCCCGACGCCAACGCGCTAAACCTTCTGTGGAGTCTCGAACGCGCCCCCAGGAGCCACCGAGCCCGAAGGGTCGGGTAACAGGAGCGAAGGCGAGCCGAGAGAGGAACGGGCGGCCACTGTCTGCCGAACCCGCCCAATAAACGGGTGGCCCTTCCTGGTCCGCAGTCGTTCGCCATGTGCCCGATACGGCCGCTCTTTATGCCCCGCGCTCCATCTGACGGAGGAGTTCCTGCTGTCGGGCGTGGGCCGGCAGCAAATGGACGCGATAGTGCCGCCAGAAAATCGTCCCTATCGCGGACGTGAAACCCAGGACCAGCCCGACCCGGAGCGCGACCGCCTGGAAGCTGCCGCCGTGAAAGGGCGTGTTGGCCGCGATCGAAAGAATCGCGAGCAGGCACCAGACGCCCAGCGTCCAAGGCAGCCAGCGGTAATCGCGGCGCTCCATCTCGAGGCAGGCGAACGTGAGCTCGGTCTGCTCGCGCAGCGTGGCGATGCGGGCCCGGCCGAGCGCGCGGTGACGCTGCATCCGCCGAGCAACCAAGACTGCGGTTACCACCAGCACCAACAGGTGCAGCCCGGCGTTCAGCCAATACAAGGGCGTGCCGACGCGCGGGAGGTAGAGGTAGTTCACGACCGAAAGCAGCGGCGTGAAAACAAGGCCGAACGCCACGCCAAACGCCCCGTAGCCGAGAAAGCGGCTGCGGCGCTTGAATTCCCGGAGGAGCGAGCGCTGCCGGTCGAGCAGCAGGGGGGATGGCTGGGGCGAGGCCGGAATCTGGCCGGCCCAGAGGGATTCGATTTCTTCAAAGTTCATGTTTCAGGTTCTGGGTTTGGGAAGCTAGGTGTTGTTTGATCCGGTGCAGGCGGACGCCGACGTTGGCCTCGGAAAGTCCGGTGATTTCCGCGATTTCGGCATAGCCGACCCGGTCCAGGGAAAGCAGGACCACGCTGCGATCCACCGGGGGGAGTTCGTGGATGCGTGCGTACAGCCAGGCCAGCCGCGGATCGCGATCGAAACTTTCGGCGGTTTCGCCCTGGCCCAGGGGTTCGCCTGCATAGAGGTCGAGTTTGCGCGTATAACGCTGCCGGGAGCGTTTCCAGTTGAGCGCACAACTGTGCGCCACCCGGTAGACATAAGTGGAGAGTTTCGCCCGACCCTGGAATTGGGGAAGTGCCTGCCAGAGCGAAAAGAGGATCTCCTGGCAGAGGTCAGCGCAGTCGGCGTCGTTTTGCGTGAAAGCGCGGGCGGTTCTCCGGATGGAGCCCGCGTGTTCGCGGTGGACATCCAGGAAATGGGCTTCGAGTGAATCGCTCATCGCCTTAGCCGGCCGACGATGAAGAGGCTTCGGCCTGCGCAAGGGCACCGGAGTCCACCGTGCGTCGCGAAGACCAATAGAGCCAGAAGGCTGCGAGCGGACACAAAAACAACAGCCAGTAATAAGTGCGCCGGCTGATGGGGGTGCGGAAGAGCGTGTATTCGATTTTTTTCATGTGGCGGTGGGTTCGATAGGATTAGGCACCGGCCATTTCCAAAACTTACAGACCTTCGGTTTCAGGCCGGTGCCCGCGTCCACGCATTGGCGCCAGGCGCCGCACGCAACGAACCGCCCGAATCAAGTTAAGCCTCAGTCCTCCAACAATTTTATCAGCGCCTTGAGCAACTCAGGCCGGCATGACCCGGATCGCGGTCCGGACTGAATTGGCGATATAACAATCGTCATGGGCGGCATGGTGCAGCTCGTCCAGAATCGCCGGCGCGGGCGCCGCGCCGGCAAACTCCAGCTTCGGCCTCAATACGATCTCCGTCACGGCCAGGCGGCCGTTTTCATTAAGCTCCATGCGACCCACCGCCTCGTCGACATAACGGGCGATCTCCACCCCTTTTTTGGAGGCAAGATAAAGGAACGTGAGCATGTGGCAGCTCGCCACCGCCGCGACGAAGGCCTCCTCCGGATCCACCGCATCCGCCCGGGACCAGGGTAGCGGAACCCCCAGTGGGGACGCGGATGCCTCGATTTCGATCCTGCCGTCGAAACTCCATTGGTGCGCCCGGCTGTACTTGCCGGCGAGGAACGAGGGCCCGGCCTGATTCCACACGATCTTGGCTTTGTATTCGTGGTGCATCGGAAGGTTGTCACACTCCCCGCGTTCCCCAGGCGTCGCACTATCAAAATCGAGACGACGTCCCAGCGGCCCCGTCCTGAGTCGATACCGGCGTTCTTGCCGGGAGCGCACGAAACCAGTTCGCCACTTCTGCCCCCTCAGGGCGTGTCGCGGGTGAAGACAAACGAGCGCAGATCGGCGATGATGCCTCCGTCCGCCTCGCCGGCGAATTTCAGATAGAGGGCGTGGCGTCCCCGAATATTCGGCACCGGAATCGTGAGCTCGCGCCACACCCCGTCGAGGGCCGGCGCTTTTTCAACGGGCACGACGCCGATTTTCTCTCCGCCTGCGGCCGGATCGCCCAGCCAGAGTTCCATTCGGCCGGAAGCGGCCCCCTGGCGAAACTGGGCGGTGAAAATGGTTTTCTGCCCGGGCAGCGGCTCGCCGAATTCGTAGTATTTATAGCCGACCACCGAGCCCTCCCGGTTGTTCATCACCGGGTGCGTGCGCTTGTCGAGTTCGGTGACATAACTTCCGCCGCGAAGCACGCAGGCGATGTCGGCCGGCGTGACCTCGTACGGATCCAAGCTCGCCTGAAACCCCAGCGAAGTTTGCTCTACCTGCCTGATGCTGCCGTCCGCCTCGATCCGCACCCGCTCCGCGCAGGCGCGGCGCGAATAGACCGTGTTGTTGGTCATGCGGTGATAAAAGATGTACCACTGGCCCTTGAGATTGGCCAGGGAGCCGTGGATGTTGCCGCCGGGATTGTCCCCGCTGTTGCTCACGATCACGCCGCCGTAGGCGAAGGGCCCCTTCGGGGAGTCGCTGGCGGCATAGACCAGATCCGCGCCGGCCGCGTAGATCAGGTAATACCGTCCGCCGATTTTGCGGGGGGAGGAGGCTTCGAAAAACTTGAAGGGCTCCTCCCGGGGAATGATGTCCTCCTGATAAGTGCCCGGCAGGATTTCGGTCATGGTCTCGGGTTTGAGTTGCGCCATGAACGAGCGCCCGCCGCCCCAATAGAGATAAACCTGGCCGTCATCGTCCACCAGCAGACCCGGATCGAAATACTGGGCCCAGCCGCCGAAATCCATGGGGGCGCCGGCGGGAGCCTTGATCTGAGAAATCAGCTTGAAGGGTCCGGCGGGGTGATCGCTCACGGCAACCGAGCAAGGCGAACCGACGATCTGGGCGAAGAGATAATATTTCCCGTCCTTTTTCGCGACGTCCGGGGCATAGAACTGGTTGTCGGACCAGGGTATGTCGTCGGGGTGGCCGTCGACGTTGCGCGTGCTGAAGACAACCCCGTGGTCCGTCCAGTGGTTCAGATCATCGAGCGGCGCGGACCAGACCTTCAGGATATAATCGCAGAACGCCGTAGAGCCGGCCGTATCGTGGGATCCGTAAAGATAGACCCGGTCGCCGAAGACATGCGGCTCCCCGTCGGGGATGTATTCGTAGCTGGGAAGAAAGGGATTCGCGGCCTCGGCGGCGATGGGCAGCGCCGCAGCAGCAAGCCAGAGGAAGGTCTTGATTCCACGCGAAGCCAGTTTGACGGGGTTATTTGCCATGGTTTGGAGGAACGGAAACGACACCGTGCCCACAAACACCATCCTGTCTTCGAGGGAGAACGATTTTTCGCCGGCCGCCGGGAAAGACGCGCGTTTGATCCAACAATTCGCTGCGGGGCCGCTCCACTCAGCCGTGCTTCTTCAAAACCACGTGCACGGCCTGATCCGAGATGATGCGTTCGGCCACGCGGTAGCCGAGCTTCGGCAGATCCAGGCCGGCGAACAGATGCTCGCCGGCGCCCAGCAAGGTCGTGGCGATCGCCAGGTGCACTTCGTCGACCAGGCCGGCGGAAAGGTACTGCCGCACCGTAGCCACGCCGCCGCCAAGGCGTATGTCCCGGCCCGCCGCCGCCTCGCGGGCCCGTTGAAGGGCCTCGTGGATGCCGCCGGTCACGAAATGGAAGACGGTGCCGCCCTTCATCTCGATCGGGGCCCGCGGATGGTGGGTCAGCACGAAAACCGGGCAGTGGTAAGGCGGCTCCTCCCCCCACCAGCCTTTCCATTGCTCGTCGGGCCACTCGCCGCGGATCGGGCCGAACATGTTGCGCCCAAGAATCCACGCGCCGATGCCGGCAAACCCGCGCTGTGCGAAATCGTCGTCCACTCCAGTGGTACCCGAGTCCCCGCCTAGGACCAGCCGCTGAAAGGTACGCGTCGGCAGGACCCATTCGTGCAGCGCCATGCCGCCCACGCCGAGCGGATGGTCGAGGCTTTGGCTGGGTCCCGCCCCATAGCCGTCGAGGGAAAGGCTGAAGCAGTGAACGCGAAGTCTGCCCGGAAAGGAAGGGTTCATGGGGAATGGAAAGGAGGAAGGAGCAAGGGAAGTGGGTTTGCCATCCAAGCAACGAACGAGACGCGGTTTTCCGGACAGCCCTGCGCCGCCGGGTTTGAACCGTAGGCGTGGGCGTGAAGCCACATCCGAAGCCCTTTCCCTCGCGAGTCCTTGCGCTCTCGTTCGCCCCCGCCAGGCGGCCGCTCCCTCACCCTTTCCGGTCGAAGCCCCCAAGATCCCACTCGGAACGCCAGCGGAGGACCATCTTGCCGTCCTCGAACTCCACCGGCAGCCAGATGTAGCCGCTCTCGATGAGTTGGGAAGGTTTCCAGATGTCGAACATCGCGATATAGGCCTCGCGTCTGCCCTGGACCGCAAAGATGTGGGTGCTCTGACCGCCCCAGGTTTTCTCGGGCCCCAGGTTCAGGTGCGGATTCGTCCCCACGCAGGGGTTGTGGCTGTGCTTCCAGGGTCCCCAAATCGAATCGGCCACCAAAACACGCGCCGCGTTGGGAGCCCAGCCGGTGCAGCCGGAAGCCAGCAGATGGTAGCGGCCTTGGTGTTTCACCAGCGCCGGCGCCTCGTTGTGGCCGCCCGGCTCGATGCGCGCCCATTTGCCCGTGAAATCGAGGTAGTCCGGCGTGAGCTCGTGGATGGCGAGCGTGTAGTTCTCCTCCGCCGCCGCGATCAGGTAGGCCTTGCCGTCGTCATCCACGAAAAGGGTCATGTCGCGAGCCATCTGCCCGCCTTCGAAATCCCGCCGGGTATAGGCACCCGCGCGGAGCGCCGGGCGAAAATTCTCGCCCGCCATGCGCTCCTTCGCCTGCTCGCTCGTAAGCGGCGTCCGCTCTTCCGCGGGAAAATCCGTCGGCCACACTCCCGCGTTGGGCCGCAGCGAACGGATAAACGTGAACGGTCCCGTCGGCGAATCCGCCACCGCCGAGGCGGTGCGTGCCGCAGCGTAGCCCCGCCCCTTCAGTTCGAGGTGGAACCACAGGACGAATTTCCCCGTCTTTTCGTTGTAGATCACCTTCGGACGCTCGATCACGCAGCCGGCAGTGATGTCCGAATCCGGGTCGTCTTTCACGGCCATGACCACGCCTTCGTGTTTCCAATTGTAGAGATCGGTGGACGAATAGCAGCCCACGCCCCGCGTCCCTGGCTGCCCCCGCTTTCGTGGCAGGCGGTATTCGCCATACCAGTAATAGGTGCCTCGATGATAAAGCACGCCCCCGCCGTGCGCGTTGATGTGCACGCCTTCGGCGTCGTGACGAAACGGGTCGTTTTTGATCGTCGTCTGCGTCGCCGGCGGGCCCACCAGGGAAGACGGCAGCGCCGCCGCCCGCTCTCCGTTCCCAGCCGGCATGGCGGTTTGCCCGGGGGCCGGAAGGAGGCCAAACGACATCCCGAAGGCGGCCACCAGCGCGGCTCGCAATGGAAACGAAAGCAAGGGGAAGGAAACGCAGGAGGTGGAAATCACAGATGGAAATGACGAGAGCCTTCCTCCGCAGTTTCAGGCTCGGCCATTTAACGTAAACCCGGCGCGCTCGCCCAAAGGCGGGAACGCGGCGAGACGCGTACTGTGTCAACCCGCCGCCGGCTCGAACGCAGGCCAGTCGGTGCCGGCCACAAGCCGGCGGGCGAACTCCTCCAGGCCGCGCGCGTCCGCTTCGTCGAAACGGCCCCTCCGCGGGGAATCGAGATCGAGCACGCCGAGCAGGCGTCCGCCCGCGAGCAGAGGCACCACGATCTCGCTGGCCGAGGCCGGGTCGCAGGCGATGTGCCCGGGGAAGACATGCACATCCGGCACCACCGTGGTCTGCCGCCGCGCGGCGGTGGTGCCGCACACGCCGCGGCCGAGGGTGATCCGCGTGCAGGCCGGTTTGCCTTGAAAGGGTCCCAGCAGGAGCGCTCCGCCGCGCCACAGGTAGAAGCCCGCCCAGTTGAGCTCGGGCAGACGAAGGGAAAGAAGCGCCGCGGCGTTGGCGAGGTTGACCAGCCAGTCGCGCTCGCCCTCCAGATGAGCGGTAAGTTCGAGGTTCAAGGCCTCGTATAGCGAGGCGGAATCCGTTCCGGCAGGGGCGAAGGAGCGATGGAGACTCATCGGCGGTGAAGTGTCTGCTTTCGGAAAGGGAGGCCAGCCGCGTTTCGACAAAATCCGAACCGGGCTCGCCGACGCCGTATTTTGTCGCCGTGTCGGAGGACCATCATAAAAAACAGCGGCACGATGAGATCCCTCGGGACCTGCTTCATTTGCCAGGCACGCCGTGGCGAGCGTTGGATTTACGCTAAACCCCGTCCCTGCTTGCGGCTCTCTCCCGCTCGTTCCTCAAGCAGACGGTAAAATCGCCCTCTTCTCGCGGATCGATTTCCCCGGGTTTTCCGCGCTCTCCCGGTCCCCCCCTATGACTTCTCCCGCCCAAATTCGCCCCGCCTCGCTGCGCCTGCTGAAGGCGATCTCAGCGCTTCAACCGGCCCTCCTGGCCGCCTTTGCCCTCGGCGCCGCTCCGCTGCGGGCGGACACCACCATCACCCCGGGCTACAACGCCTATTCGACGGAAAGCACGCTGGCCCTCGGCGCCCTGACCCGCAATCCGGGCGGGGCAGCGTTCTTCTCCGGCAGCGGCACGATCTCCGCCACCGCTACCCTTGAAAACGGCCTCGTCGGCCCGTGGGCCATCGTGCAGAGGAGCGGCACCTCCGCCAACAATTCCCCCGACGGCTTCACCTTCGCGACGCTCTCCGGCGGCAACATCACTCCCTATACGGCGGCCACGTCGCAGACTTCCCCCACCGCCTGGGGAGGCATTCCGGCGGGCGGCACCGGCACGATCAATTACGACGTAAACACCGCCACCGTCACCGCCACGGGCTCGCTCCGCACGATCAATACCCTTCGCTACACCGGCACCGGTGTCCGCCAGATGGGCAACAATGCCGCCGACCTCCTTAGCCTGAACGGCTTGATGAATGCCGGCACCGGCACCCTTACGATCGGCCGCAACGGGGCCAACATCACGAACGACTTTTCCTTCGGCATCCTGGCCGGAGCCAACCGCGATCTCGTGCTCGCACCGTTGAGCGCCAATCTGGTCCTCTACAGCTTCATCAAGAACAACGCGGGCGGAGCCAGCAACGTGACGGTCGCCGGCAACAACACCGTCGAACTCGCCGCCGCCAACGCCTACACCGGCGCCACCACCATCGCCTCCGGCACCCTGCTCGTCTCCGGCGCCGGCAGCATCAACACCACCAGCGGCATCAGCGTGAACGGCCCCGCCGCCAAATACGTCCACACCAGCGGCGTCGCCTCCACGCCCGTCGTCACCCTGACCCGCGGCACCGTCGACGGCACCGGCACGCTCGGCACCGTGGTCGTGGCCGACGATGTCACGAACGTCGTCCAGAACGGCAACGCCGGCACGGGCGCCCTCACCGTCGGCACCCTCACCTTCAACGGCGATGCCACCCTCAAGGCCAGCCTCGCCGCCGGCACCCGGCCTTTCACCGTGACCGGCACGCTCACCACGACCCCGGCCAGCGGCACCATCACGGTCAACGTCGCCACTTCGGGCCTGCCTACCGGCACCCACAATCTTCTCGGTTTCGGCAGCTTCGCCGGCTCCCTGTCCGACTTCAGCCTTGGCGCGGTCACCGGTCTCAACTCCCGCCAGTCCGCCGGCGGTCTTTCGCTTTCCGGAAGCAACCTTGCCATTCAGATCAACGGCGACAGCCCCAGATGGACCGGCGCGCAAAGCGGCGCCTGGACCACCGACGCCGTGGGCGGCGCCGGCAACTGGAAGCTCGTCACCTCCGGCACCGTCACCGAGTTCCTCGCCGGTGACGAAGCGCTCTTCGACGACACGGCCACCGGCACCACCCACGTCGAGATCAGCACCGCCAACGTTTCGCCCGCCGCCACTACCTTCAATAACAGCTCCAAAAACTATACCATCTCGAGCCCGGGCGGCTTCGGCATCATCACCGGCGCCCTCATCAAGAACGGCTCCGGCACGGTGACCCTCACGACCGTCAACACCTACACCTCGGCCACCACCATCAACGCCGGCACGCTTCAGCTCGGCGACGGCTCCACCGACGGCTCCATCGCCACCAGCAACGGCATCGCGAACCACGGCAGCCTGGTCTATAATCTGATCGGCAACCAAAGCTATGCCGCCGGCATCACCGGAACCGGCAACCTGGGCAAATCCGGCCCCGGCGTCCTCACCCTGACGGGCGCCAACACCTACTCGGGCGGCACCACCGTGAACGACGGCACCCTCGCCTTCGGCGGAACCTCCGCCCTCGGCACCGGCGGCATCGTGATCGGTACCGGCGCGACCTTGTCCAGCAATGGCTCCACGCTTTCCAACCCCGTGACCGGAACGGGAAGCTACGTCAGCGCCTCGGGCCAGGGCGTGATCGGCGGCAATTGGACGGGCTTCTCCGGCACGGTGTCCACCTCTGCCACGGCCGATATGTCGTTCCTGAACAACGTCACCGGAGGCGTTTTCAACGGCACAAGCGAGAATGCGGCCTACGTGAACAACTATGCGGCCAACAACACCAACGGCATGATCATCGCGAACACCTCGGGCGCGAATCTCACCGTGAAAATGGGCTCCTATGCGAGCGTGGCCCTGAGCAATCTGCGCAACAGCGGCGGTTCCGCGAACGTCGTGACCTATGAGATCGGCGCCCTCAACACGGACACCACCGTCGCCGGCGGCATCGGCGGCGGCGGCGGCACGATGGCCCTGCGCAAGGTCGGCACCGGCACCCTGACGATCGCCGGCACCGGATCCTATGCCGGCGGCACCGCCGTCAACGGCGGAACTCTCCGCGTGAACGGAGCGCTCAGCAACGCGGCCAATTCCGTCGCCATCGCCGCGGGCGGCACCCTCGCCGGCTCCGGCACCATCGCCGGTGCCGTCAACGTGAACGGCGGCAGCCTCGCTCCCGGCGCCCCGGTGGGCGTGCTCAGCGTGAATGGCCCGCTCACTTTGAGCCCCGGCTCCACCACGACCCTCGAAATCAACGGGCTCACCCGCGGCACCGAATACGACGGGCTCACTCTCCCCTCCACCTTCACTCGCGACGGCACCGTGCGGCTCCAGTTCGGCGGCATCCTCCAGACCGGCGTCTACACGCTCTTCCAGACCTCCGGCACCACGCTCGGCTCCTTCGCGGCGATCACGGCCTCCAGCACCGCCACCCCCTCGCCGGTTTCCCTGAACGACGCTTCCGGCGTCTGGACCGGTACGCTCGACGGTTTCGAACTCAGCTTCAATTCCAGCACCGGCATGCTCACCGTGAGCACCCCCGCCCACACCCCGCTGCAGACCTGGCGCTTCGACCAGTTCGGCGTGTACGACGACACCGCCGGGGTGCTCGCCGGCGACACCGAGGACTTCGACGGAGACGGCCTCGCCAATCTGCTCGAATACGCCCTCGACACCGACCCCAAGGCGCCCACCGCCAGCCCGCTCACGGCCGGCCGCTCGGGCAATTTCCTGACGCTCACCTACTCGCGCCGCAGCCCGGCCGATCCCGCCCTCACCTACACCGTCGAGGGCAGCGACAACCTCGCGGCCGGCTTCATCGCCGCCACGGGCGCCACGAACACCGTCGGCTCCACCTCTACCTACACGGACGACGTGGACGCCGTCGCCACCGGCCGCCGTTTCCTGCGCCTCACCGTCACCCACACCCCCTGAGGGTGCGGGTGACCTGGTGGCACGGCCCCCCTGTCTGTGCCACCTTCTCCCCGGCGCCCGCAAGCGCCGCGGGTCGCCGAAAAACGAAACCCCGCCGGGAGTTCCCGGCGGGGTTTCGTTTTTCGGCCTGCGCGGCTTTTGCCGGACGGCTCAGCCGTAGATTTCCTCGGCCTTGAAGAACCGGGCGATCTCGATCTTGCCGTTCTCCTCGCTGTCGGACGCATGGACGACGTTCTTCATCATTTCCGTGCCGAAGTCGCCGCGGATCGTGCCCTTGGGAGCTTTGCGCGAGTCGGTGGGCCCGAGCAAGTCGCGCACCTTGGCGACGACATTGTCGCCCTTGAGGGCGAGCACGATGACCGGGCGGGAGCTCATGAAGGCCTCGATCTCAGGGTAGAAGGGCTTGTCGGCCACGTGGGCGTAGTGCTCGCGCAACTGGGCCGGCATCAGGCGGGTCATTTTGCAGCCAACGATCTCGAAACCGGCTTTTTCGAAGCGGTCCACGACATTGCCAACGTGTTTCTGCTCAAGGCAGTCAGGCTTACAGATAATCAGGGTCTTCTGCATAAAAACCGTGAATTGATACCCTCGCCCCCGGCAAGGGAAGCCTGTTTTGCGCGAGGCGTCATGGACGGTTTCGGGGGAACGCAGGCCGCAATGCGTTGGTTCCAACCGATGGCGCGGACACACCAGGTACGGCAGCCACCGCGTCGGCGCGTTGTGGTCAACACGCCCGACCTTCCCGACGGATCTCAGCGCGCGGAAGCGGCCAGCGCCACCGGGGTGCTCTTCGCGAGCAAGCCCGCGACCTCGACCGCCTCGGTGCCGCCGCGGGGATCCGAATAGAACGTGGCGTAAACCGTACCGATAAGGTTCGTGGCGTTCACCACGGTCGAATCGCTCGCGGCGTTGTTCGCACCGCGCACCGTCCAGCCTTCGCCGGTGCGGGCTTCCACCCGGTGGGCGACCGTCTCGCCAAAGCGATTGCGATAAACTACCACCATGCCGGCCTTGAGCGCCTCGACCGCGGCTTTGCGCACCACGAGGACCGAGCCGTCGCCAAAATAGGGAAGCATCGAAACACCCTCGACCCGGACCACCGTGTCGCCCTTTCGCGAAGCCAGTTTGTGCGCGTCGTTCAACGCAGTGGAAAGGGATACCGAGGAGGCCGGCCGGGCCGCCGCCGCGCCATGCACGAGGGTTTCCGCCGCCCCCACCTCACCCGCTCCGGCAAGCAGCGCCAGCATGAGGCCGGCAGCCTTGAAGAGGGTGAGGACGGAGGCGTGTTTCATGCCTCCAGCCTAGTCTTTACGGTCTTTTGTCGGCAGACGGTCGCTTCCTTATCTTCACCCAAGCCCTTAGCCCACAGCGCCCGCCACGCCCCCCGGGAGATTTCTGGGGAATACGGGGCGGACCTGGGGGCGCACCCAGCCAGACGCCGGGGGATAGCCCCCTGCTGCCCGATTTTCATCTGGGGGAAATCCCGTAAAACGCGCCTGTCGCGCCCCAGACAGGCCCCGGGTGTAGTTCGGGAGCCCTACCCGCTCCCGGTTTCGCGCCGGACCGCTCCGGGAGTCCTTTTTGGCGAAGGTATCTTAAACGTCTTTCGCCAGCTCCGTCTTCACCCGCTCCGCCAGCGCCAGCGCAGAGATCGCCGCGCCCTCCACCCGGGGCCCGCCAAACGCGTCGCCCGCAAAACCCAGCGCCTCCTCCGACCACCAGACATAGGGCTCCGGGTGAGTGGCCCGTGCATGGCTGAATCTCCACCGGTGCAAAGTCGCCCCCGCGATGGGCGCCCCGATGAGGTCCTCCGCCTCGGCGCGCACCAGTTCCAGCACCTCCGTATCCGTGCAACCGTAGTGACCGGCGGAAAACTCGGGCGAAAGATGCAGCGTCACCGCGGCCACGTTGGGTGACACCCCTTTGGGCTGGTTGTCCGCCGCCCAGCGGACCACGCCCGATTCGCGCCGCACTCCGTCGACCGGCAGCCGGCTGCGGCCGGCCAGCGTGACGAGCAAGGCCAGGCAGGGATCGTAGGTTAGCGCCGCAAGCTGGCTTGCCAGGGGTTCGGGAAGGACGAAATCCCCTGCCTTCAGCAGGGCAAGCGACTGCGGCACCGGCGCGGTGAGGATGACCCGCTCCGCCCGCAGGCAGCCATGGTTCTCGATGTCGACGCACCAGTGGTCGCCGCAGCAGCCCAGCGCCGTCACCTTATGGTCGCGCTTCACATCCAACCCCTCCGCCAGCGCCTTCGGTACTGCGGTCATGCTCGGCCGTCCCACGTAGCGCCGATGCCCGCTGCCCGGCCAGGGGACGATCAGTCCGGCGCGCTCCCATTTCTCCACCCAGGCCAGGAAGGCCGGCTCCTTTGCGGTAAAATACTGCGCGCCTTGGTCGAAAACCGCATCGCCTACCCGTTTTGTGGCCAGCCGCCCGCCGAAACCGCGGCTTTTTTCCAGGACCGTGACGCGCGCGCCCGCATCGTGCAAGGAACGTGCCGCCAGCAGACCGGCGATACCCGCCCCGATGATGACCGTTTGATGATGCATGTTTTCCGCGAAAACCATCCATCAAACCCGCCCCAGCACGTGACGCAACGCCGCCGCCACGCTTTCGTGGCGAAAGCGATGGCCGGCCGCCGTCAGCACCGCCGGCTTTACGCGTTGGCCGATAAGCAGCGCCTCGTCCGCCAGGCCTCGCCCCAAGGCCAGCCGCAGAGCCCAGGCCGGCGCCGGCAGCAGCGCCGGCCGGTGCAGGATTCGCCCCAATTCTCGTGCAAACTCCGCGTTCGTGACCGGCGCCGGCGCCACCGCGTTCACCGGACCGCGCAGGGAATGGTCTGCGAGTGCGCGGCCAATCACCGCGACCAGGTCGTCGATCGAAATCCAGGACCACCACTGCCGGCCCGAGCCCAGCCGGCCTCCCAGGCCCAGCCTGAAAGGCGTCAGCAACCGCGCCAGGGCCCCGCCGGCCGGCGACAGTACCATGCCGGTCCGCAGGCAAACGCGCCGGATGCCCGCCGCGTCCAACGGTGCCCACGCCGCTTCCCATGCCTGAGTGAGCTCCGCAAGGAAACCGCGTCCCGCCGGGCTGTTTTCATCCACCCAGGCGTCGCCCCGGTCGCCGTAGAAACCCGCCGCCGATCCGCCAACGACGACGCGCGGCGGCCGCGTCCTGGCGGCCAGCGCCTCGGCCAAGGCCCGGGTGCCGAACACGCGGCTGTCGCGGAGTTCGCGCCGCCGCGTCTCGGTCCAGCGCGCGTCCGCGATACCGGCTCCGGCCAAGTGCACTACCGCGTCGATCGTTCCCGCCGCTTCCAGGTCCACCATGCCCGTCTTCGGGTCCCAAGCAGCCTCGTCATCGGCGCAGGCCGGCCGGCGGACAAGTTTCACCACCTCGTGCCCCTGCGTCGTCAAAAACGGCAGCAGCGTCCGCCCGATAAGCCCGGAGGCCCCGCTCACCAGCACTCGCAAGGGCCCGGTTTCCGCGAATTCACGCGTGAAGGCCAGGTCATCGCGCGTCACCGCGTGCCGATAGGCGAACCAGGCCTCCAGCCGCCGGCGCATGAAGCTGCCGCCGAATGCCCCGCCCGCCGCCCCGCCCGGCAAGGCATACTCTATCCGGTCGCGCAGCAGGCAGCCACCGTCCGGCGTGTCGGCGAACTCGTGACGATGCTCCCAGCGCGCAAAAGGCCCGCGCAGCCCGACATCGCAAAACATCCGTCCCGGTTCGTAGTCCCGGTGCTCCGACTCCCACTCCAGCCTCCAGGGTCCCAGGCGGGTGCGAAGCGTCACCCGCGTGCCGGGGCCCATTCCTTTGCCAGTCCGGCCGGTGACTTCGGCCCGCGCCCAGGGCGGTAGCAGCCGCTCGAGCGCGTTGGGCCGCTCGTGCCAATTGAAAGCTGCCGCGGCCGGGACAGGGAGCTTCACGCTGCGCTCGAAGATCTGCACGCCCATGCCGCAATCACCGCGCAAACCCTCCGCACCGCAAGCCGCCTCCACTCCCGCCTTCCCTTCCCGCCCCGGCTCAAACCCAATTTTGTCACCAATTTGGTGACAAAGGACCCGCCGAGTGTACCTCTTGAAAACCCCTCCAAAATCAGATTTTGTCACCAAATTGGTGACAAAATCGTGCGCGGTCGCGCGGTGCGGGCTTGCATCGGGTGGGCAAAGGTCGCGGCTATCGGCCGGCCGTATTTGACGGCCGTCGCATGGCCCGACCTCCGCCCCTCTCCTCCCCTCGCTTCCCGCCCGACGGCCTCCACCCGCGAAACCGCCACCGCGGACGCTACGATTTCCCCGCGCTGGTCCGTGCGGTGCCGGAACTGGCGCGTTTCCTGGTGCCGCATCCGATCGAGGGAGAAACGCTCAATTTCGCCGATCCCCTTGCCGTCGCCACGCTCAACCGCGCCCTCTTGCTCCACCACCATGGCCTCGCCCGCTGGGACCTGCCGCCGGGGGCGCTTTGCCCGCCGGTCCCCGGCCGGGCCGACTACCTGCACCACCTCGCCGACCTGCTCGCGGAAAACGACACGGTCCCGCGCGGCCCGTCCGTGCGCGTGCTCGATGTCGGCGTGGGCGCCAGTTGCATCTATCCCCTGCTCGGCGCGAGCGAGTATGGCTGGAGCTTCGTCGGCACTGACATCTCCGACGACTCGCTCGCCTGGGCCCGAAGCATCGCCGCCTCCAACCCGGGTGTGGGTGACCGCATCGAACTACGCCGGCAGCCCTCGCCGTCCTCGATTTTCGAGGGCGTCGTGGCATCCGGCGAAAGTTTCGCCGCCTCGCTCTGCAATCCGCCCTTCCACGCTTCGCCCGCCGAGGCCGCCGCCGGCACGCAGCGCAAGCTGCGCAACCTCGCAGCCGGCCGCAGCCACCGCCGCGCCGGCCAGCCAGTGCTGAATTTCGGCGGTCAGGCCAACGAGCTCTGGTGCGACGGCGGAGAATCCGCCTTTCTCCGCCGGATGATCGCGGAGAGCGGCCGCCGCCCCGCACTCTGCCGCTGGTTCACGAGTCTCGTCTCGAAAAGCGCCAACCTGCCCACGCTGCTCGACGCGCTCCAGAAAACCTCCGCGCGCGAGGTCCGCGTCATCCCGATGCGCCATGGCCAGAAACACAGTCGCATCCTGGCCTGGACGTTCACGCCATGACTGACGCGCTCTTCGAACTCGCCGCGCGAATCGAATCCCTCGACACGGCCCTCACGCCCGAAGACCGCGCCGAATTGACCGCATTGGCGCACGGCCCCCGCTCGCCGAACTTGCCGCCGCACTGCGTTCCGCGGCCGATCCCGCATCAATCCGAGCCGCCGCGGAACTGCTCGCCGCCAACGAAGGTGGCTGCGCCTGCTCCGGCGACCCTGCGCCCGAACCGACGCCGCGGCAGCTCGACGAAACCTCGGAAACCCTCGCCCAAACCGCGCTTGCGCCATTCCGCACCAATGCCGCCTTGCGTGCGCGGCTGAGCGTAACTTTGCCTGAAAGGTAGGCCGGTCGGCGGCCGGGACCCGCAGAAATCGCCTACGCCGCCAGCGCCTTCCTCACCTGCGCGAGGTCGGCCATGATGTCGTTGCGGTTGGCCCGCCGGTCTTCGTCGAGCGGCTCCTCGCCCGCCGCCACCACCGGTCGATAATCCAGCCCGCCGAGCACGGAAACCCGCCAGAAGGTCGGGTTGAAGTATGTCCGGTTCAGCAACTCAATCACCCTCGTCTCCCGCTCGCAAAATACCAGGTTCGCCAGCCCTGCGCCATGCGGTGAGACGACCACCCGGGCGCCGCGGCAAATCGCGATCTGCTCCGCCCAGCTCAAGTCCTCCAGGAAAACCCGCGTGAAACCGCGCCCTTTCAGTTCGGCCCAGAGTGCCGCTTCGTTCGTCACCTGCCGCCGCGCCGCTTTTTCCCGCGAAAAATACACACGTTCTCCGGCGCCCGACCGGCCGCGCCCGAGCTGCGCGGCAAACGCGCGCACGCTTCGCAACGCTTCCGGCGTGGGAGCCCCCGCCTCGGAGCTGAGCGTCGGCACCAGCAACGGTGCGCAGGCGAAATGTGCGGCGCGTCGCGGCTGGATCACGGCTTCGGTTCCACCCCGCAGGGCCAGCGCTTCGCGCGCGAACGCGCCGGCCGCGTGCACGATGATGTTATCCGCCCCGCCCTGCCCCAGGGCGAGCAGACGGGGAAGTTCCTCCAGCAGCCAGTGGCAATAACCCGCGCCGCGGTTCACCGCCACCACGGCGCTTGTTCCGGCGAGCGCGACCGGCGACCGGATTTTCTCATAACCCAAAAGCCAATGCACCCCGAAAGCCTTGCCGAAATCCGCCGACACATCGCGCGCCAGGAACTCACCGTCCGCCGACAAGACTACGCCGGAGCCGAAAACCCGTCCCTCGGGCAGCCGCGCCAGGCCTCCCGCGGGAAGCGTCGCCGCGGCCAGCGGACGCAGATAGGCCAGCAGCTCGGGCGCGGCGTCCGCAGGCAGGGCGTAATCGACGCGAATCTCTGGCGTCCGCCGCACCCAGACGCCACCGGACTGCGCAACGAGCTGCTCCAGCGGCACGCAGCTATGCGGGGAAGGAAGAAAGGCGTCACTCATCCGGGTGCGAAACCGATTTGCCCTCCCGGACGCCGTGCAAGGTCCGAAACGCCGCCAGGGCCTCGGCCCGCGCCGCGGCATGGTCGACGATTGGGGCGGGATAGTGGCCGTTCTTGCCGAGCCTGACTCCGGCCTGCGCCAGCACTTCGGCCGGTGCTGTCCAGGGCGCGTGCAGAAATTTGTCCGGCAACCTGGCCAGCTCCGGAACCCAACGCCGCACGTAGGCGCCGCCGGGGTCGAACTTCTTCCCCTGCGTCACCGGTGCGAAGATGCGGAAGTAAGGCGCCGCATCCGCCCCGCAGCCCGCGCTCCATTGCCAGCCGAGGGTGTTGTTCGCCAGGTCGGCATCCACAAGCGTATCCCAGAACCACGCCGCGCCCCGCTGCCAAGGCAGGCGCAGGTGTTTTACTAAAAAAGACGCCGCGATCATGCGTACGCGATTGTGCATCCAGCCGGTCGCCCAAAGTTCGCGCATGCCGGCATCGACGATCGGGTAGCCGGTGCGTCCCCGCCGCCAGGCGCGCAGGTTTTTTCCACCCGGATCCTCCGCCCAGGGGAAACGCTCGAACTCGGCGCGGAGCGGCTGCTCCGGCGTGGTCTCGAGGTGGTAGAGCAGGTGATAGGCGAACTCGCGCCAGCCGAGTTCTGCGAGGAAAGCGCGCGCGCCGTTGCTGGCCGGATCGAGCCCGCGCCTTCGGCCGGGAGCCTGTACCGCCGCCACGATCTGGCGCGGCCCGATCTCGCCCCAGTGAAGATGAGGCGAGAGTCCCGAGGTGCCGTCGGACGCCGGAAAATCGCGACGCCGGTCGTAAGCATGCACCGCTTCGCCCCCGCAAAAACGTTTCAGCCGTTTCTGCGCCCCCGCCTCGCCGGGCGTCCAGCGCGCCGCGAGGCCCGCATCCCAACGAATGCGCGGCAGCAGATCCAGGGCCTCCGGCGCCAGCGAAGCCGGCCAGGAGGAAGGCCCCGGCAAGGGCTTCGTGCCGCCGCTTTTCGCCGGCGCAGGGAAACCGAGTGCCGTGCAACGCCTCCAGTAGGGCGTGAAGACCTGGAAGGGCCCGCCCTGCTTGTTCCGGATGGTGTCCGGCTCGAAGAGCAAGGCGCTGTTGAAGCTTTTCGCCTCCACGCCGTCCGCGGCGAAACGGGCCTCGATGGCGGCGTCGCGGACGCGAATGGCGGGCTCGTATCGTCGGCTCCAATACACCGCGCCCGCGCCGGTCGCTTCGACCAGCCGGCCCAGTTCCCTCTCCGAATCGCCCCGTAAAATCACCAACCGCAAGCCTCGTTCGCGCAGCGAGGCGTCCAGCGCCGCCAGCGAGTGGTGCAGCCACCACTTGGAGGCGCCGCCGAGGGGCCAGGCCCCCTCCCCGGCCTCGTCGTAAATAAACGTCGGCACCACCGGCGCTCCGCGCGCGAGGGCGGCGGCCAGGGCAGCGTTGTCGCTCAACCGCAGGTCCTGGCGAAACCAGAGCAGCGTCGGGGCGGCGGATCCAGAATAGGCGGAAGGCGGCAGGGGCACGCGTCGAAGCAGCCCTGCCCCTCCGCCTTTGCAAGCGCGGCGGAGGTCCTCCGGCGGGAACTTATTTCCGAACTGCTCCACCGCTCCGCGACTTCTCCGGGCGTGGATGTCACCTTTGCGGTGACATCCGCCTTTTTCATGGCCACCGGCGGTCCGGATTCTGCACCGTCGGGCCCGCATGTCGCAGACCTTCGCCCGCTCCGTCTTCGTCTTCACCCTCCTTTTTTTCGCGGCGTTCTTCTTCTGGCCCATCTTCCAGATCCTGCGCGGCGGCTTCATCGACGCCGACGGCCACTTCACGGTCCGAACCTTCGCCGCCCTGCTGGCCGATCCGCTCTACCGCGAGGGTTTGCTCAACTCCTTTTGGCTCGGGCTCGCCACCACCGGCATCGCCTTTGTCATGGCCGTGCCGCTGGCCTTCATCGGCGACCGCTTCCAGTTCCCGGGCAAGACCGCCCTCGCTTCCGTCGTCCTCGTGCCGATGATCCTGCCCCCCTTCGTCGGCGCCATCGGCATCAAACAGATCTTCGGGCAATACGGGGCGCTCAACGCCCTGCTCATCCACCTCGGCCTGCGCCCCGAAGGCTGGACCTTCGACTGGTTCGCCATCGCGCCCTTCTGGGGTGTGGCCTTCGTCACTGCACTCTCGCTCTACCCCATCGTCTACCTCAACTGCGCCGCCGCCCTCGCCAATGTCGACCCCGCCATGGAGGAGGCCGCGCAAAACCTCGGCTGCACCGGCTTCCGGCGTTTCCGGCGCGTTACGCTGCCCCTCATCAAACCCGGCCTTTTCGCCGGCGGCACCATCGTCTTCATCGCCGCCTTCACCGAGCTCGGCGTGCCGCTGATCTTCGACTACTCGCGCGTGACCTCCGTCCAGATTTTCTACGGCTTGAAAGACATCGGCGGCAACCCCGCCCCCTACGCCCTGGTCACGCTGCTGCTCCTGAGCACCGTCGCCCTCTACGCGGTGGGCAAGGGCCTCTTTGGCCGCCAGTCCTATGCCATGATGGCCAAGGCCTCCTCGACCGGCGGCCCCCGGCCGCTCGGCCGCGGGCCCGCCCTGCTTTGCACCGCGCTCTTCGGCGGCGTCACCGCCTTCGCCGTGCTGCCCCACCTCGGAGTCGTGCTGACGGCCTTCGCCACCGATTGGTACGCCAGCGTGCTCCCGAGCGGTTTTACCCTGGAAAACTTCGAACTCGCGCTCGGCCATCCGCTCACCGTCTCCGCCATCGGGAATTCGCTCAAGTTCGCCGCCGTCTCGACCCTCATCGACATCGTCCTCGGTATCGCCATCGCCTACGTGATCGTGCGCTCGAAGCTCGCCTGGCGCGGCGTGCTGGACGTCGTCGCCATGCTGCCGCTTGCGGTGCCCGGCTTGGTGGTGGCCTTCGGCTACCTGGCTATGAGCCAGGAGGGCCGGGCCTTTGCCTTCCTCAACCCGGTCGAGAATCCCACGATCCTCCTCATCGTCGCCTACTCGGTGCGCCGCCTGCCCTACGTCGTGCGCTCGGCGGTGGCGGGTTTCCAGCAAACCAGCGAGACGCTCGAGGAGGCGGCGCAAAACCTCGGCTGCCCCCCTCTTCGCGCCCTGTGCAAGGTCACGCTCCCACTCATCGCCGCCAACCTCATCGCCGGCGGCCTGCTCGCTTTCGCCTTCGCCATGCTGGAGGTGTCGGATTCGCTCATCCTCGCTCAGAAACAGGCCTTTTATCCAATCACCAAAGCCATCCTCGAGCTGTTCCAGTTGCTCGGCGACGGCCAGTTCATCGCCAGCGCGCTGGGCGTGTGGGCCATGACCTTCCTCGGCATCTGCATCGTTGGCCTGAGTCTCGTCCTCGGCAAAAAACTCGGCGCGATCTTCCGCGTCTGAGGCCCCTTGCGTCATTCGGGGCCGCCCCGGCCCCGACTCCGCTTTGCGCCGGAGCATACTTCAGTCAACTTGCGTCTCTCATCGCCATGCGCCCATTTTTCCGCCTCCTCTCTCTCGTCACCGCTCTTCTTACCATGACTGCCTGCGCCGATCCCACCCCCGCCGTCTCCTCCTCCACGCCCACTCCGCCTCCCATCTTTCCGGCCAATGCCGAGACCCTCGTGCTTGGCGGCGGCTGCTTCTGGTGCGTGGAGGCCGCCTATGAACTCGTCCCCGGCGTGCTCGCCGCCGAGAGCGGCTATGCCGGAGGCAAACCCGCCAGCCCGTCCTACGAGCAGGTCTGCACCGGCGAAACCGGCCACGCCGAGGTCGTGAAGCTCACCTTCGATCCCGCCAAGGTATCCCGCGCCGACTTGGTGGACTTTTTCTGGGAAATCCACGACCCCACCACGCTCGACCGGCAGGGCGCGGACACCGGCACCCAATACCGCTCGGTCATCTATTATGCCAACGACGCGGAAAAGGCCCTCATCCTCGCCTCCCGCGATCGCGCCAATCCGGCCTGGGGCGGCAACATCGTCACCGAGATCTCACCTCTGCCCGAGTTCTATCCCGCCGAGGAGTACCATCAGGACTACTTCCGCAAAAACCCCAACGCCGGCTATTGTCGCGTGGTGATCAAACCGAAGATCGAAAAACTCAAAAAGGCCCCGCTCGTGCAGCCCGCACCGACGCCAACGCCGGCTCCCGCGCCGGCTTCCTGAGCCGCGCGTCCGCGCCAAGGGAAAGGGCGATTCACCTCGTCCGTCTTCTCTTGGCGCCGCTTCGCGGTTTCAAAATCCCGCACTTGCAGGCTCAGTTCGCGCCGGGATCGTCCGGTTCGCCCGCGAGCAGCCGCCACTGCGGGGCCACCCCGCCGAGCACGCGCCGCCACAGGCTTTCGTCCGGCGAATGGTGGATAATGTCGGGTTCCAAGTCGGCCACGACCCAAGTCTCGCGCTCCAACTCGCCCTCCAGTTGTCCGCCAGTCCAACCGGCATAACCCAGGAAAGCCCGCAGTTGAACGCCTTCCTGGCCCGCCAGCTCGGCCGCCCGCTCGCGGTCCAGCCCGAAAAGGAGCTGCATGCCCTCCGAGTTCGCGTCTGCATGCGGCCGCCAGGCACAGAGGATGATCTGCCGCTTCGCCACCGGGCCGCCGTCGAACACCGGCACATGGGCCAGCGGCCCGAGCGCGAAATCCGCGCCGAATTCGCCCAGTTTGCGCTTAAGGGGCCGGTTCAGGACCACCCCCATCGCACCCTCCGCGTCGTGGCTCGACATCAGGATCGCCGTGCGACGGAAGGTCTTGTCCCGCAACACTGGATGCGCGAGCAACACCGAGCCGGCCAGGGATTCGTGGGAAGGGGTTGGACCGGAATCGCGCATGAACGTCGGAATGGGGCTGACGCCTCACAGACAGGAAACGACGCCGTCCCTCCGCGCAACCGCTTTTCTGAAGTTCTCCGCGTCCCACCGGGAACGGGCGGTGTGGCTGGCGCGTGGTGATCGGTGGTGGCTCCGGCCCTCCGTGCCGGCCGGCTATCCTAGAGTTTCACGATCCGCACCCCGGCATCCGCCAGCAGAGGCTCGACCAGCGGATCGTTCCGGTAGTCTTCGCGATAGCGCACTTCCGCGATGCCCGCCGCGGCCAGGATTTTTGCGCAATTGATGCAGGGAAAATGGGTCACGTAAGCGGTGCAGCCCTCCACCGAGCTGCCCCGCCGCGCCGCGTCCGCGATCGCGTTCTGCTCCGCGTGCACCGTCGCCTGCTCATGGCCGTCCCGCACCCGCGAGGTGTGCGGGGTGCCCGGCAGATAGCCGTTGTAACCAGCCGCGATCAGGCGGTTTTTTCGGTCCCCGGCGCTTACGATCACGCAGCCGACGTGCAGCCGCTCGCAGGGGGAACGGGTCGATAGCAGGATCGCCGTGGCCATGAAGTAATCGTCCCAGGAGGGTCGCCCGCCAAACTCGGCGGTGGCGGCGGCGATGAGATCCACGGGCGAGGACACGGAAGGGGACGCTTGCGACATCGGCGCCGAACCCAGGGCCCCGGCGTGCAAAACGCGACTTCAAAACAGTCTCGCCCCGCCCCCGCGCCGCTCCACGGTTTTGCTCATGCCCACCCTTGCCGAAGTCGTCCGTTTTTGCGACGAGCGCAGCCGCCGCCACGCTTGGAAAGACCATCCCAACGCCCTCAACGGCCTCCAGTTGGAAAACGACGGCCGCGTCACCCGCCTGGGCGCCGCCGTGGACGCGGGCCGGGTGCCCTTCGCCCGCGCCGCCGCCGCCGGCATCGACTTCCTGATCGTCCACCACGGCCTCTACTGGACGGCTCCGCAGCCGCTCACCGGCCGGAACTATGAGCGGTTCTCCACCGCCATCCGGGCCAACCTCGCCGTCTACGGCTGCCACCTCCCGCTCGACGGGCATCCCGAGCTGGGCAACAACGCGCTGCTCGCCCGCCAGCTCGGCCTGACGCCCGACGCCACCTTTCTCCAGCAGCCAGGCAGCGAATCCGTCGCCTGCACCGCCCCGTACGCCGGCACGCGCGACGAACTCCACGCCGAACTCCGCGACCTCTACACCCGCGTGGTCGCGGTGGAGCACGGCTCCGGCCGCCCGGGCCGGATCGCCTTCTGCAGCGGCAGCGGCAACAGCGCGGTGCCCGAGCTGCCCGGCCTCGGGGTGGACACGCTCGTCACCGGCGAGCTCCGCGAGGAATGGTACAACTTCGCCGAGGAGCACGGACTCAATTTGTATTGCTGTGGCCACTACGCGACCGAGGTCCACGGGGTGCGCGCCCTCGCCGAGGCCGCCTCCCGCCACTTCGGCATCCCCTGGGAGTTCGTCGCCACCGAAAACCCCTTCTGAGCGCGGAGCCTCCGCCCGGACGCCACCCTGCAGGCCCGACCGCTGGTCGGGCAGCCCGGCCAACGGTGGGGACCTGCGATGGCGTCCCCGGCGGGAAGATTTGACCCACCGCCACCGCGCGCCGAACGTCATCCTCCCTCCAGTCGCATGACATTCGACGACACGCTCCAGGCCCTGCTCCGTTCCTACGACACCGAAGGCGGCATCAACCATCTCGACGGCAGCAACCTGCCTTCCGAGGCCTCGATCAACCGGCTCGCCATCGACGTCATGCACCTGCTCTTCCCCGGCTTTTTCGAGACCGAGCCGCTCACCCGCGAAGAGGTGCCCGCCCACACCCGCCGCCGGCTCGCGGCGGTCCACGCCCGCCTGCGCGCCGACGTGGAGAAATCGCTCCGCTTCGCCCGTGCCGCCGACGCCACCCTCGCGGTGAACTCCGCCGGCCCTGCGGAGCGGGCGGAAGGGATTGCCGATCTCGTCCTCGCCCGCCTGCCCGAACTCCGCCGCGTCGTGCAGACCGACGTCCAGGCCGCCTACGCCGGCGATCCCGCCACTCGCCACGTCGAGGAGATCATCCTGGCCTACCCCTGCGTGCTCGTAATTTCGCTCCAACGTTTCGCCCACGAGCTCTACCGCCTCGGCGTGCCCCTGCTGCCGCGCATGCTCACGGAATACGCCCACGAACGCACGGGCACCGACATCCATCCCGGCGCGCGCATCGGCGAGCACTTCTTCATCGACCACTGCACCGGCGTGGTCATCGGCGAGACCGCCACCATCGGCCACCACGTGAAGATCTACCAGGGCGTCACGCTCGGCGCGAAGTCCTTCGAGGTGGATTCCGACGGCAACCCGATAAAGGGCGTGAAACGCCACCCCGACGTCGGCGACCACGTCACCATCTACGCCCACGCCACCATCCTGGGCGGCGACACCCGCATCGGCACCCATTCCATCGTCGGCGCCAACGTCTGGCTGCTGGAAAGCATCCCCGACAACAGCATCGCCTACTACAAGAACGAAAACCTCGTCGTGCGCTCCCGGAAAAAGAAGGAGGCCGCCGTCGAGTGCCGCAAACAGGACGAGCTCCAGGCTTGGAACTGGTCGATTTGACGCTGGAGTGAGGGTGCCCCGCGGGACGCGGGCGCGCCCCGGACTGCCTGAGCGCGGATTACCGCGTCCTCCTCCGCTTCGAAATCCTGGCCCGGGGAGCGCTCCCGTCGCGGGTGCTGCGCGGGCGTCCCGCCCGCGGCTCCGGCGCGCCCGCATTGTGAATCGAACGCAGCAGCCGTAGCGTCGACGAAATCGACAACTCGGGGGGCTCGGATCGAAAAAAACCGCCCCGGATATCCGGGGCGGCTTCGGGCCGTTGGCTCTGGAAGAAATCCCGACCGGCGGCTCAGTACTTCACCGAGCAGCCGTAAGGCTCGGTGTTGGCCTTTTCGACCGGCTTGCCGGCCTTCACCGAGGCGAGAGCGGCCTTGGCATAGTTTTCGGCCTTTTCGATGTCGGCCGGGTTGGTCGAGCGGATGCTGTCGATGCCGCCGTTGTAAACCAGCGTGCCCTCGGGGTTGATCACGAAGATATGCGGAGTGGTCTTGGCGCCATAAGCCTTGCCCACCTTGCCATCGGAGTCGCGCAAGTAAGCGGTCGCGGCGACCTTGTTGCTCTCCTGCCAGGTTTTGACCTTAGCCGGGTCGAAATCGCCCTGCTTGCCCGCCGCGGCCGAATTGATCTGAAGCCAGACCACGCCGTCGGAGGTGGCGGCCTGCTGGGTGGCCGGCAGGTTGCCGCTCTTCTCGTAGTGCTTCACGACAAAGGGACACTCGGGATTGACCCATTCGAGAACCACGGTCTTGCCCTTGAACTCGGCGAGGCTGCGGGAGGTCCCGTTGATGTCGGTCAGGGTGAAGGCCGGCGCCGGCTCGCCGACGGTGGCGGCGGACAGCAGCCCGGCGGCGAAAAGTCCGGCCGCGACAAAGCCGAAGCGAACGAGGGAGAACAGTTTCGAGGTTTTCATGGTTTGGACGGGAAGAACAGGTTGAGCACAAAACTAAGTGGTTCTGCTACGCAGAAGACGCCCGACCAAAGCGCAGGTTTCGCGTTTCGCCACCTCGCCGCGGTGTTTTTTTGGCTCGTCTCCGTCGGGCGCAGAAGAGCCCCCGCCTTTTCCCTTTCCCCTCGCCCTTGCCCGCCCAGCCAACCAGCGTCCGCCCCGTGCTTGGCTGGTTGACCGACACCTTTCGCCTCGGCTGGGGCGCCCTCTACTGGAACACGCGCAAAAGCTGGCATATCGCCCGCGGCCGACGCGGCCGCTGCCCCTGCCAGATCGCCAGCGATTCCGGCCGCGCCTTCGAGACCGGCTGCGAGGCCATCCTCGACTACCGCTCGCCCGCGCGTTTCCGCACCGTATGCCCCCTGCTCGCCCGGCACGTCGATGGCAACTGGGTGTGCTCGGCCGACGCGGAGAACGTGCGCCCCTTCTGGAGCCGCGCCGCCCTCCTTCTCGGCGGAGCGACCATCGCCGCCTTGCTCGTCGCCAGCCTCGGTGCGTTCGGCCTGCTCCGCGGGATCGGCTACGAGGTGCGCTACACCCAGGTCATCTGGCCGCCGGCCTGGCGGGATTTCGGCCGGATCCAGGCGGCTTACTATCTCGAGCGCGCCCACGAGGCCCGCGCCGCCAGGCGGATGCCGGAGGCCATCCTCCACCTGACCAACGCCTACGAGCTCAACCCGCGCGACTTCCGCACCGGCATGCTTCTCGCCCAGCTCCTGCAGGCCGGCCAGCCCCTCGTCTCCGACCAGACCTACACCCGCCTCTACTCCGACCATCCGGAACAACGTTCCGAGATCGCCCAGGCCTGGTATCGCGCCCTGCTCGCCCGGGGAGATTTCGGAGGCATCCAGCGCATCGCCGGGGAGCGCCTCCTCCATTCCGGCCCCGTGCCCGCCGCGGCCTGGGTCCAAGCCTTTCTTTTCGCCAACCGCCAGCTCGGAGATGCCGCCGGCATCGAACGCCTCCTCGCCGAGAAAGACCTTCCGGCCACGCTCGTCCCGCTCCTCCGGCTGGAGCGCACGCTCTACCTCCGTCCGGCCGCGGCGCGCGTCGAACTGCTCGCCGAAAACGCCCCCCGCGCCGTCGATCCCTTTGTCAGCTACCATCTGCTCCGGCGCCTGCTCGAGGAAGGCCGCGGCGACCTCGTGCTCGGCCTCGCCGCCGCTCCCGGCGGCCCGCTCGGCAGCCGCGAGAGGGCCCGCCTCCAGCTCGATGCCTTGGCCCAGCTCGGCCGGACCGGCGAACGTGCCGCGCGCGTCCGCGAGCTCCTGACCCAACCCACCCAGCCTGCCCTTTGCGAGCTGCTCAGCAGCCACCTTATCGCCTGGCCGGACCGCGCGCTGCTCGCCGACTACGCCGCCAAGCTCGGGCGCGAACCGCTTCCCCCGGGCTCCGCCGTCTATCCCCAGCTCCTCGCCTTCTACGCCGCCTGCGGCGTCCACCGCGACGCCGCCCTGCTCGCCGAGGCCACCCGACTGGTCAACGCCGCCGCCGGACGGGATTTCCGCACCCTCGCCGCGGTCGAGGCGCTTTTCCTGGACCCCGCGCCGCTTCGCCCGAGGAACTTTCTGCCCGCGCTCCAGCCGCTTCCGCTGGAGGCCATCTACTCACTCTACGGTCGTTTTTCCCCTCCGCCGCCCTTTCCGCCCTGATCCCCGCCATGCTGCACAAACTCACCAAACAGGAACGCGACGCCGTCCGCATCATCGCCACCCTCATCGTCCTCGGCGTGCTGGGTTTCTGGATACTCGGCTGATCGCGCCATGACGCCCGTCACTCCCCGGCCTCTCCGAAATTTCGCCTGGCTCTTCGGTCTCGCCCTCCTGCTCGCGACGCTGGTTGCCCACTTTCTCGCCGCGCACCGCCAGGGTCTGGACCTCGATCTGTTGCGCGCCGAAAACCGCCTCCTCCTGCAGGAAAACCGCCTGCTCCGCCAGGAACTCGAGGCCGAGCGGCTCCAGTCCGCCGCGCTCACCCGTCTCCTACAGGGCACAGCGGACCGTCCGCCCGTCCCCGCCCCGCCCCCCGCCGGCCCGTAAAACATTCTGGACGGCCTTTTTCCCCCGCCCACCTTTTCCCTCTCTATGGTCATCAAACCCAAAGTCCGTGGCTTCGTCTGCGTCACCGCCCACCCCGCCGGCTGCGCCGCGCATGTCCAGGAACAGATCGCCTACGTGAAATCGAAGGGCCCGCTCGCCAAGGGACCGAAGAAGGTCCTCGTGATCGGCGCCTCCACCGGCTACGGCCTCGCCTCCCGCATCGCGGCCGCCTTCGGCTCCGGCGCCGCCACGATCGGCGTCTTCTTCGAGCGCCCCTCCGAGGCCGACAAGCAGGCCACTCCCGGCTGGTACAACACCGCCGCCTTCACCGCCGCGGCCAAGGCAGCCGGCCTCTATGCCCGGAATTTCAACGGCGACGCTTTTTCCGATCAGCTCAAGGCCGACGTGCTCGCCGCCATCAAGGCCGACCTCGGCCAGGTGGATCTCGTCGTCTACTCCCTCGCCTCGCCCCGCCGTACCCACCCGAAGACCGGCGTCACCCACAAGTCCGTTCTGAAGCCGGTCGGCCAGGCCTACTCCAACAAGACGGTCGACACCGACAAGGGCGTCGTCTCCACCATCACCATCGAGCCCGCCAACGAGGCCGAGATTGCCGACACCACCGCCGTCATGGGCGGTGAGGACTGGGAAACGTGGATCAATGCGCTCGACGAAGCCAAATTGCTCGCCCCCGGCGCCACCTCCGTCGCCTATTCCTACATCGGCCCCGAGCTCACCTGGCCCATCTACAAGAACGGCACCATTGGCCTCGCCAAAAACGACCTCGAACGCGCCGCCCGGGCGATCGACGCCACCCTCAAGGTCAACGGCTACGGCCGTGCCTTTATCTCCGTCAACAAGGCCCTCGTCACTCAGGCCAGCTCCGCCATCCCGGTCGTGCCGCTCTACATCTCCCTGCTCTACAAGATCATGAAGGCAAAAGGCACGCACGAGGGCTGCATCGAGCAGATCGACCGCCTCTTCCGTGACCAGATGTACGGCGGCCGGGGTCTCGAGTTCGACGAGGCCGGCCGCGTGCGCATCGACGACCTCGAGATGAAACCCGACGTGCAAGCCGAGGTCGCGAAGATCTGGCCCCAGGTCACGACCGAAAACCTCGCCCAGCTGACCGATATCGCCGGCTACCGGGCCGAGTTCCTGAAGCTCTTCGGCTTCGGCATCCCCGGCATCGACTACGACGCGGACGTCAATCCCCACGTCGAACTGGGCGGCTAATCCCGGCCCCGAGTCCCGAACCTGCCTGGCCCACGGGACACAAAGAACCACACGGGAAAATACATCCCATATGATTCTTTGTGTCCCGTGGGCAATTTGGTCGTAAGCCCGGGCTTCAACTGTCTTCCAGCTCCACTTCCTGCTCCTTCAGGAAAGCCGCCAGCTGAGCGGACGAAGGCGCGATCACGACCTGCCCGTGCCAGTCGAGAGTCGGCACATGCAAGTCCGTCGACAAGCGGCTTAACTCGCCGGCGGCCACCGGATCGCGGGAGACATCGCGCAGGCGGTAGGCGATGCCGTGCTCGTCCAGGAACGAAACGATGTCCGCGCACCGCGGGCAATCGCACTTGACGTAGAGGGCCGGAAGGAAGTCGGAAGTCATAGGAATGGAGTGGTTGGTCTCGAATAAAAGGATGCGCCTTTTTCGATTCCACAAGGGGCCCTCCCATGGGGGATATCCCAGGCTGCGGCCCGGTCGTTTGCCCCGCCGGGCGAGGTGGGTTAATTTTGAAAGACAACCCCCTCCCGCCATGAGTCTGGCAAACGCAGTTCCCCGCGCGTTCTGTCTGGCCGCCTGCTTCATCCAGAGCATCTTGCAAACGGCTTTCTCCGCTCCCCTCGCGTCGCCGTCCGATGACGAAACGCCGCCCGGCGAAGACCTCGCGACGCGGACCCTGGCCGTGCCCAAGCTCCGCCCCCTCCCGGAACCCCCGCCCGCATCCATCGCCGCGGCACGCGACCCCGGCTCCCGTATTCCGCGCCCCGAGGATTCGCTGCTCTTCGGCAGCGGGCTGGTCGGCACGATGCTCCGCGAAAACACCCGCTTGTCCCTGCGCCCGCATTTCGGCGACCTGCTCCGCAAGGATCACCTGCGCGTCTCCGTGAGCGCACGCTACGGCCTCACCGACAACTGGGAAGCCTCCTGCGCGGTGGACGTCTATTTTGCCCACGGTCTCGGCGCGCAGCCGCTTTTTGGCGACGCGGGAATCTGCGAACTTCGGCTCGGCACACGCTACCAGATCACCGAGGAGCCGGAAGACGCGTTCGGCTGCGCGGTGGGTCTAAATTACAGCCGGCCGGTGGGCAATCCGCCCGAATCGCTCGCCGATCCTTATGAACATCTCACGCCCTATGTCATCCTGTCGCGCAAACTCGAGAGTCACCCCGGCTGGACGACCTTCGTCCGCGCGGGACTCGATTTCGTGTCCCTGGAGGACGCCTCCGCGTCGGGTGCCGACGACGAAGACAGCCTGCCGGAAGACTCCTGGTTCATCGCGCCGGGCGTGAACTGGGAACGTGGCGACTGGGGCTGGACCCTCGCCACCCGCTTCTGCTCCACCGCCGGCTTGGGCGACGAAAACGACTTCCGCTTCACCCTCTCTCCCTCGGTCGCCTGGAAACTGCCCACCGGTTGGACCCCCGGGCACAAGGGCCGCTGGGTGCTCGGGCTCGGCGTGTCCGCGACCTTCGGCGGCGACGAACCCGATTTCGGCATCCGCGGCAGCCTGCGCACGGATTTTAACCTGAAAAATCTTTTCCGGAGAAACCGGGGGGTTCCCGCCCGACCCCGCGCCCAGCGTGCCCGCCACCCGATGGCGGCGCCTGCACCACGGAGCCGCAGTAGGAGGTGCTCGTTTTGGCGGGCACCGCCGCCAAGCACGCGGTTCCCAGGCTCCACTCCCACCGCGCCCGGCTGCGGCGGACCCACCGGCTGAGCGTGGCGCTTTCGTTTTCGCCACCGATTATCGACAAGCCGGCCCCCGCCTGCCTGTCTTCGGGTGTCCCGCTTTCCAACCAACGTTCGAGCGATTCCGCATCGCGGCCATGTCCATGCCGACCCCTCCTCCGACCGATTCGCCGTTTCTCATTCCGCCCGCCGAGCATCCCGTGCCGCCCGTCCCGGTGGCGGCCATGGATCAACAGACGCTCCTCTCCGCGGTTTCCTTCCAGCTCGCCGAGCGCATCCGCGTGACCGAATACGACCGGGACCGGGTGGTCGTGAAATACCAGCCAGGCCGCGCCTACCTCAATGTCACCAAGCTCCAGTGGCGGGCGCTGCAGACCTTCGCCGACCGGCCCCTGATGGTCCCGCCGGTCCTCTTTCAGCTCATCTCCGACCGGCGCTGCCCGCCGCTGCGCGAGTTCTACGAACTCGTCGTGAAGGCCTTCGAGTGCGGCCTGCTGCAGTCCGCCGGCCATTCTTCTCCGCCCGAAGAACCCGCCGCCGACTGGAACGCCCGGGCCTCCGCCGTGCGGGTGCGCCTGCTGGTCGTGGTCGCCGGAGCGGCGGCCCTCGCCGCCCTCCTGCTGACGCCCTTCCGGCTTCCGTCGAACGTCTTCGAACTCCTCGCCGGCTGGCTGCTCGCCTGCCTCGCCACCAGCGCCGGCTATGCCCTCGCCGCCTGCGTGATCCGCGACGCCGAGGCCGAGGTCTACGCACCGCGCTTCCGCTGGCGGACGCCGTTTCCGCACTTCCGCGCCGACTTGGACGATGCCGCCATGGGCGGGCGCCAGACCCGTTTCAATGCCGGCCTCGCCCGCCTCGCTCCCCTGCTGGTGGTCCTGGGGCTCGTGCCCTGGTTCGCCCCGGGCGTTTCCTTCCTGCTTTCCTGCGCGCTGATCTATCACCTGTCCCCTTTCTGGTGGTCGCCCGGGCTCACCTTGCTTCACGCCCGCCACGGGGCTCCCACCCTGGACGCCTTCCGCCACTTCCGCTTCGAGCCCAACCGCGCGATCTGGTTCGCGTTCCGAACCCGTATACGAAATACGGATACACACTTCCTGCGCATCCACGCCCTGCACACCGTCGCCTGGCTGGCGCTCGTCCTGGCCGCGGGCAGCCTGCCGCTCAACGCCCATGCCGCCATGGTCCTGCGATCCTGGGTCGAGGGCGGCGGGCTGCAGTTCACCGCTCTCGCCGTGCTCGCGCTGCTCGGGTTGATGGTCGCGGGCGCGCTTGGCACCGCCCTCTTCCTCGTCGTCCGCTCGGCGCTCCGCCATACGCGCGAGTTCCGGCGCCGGCGGCTGCGGCCCCGTCCCGCGCCGGGCAGCTCGGAGGCCTACGCCGAGACCCTGGCGGACTGCCTTCTTTTCCGGGGCTTCAGCGCGGAGGACCGGCGCGGCATCGTCGAAGCCCTGCGCCCCGAGGAATACCCGGCCCGGGCCACGGTCGTCCGCGAGGGCGATCCGGGCGACCAGCTCTACGTGGTCCACAGCGGACGGGTGGAGGTGCTGCGCGACACTGCCGCCGGCCGGCGCGAACGCGTGGCCGTGCTCGGCGTCGGCGACGTGTTCGGCGAGATGGCCCTGCTCCAGAACGGACGTCGCACCCGCTCCGTCCACACCCTGGGCAGGGCCGTCCTGCTCGCTCTCCGGCGCGAGGATTTCCAGCGGCTCGTGCTGAGCCGGCTCACCCGCGATTCGGTCATGGATATCGTGCAGAAGGTCGCCTTCCTGCACCGCCTCCCCCTCTCCTCGAGCTGGAGCCCGCACGCCATGGTCGCCTTCGCCCGCCGCGCGCTCCTGCAGGCCTTTCCGGAAGGCGCAGTCCTCATCCGCCAGGATGACGACAACCAGTATTTCTTCCTGCTCTACGAGGGCGCACTCACCGTGCGCAAAGGCGACGAGGAGGTGGCCCGGCTCCATCCGGGCGATTTTTTCGGCGAGATCAGCGCCCTCCAGAACAGCGTGGCCACCGCGACCATCGTGGCGCGGACCCCGGTCCGCTGTCTCGTCCTGCCCAAACGGGAGTTCCTGCAATTCCTGGTCAACGATTTCCTCATCGGCCTGCAGTTCGAGGAAATCAGCTCGCGCCGCCTCGGTCAGCCGATCTTCCCCCTCAAGGGCAATTCCTTCGACGTGCTGCGTTGACGTTGAAGGTGGGCGGCCGTCCGTCCTTCTTTTCCCGATGCGTATTGTCCTCCAACGCGTCCGCTCCGCCTCCGTGACCATCGCGGGGCGCGAGTCGGGCTCCATCGCCCACGGTTACCTCCTCCTGCTCGGCATCGAAAAAGGCGACACGCCCGAGGCCGGCGAACGCCTCGCGCGCAAGCTCGCCACCGCCCGGCTCTTCGCCGACGAGGCGGGAAAACTCAACCGTGCGCTGGGCGAGGTCGGCGGAGGCGCGCTCGTGGTCAGCCAGTTCACCCTTTTCGGCACGCTCGAGAAGGGAACGCGGCCCGATTTTCACCGCGCCGCGCCCCCGATCGAAGCCCGCGCGCTGTATGAGCGTTTTCTCGGCCAGCTTCGTGCCGCGCTCGGTCCCGGCTGTCCGGTCGCCTGCGGGGAGTTCGGCGCCGACATGCAGGTGAACCTCGTCAACGACGGCCCGGTGACACTCATCCTCGACAGCCGGCCCGCCGCGGTGTGACAGGAAGCGAAACCGAGCGCCACCAAGCTCCTGGGTTTGAGCGCAAACCTGGACGCGAGCCCCATTTGGCCCCCGACGTATCTGGTCTGGTTTTCCGGCCGGCGCCTGTCTTTCCTTCGCACACCATGTCCGACAAGCTGACCGAAATCATGGCGCACAAACGCCACGAAGTCGCCGCCCGCGCGCGCCCCGTGCCGCTGGAGGAACTCGCCGCGCTCGATGCCCGCCTGCCGCGCCCGCCCTCCTTCGCCTCCGCCCTCCGCCGGGCCGACGGCGCGCTCGCCGTCATCTCCGAGATCAAGCGCCGCTCACCTTCCGCCGGTGACATCAAGGCCGGCATCTCCGCCCTCGACCAGGCCCGCCGCTACCAGGCCGCCGGCGCCGATGCGCTCTCCGTCCTCACCGACGAGAAATACTTCGGCGGCACCCTCGACGATCTCCGCTCCGTCACCGGGCACTTCGCCGCCACGCCCCCCGCGCGCCCCTGCATCCGCAAGGATTTCATGGTGCATCCCATCCAGGTGCTGGAAGCGCGCGATGCCGGGGCCAGCGCCATTCTCCTGATCGTCCGCGCCCTGGAGGACGACGAGCTGGCCCTCCTCCGAGACGCCGCCCGCGCCGCCGGGCTCGATGCGCTTTTCGAGATCCACAACGAAGCCGAGCTCGCCCGCGCCCTCGCCCTCGACGCCGCCATCATCGGCGTAAACAACCGCGACCTCGCCATCTTCAAATGCGATCTCGGCCTTAGCGAACGCCTCATCCCCAAGTTTCCCGCCCATGTCACCGCCATCAGCGAGAGCGGGATTTTCACCGCCCGGGACGCCACCCGGGTCCGCGCCTGCGGCGCCCACGCCATCCTCTGCGGCGAGGCCCTGATGAAGGCCCGCGACCCCGCCGCCCTGATCGCCGCTTTCCACGCCGCCTGAGCGGACCTCGTCCTTCGTCATCGGTCATTTTGCGCAGCGCCATGCCGCTCACCCTCTCCGAAACCCGCGAGATCCTCGCCAAGCTTGGCGTTCACCCGAAGCACTTCCTGGGGCAAAACTTCCTGATCGACGGCAACATCGTCCGCAAGTCCCTCGAACTGGCCCAAGTGAGCTCCGCCGATCGCGTCGTCGAGGTCGGTCCGGGGCTCGGCACGCTCACCCGCACCCTGCTCGAGACCGGTGCCGAAGTCTGGGCGGTCGAGCGGGACCCGGTGATGGCTCGTTACCAGCGCGAAACCCTGGCGCCGCTTTTTCCGGGCCGCCTGCACCTGCTCGAAGCCGATGCGATGGACCATCCCATCGCCGACATTCCGGCCGACGTCCCTTTTAAGGTCGTCGCCAACCTGCCTTACGCGATTTCCACGCCGTGGATGGATGCCGTGCTCGACGGTCCTCTGCCAACCCGCCTGGTGCTCATGCTCCAGCTCGAGGCCGCCCAGCGCTACATGGCCAGGCCCGGCTCCAAGCAGTTCGGCTCGATCTCGATTTTTCTCCAGAGCGCCTTCGACATCGCGCCGGGGCACAAGGTCGCCTCCGCCTGTTTCCATCCCCGGCCCGACGTGGATTCCTACCTGCTCAACATCGTCCGCAAACCGCGTCCGATCCTGTTTCCCCGCGCCGCGAAACTCGCCATCCGCGCCTGTTTCCAACAACGCCGCAAACAGATCGGCACCCTGTTGCGCGGCAGCCAGCTTCCCGACCATGGCCGCGCCTGGATCGACTCGCTCGTCGCCGCCGGCCAGTCTCCCACCGTGCGGCCCGAGGACATCCCGCTCGCGCTCTGGCAGACCTTCCCCGGCGTGGCCGAGTACAACGCCGCCCTTCCCTCCCCGGCATGAACGTGGAGGAACTCGCCCTGCTTCTCATCGTCGGGGGGCTGGCCGGCTGGCTCGCCGGGCTAATCCTCCACCGCCGCGGCTTCGGCCTGGCGGGCAACCTGATCGTCGGCGTGATCGGCTCGCTCCTCGGCCGCTTCGTCCTCGGGCTTCTCGGCTTCAACGCCCGCACCACGCTGGCCACCCTCATCACCGCCGTCTTCGGCGCGCTTCTTTTGCTCTGGCTGCTCTCCCTCGTACCGCGCGGCGGCGGGAAGAAAAAATAGACGAGTAACCGCGAAGTACGCCAAGCAGCGCTAAAAAAGAGAAATCAGTCCAAACCGGAGTCTTCGTCCCTGTCGGCCTTCGCGATTCTTCGCGTACTTCGCGGTTAAAAATCCGATCGCCTGCTCACGGTGCCCCGATCCGCACGTAAAGCTGCTCGACCTTGGCCCGGGCCCAGGGCGTTTTTCGCAGGAAAACCAGGCTCGATTTCACACTGGGATCGTGGGTGAAGCAGCGGATTTCGATGCGCCGGCCGAGCTCCTCCCAGCCATAATGGGCAACCAGCGCGGTGACGATATGTTCGAGGGTCTTGCCGTGCAGCGGGTCGCGGGCGGATTGGTCCATGGGGCGAAAGGCAAACGCGCGCCTACATGCCGTCGAGCATGTGGTTGATCGTGCCGTAGTATTTCATCGCGAAAGAAATGACCAGCCAGCCGATCATCGCCGCGACCAGGCCGAAGAGCAGTCCGGGATACAGGATCGAGGCCGCCGCCAGCCGGTTGTTGGCCGTGGCCTGATGGTCGGAGGCGAGCGCGAGCAGCGAGCCCTCGAGGCTGCCGGTGGTCTCGCCGGTCTGGTAGCGCGCGACGAAATCGCCGGGAAAAGCGTGGGTGGCCGCGAGCCGGGGGCCAGGAGCCTCGCCGCGCATGATCAGCGCGTGGATTTTTTTCGAGGCCCTTTGCAAACGCGGGGAGCGGGCGATGTCGCCGGCATCCAGCCAAGCCTGGCCGATGGGCGCGCCGGCCTCGAGCAGGTTGCCCAACGCGAAGGAAAAATCCGCCAGCGCCTGGTGTTTGCGGTAGCCGCCGATCGCCGGCAGGAGGTTGAGCAGGCCCAACGCGAGCGGATGCCGGTGGCGGACCAGCCCCCACAGCACCGCCCCGCCGCCCCAGACCGGCACCAGGATGGCGAGGAGGCCGCCGAGGTAGGCGGTCAGGCTCCATTGCAAACCTCGTTCGAAATCGATGAGGCGAAGAAAGGGAAAAAGGATCGCGGCGAAATGAAACACGCCCAGCGGGTAGATGCAGGCCAGGATCACCCGCCGCCGCGTGATCGCGATCTGCTCGTGGCGGTCCGCGAGGTTGGCCAGCACGAGCGGCAGGCGGCCGGAGCCGGCGGCCGCGATCAGAAAGGGCCGGTCCGGAACCGGCAACCAGGACCCTGCAGCCCCAATGATGGCGGGCATCGGCTGGCCGCTCTCCGCCATGCCGGCGAGCCGGAAAGCATCCCCGGCGGGCGCAGGCGAAGGTGCGCGGAGGGCCTGCGAAAAGGTCAACCCAGCCGCGAGTTGTTGCGCGAGCTGGCGGTAAAAAATCGAGAGCTTGTCGTGGGACAGGGGCACGGCGGAGAGCGGTTTATTTCGGGGCGGACGGCGCCAGCAGTTCGGCGACGAGTTCGGGAATGACTTCGTCGAGATTCGTGGACCGCGCAACGTTGCGCTGGCGGGTGGCCGTGGCGTAGGGGCGCAGCTCGCCGGGGTCGGAAAGCGTCAGGCTGAGGTGGATCAGGTGCTCGCCGAAGTCCCAGGCCCAGCGGTCGTGGTAATTTAACACCGCCTCGGCGCTGTCGGGCATCATGGTCATCGGGCCGGCTTCGGCGCGCAGGCCGCGGGTACGCAGCGCGGCGGCGATGCGGCGGGCGAGCCCATGGTTGTCGTTCAGATTGGAGGCGACGAACACCTCGCGCAACGCGGCGGGATCGCGGCCGGGGGCGACGCTGCGCTCCAGGCTGGTGCAGCCAGCGAGCAGGCCGAGGCAGAGCGCAAAGCAGGACAAAAAAGAGACCCGGGGAAGACGGCGGAGACGGAGCACGGAGATTAGACAGGGACCGCGACGAGAACGCACGCGGCGGCGCGACGCCACCGGATTATCGCACGGGAGCCGCGTCCGGCGCCGGCGGAACCGGCGCGGCGGGCGCGCAATGCGGGCAGGAGAGGTCGGGCACGTAGCGCGGGTCGCGCTGCTCCGCGGCAGTAAGCGGCATCTGGCACGCGAAGCATAGCACGGAATCGGTCTCCCTCAGGTTCGCGTCGACCCCCACGCGCCGGTCGAAGACGAAGCACTCGCCCTCGTAGTGCGCGCCGCCGCAGGCCTCGAAATACTTCAGGATGCCGCCTTCGAGCTGGAAGACCTGCTCGAAACCCTCGCGTGCGAGGAAGGGCGCGGCCTTTTCGCAGCGGATGCCCCCGGTGCAGAAGGTGACGACCGGCTGTGCCTTCAACTCCTCCGGGAGGCGGCGCACCGCGGTGGGAAAATCCCGAAAATGATCGATGCCCGGCACGAGGGCGTTTTTGAAGGTCCCGAGGCGAACCTCGTAGTCGTTGCGCGTATCGAGCAGGGTGACGGGGCGGCCCTCGTCGAGCCACTGCTTGAGCGTCCTCGGATCGAGGCGGGGCGCGGGCTGCCGCGCGGGATCGATGCCCTCGATGCCGAAGGCGATGATCTCCTTTTTGATCTTCACCAGCATGCGGTTGAAGGGCTGCTCGTCGGATACGCTTTCCTTGGGCGCCAGTCCCTCCAGGCCGGGAACGGCGCGCAGCTCAGCGAGAAACGCACCGGTCGCCTCGCGCGAGCCGGCGATGAATAAATTGATCCCCTCGGTGCTCAGCAGGACGGTGCCGCGCAGCCCGAGTTCACCCGCCCGGGCGCGCAGGCGTTCGCGCAAGGCCGGCAATTCTGCCGCCTCGAAAGGCGTGAACAGATAAGCGGAAAAATTGATGACGGCAGCCATGGCGAAGAGCGAAGACCTTTGATCCGAAACCGCTCGATGAAAACCCCGGATTTCACGAAGGGAGACCCGCCGGGCCGGCTCGCCTCGGCCGGACTCAACGCCACAAGGCATCCACCGCCTCCGCGTTCGCGGCGCGTTCCAGCAGGGGCCAGACCTCGTCGACCGTGCGAGCGACGGGCATGATGTCCATCATCCCGGCCGACTTGAACCTCTCGCGGACCATTTTGGCGAAAAACGCCAGCAACTCGTCATAGAACCCGTCCTGGTTGACGAGGACCAGCGGCTTGTCGTGCCGGTTCAGGGCTCGCCCGACCAGAATCTCGACCAGTTCCTCCAGCGTACCGATCCCACCCGGCAAGGTGACGAAAGCCGTCGCGCGTTCCTCCATGATCCGACGCCGCTCACGCATCGAAGGCACCACGATCAACTCGTCCGCCTCGAGGTAGGCCAGTTCGCGCGCGACCATAAAATCCGGAATCACGCCAACCACCTTGGCCCCCGCCACCTTCGCGGCCAGCGCCACCGAACCCATCACCCCGGCCTTGCCGCCGCCGAAGACCAGGCCCCAGCCGCGCTCCGCCAGCCCGCGTCCCAGCGCCGCACCCGCCGCATAATACTTCGGATCCAGTTCCTTCCCGCTCGCGCAATACACGCACAACAGCTTTTCCATTCCCCAGCCCTAAGCGGCGGCGGTTCCGCCGCCAGTCCCAATCTGCCGGCGGGGATGGCCCGGGCGCTTCCTTCTTCATTTTTTGCGTCTTCTGCGTCTTTTTGCAGCCAAGCTCATCGTGTCTTCCCTGCCCTACGTCGGTCGCCTCGCGCCCTCGCCCACCGGCCTGCTCCACCTCGGTCACGCCCGCACCTTCGCCCTCGCCGCCGCGCGCGCCCGCGCCACCGGGGGGCGTCTTTTGATGCGTATGGACGATCTCGATACGGCGCGCTGCCGCCCGGAATTCGCCGCCGCCGCGCTCGAGGACCTTGCCTGGCTCGGGCTGTCCTGGGAATTGCCCGTGATCGTTCAGTCCAAGCGCCTGCCCCTTTACCGCGCCACCCTCGCCCGCCTCCACGCCGCGGGGCTGATCTTTCCCTGCTACCGTTCGCGCAAGGATCTCGCCGGAGCGCTCTCCGCCCCGCACGAAGGCCCGGCCGCCGACAATCCCGCACCCGCCGACGACGAGCCGCTCTACCCCGCCGCCTGGCGGCCGCCAACTGACACGCCCCTGCCGCCCCTAGATGACGCCGGCTTGGTGCTCAACTGGCGCTTTCGTGTACCGGACGGCCGTCCGCTGGTTTTCACCGACGGGCATTTCGGCGAACAGCGCGCCATCTGCGGCCGCGACTTCGGCGACTTCCTCGTCTGGCGCAAGGACGGCTTCCCCAGCTACCAGCTTGCCTGTGCGGTGGACGACGCCGCCCTGGGCATCACCGAGGTCGTACGCGGCGCCGATCTCATCCGCTCCACCTTCCGCCAGTTGCTGCTGCTGGAGGCGTTCGGTGCACCGGCGCCGGCCTGGTTCCATGCCCCTCTCGTGACGGATGCCCAGGGTGTACGTCTGGCCAAGCGTCACGACGCTCTTTCGCTCCGCGCCCTGCGCGAACGCGGCCTCCGCCCCGCCGAGGTGCTGGAATCGGCCGTCGCGCAGGGCCGGGTCGGAGTCGTGTAGCGGCAGCGTCCGGAACGGGTCGCTGGCGCTTCCCGCTACGCGGGGTCGGCGCGATTGCTTCGCTGCTCCGCCCAGGCACCTGCCAGCAGGCACGCGAGCAGGGCGCCGTTACGCGCCAGCGCCCCAGCCGCCCCCGTGTCCGATGCGGAGCCGAAACATCCGCAGCGGATGTCTATGCCGCGCACCATCGTGCTGGCCAGCGCCGCGCAGAACGCGACCAGCAAGGCGACCGACAGCCACCGCGCCACCCCGCGAGTCCGCGGCGCGAGCAGGGCCGCCGCCAGCGTGAGTTCCAGCCAGGGCAGATACACCGCGGCCAGGCCGGCCAACCAGGATGAAACCAGCCGGTAGTGCCCGATATCGCCCGCGAAGCTCGCCGGATTACGCAGTTTCAAAACGCCTGCCGCGGCGAACGCGACCGCGACGATCCCATGCGCGGTCCAGACGACGAGAGCGCGCGTCTTCATTTCGCGCCCTCCGCCGCCTGCCACGCATCCCAGCCGCCGCGCAACACGACGATCTTGTCGAAACCCAGCTCGCGCTTCAGCCGCCGCGCCACCGACTCGCTCGCGTGGCAGCTCTCGCCGCCGCAATACACCACGATGGCCCGCGTCCCGTCCCAAGCCTCAGCCAACCCGGCGAGGCCGGCCTCCCACGCCGTTTCGTTCAACGAAAGCGCCTCGGGCACATGCCCCGCCGCGTAGGCCTCCGCCTCGCGCGCGTCGATCCACAGCGCGCCGGCAAACTCCGTGCGGGCCGTGGCCATATCGACCTGGCGCACCCCGCCGTCGGGAGCCCACAGAGCCGCCCAGTCCGGCCGCTTGGGGTGCCAGAGCCCCGTCGCCACCGCCGGCAGCAGCGGCAGCGCAAGCAAGGCGAGCCCCGCACGCCACCGGGCCGGGCCTTTGCCCGTCACGTTCACGACGACACGGGCGTGTGCCGCACGTAGAGGACGTCGGTGTATTCCGCGCCGGAATGCGTCTTGGTGCGGATACGGATCACGCCGCGCCCATCCGCCGCCGCGTCGCCCGTGTAACGAACCGTGATTTTCAAGACGTTGTCCTTCAGTTCCGGCGGCTCCACGAACTCAAAGCCCGCGCTTTGCGAAACCACTTCGGTAAGGGTCACCGGCAGGTCGTCCGAAAAGGTCACCGTCGCGGTCTTCGGCTCGTTGTCGTTCCGGCCGAGCAGGAGCAGACGGGGCGAGAAGCTCACCCGCACCGGCAGTTCGGCGACAAGCCGGAGTTCGAAGCCGTTTCCGTCGGAGGTCTTCACCTGGATATGCTGCGTTTGCCGCCCCTGGCGGTCCCCGGCAGCGTAGGTCACGGGAATGACGCCGCTCGCTCCCGGCGCCACCGGCTCCTTCGGCGTTTCCGGCACGGTGCAGCCGCAACTGCTGTGGACCTCCTCGATGACCACCGGCTCGGTGCCGGTGTTCTTGAACTTGAACTCCCCCGTGAGCTTCCGCGGACCGCCTGGCTCGGGTTTCACCGTGACCTCGGTCGATTCGAACTCGATCGCCGCACGCAGCGGCATCGCGACCGTGAACACTAGGGGAGCAGCCAGCAGCAGGAGTCGGGGAAAACGCATGGTGGCTATCTGGGGTACTTGCGCAGCGAGGTAAAGCCTTGCGCGCGGTTAACGAACGCGCCCCGCACAGGACGTCTTCGCTGCCTGCGACTGCGGGTTTCTCCTTTTCCAGTCACCGTTGGAAACCACCACCTAGGGCCGATCCCCGTTGGCCTAAGACCCTGTATAAGCGGTGACGTTCCTGATAGAGATGCTCGTCAAAGGCAGGTTTTGAGGCACGATTGGCCTTCGGGGGTATGACGGCGACGCCGCCGAGTTGGTTCACATAAGCGCGGATGGCGTCGCTGTCGTATCCCTTGTCCATAAGGGCGAGAGAAGAGTTTCGCAGATAACGTTTGAGCAATGGCTTGGCCGTCGCCCGCCAGGGCACCTTGTTGCTCAACGGCGGCACCCACGCGGTCACGGGCGAAGTCGTCGTCGGCGGCCTTTTCGGCACCTCCAATGGCAGTGCCGGCCGCGACGCCACGCTGCAGATCGACGCGGGCTCGCTCACCGCCACCACTTGGATTTCCGTCGGCCGCGGCAATGGCACCGGCGGCGTTTCGTCCAATCTGATCCTCAACAACGCCACCGCGTCGTCCGTCAACATGAGCGCCGGCTTCAACGGCGGCAACTCCACCAACCAGCCCAAGGGCGTCATTACCCTCAACGGCACCTCGTCGCTGAGCGTCGGCCAGACCGTTCATATCGCGGAGTCTGCCGGCTCCAATATGACCTTGAATAGCAACGACAGCGCGACCTTCAACCAGACCTCGACCTCGGCGGGCCAGACCGATGTAGGCGGGGCCAACACGGCGGTCGGTGTGATCAACGTCAACGGCGGCACGGCCAATTTCGAGCGCGATCTGGTGCTCGGCCTGGCCGGCACCGGCAGCGGCAAACTCGTGCTCAACAGCGGCACGGTGAACGTCGCCAGCACCACCGAACGCTGGCTCAAACTGAACGACCAGGGCACCTCCAAGGGCGAACTCGAGGTAAACGGCGGCATCCTCAACTTGAACGCGGGTACCGACATTCGCTTCAGCACCACCAGCACGGCCGCCGGCACCGCCAACGCGGTCACCCTGACCGGCGGCGCGATCACTGGCGGCTCGGGCAGCCTGGTCGACCTCAAGCAAAGCACCAATGTCGGCGCAAACAACACGTTCAACCTGAACGGCGGCACGCTCACGATCTCCCAGGTCATCACCAACGACAACACCGGCACCGCGTCGTTCAATTTCAACGGCGGCACGCTCAAGGCCACCGCCGCCACCGCGAATTTCGTCGATCTGGGCGGCGCCAGTCAGCACGCCTACGTCAAGAGCGGCGGCGCCGTGATCGATTCGGACGGATTCAACGTCACCATCCCCGAAGCGCTGCTCGACGGCACGGGCGGCGGCGGCCTCGCCAAAAACGGCACGGGCACGCTCACGCTCTCGGGAGCGAACACCTATACGGGAGCCACCACGGTCAATACCCTGGCCCTGAGCGGCGGCTCCCTTGCCTCGGGCAGCTATGCGATCGCCAATGGCGCCACTTTCGACACCTCGGTGCTGGCGTCCTATGACCTGAGCGCGGTCGCGCTGACGCTCGGGCTCGATGCCGCCACCGGCGGCCTCTTCACCGCAGGCTCCACCACCGTCTCCCTTGGCGGTTCCCTGAGCCTCAACTTCTCCACCTCGTCGCTCGTCGCCGGGACGACCTACAATCTGCTCGATTACGGCAGCCACAGCGGCGCTTTCAGCACCGTGGACCTCATTGGCAGCATTGGCGGCACGCTCGCGCGCAGCGGAGATGTCTGGACGGGCAGCTCGGGAGGCTTCGCCTTCTCGTTCGATGAAGCCGACGGCGTCCTCACGGTCAGCGCCATCCCCGAACCTTCGGCTTTTGCCGCCCTCGCCGGTTTGGCTGGCCTGGGCCTGGTGGGCGCCCGCCGCCGCCGTCGTTAAACTGGGATAAACGACCAGCCACCTTGCGAGTCCCGCCCTCAAGGAGGGCGGGACTTTTTTTGCCACCGGTGCTCGGAATGCATCCGGGTGGAACGCGTTGTCGCACCTTGCGGGACGCTCAAGCCAGCGCGTTGGGGTCAACGCGCCCCACCGATAGCCGAAGAATTGAAACCCAAAGGCAGGTCGGGACCGCAGGGCCCGACGCGCTACACCGCCCGGAAAACCGCCACCGCATTCTGCCCGCCGAAGCCGAGGTTGTTGCTGACCACGGTCGAAACCTTCGCGGAGCGCGCGACGTTCGGCACGTAGTCGAGATCGCACTCGGGGTCGGGCTCGTGGAGATTAATCGTCGGCGCGAGCGTCTGGGTCTGGATCGTCTTGGCGCTGATCACGCTCTCGATGCCGCCGGCGCCGCCCAGCAGGTGGCCGGTCATCGACTTGGTGGAGCTGACGGCGAGCTTCTTCGCGTGCTCGCCGAAGACCCGCTTGATCGCGAGCGTCTCGAACTTGTCGTTATAGGGCGTGCTCGTGCCGTGGGCGTTGATGTAGTCCACCTGTTCGGCCGTGATGCCGGCCCCCTTGAGCGCGCGGGTCATCGCCATGCCGAGGCCCTTGCCCTCCGGATCGGGCATCGTGATGTGGTGCGCGTCGGCCGTGGCGGCGTAGCTGGCGATCTCGCAGTAGATGCGCGCGCCGCGTTTTTTGGCGTGCGCGTAGGATTCGAGCACCAGCACGCCGGCGCCCTCGCCCATGATGAAGCCGTCGCGGCCTTGCGAGAAGGGGCGGCAGGCCGTGGCGGGGTCGTCGTTGCGCGTGGTCATGGCGCGCATCGCGCAGAAGGTGGCGTAGGCGAAGGGGGTGATGGCCGCCTCGGTGCCGCCGGCGATCATCACGTCGGCGTCACCGCGGCGGATCATGTGCATCGACTCGCCGATTGCGTGCGTGCCGGTGGCGCAGGCGGAGACGACACCGAAGTTGGGGCCGCGCGCCCCGAGTTCGATCGCGACGATGCCCGAGCAGATGTTGCCGATCAGGGCGGGGATGGTGAAGGGCGAGACTTTGCGCGGGCCGAGTTCGTGCAGCTTCCGGCACTGGGTCTCGTAGGTAAACATGCCGCCGATGCCCGAACCAATGACCACGCCGACACGATCCGGGTCCTCGGTGCCCATCGAAAGCCCGGAATCCGCCCAGGCCTGCTTCGCCGCGCAGAAGCCGAAGTGGGTGTAACGGTCGTTCCGCCGAGCCTCCTTTGGGTCCATGAAGTCCTCGACGTTCCATCCCTTTACCTCAGCCCCGACCTGAGTGGCGAAAGGCGAGGGATCGAACTGGGTGACCCGGTCGATGCCATTTTTGCCCGCGACCAGGCTGGCCCAAAAAGTGTCCGCGGTCTGGCCGAGGCCATGGATTGCGCCAAGGCCAGTGACGACGACGCGCTGCGAATCGGGAAGGTGCGACATGGTGTAAAAGGCAGCAGTGAAGGGAGCCGAGGGCTCAGGGCAAGGACGCGTGCAACCCGTCGTTGATTCGGTAGCGGGGAGCGCCAGCGATCCGTTTCCGCCCCGGGTCGCTGGCGCTCCCCGCTGTACCAAGACATCGATTCCGTCCTACAGGGCACGAAAAAGCCCGCTCCGGAATCGGAGCGGGCTTATACAAACGGAAACGAAGGTCGTTCAGGCGCCGGACTTGGCTTTGATGTAGTCGACGACCTGACCGACGGTCTTGAGCTTTTCGGCGTCGGCCTCGGGAATCTCGCCCTTGATCTCGTCCTTGAACTCTTCCTCGAAGGCCATGATCAGCTCGACAGTGTCGAGGGAATCGGCGCCGAGATCGTCCAGAAAGGACGCGGTGGGCGTGATCTGCTCTTCGTTCACGTTGAGCTGGTTCACGATGATCTCTTTGACGCGTTGTTCGATGGTTTTTTGGTCGGCCATGTTGGGTGAAAAAATTATGTGGTGAAGGGCTCACATCGCCATGCCACCGTCAACGGCAAAAACCTGCCCGGTGACGTAGGAAGCCTCGTCGGAACAAAGGAAAGCCACGGCGTGGGCGATTTCGGCGGCTTCGCCAAAGCGTTGCATCGGAATCAGCGCGGTGGCGGCCTTTTGCACCTCCTCGCTCAATTCGGCGGTCATGTCGGTCTTGATGAAACCGGGTGCGACCACGTTCACGGTGACCCCACGTTTGGCGAATTCTTTGGCCGTGGCCTTGGTAAAGCCGATCATCCCGGCTTTGGCGGCGGCGTAGTTGGCCTGGCCGGCATTGCCCATGATGCCGGTGACGGACGAGATGTTGACGATGCGGCCGAAACGCGCGCGGCACATGGGCCAGCCGATGGCCTTGGTCCAGTGGAAACAACTGGTGAGGTTGGTCTGGATCACATCGTTCCAGTCGGCGTCGCTCATGCGGGCGAGCAGCCCGTCGCGGGTGATGCCGGCGTTGTTCACGAGAAGATCGATCTTGCCGAACTCCTTGAGCAGGGCCTCGGCGGCGGTGACCACGGCCGCGCCGTCGGCGACGTCCACGGCCCGGGCGACCGCTTTGCCGCCGGAGGCCTTGATCGCGGCGGCGACGGCGCCGCAGGAATCGGCGGACTTGGAAACGCAGATGACGGTGACGCCCTTGGCGGCGAGCGTTTCGGCGATGGCCTTGCCGATGCCGCGACCGGCGCCGGTGACGAGGGCGGTTCTGTTGGTGAAAGTCATGGGGAATTTATGATTTAGGATTAATGATTTATGATTGGATAGAGCGGGGACCGGGGCTCGGAAAGAGCACGCCAAATCATCGATCTTAAATCATAAATCTTAAATTGAGCGCCTGTGGGGCGCTCAGTAGACGTCGCGCTGGTAGCGTTTGTCCTTCTTCATCTGCTTCACATAGGCCTGCGCGTCCTCGATGCTCATGCCGCCCTGCTCGGCGATGATGTCGTGGAGGGCCTGGTCTACGTCCTTGGCCATGCGTTTGGCGTCGCCGCACACGAAGAAATAGCCGCCGCCCGAGATCCAGGCCCAGAGTTCCTTGGCCTTCTCGCGCATCCGGTCCTGCACGTAGACCTTGAGGATCTGGTCGCGCGACCAGGCGAGGTCGAGATGGGTGACCTTGCCCTCGGCGACGTAGTTTTCCCATTCCTCCTGGTAAAGATAGTCGGTGCCGCTCTTCTGATCGCCAAAAAAGACCCAGTTGCGGCCGGTCGCACCGGAGGCGATGCGGTCTTGCACGAAGGCGCGGAAGGGGGCGATGCCGGTGCCCGGCCCGACCATGATCGCGTCCTTGGAGCCATCCTCCGGCGGGCCGAAGTGCGAATTGGAGACGAACACGGGCGTGGGGGTCTCGTTCACGCGCACACGGTCCGCGAGGAAGGTCGAGCACACGCCATGGCGCTCGCGATGGTTGGTGGTGTAGCGCACCACGGCGACCGTGAGGTGGATCTCGGTCGGATACACTCTCGCGGAGGACGCGATCGAGTAAAGGCGCGGCATTAGCTTGCGCAGATGATCGACGAACTCCTGGGGCGTGAGTTTCGCGCTGGGGAACTCGGCAAGGAGATCGATGTATTCGCGTTCGTCGAGAAAACCGGCGAGGGCTTCCTTCGCCTCGGGTTTCAGGAGGGCCTCGAGCCTGGCTTTTTCGCCCGCGTCGGTGGCCTTGGCGAAGAGGGTATTGACGATCTTGGAAGTCGGGCCGGCCAGCGCCAGGCGGTGGCTCAGGGCCTCGCGCAGGGAGACGGGCGCGGGCAGCTTCAGCATCGCGGGCGAGACAAGTTCGTCGCCGGTCGCGCCGAGCCGCTCCAGGATCTCGCCGACCTCGGCAGGCCGGTTGGTGGGGAAAACGCCGAGCGAGTCGCCGGCCTTGTAGGTCAAGTCGCTGCCTTGCAGGGAAACGACGAAGTGACGGGTCTCCTTGGCGGAGCCGGGCTTGTTGAGCAGGCGGTTCTCGGTGATGCGGGCCGGAAACGGGTTATCCTTGGTATAGAGGGAGGCGACGACGGGAGCGGACATAAAAGCGAACAAGTCAAGCAGGCGCCGCGCCCGCGCAAGCCCGTACTTTGCCTTCGCCGGCCGATGCCCGCGCTTGCGTCGCTTCGCGCTTTTGCGCCAACTGCTCCGCCCATGCCCGACACCGCCGTCCGCCTGCAAAAGTTCCTTGCCGATGCCGGCATCTGTTCCCGCCGCGCCGCCGAACAGCTCATCGCGCAGGGCGAGGTATGGGTGAACGGGAAAGTCGCCGTGCCCGGCCAGAAGATCGACCCCGCTGCGGACAAGGTCGTCGTCGAAGGCAGCCAGGTCCGTTCCGCGCCCCAGCCCAAGATCACTCTCGCGGTGCACAAGCCCCGCGGTCTCGTCTGCTCCAACGACGACCCCCACAACCCCGACACCGTCTTCAGCCTCCTGCCCCGCCAGTTCGCCAAATACCGTTTCTTCACCGCCGGCCGCCTCGACAAGGATTCCGAGGGTCTCGTCATCCTCACCACCGACGGAGACCTGGCCCAGCGGCTCACGCACCCGAGCAACCTCGTTACCAAGCGCTACCTCGTCGTGCTCGAGAAAGGTTTCCCGCGCGATCGCATCCCCCGGCTGCTGAACGGCATCATCGCCGACGGCGAACGCCTCAAGGTGGAATACGCCAATCCCGTCAACCCCGATCCCGCCGGCCTCGCCACGTCCTTCGACGTGCACATGCACCACGGCAAAAAACGCGAGATCCGCCAGCTTTTCCTCGGTCTCGGCTATCCGGTAAAGCGTCTCAAGCGCTACCAGATCGGCGCCCTCGCCCTCCGCGGCATCCCCCAGCGCGCCGGGAAACAACTTTCCCCCGCCGAGATCGAATCCCTTTTCGCCCAGCCCGGCCTGGCCCCCCACCCCTCCGCGGTCCGCGCCTCCGCCAAGCCGCCCGCCGCCCGCAGTCCCGGCGGCAAACGGCTCGCCAAAGCCCGGCCACCAGCCAAATCCTAAACCTTTACCGCATCCCGTTCCCGATTCACCGATTTCCGTCATGAAGCGCTCCCTCCTCACCGCCCTCGCTCTCCTCGCCGCCGCGCTCGCCCGCGCCGATACGCTTGCGACCGCGCAGCCCGCCTACGCCTCGCCCAGCGAGACTGCCCTCATTCTCGGCACCGCCCAGGCCGGCAGCCGCCTCGCCACCTCGCCCGCTCCCTCCGGCTGGCAGGCCGTCGAGCTCGCCGGTCCTCACACCGTGTATGTGTTGGAGAAGGATACCCTCAAAAACTTCGATGTCCGCCCCGGCGCCGCCTACTACGCCGCGCCCAAGGCGGACGCCCCGGTCATCGGTCTCGCCGGCGATAACGATTCCGCCGAGTTCGCCGACATCGCCGGGCGTTTCAACAAGTTCTCCCTCAAAAAACCCCTCGTCGCCTACGTCCGCGTGGCGCCTGTTCCCGTGGCTCCGGTCGCCGAGCCTACCTCGGCCAAACCGGCCCCGGGGGATGTCGCCGCCCCCCTGCCCGCCGCACCGTTGACCGACTCCTCCGCCACCCTGCGCAACGACATCCCCGCCAACTCCCCCGTCGCGCCCGGGCATGGGCTCGAAGCCGGCGAACCCCGCCTCGCCCGCACCTTCTTCGGCACCGTCGCCTCCACCCGCAACCCTCTCCGCCCCCGCCGGCCCTACGACTTCCAGCTCAACGACGCCAGTGGAGCCCGCATCGCCTACCTCGACATCTCCAAGCTCCTCCTCACCGAGCGAATCGAAGCCTTCATCGATCGCCCCGTCGCCCTCTTCGGCACCGCCGAGCCCATCGGCATCGCCGGCAAGGAGATCGTCATCCACGTCGAGACCCTGAAGCTCCAATAAAGCACCCGGCGCTTATTGGAGCAGGGAGTGAGGGAAGAGTGAGGGATTGAGGGAGTAAGGGAATGAGGGACAAGCCGCTAAACCGGCCCTGATCGGTTCTTCTTCTCCGCCCCTTATTCCCTCATCCCTCACTCCCTTTCCGCCCCCACTCCCTCACTCCCTTCCGCCTCCCTGACTCCCTCATTTCCCTTTCCCATGCAGCTCATCGACGGCAACGCCATCGCCGCCTCTCTCATCGCCGAACTCAAAGCCCAGGTCGCCGCCCTTCCCGGCCGCAAGCCCTGCCTCGCGCTCGTGCGCGTCGGCGAGGACCCCGCCTCCGTCTCCTACGTGAAGAAGAAGGAAAAGACCGCCGCCGAGATCGGCATCGAGAGCCGCGTCATCCTGCCGCCCGTCACCATTTCCCAAACCGAACTCGAAAAGCTCATCGACGACCTCAATGCCGACCCGGCCGTCGACGGCATCCTCGTACAGTCCCCCCTCCCCAAGCCTCTCGATGAGCTCGCGGTCTTCCGCCGCATCGCCGCGCACAAGGACGTCGACGGCTTTCATACCCTGAACCTCGGCAAGATCGCGCAGGAGGACGACAGCGGCTTCGTCGCCTGCACCCCCGCCGGCGTCATGGAACTTCTCGCCCGCTCCGGCACCGACCTGAAGGGCAAGCACGTCGTCGTGCTCGGCCGCTCCCTCATCGTCGGAAAACCCGTCGCCCTGCTCGCCCTCCAGAAAAAGGCCGGCGCCAACGGCACCGTCACGGTCTGCCACTCCGGCACCCGGGACGTCGCCGCCCTCACCCGTCTCGCCGATGTGCTCATCGCCGCCATCGGCAAGGCCGAGTTCGTGAAGGCCGACATGGTGAAACCCGGCGCGGTCGTCATCGACGTCGGCATAAACCGCGTTGCCGACCCGTCCAAAAAGATCGGCTACAAGCTCGTCGGCGACGTGGATTTTGCCAGCGTCTCTTCCGTCGCCTCCAAGATCACCCCCGTGCCCGGCGGCGTCGGCCCCATGACCGTCTGCATGCTCATGCACAACACCCTCAAGGCGCGCCGCCTGGCGGCGCGCTGACGGGCGCGCCGTCCAGAGCGACAGATCGAAAGAGTACAGAACGACAGCAGCAAGTCCCAGCCATTTGCACCCTTGCATCTTTACCCACACTAATTTGTCACTCCGTCGTCCTGCCCCGCCCTTCCCCCCGCCGCTCTGTCTTTCTGTCGCTCTGTCGTTCTGACCCTCTGATCCTTCCCATGCCTGCCCCCAAAGTCCTCGTCGTGGACGACCAGCCGGTCAACGTGCAGCTGCTGAAACGAGCCCTCGAGCGCGAGCAGATCGCCGTGATCCCGGCCTACTCCGGCCAGGAAGCCCTCGATCTCGTGGAGCGCGAGCGTCCCGAACTCATCCTGCTCGATGTCATGATGCCCGAGATGGATGGCATCGAGGTCTGCCAACGCCTCCAGCAGGACGGCCGGCACAAGAACATCCCGGTGATGTTCATCACCGCCCGCAGTTCCAAGGAAGGCCGCCTCGCCGGCCTCGGCGTCGGCGCCGTGGACTACATCACCAAGCCCATCGACCTCGACGAAACTCTCGCCCGCGTCCATACCCAGCTCCGCGTCGTCCAGGTCAACCGCGACATGCTGGACCTTCAGCGCCGCCTCGAGGAGGCTCGCCGCGCCGCCTCCATCGGCGCCATCACCCAGGGCATCGCGCACAACCTGAACAACCTGCTCGGCGTCGTGCTCGGCTACCTGGACCTCATCAAGGCCAATTTCAACAAGCCCGACAGCGTCCGGACCAACGCCGAAAACCTCGAGACTGCCGTCCAGCGCATCGTAGGCATCATCCGCCAGCTCACCTCGCTCGTCGTCAAGTCCCGCCTGCCCACCGTCCCCGTACCGCTCGACCAGATCCTCGAAGGCGCGCTCCGCCGTTTCCGCGCCGACTACGAGCACGAGGACCCGATCGTCGTGGAGAACCCGCTCGGCGCCCTCGCAATCCATACCCATGTCGAAATGTTCGAGGATTCCCTGGTGAAGGTCCTCGCCAACGCCCGCGAAAGCTACGGCGAGAACCATCCCGGCCCCCGCCCTATCACCCTCCGCACCGCCCTGCTCGAAGCCGTCACCGCCGAGGGGCGCATGCTCGCCCTCAGCGTGGAGGACCGGGGCCGCGGCATCGACCCGCTGGTGCGCGACCACATGTTCGAACCCTTCATCAGCAGCAAGAACACTGTCGGCGTCGGCATGGGCCTCACCGTCGCGCGCCACTCGCTTCGCAACATGAGCGGAGACCTCGTGGTCGACGACCGGCCGGGCGGAGGCGTCGTCGCGACGCTCACTCATCCCGTCGAACGCCGCAAACGGCCCGTGGTCATCGCGAGCTGAATGAGGTTCGTTCGCCGGCCGCCCCCCCCGGCATAAAAGTCCGGCCTGCGATCGGGCCCGCAAGCCTGGTCACGGCGAAGGGGTGATGTCCAACCGCAGGTAGGCGCGCGCAACCGCGCCCGTACCGGAAAGCGGCAGGTTGCCGCGCACCGTGACGGTCTCGGTGCCGTCGCCGTTCGCGACGCTGGAAAGCGTGTTGGCCCCCAGGTCGATGGCCTGCCAGGAACGCAGGTCGGCGGACTCACGCACCGCGTAGGCGATACCGGTCTGGAGACCCGCGAGCCGAGAGAAAACGAGCGTGAGATACTTTTGGCCGCCGAGCTCGGTTTCGCCGGGTCGTTGCGGGACGGGCGCGGGCTGGTGGGGATCCGAGCCCAGGGCATACTCCACCAGGTTGGACAGGCCGTCCCGGTCCGGATCGCCGGCGCGATCGTCGGAAAGCAATCCGAGGTCGTGCAACGCTTCCCAGGGATCGGGCAGGCGGTCCTGGTCATTGTCGATCCAACCGTGGGCGCTGACGGTGAGCTTTCCGTTGGCGAGAGCGAGCGTGTTGCCGCCCCCCATCAGATCGATCACGCCGGTGGAATCGCTCAGGGCGAACTCGGAAATGGCCAGGTCGCTGAACAAGGCATCCGCCGCGCCCGGATTGATCCGAAAATAGACCACGCCGAGACGGCCCTGGCCGGCGGCCAGATTTTCCGTGCGGGTGAAAACCATGGTGACCACGCCGTCGGCCGCGCTTTGATCGAGGGTAAACAGAGCCCCGAGATCCTCGGCGGCGACCGATTCCACGCTCAGCAGGGCCGGATCGTAATTTATCCTCGCGGTGATGCCCGCCACGCCGGAAGCGTCGCTCAAGGTGAGGGGCACCGGCACCAAGGCCCCGGGACGTCCGAGGTAGCTCGGCAGGGCGGCCGCATAATTCGCGCCGCGCGCCACGCACGCTCCGCCCAAGGCGAACGCCAGAGCGATGGCGGGAAGAAGACGGGTTGGACGCGAAACGTTCATGTGGTATTCTTTTTCCCGGCGAGCTCGCGGCGGAGCATGACCAAGTCGCCCTGGTCGAGCCGACCGTCGCCGTTCAGGTCGCCGGCCTCGAGTTCGGCGGCGGTGGGCGAGGCATCCTTGTCCTTGAGCAGATCGCCGAGGCGATCGGCGTCGGCGTCGTCGATCACACCGTCGCCGGTCAGGTCGCCCAGCACCGACAAGGTGTCGAGCGCCGGGGGATCAACCGGGGGCAGCTCGACCGCGAGCGGGTTGCCGCCCGTGTCCTGAAGCGAGGCGGAAATCAGCTCCAGTCCGTGCGCGACACCGGCCGGGGCCGAGGCTGAGACGACAAAAATGGCGTCCAGCAACACGCCCTGACCCGGAACGAGATCCCCCGCCGTGGCCTGGATGTGCAACTCGCCGGCTGCGGTTTCTCCGTTGTCTATAATTTCCATCTCACCGGCGAGTCCTGACTTATGCACGGTATTCTGATCCGGCTCCGCCTGCCCGAGCGGAGTGAGCACGGCGGGGTCATAACGCAGACGAAAATCCATGCCTTCGCCGGCCAGCTCGCGGGTGCTTTCGAGCGTGATATGCACGCGCACGCGACCGCGCCCGGGCGCCAGCGTGGGCCGGATTTTTACGGTGGCTCCGCCCAAGGTCTGGCTCGCCGTGGCCGAGGGAGGGCTCTCCACCAGCCGGGGCGTACTGTTTCCGGGAAGGTAGGTCGCGGCGACGCTGGTGACCTGGTACCGATACTCGATGCCGTGAGCGAGGTCTTCATCGACATGGCGGTTCAGCGGAATGAGCTCCGGAGTGAGGCGCGTGAAATTCGTCTCCTCGCCGGTCTGGCGATAGACAAAATAACCCCGGATGCGGGACTGCTGGCTGGATTCCCAGCTCAGGGTGATCGAATGGCCGCCGCGTTTAAGCTCGAGGCCGGCCGGCGCGCCGAGACGCGGATCGCGCCGGCCGATCAAGCCGCCCTGGGCCGTGCCGCCGAGCACATCGATGTGGCCGTCGCCGTTCAGGTCGGTAAGTGCGAGCGCGAGTTCGTCCGCGAAGCCGGCACCCGAGCCGGCCCAGACCTTGCTTTTCAGGAGATAGCTCGCGCCGATGCGATGGAACTCCCAAATCCGGCCGGCCGAATCCGCCACCACGATGTCGGCCGCGCCGTCACCGGTGATATCGGCGCAGGCCAGGCCGGTCGCATCGGGCACCGGTTCCGGCAGCCAGTTCGAAACGGGGGTGCCGGAATAAGGAACCGTCGAATCGCCGGTGTGCAGATAAACCTGTACCGAGCCGTCGGCGAGGCACAGCAAGAGGTCCGGACGGCCGTCGCCATTTACGTCGCCGAGCGCAGGAATCGAACGCGCACTGCCGGTGTCGAGGGTGAAGGCCACCTCGATAGGCTGTCCGTTGTGGAAATTCCCGGCCGCCGCCAAACCGCGCACGAGATTGGTCGAACCGCCGAGAACGAGGTCGGCCCGGCCGTCACCGTTCCAGTCGCCGAGCGCAAGCATCGGACGAGCCACGCCGGCGCACAGGGCGGCAAGATCGCCGAAGGCCGCCGAGGAGGCGATTGTGTAGGAGGGCGTCCCCGCGCTTCCGGTATTTTGCAGCACCCAGAGAGCATTGTCCGAGGCCACGAAGATATCGCTCCGGCCGTCGCCATCCCAATCCCCCGCAGCCGGAGCCGCGTGAGGTCCGAAAGACCAGCCCGTGAGCACATGGGGATCGGTCGAAAACAGCTCGCTCAAAACACCCTCGACCAGCACGTGGCTGAGGCGGTCGAAGAACTGGAGATTCACCACCACCGTATCCGAGTCGGCATGGCTTACGCCGCCTGCCTGCGCGTGGTTGCCCAGCTTCGGATGGGTCCCCACGGTGTATTCCTCGAGCAGGCCGCGTCCGTCGCCATCGTCATCGGCCTCGGCCCCGGAAGTGAGGCCGCCCAGATAAAACTGCTCCCAGGCGTCGGGCAGACCGTCGCCGTCGCTGTCGCCAGCCAGATAAAGCGCCACGCCGGCCCGGTCTGCATCGGCGACGGTGAAGGTTATTTGCCGCAGCGCCACGCCCCAGGCGTCCTGCTGGCGCTCGCCGTCAAGGGTCCACTGGGCAAAAGCCGGATCGCCGATCTCGGGCGAGGTGACGCTCGCCCCTGGTATCACGGTACCGCCGAGATCGATCAGGCCGGCGGGATCGCTGGTCAGCGTGTAGCGGCTGAAGCCGGCAAAGTTGGCCGTGACGCTGGCGGAGTCGGCGAAGCTCACTCCGCCGTCTTGCTGCGTGTTGGGGAAACCAGGATGACTGCCGGCCGAATACTCCTCGAGCAAGGTGCGTCCATCGTCGTCGGGATCGGCCGCTCCATCCCGCTCCAAGGTTGCCAGATAGCGTTGCTCCCAGGCGTCGGGCAGGCCGTCTTCATCACCGTCGCCGGCCAGGATAAACGCGATCGCCGTCCGGTCCTCCGTGCCGACGGCGAAGGTCAGCGCATCCAAGGCGCGGCCCCAGGCATCCTGCTGGCGCACGCCGTCGAGCGTCCAATAAGCGAAATCGGAGTTGGCGGACAGGTCGGGAGTCGAGACGACGGTGCCGGGTATCACGGTCCCCGTCTCGTTCACCAGTCCTGCCGGCTCGCTAAGAAACCGATAGGTCGAGAAACCGGCGAAGTTGCAGGTGAGCAGTTCGGTTTGCGCGCGGCTCACGCCACCCTCCCGGGTCTGGTTGGGGAAAAGCGGATGGGAACCGGCGGAAAATTCGACCGCGTCCGTGAGTCCATCCCCGTCAAAATCCGCGCTGCCGTCGCGGACCAGGCTGCCAAAATACTCAAGCTCGTGCCAGTCGGCGAGGCCGTCGGAATCCGTGTTGAGCGCGAGAGGAAGGTAGTGGGCGGTGGCCGTGGTGTTTTCCAGCAGGACGAAGGATACCTTGTCGAGGGAACGTCCCCAGGCGTCACATAAGCTGCTGGGGGTGGCGCCGCTCACGGTCCAGCCGATGAAACGCAGCTCCGGATCGCCCCACGAAGCCGGTGCCGCGGCCGTGGAGTAAATAAGCGCTGTTTCCAGCCACTGGTCGGAAACCACCGCGTCGCTGGTCGTCCCCGTCGAATCGTCACGCGCGTCCTGGACGAAGTTGACGATGGCGCCGGAGGCGGCCGGGCCGGCGAGCAGGGAGCCGGCAACCAGGCCGAGACCGCGCCAGCCAAGGCGTCGCCCACGCGTGGATTTCAGGAAGCGAAAATGCATGGTAGCCGGAACCGGAGGTCCTCGTGGCAGGATCAGGGAACGTCGTCGCCGATCAGGGGACGTCGTTGCGAACGACGAAGCCGAAGCTGGAGGTGCCAACGCTACTGCCGGCGGCGATGGCCGTGGCGTGCGTCAGCCCGGCCGGAACCGAGGTGGCCCCGCTGCCCCAAGCGACCACGGTCCCATCGGATTTCAGGGCAAGACTCAGGCTATTGCCGGCGGCGACGGCCACGACCCCGCCCAGTCCGGCCGGGACATCGATCTGGCCCGCGGCATTGGCCCCCCAGGCCACGACCGTCCCGTCGTTTTTGAGGGCAAGAGTATGCGAAGTCGTTTGGGAACCGACTCCAGACCATCCGATCGCCATCGCTCTTACCCCGGTCAAACCGGCGGGAGGCGCCACCGAGCTCGAAGTTGCGCCGCGGCCCCAGGCGACCAGCGTCCCGTCGCTCTTGAGTGCAAGCACATGGGCAAAGCCTGCCGCCACCGCAGTCACGTCGCTCAAGCCGGCGGGAACGGTGGCCTGTCCGTAGGTGTTTGTGCCCCAGGCCGCGACGGTCCCATCTTGTTTCACAGCCACGCTAAAACCGCCGAAGGTCGAAGAGGAGGAGGAACCGCCCGCTGCGATCGCTTTGACCGAGCCGAGTCCCGCGGGGATCGTGATCTGGCCCGCGTTGTTGGAGCCCCAGGCGACCAGGGTACCATCGGCCTCGATCGCCAGGCAATGAGTAGCGGCAATCGCGATGTCGATGGCAGGGCCCAGGTCGGCGGGAATCGGTAGGGAAGATCCCCAGAAACTCATCCCGCCATGGGAGTCGAGGGCAAGAGCCGTGGTTGCGGAGGAACTCGGAGCGGCGCAGACCAGTTTCACGATCTCGGACCTGCCAATCCAACCCGGGAACTGGACGGCGCTGCCGCCCCAGCTTTGCACCAGCTTGATCCCCGTATAAGGGCTGTTCTTGGCATACCAACTGCCACGGGGAGACACGGTGCGGGTGGCCGAGTCGACATAAGCGAGCTCCGTTTCGTCCGCCGGCATCAGGTTCATCGCCTTCAGAACATAGACCGGACCGAAGCTGGACGGAGTTTCGTCCGAGGCCAGCGTAGCGCCGGCGAAGGCGCCGCTCGCCGGAGTCCCGATAAGTTTGCCCGCCTCCAGACGCAGGCCAGGATCGTCCGCCGCCAAACGCCAGAGCAACGCATCGAAAACCTCCGCGGTGGTCGGCGCGTTCTGGCTGAGCGTCAAGGCCGGCTTGCCCGCGGCCGCCGGAACGGTGATCCACTCGAGCGGCAGGAGACCGCGTCCGTCCATCGCCAGCACCTCGAACTTCACCTGCCCGAGGGTCACGTTCCAATCCGCGCCGGCGTTCCAAGTCAGGGCGTGGGAGACGTTGGTCGAAATAGCGTCCCCGAGGTTCGCCCCGGTGCCCTCCACGAAAGTCACGGGCTTCAGGGCCTTGGCCAGGGAGCGCTGACCATCCACGAAGGCCAGCGCGCGGACCTTTGCCGTCGCGTCGTCGGGATCGTCCACCCGATAGACCACATCCATATACGTGGTCCCGGCGCGCATCGCGGCCGACTCGATCACGACAGTGGGCGCGACATTTGCCGCCGCCAGCGAGACGAATCCCAACCCGGCCCACCAAGCCCCTAGATGTGCACGTTTCATGAAGGAGGATTCGAACGATGTAAAAAATATGCAAGGACTTTACCTGATCGTTGAGGTGGTAAAGCGACCTAGGCGCTGTCTTCGAAATAATCCAGCGCTCTGCTGAAGCCCTGCGGGTGGTCGGGAAATCAGGCTGGGCCGGCGTTGGCCTCGGTGGCACGGGCCTCCGGCCCGCCTCCACCTCGGCCGCCTTGGCCGAGCCTGGTTTCCCGACCACGGAGCACCGGTCTATTTCGAAGACAGCGCCTAAGCGTCACGACCCGCAAGCGCGCGGAAACCTTGCTCTTGATCGGCTGCCACTTAGCCCTCTGAGCCGCCCTTATGCCTCTCACTATCGCCTTCCTTGGCGCAGGCCGCATGGCCTCCGCCATCATCGACGGTTTGCTCGCCACCAAAGCCGCCGCTCCGACGGACATCGCCATTCTCGGCGGCTCGGGCCCCAGCGCCGCCACGCTCGCCGCCCGCACCGGCGTACGCCTCGCCGGGGATCTGCCGGACCTCGTGCGCGAGGCCGATCTCGTGGTCATCGCCTTCAAGCCCCAGCATCTGGCCGGCGCCGATCCGCGCCTCGCCGAGCTCACGCGCAGCAAGCTCGTGCTTTCGGTCCTCGCCGCCAAGACCCTCGCCCGCCTCGCCAGGACCTTCCCGCACGCGCGCAATCTGGTGCGTACCATGCCCAATACCCCCGCCGCCATCGGCGCGGGCATCACCGGCTGGGCCGCGCTTCGCGACCTCTCCGCCGCCGACCGCGCCACCGTGGTCGCGCTCCTCCGTGCCATGGGCCGCGAGATCGAGCTGCCCGAGGAGCAAATCGACGCCCTTATGGCGGTCAGCGGCTGCGGACCGGCTTTCGTCTTCGAGTTCACCGCCGCCCTTCGTGAGGCCGGCGTCGCCTGCGGCCTTGCGCGGGAGACTGCCCACCTGCTCGCGCTCGAGACCGTCGTCGGCGCCGCGAAGCTCATGGCCCACACCGGCACCGAACCCGAGGAGCTGCGCAATCAGGTGACCTCGCCCAAGGGGACCACCTACGCCGGCCTGCAGGTGATGGCCGCGCGCGATTTCCGGGGCCTCCTCCGCGACACCGCCCTCGCCAGCAAAGCCCGCTCCGCCGAACTCTCGGCCCAGGAGTGAGCGGAATGAGGGAGTGGGGGCGTGAGGGAAGCGGGAAACCGGAGTTTGGCCCCTTATTCCCTCATTCCCTCACTCCCTACCCGCCGCCGTCGCATAGCCGGCGATGATGCCGTCGAAGCTGCCGTTGGAGAAAAATACCACCACCCGCGGCTTGCCCCGCGCAGCCTCCGCCGCCTTTGACCCCAACGAGGCGGCTTTAAGCAGCTCCAGCAGCCCTGCGTTCGTCGCCTCGGTGACGGCGTGCACGCCCTGCGTTTCCAGGTGCTGTACCACGGCCTCGGCGTCGAAGCGCTCCTCGGGCTTCAGCTTGTCCGCCCGGCTCACCGCGCCGAGAAACACCTCGTCGGCCAGGGCCAGGGCGCGCATGAAGCCCGCCTGCAGCATCTTCGTGCGCGCGGTGTTGCTGCGCGGTTCGAAAACGGCGGTGAGCAACGCGCCCGGATGCCGCGCCCGCAGGCTCGTCAGCGTCTCGGCCAGCGCCGTCGGATGGTGGCCGAAATCTTCGATCACGGTCAGCCCCGGACGAGCGACCAGGGCCTCTTGGCGCCGTTTCACGCCGCGGAACTTCGCAAGTGGCGCGAGGGAGAGTTTTTCCCTTCCGCCCAGAGCCAGCGCCGCCGCGGTGGCGGCCATGGCGGCGTTGCGCACATTGAAGATCCCGGGCAGCGCCCAGCTCACGTCTCCCCAGGGCTGCCCAGCCCAACTCAGGGTGAAACGCACGCCTCGGGCATCCTCGGAAAAATTCCCGATGCGCACGTCGTTGGCCTCGCCCAGCCCCACTCGCACCACGCGCGTCCATGGCAGGGGGCCGAGCGCGCGCAGGTTGTCGTCGTCGCCGTTCAACACCACCCAGCCGTTGCGCGGCACGATCCGCGTCAGATGGGAAAAGGTCCGCTGCACGTCGGCGAGGTCGCGGAAGATGTCCGCGTGGTCGAACTCCAGGTTGTTCAACACCGCGATGTGCGGCGCGTAGTGAATGAATTTGGAGCGCTTGTCGAAAAAAGCGCTGTCATACTCGTCGCCCTCGATCACGAAGGGATCGGATGCCGCACCGAGGTGGTTTCCCACCGGCGGATCGAGCGGCACGCCGCCGATGAGGAAGCCGGGATCGCGGCCGTTCTCGCGCAGCAAAAAGGCCGCCAGCGCGGTCGTGGTGGTCTTTCCGTGCGTGCCGCAGACGACGATGTTCCTGCGCGCGCCGAGCACGGTCTCGTTGAGCAAGGCGGGCAGCGAAGTGAACTTCAGCGCGCGGGTATCGAGAAGCCATTCCACCTCGGGGTTGCCGCGGGACATCGCATTGCCGATCACGACCAGGTCGGGCGCGAGCCGCTCCAGCCGCGCCGCGTCGTAACCCTCGTGGAGCGCGATGCCGGCCTCGGCCAGCACGATGCTCATCGGCGGATAAACCCCGCTGTCCGCGCCGAGCACCTCGTGCCCTGCCGCACGCGCCAGCAGCGCCGCGTTCCCCATCGCCGTCCCGCAAATACCCATGAAGTAGAGCCTCATCGCGCGCGACCTTCGAAGCTCGCCTCCCGCTTGGCAACGCCGGTCTCGTCGCGCCCCGGTCCGCGATTTGCCGTCCCGCCAAATGCGTTAATGATAACGCAAGGGCACCGTGGACACCCCTGCATCTGCCCCGACCTTTTCCGCAAGGCGCGTGGTCTCGCCACCTTCCCGCCTCTACATCCCCCCCACGAAGGCCCCCTGTCTATGCATCTGCCTCTCTTGTCCGCGCTTTTCCGCGCTGTTTCCCCGGCCCGTGCGTGCCTGCTGACCGGCGTTCTCGCGGCCGGCGCCGCGTCGTCGCTGCAGGCGCACGAGATCAACTTCAACTCGACCATCACCTATACCGCCACCCAACCCGCCGGCGCGACGGATGCGGTCGCGAACTGGGCTGGGGCCGCCTTCGACGCGGCCAACCTCGGCGGCTCCGGCGTGAACGCCGACGGCGGCGCGAACAACGGCACGGCCAACGACAGTTCGACCTACGTCGCGAACAATCGCCCGGTGCAGGGCCAGACCTTCACCACCGGCGCCAACGCCAACGGCTACGAGCTCACCGGCGTAACCGCACGCATGGCCGGTTACACCAACAACACCGCCACCGGCTCCAACGTCAGCGGGTGGAATCTGAACCTCACCAACGGCCCGATCATCGTCACCATCGGCAAGATCAGCGGCACCGCGCACACCACCGTGTCGATGCAGAATTTCATCTCCGGCGGCACGGGCAACCCCGGCGCGGGCAGCAGCGCCAACGGTTCCGGGACCTATATCACTTTCAACCTGCCCTTCGCCGTCCACCTCGAGCCCAACACCACCTACAGCTTCGATTTCTGGATCGGCAACGGCGCCTCGAACTACTTCGAGTGGCTCGGCACCAGCACCGATCCCTACGCCGGCGGCACTGCCTACACCCGCAATTGGGGCACCATCACCCCGCTCGCCGGCGACCGCGTGTTCCAGGTCAACATGAGCGCCTCAGCCGCGCCCTACGCGCCCTTTGTCCACCCCGGCGCGCTGCACACCCAGTCGGATTTCGACCGCATGGCGGCAAAGGTCGCCGGCGCCGCCCAGCCCTGGAAGGCCGACTTCGACATCCTCGCCGACAGTCCCTGGGCCCAGACTTGGTGGCCCGCCTACAACATCGACTACATCGTGCGCGGCTCGAGCGGCAACAACTACACCCGCTCCCAGCAGGACGCGCAGGCCATCTACGAGCTGGCGCTGCGCTGGAAAATCACCGGCGACATCGCCTACGCCAACAAGGCGGTCGAGATCGCCAACGTCTGGTCCGACCTCCTCGGCATCCAAGGCGACACCAACGCCTCCCTCGCCGCCGGCATCTGCGGCTACCTCTTCGCCAGCGGCGGCGAGATCCTGAGCACCTACCCCGGCTGGCCCGACGCGCAAAAGCAGGCCTACAAGGACATGATGATGCGGGTGTTTTATCCCGCGAATTTCGACTTCCTCTGGCGGCAGCACGACACCTTCTGGCGCAACGGCGGCAACACCCACTACCGGCTGAACTGGGTCACCGCCAACATGGCCTCCATGGCTGCCGTCGGCATCCTCTGCGACAACCGCGCGGTCTATCAACAGGCGCTCGACTTCTTCAAATACGGCCCGAACAACGGTCGCGTCGAACGAGCCGCCTGGTATGTGCATCCAGGCGGCCTCGCCCAGGGCGAGGAAGCCGGGCGCGACCAGGGCCACAATCTCGGCGGCTGGTATGCCATGGGCCTGCTTTGCCAGATGGCCTGGAACCAGGGAGACGATCTCTTCGGCTACGACAACAACCGTGTCCTCCGCGTCTACGAATACAACGCGAAGTTCAACCTCTGGAACGACGTCCCCTACGCCCGCCACCAGAACAGCGATCTCGGCTACACGGAAGGCACCGTCTCCGGCGTCACCCGCGGCATCGGCGGCTACTACGTGTGGGAACTCGTCTACAACCACTACGCCAACGTGAAGGGCATCGCCGCGCCTTGGAGCAAATTGGCGGTCGACGCCACCCGCCCCGAACCGCGCCCCGATCCGAGCATCCACCCCTCGCAGGTAGACTGGCTCGGCCTCGGCTCGCTTACCTTCGCCCGCGACGCCCTCGGCACCGACCAGGCGCCGACCGGCCTGCGCTCGAACTGGAGCAAAAACCGGATCGTCCTCGACTGGTGGGGTTCCGCCCGCGCCACGAATTACCTCGTGAAACGCGCCTCCGATGTCTCTGGCCCCTTCACCCAGATCGGCACCGTCTCCGGCCCCGACCTTAACTTCACCGACACGGCGGTCGCCAACGATTCGACCTACTACTACGTTGTCACCGCCGTTACCCCGAGCGGCGAACTCGACAGCGCCCCCCTCCGCGTCGCCCAGGGACTCGTCACCCGCTACACCTTTGAAGGCAATGCCAACGACGCCGTCGGAACCCGCCATGCCATCCTCCAGGGCGGCACCAGCGCGCCCGGCTTCACCACCGGCTTCGGCGGCGGCCAGGCCGTCGCGCTGAACGGCTCCGACCAATACGTCCAGCTCCCCGTCGGCTCCGGCAACTACCAGGACATCACCATCTCCACCTGGGTCTACTGGACGGGCGGCGGCAATTGGCAGCGCGTCTTCGACTTCGGCTCCGAAGTCGAAAAGACGATGTATCTCACCGCATCGAACGGCGGCGGAAACGTCGAGTTCGGCATGACGACCACCAAGGGCGGCAACGTCGAGGGCGACGCCTCCTACTACCTGCGCGGCACCCCGCTCCCGACCAACCAGTGGGTCCACCTTGCCGTCACCCTCAACGGCGACACCGGCACGCTCTACCTCAACGGCAAGCCGATCGTGTCCAAAGCCATCGACCTCATCGACCCGCTCTTCGGCCAGCCCTTCTGCTACCTCGGCCGGAGCATGTATAACAACGACCCCCACTTCCAGGGCCGCATCGACGACTTCCGCATCTACAACCACGCCCTCTCCGGCGACGAGGTCTATACCCTCTGGGGTCAGGGCGGCGCCAACAGCGCGCCCGCCTTTACCGCCGATCCTCTCGACCTGGCCGACGCCACCGAGGACACCAACTACTCCTCGCTCGGCCTGAGCCTCGCTTCCTCGGCGACCGACGCCAATGGCGGCACGCTCACCTACGCCAAGCTCACCGGCCCGTCCTGGCTCTCCGTCGCCGCCAACGGCTCTCTTTCCGGCACTCCCGCCAACGCGGACGTCGGTGTGAACTCCTTCGTCGTGCGTGTCACCGACTCCGCCGGCGCCACCGACGACGCCACCGTCTACATCATCGTCGGCAACAGCAACGACGCCCCCGTCTGGAGCTCCGCCGCATTATCAGAACCAGCCCTTACCCGCGACCAGCCTTACTATGCCGGCGTCACCCTCGCCGCCAACGCCTCCGATGTCGACGCCGCCTACGGCGACACCCTCACCTACTCCAAAGTCTCCGGCCCCGCCTGGCTCGTCGTCGCCGCCGACGGCACCCTTTCCGGCACGCCCGGCGCAGCGGACGTCGGCATCAACATCTTCACCGTCCGCGCCACGGATTCCGCCGGTGCCTTCTCCGACGCCAGCCTCACGATCACCGTCTACCCATTCGAGACGCACGCCTCGCTCGGCTTTGAAGACGCCCTCTCCGACACCGCCGGCAACTACGCCGGCACCGCCACCGGCTCCCCCGTTTACGGCACCGGCCGCATCGGTCGCGGCCTGCTCTTCGACGGCGTCGACGATCTCGTCACCCTCCCCGCCGGCGTCGCCGATTCGCAGGACATCACCATCGCGGCCTGGGTTTACTGGAACGGCGGCTCCGCCAACCAGCGCGTGTTCGATTTCGGCAACAACACCAACCAATACCTCTACCTTACTCCCTCCAGCGGCGCCAACCTCCGCTTCGCCATCAAAAATGGCGGCGCCGAGCAGGCCCTGGTCACGACCATCATGCCCACCGCCCAGTGGGTCCACGTCGCCGTCACCCTCTCCGGCGACACCGGCCGGCTCTACGTCAACGGCGTCCTCGTCGCGACCAACGCCGCGATGACCCTCAACCCCTCCGACATCCGCCCGACGCAAAACTTCATCGGCGATTCCCAATACGCCGCCGATCCGCTCTTCAATGGCCGCATCGACGATTTCCGCGTCTACAACTACGCCCTTTCCGCCTCCGACCTCTCCGCCCTCGTCGACCTCGTGCCCGCCGTGCCCCTCACGCTCGCCGCCACGCCCCGCACCGGCCGCATCGACCTCACCTGGACCGCGGCCCAAGGCGCGCAGACCTACAGCGTCAAACGCTCCCTCGTCTCCGGCGGCCCCTACACCGTCGTCGCCAGCGGCCTGACCGGCACGACCTACGGAGACACTGCCGTCGTCAACGGCACGCCCTATTACTACGTCGTCAGCGCCACTAACGCCAAGGGCGAGAGCGCCAACACATCCGAGGCCGCCGCCACGCCTTCCGATCTCCTCGCCCGCATCACGTTCGACGAAAACACCGGTACGACCGCCGCCGACGCCACCGGCAACGGCTGGGACGCCGCCTTCGTCAACTCGCCCGCCTGGACCACCGGCTACCTCCGCTACGGCGTCAACTTCCCCGCCACCGCCAGCCAGCATGCCACGCTACCCGCCGGCATCGCGAGCGGCCTCACCGACTTCACCATCTCCACCTGGGTCAAGGTGAACGCCTTCGCCACCTGGCAGCGCATCTTCGACTTCGGCACCGGCACGACGAACTACATGTTCCTCTCGACCCAAGGCGCCGCCGGCGCCGGCCGGCCTCGCTTCGCCATCCGCACCCCCAGCGTCAATGAACAGGGCATCGACAGCTCCATCGCGCTCGTCGCGGGCACCTGGACGCACGTGGCCGTGACGCGCACCGGCAACACCGCGCGCCTCTACATCAACGGCACCCTCGCCGGCACCAACACCGGCACGACCCTCAGTCCCTCCGTCCTCGGAGCCACCACGCAGAACTACCTCGGCAAGTCGCAGTGGAACGACCCCTACCTCAACGGCGCCCTCGACGATTTCCGCATCTACAGCCGCGCGCTCTCCGCCGCCGAACTTGTCGCGCTCTCCACTCCCGCCCCCGAGCCGACCACCGGCCTCGTCGCGCGGCCCGAAAACGCCGGCGCCCGCCTTACGTGGGCTCCCGCCAACGCCGCCATCAGCTACAACGTCCGTCGCGCCACCGCCAGCGGCGGCCCCTACTCAACCGTCGCCACCGGCGTCACCGGCCTCGCCTACCTCGACTCCGGCCTCACCAACGGCGCCGCCTACTACTACGTCGTCCGCACCGTGAACCCGACGGGCGAGAGCGCCGACTCCCCCGAAGCTTCCGTAGTCCCGAGCACGCTACACGTTCACCTCAAGCTGGACGAGACCACGGGCGCCGTCGCCGCCGACTCCAGCGGACGCGCCGTCGATGGCGCCACCGTCAACTCGCCTGCCTGGGCCGTCGGCAAGATCGACAACGCCCTCACCCTCGCATCCGCCTCCTCGCAATACGTCACCCTCCCGTCGGGCTCCCTCAACGGGCTGACCGACGTCACGATCATGACCTGGGTGAAACCGACCACCGTCACGACGTTTTCCCGCATCTTCGATTTTGGTTCGAGCACCGCCCCCTCCGCCACCGCCGGCTCCTACCTGTTCCTCACCCCGAGCACCGGCAGCGTCGTCCGCTTCGCCATCACCAGTTCCGGCTACAACAACGAGCAGCGCATCTCCGGCACCGCCCCGCTCAGCGCCGGTGCCTGGAGCCATGTCGCCGTCACGATCTCCGGCGGCATCGGCCGTCTCTACGTCAACGGCATTCAGGTCGGCAGCAACGCGGCCATGACGCTGAGCCCCGCCTCCCTCGGCGTCCTCGCCAACCTCTACCTCGGCAAGTCCCAGTTCGCCGCCGACCCCTATTTCAATGGCTCGCTGGATGACTTCCGCGTCTACAGCCAGGCCCTCTCCGCCACGGAAATCGCGGTCTTCGCATCCCCCCTCGCCGCGCCGCAGAACCTCGCCGCCACGCCCGGTCCGCTCGAAATCGGCCTTTCGTGGAACGCCGTTCCCAACGCCACGCGTTACACGGTGAAATACGCCACGGTGAGCGGCGGCCCCTATACCACGCTCTCCGCCGGTCTCCCCGCGCTCTCCAGCCTCCATTCCGGCCTGGGCTACGGCACGACCTACTACTACGTCGTTTCGGCGGGCAACGATGCCTACGAGGGACCCGCCTCGGCCGAGCTCGCCGCCACCCCGGATTCCGCGCTTATCACCGAGGACGAGGTCTCGCCGCCTCAGCTTGCCGTCACGCCCGCCTCGGGCGAAACGCCGGCCTCCGCCACCCTCACCTCCGCGCCATCCGTGCTCGGCCATCTGTACCAGCTCCAGACCTGCACCGATCTGGTCGCCGGCATCTGGATAGACCTCGGCGATCCCGTCCCGGGCACCGGCGCGCCGCTCGAGTTCGTCACTCCCTTCGATCCTTCCGAACGCGCCCGCTTCTACCGCATCCTCGTCACCCGCTAAGGCCCTTGCCTGGCAGCCCGACCGGCGGCCGGACGGTTCGCTCCGGGGTCGGAAGCCCGGCCAGCGACCAGGCCTGCAACTGGGAGAGCGCCGGCGTCGGGCCCGCCTACACCAATCACGCAGCGGAGAGCGCCAGGCGACCGGGAAGCGGAACGGGTCCCGCACTCCCAAGGACGGCGCCCAGCGACCACGCCCTATCTGAAAACGGCTGCGAGCTTTCCCACTCCGCCCTATATCTCGTAATCCTCGATCGGCCCCCCCGCCGGCGCGGGCAGGGCGGTGGCGCCGGACTGGTTCTCCGCGCGGGCGCGGTCGTAGAAGATGCGCACTTCCGGCTTTCCCGCGGCGCCATCCTGGGCCAGCAGGGCCTTGGCCCGCTGGAGCGCGCGCTTGGTGCTCATGGTGAGATTCGCCTCGGCGGGGAAGATGTTCTCCGGACCGAGGATCTCCCAGGCACCGCTGCGGCGGAGCACCCGCTCCACGTCGGGATTGATGCCGCTGACCAGCAGGTGGCGCTTCGCTTTTTCGAGCGACTCGTGCAGTTGAAGCAGCGACATGACGGAAGTGGCGTCCAGATGCCGCGCGTTTTTCATGCGCAGGACGACCACGCGGATGTTCTCCGCCGCGGCCCGCAGGCGCACCTCTTCCTGGAACAGGTCGGCGGCGCCGAAAAAGAGCTCCCCCTCCACGTGCACGATGGAGATGGTGGAGTCGCTCCGCGCTCCGCCAGCCTCGAGCTGGGCGAGTTGTCCCTGCTCGTTGAAGCCGTATTCGACCAGCGAGGGCGCGCTGGCTTTTTTGAGGAAGAGGGCCAGCGAGAGGCCGAGACCGACGTAGATGGCGGCGTCGAGCTTGAACAGGAAGGCCGAGGCCATGGTCACCACGAGCACGATGGCGTCGGAGCGGGTCGAGCGCCACGCGATGCGGAGCTGCTCGCGGTTAATCATCTTCAAGCCGATCCGAATGAGATGCGCGGCCAGTGCCGGGATGGGCAGATAATTGATGAGGGGCGCCACGAAAAACAGCGCGGCGAGCACCATCAGGCTGCTGGCGATGGCCGAAATCTGCGTGCTCGCGCCGCTCTGCTCGTTGGCGGCGGACCGGGCGAAGGAGGCCGAGCCGGGCATCGCGCCGAAGGCGGCGCAACCGAGGTTGGCGATGCCCATGGCGATGAGCTCCTGGTTGGAATTGAAGGTCTGGCCGGAACGGGCGGCGAGAGTCTTGCCGATGGAGATGGCCTCGAGCATGCCGAGGATCGCGATGGCGAGGGCCGTGCCGAGGAGCGGCGGCACGGCCGCTATGCTCGAATCTCCGAAGGGCAGACCGATGAAGGAGGGCAGCGCGCCCGCCAGCTCGCCCTCGCCGGCGATGGTTTTGATCCCCAGCACATCGAACCCGATCCAACGGGTGAGCAGGGAGATCAAAACCAATCCGATGAGTTCGGCCGGCACCCAGCGGGCGAGCTTTTCCAGGATATGGAACAGCAGGAACGTCACCGCGCCGATGGTCAGGGAGTAGATGTTGAACTCGAAAGACAACACATGGTGGAGCGTGCCTTCGAGCGCGCGAAGCAGGTTGCCGCGCGTGACCTCCGCGCCAAAGAGGTGCGGCAGCTGCCCGACGGCCAGCAGGATGCCGATGGCCGTGCCGTAGCCGACCACGACCGACCGCGAGACGAACTGGGTAAGCCGGCCGAGCTTCGCGAAGCCGGCCGCGAGTTGGAAGGAGCCGATCAGAAAAGCCAGCACCAGCGCCAGCTCCGGCGCGGCTAGGCCGACGGCAGGCAGGTTGGTCACCGCGCTGGCGATGAGCAGGCTGATCGAATTGGTCGGACCGAAGACGAGATGATACGAAGTACTGAAGAGCGCCCCGAGGAATCCGCCCACCACCACCGACATGATGACCATCTCGGGGGGCAGACCGGCGATGAGGGCGAAGCCGATGGCCTGCGGAATGGAAACGAGCGCCACGGTGGCGCCCGCCAGCAAGTCGGCCCGAAACTTGGCCCGGTGGTAGCGCCTCAGCTCCCGCCAGACCGGCGGGATGGGGTCGAGGCGCAGGTAATCGACGGCGTCGGAAAGGACGCCGCCTGCCTGGTTGAAGACACGGGAGGCGCGGTCAGCGGGGCCGGAAGGAGGCGGAGGCGAGGACAAGGCAGGGAGCGTGGTCGGCGAGAAGCGGCGCGCGCGTGGGGGTTTCGGGGCGGATAGCGAGTCGGATCAGGACAAGAATTCGGTAACCACGGGTGGCACGGATGGGCACGGGTTGAAATCCACAGAGATTACGAGTCGCGGAAAATAAAGCCATGGCCGCATCCGGATTTCTGGCCTGAAAATCCGTGTGATCCGTGGTCGCCCTCCGGATGGTTCCCTCAGAGCTCGATCCCGAGTTTTTCCAGGATGCGCTGGAGGTCGTCGTTGCCGGCGTAGGGGATGACGATTTTCCCCTTCTTGCCGGAGTGCTGCACCGCGACGCGGGCGCCGAGATGCGAAGTGAGGCGCTGGGCGATGCTGGCGATGGCGGCGGAGTCCGCGGGATTGAGTTTTTTGACGGCGCCGGCCGGCCCGGCCGCGGCGGGCGCGGGGGCGTTGGCGAGGTTCTTTTTGGCCTGCACGAGGGCCTCGGTGGCGCGCACGCTGAGCCCGTCCTCGATCACGCGGCGGGCGAGGAGGGCGCGTTGGGCGGCGTCCTCGACGCCGAGGAGGACCTTGGCGTGGCCGACGGAGAGAAGCCCCTTGGCGAGATAGCCCTGCAGCTCACCGTCGAGGGAAAGGAGGCGGAGCGAATTGGCGACGGAGGCGCGAGGCTTGCCCACCCGTTCGGCGGCGGCCTCCTGGGTGAGATCGAAATCGCGGATGAGGCTGGCGTAGCCGTAGGCTTCCTCGAGCGGGTTGAGGCCCTCGCGCTGGAGGTTCTCGATCAGCCCGAGGGCGGCGGAAGAGGCGTCGTTGGCCGCGACCAGGCGGGCCGGGATGGTCTTGATCTTGAGCAGCTGAAAGGCCCGCCAGCGGCGTTCGCCGGCGATGAGCTGGTAGCGGCCGTCGGGAAGTTTTCGCACGACAACGGGCTGGAGCAGGCCCTCGCTGCGGATGCTTTCGGCGAGTTCCTGGAGCTGCTCGGGGACGATCTCCTTGCGTGCCTGGTAGGGGCTCGGGACGACGGAGGTGACGGCGATCTCGAGAAAGCCGTTGGGCGCGGGCAGCGGCGCGGCGGACGCCGGGGCGGGCACGGACGAGGCGGGGGGCGGCGGCGGGGTGGCAGGCTTGGGAGCGGCGGCGGCGATGAGGCCGCCTAGACCGCGACCGAGACGGGATTTTGAGTTGGCCATTGCGGGAAGCGGGAAAACGGAGCCGGGGGGTTTATTTGCCGCCGGGGATGAAAAGCACCTGGCCGACCTGGATCCTGGTGGGATCGGCGAGTTTGTTGGCGTTGATGATGTCCGCCATCCGGGAGCCGGTCTTTTGGGCGATGCGGGAGACGGTGTCGCCGGCAACCACCGTGTAGGTGATGCCTTCCTTGGGAAAATCGTCGGAGAAGGCAACCGGCGCGGCGGGCGGCGGGGTGGCGCGCGCGCGGGTCACGGAATCGAGCGCGGCGTTGGTCTGCTTCGCCAGGTTCTCCATCTGCGTGCCGACGGTGGCCAGGACCTCGGATTTGGTGGCGGCGCTGGCGACCTTGATGTCGCGGGAAAGGTCGGCGATGGCGGTGTTGAGCTGGGTAAGCGTGGCGTAGTTTTTCTCGGCTCCGGCGGCGGCGCGGCCGAGCTCCTTGTTGGTCTCCTCGAGCTGCTCGACGCGGATGGAAAGCTCGCCGACGCGTTGCTGCAGGAGGCGGAACTCCTCGCGCATGTTGGCGAGCTCGGCCGCGGGCGACGAGGCGGCCTGGGCGTGCAGCGCCGCAGGCGCGGCGGCCACGAGGAGGGCGGCGAAAGAGAAGGCGGTGCGCATGGCGGAATGGGGACGCAGGGTTGGAGGGAGGCGCGGGGAAAACAAGGGTGTAGCTTCGAAGGCTCAGGACTTGGCGGCGGACGCTTCGGACGCGGTGAGCAGGGCATGCTCGGCCGCCCAGGCGGAAGCCTGCGAGGTCTCGCCGGCGGCGCGAGCGAGCTCGGCCCCGGCGAGCAGCGCGGCGAGGCGAAAATCGCGCGGCAGCGCGGCGTCGTCGAGGAGACGTTTCGCGAGCTTGAAGCCGGCCGTGGAATCGCCGGCGGCCTGGAAGGCGCGGATGGCCGCGAGCGCGAGCGGCCGGTCGGAGGGCGGAATTTTTCGCAGCACGGAAAAAACCCCGAGGCTGCGCCGGGCGGCGGCCTGGTCGCCTGCGTCCTTCTGGAGACCGGCGAGCGTGAGGGCCAGCGCCAGTGAGGGATGCTGCGCGAGGCCGGCGACGCCGAGGGCGATCGCCTCCTCGCGCTTCCCGGCGGCGTCGAGCAGGTGCATGCGGCGGAGGCGCGCATAGTTTTCCGTGGCAGGCGGGAGTTCGGCCCGGCGCGCCCACTGGTCTTCGGAAGACACGGCAAAGGGGCGGTAAAGCGGGTCACCGACAAGGATGCCCTTCCAACTGAGCGCGTTGAGGGAATAAAGCGCGGCCCGGCCAAGCGTCTCGCCCCGCGCGAGGGCGCGGAGCAGGAGATGGGGCTGATGAGTAAACTGGAGGTAGGGCTCGCCCACATTGCCCACCGTGGCGGTGACGCCTTTCGCCACCAGCGGCCCGGTCCAGCCTTCAGTGGGAGAACGCAGGGTCTTGGCGGAAAAACTGTGGATATGCACGGCGATGGCACCGGCCGGGAAACGAAAGCCCGGCTCGGCGAAGGGACCGTTCATAGCCGCGGCATACCAGCCGAAGTAGAGGACCGGCGCGTCGAAACGGGCGGAGGCGCGAAACGTGCCGCTGTCGGAGGGCGTGCCGGCCACGCGGTCCACGTCCGTCTCGAAGCCGAGGGCTTTTAGTTGGGGCAGGCAGGCCTCGATCCACTCGTTGCCCTGGGCATGGGGCCCCCCCAGGTCGAGGTAGGCCCGGCCGGCGAGCCCGTCGCGCTCGGCGATGAGGGCATGGTCGACGAGGCCTTTTGCATCGTCGAGCGTCGGGCCGTCGAGACGGCCGACCGGGATGATCTTTTCGAGGTCGAAGGACATCGGCTTGTCCTGGTTGAAAAGCGGGTTGGGCAGCAGGGCGGCGACGGGCGGCCCCTCCGCCGGAAGGACGGCCAGCTCGGAATCGACCGAGGCCTCGTTGGTCTGCAAGGACGTGTTGGCCGTGAGCGGATTGGTCTTGGGATCGTAACGGGCGGAATCGTGGGCGATGCGCAGCGGGACTCCGCGGCAGATCACGAGGGCATCGAGACGGTGGCCCGAGGAAAGGATGTGAGTGCGACCGATCGGATCGAGGGCTCCGGTCGGCGAAGCGAGCAGCCATTCGCGTTTCAGCGCCTCACGGAGCAGCGGATTCCAGATCGCCGTGACGAATTGCTCCCAGGTGATCTGCTCCGTGAGCGGCATGGGCAGGGCGAGGATCGACGTTTCGGGCAGGCCGCGGCGCCGGGCGTAGTAATGGGCGAGCGAGACGGAATCGGGGTCGTCGCGGTTGGCGAGGATGGCGACCCGGGGAGCGGCTTGGGCGGACGCGGCGGCCAGCCGGGGGCAAAGCGGACCGAAAAGCACCAGGACGCAGAAGGCGAGGAGGGGAAATCGCACGGGTCGAAGATGTTGGTGCGACCCGCGATTTCGAGCCGGGGTTTCACAAAAGCGCGTGAAAGGACGTTCCGGCGGCCGTCGGGCCCGCCGGCTCCGGGATTGCAGAACGCCGCGCCGGGGTGCGACGGTGAAAAAATGCAGCTTTTTCCGGCGGACGACCGCCCCACTCTCGCCTCTCTCCGCGCCCTCGCGCAAAGTCTCCTGCTGGCCGCGCTGGTGGGCGCGTTGGCCGGGACGGCCGGGGCGGGATTTCTGTCGGCGCTGGACGAGGTCACACGGACGCGTTTCGCCCATCCCTGGCTGCTCTGGCTCCTGCCGTTGGCGGGGCTGCTCTCCGCCTGGGTCTATCGCCGGGTGGGCGGGCCGGCGGAGCGAGGCAATAATCTCATCATCGAGGAAATCCATACGCCGGGCGGCGGCGTCCCCCGCAGAATGGCGCCGCTGGTGCTGGGTGCCACCCTGCTGACTCACCTCTGCGGCGGCTCCGCGGGGCGCGAGGGCACCGCGGTGCAGATGGGCGGCGCGCTGGCCGGAGGAGTGAAAAAATGGCTGCGGCTGGGCGCGGAGCATCAGGGCATGCTGCTTTCGGCCGGCGTGGCGGGCGGTTTCGGAGCGGTTTTCGGCACGCCGCTGGCCGGCGCGGTTTTCGCCCTGGAGGTGCTGGTGCGCGGCCGGATCAGCTACACCTGGCTGGGCCCCTGCCTCGTGGCGGCGCTGGCCGGCGACCAGGTATGCGCGGCCTGGGGGATCCAGCATGAGGACTTGGGCGCACTGGCCGGGCTGGCCCGCATGCCCGACGGGCCGGCCGTACCCGCGCTTGCCCAGGCGACCGCGCTGGGCCTGGCCTGCGGCCTGTGCGCGCGGCTCTTCGTCGCGGCGGCGCACGGAGTGACACGAGCTCTGGATCGTGCCGTGGCCGAATGGTGGCTGCGCCCAGTCCTCGGTGGCCTGGCCATCGGCGGGCTGACGCTGGCGCTCGGCACCGACGCCTACCTCGGGCTCAGCGCGGCGCACCCCGACCCCGCCGTGCCCTCCCTGCTCACGGTATTTTCCGAGGGAGGCGTCACGCCCTGGAGTTGGTTTTGGAAGCTGGTCTTCACCGCGGTCACGGTCGGCTCCGGTTTCAAGGGCGGCGAAGTGACGCCGCTGTTTTTCATCGGCGCGGCGCTCGGCCATGTGCTGGGCCCCCTCGCGGGCATGCCGCTGGGACTGGGCGCGGCCCTGGGCTTCGTCGCGGTCTTCGCGGGGGCGAGCAAGACCCCCCTGGCCTGCACGCTGATCGCGGTGGAGCTTTTCGGCGGCAGCCACGCGAGCTTGTTCGCGGTGGCCTGCTTCACGAGTTACCTCAGCAGCGGCCGGCTCGGCATCTACAAGGCGCAGGGGGAAAGGGAGTGATGAGGGGGACGGAAACCCGCTAACGACGCCTCGGCGTCGTGCCCGACCCTCATTTCCTCATTCCCGCTTACCCCGTTCCCTTCTCGATTGCTCGCGGCACCTGGAATTTGCCATCAGATGGCACGATGAACTCAGCTTCCGCCCCTACCCCTGCCCAGCCGCTTGCCGGCCGGCTCGCCCTCGTCACGGGCGCCGCCCGCGGCATCGGCCGCGCCATCGCCGCCGTGCTCGCCGAGCAGGGCTGCGATTTGGTGATCAACGACCGCGTTCCCGAGGCCGGCGCCGCCGAGGCCATCGCGGAGCTTCGCGGCTTCGGCCGTTTCGTGGCCTACCTGCCGGCGGATGTCGGCGACGAAGAAGCCGTGAGTGCGATGTTCGACGCCATCGCCGCGCGCCACCGGCCGCTCGACATCCTGGTCAACAATGCCGGCGCCACCCGCGCACAGACGATCCGGGAAACCTCGCTCGCGGACTGGGAGGACATTTTGCGCGTCAACCTGACCGGCGCCTTTCTTTGCAGCCGCGCAGCCTTCGCCCAGATGGAGCCGCGACGCTCGGGCCACATCGTCAACATCAGCTCGGTCGCCGCCCACATGGGCGGCCAGTTGGGACACGTGCACTACGCGGCGACCAAGAGCGGCCTGCTCGGCCTGACCCGCACCCTGGCGCGCACCGGGGCCCCCAGCGGCATCCGAGTCAATGCCGTGGCCCCCGGGCTGATCGATACCGAGCTGATCCGGCAGGTGCAGGACGAAGAGGGCATTCGTCGCGTGGCGGCAGCCATTCCCCTCGGCCTGGGCCGGCCCCGCGACGTGGGTCTGGCGGTCGCCTTCCTCTGCGGCGAGGGCGGACGCTACATCACGGGCAGCGTCCTCGATGTGAACGGCGGCCTGTACATGCACTGACGCCGGGAAAAAGGTAGGGACGGACCGCCGGGCCGTCCGTGCAGCGTTTTCGGCGGGCCCAGCGGTCCGCCCTACCGGGCCTAGAGCGTGTTGGGACGCTCGTCGGTGAGGACGACGATGGAACGCGCGGGCAGCGCGAGCGTGGGGCCGCGGTCGGTCTTGATGATGAGCACCGCGCCGACGGCGCGTACGGAACGGATGCCCGCGATGGTGGCGAAGCCTTTATCCTCCCGCGTGTAGGTGATGTACACCGGCGTGTTTTGGAGCGCATCGAAGGCCGACGCGAAGCCCTTGGCGAGCGCCTCGCCTTCGGCGGGGACGGTGAGGTTGACCGTGGGGGCATCCGAACCGGGGGCGGCGGAGGCGAGCGGAGCGATGGAAGCGAGAGCAAACGCGGCCAGCACGGCCGCGGGGAAACGGGCAAAGACGGGTTTCATGCGCTTCCTGAGACGCCCTTTGCGCAAGGATGTTTCGTAAAAGCACGGAGGGAGACCGACTCCCTCGAAGCCGGATTAATCGCGAAGGGCGCGAAGGACGCGAAGAATGAGATACAGGCCCGACCGGGAGTCGGACTTTTTTGCCTTCTCTTCCACCTCGCCGGACCCTCGCGCCCCCTGAAAGTCCCGCTTGGCGGGGTTCGGATCGTCTTCGCGGTTAAAATCCTGCGGCGCTCACGCCTCCGATTCGGTCCACTTGAACAAGGTGGTCGAAAGAGGGGGGAGGACGAGCTTCAGGCTTTGCGGGAAACCGTCGGAGGGGACGTCCTCGGTCTGCACGCCGCCGCCGTTGCCCGCGCCGGAGCCGCCGTAGTAGTGGCTGTCGGTGTTGATCAGCTCGCGCCACCAGCCCTTGCGGGGCACGCCGACGCGGTAGTTCTCGCGTTTCACCGGCGTGTAGTGGCCGATGGCGGCGATGAAGGTCCTTTGCGCGGGATCGTGACGCAGATAGCTGATGGCGGTGGTGTCGCCGTCGTTGCAGTTGATCCAGCGGAAGGTGCCGGGGTTGAGATCGTTTTGGCTGAGAACCGGCTCGGCTTGGTACAGGCGGTTGAGGTCGCGCACGAGCAGGCGGATGCCTTCGTGGTCGAGGTATTGGAGCAGGTACCAATCGAGCTGGCCGGCGTAGGCCCATTCGCTGGACTGGCCGAACTCGGCACCCATGAAGAGAAGCTTTTTTCCCGGCCAGGCCCACATGTGGGCGTAGAGGGAGCGGAGGTGCGCGGCCCGTTCGCGGATATCGAAGGCGGGCATCTTCATGAGCATGGAACCCTTGCCGTGGACGACCTCGTCGTGGCTGAAGACGGTGATGAAATTCTCCGACCACTGGTAGAGCGCGCCGAAGGTGAAGTCGTTCAGGTGCCACTTCCGATGAATGGGCTCCTTTTGGAAGAACTTCAGGGTGTCGTGCATCCACCCCATGTTCCACTTGAAGTCGAAGCCGATGCCGCCCTCCGCGACCGGCTTCGAGATCCCGGCGAAGGCGGTGCTCTCCTCGGCGATGGTGAGCACGCCGGGGTAGTAGTGGTGCACGAGGCGGTTGGTCTCGCGGAGGAAGGCGATGGCCTCGAGGTTTTCGCGGCCGCCGTATTGGTTCGGTATCCACTCGCCCTCCTTGCGCGAGTAGTCGAGGTAGAGCATCGAGGCCACGGCATCGACGCGCAGGCCGTCGAGGTGGTAGCGGTCGAGCCAGGCGAGGGCGTTGGCGACGAGAAAACACCGCACCTCGTGGCGGCCGTAGTTGAAGATCAAGGTGCCCCAGTCCATGTGCGCGCCCTGCTTCGGGTCGGCATGCTCGTAAAGATGGGTGCCGTCGAACTCCGCCAGCGCGAAGCTGTCGCGCGGGAAATGGGCCGGCACCCAGTCGAGAATGACGCCCAGGCCGCGCTGGTGGAGGTGGTCGACGAACCACGCGAAGTCCTCGGGACGGCCGAAACGGTGGGTCGGAGCGAAAAAGCCGGTGACCTGGTAGCCCCAGGAGCCGTCGAAGGGATGCTCGGCCGCCGGCATGATCTCGATGTGGGTGAAGCCGAGGTCGAGGCAGTAGTCGGCGAGCGCCGGGGCAAGTTCGCGGTAGGTCAGCGGACGCGAGGCATCGTCGAGCTTGCGCTTCCAGGAGCCCAGGTGGACTTCGTAGACGGAGATGGGGCGGTCGAGTTTCCCGGCCTCGGCCGCGCGGCGTTCCAGCCAGGCGGAGTCGGCCCACTGGTGCTTGCGCGCATTGCAGACGATGGAGGCGTTGCCGGGGGGACCCTCGAAGGCGGTGCCGTAGGGATCGGTCTTGAGAAGGATGTCGCCAACCTGGGTGCGCAGCTCGAACTTGTAGAGCTCGCCCTCGCCCAAGCCCGGCACGAACAGCTCCCACACGCCCGAGGCGCCGAGGGGGCGCATGGGGAAGTAACGACCGTCCCAGGCGTTGAAGTTGCCGACCACGGAAACGCGGGCGGCGCTCGGCGCCCACACGGCAAAGGCCACGCCGGAGACGCCGTCGATAACGCGGAGATGCGCGCCGAGTTTTTCGTAGGCGCGATGCTCGTTGCCCTCGTTGAAGAGATAGAGGTCCTGGTCGCCGAGGGTGGGGAGGAAGCGGTAGGGGTCGTGAAACTGGCGCAGTTCGCCGTTGGGCCGGGTGACGCGGAGCTGGTAGGCGAAGGGGTTTTTACGGCGCGGAAAAAACAGCTCGAAGAGTCCGTCCTCGGAAACGCGCTCCATCGGGTGCGCGAGATCCTGGTCCAGCTCCACCACGGCGCAGGCGACGGCGTCGCGGAGAAAGGCGCGGACGACGAGCCCGCCGGTGCGGCCGGATTTCGCCGGGTGCATGCCGAGGAGACTGTGCGGATGGGCGCAGGTGGCGGTGGAGAACAGGGCGAGTTCGTCGGCGGTGAGCAGCATGGAAAAGAAAGGCGAAGGAAGCGGGAGAAGAAACTCGGGGCAGGAGGACGGACGGCGGCGAAGCTGACGAAAACCGGGACGATGTCGAAGCCCAAGGCGGACGGGGATTTCCCTGTCCGCGCGCCCCGGGGCGGCTCCGGGTTCAGCCGGTGTTCTTCAGCCCGCCGGAAATGCCGTTGATGGTGAGCTCGACCACGCGTCGCGTGGCCTGCTCGGCCTCGGAATCGAGCTCGCCGGAGCGCAGGCGGCGCAGCATCTCGACCTGGAGGTAGTTGAGCGGATCGATGTAGGGGTTGCGCAGCTCGACCGACTTGCGGAGCACGGGCTCGCCGGCGAGGAGCTGCTTCTGCCCGGTGATCGCGAGGATGGCCTGCTCGGTGCGCTCGAACTCGGCCTCGAGCCCGGCGAGGATCTTGGCCCGCACGCGGGCGTCGGTCACGAGCGAGGCGTAGAGGCGGGCGATGCCCATGTCGGCCTTGCGCATGGTGAGCTGGGCATTGTCGATCAAAGTCTGGAAAAACGGCCATTTCGCATGCATGGCGCGCAGCAGGTCGCGGCCGGGTTTGCCTCGCTTGAGCACGGAGGCGAGGGCCGAGCCGAGGCCATACCAGCCGGGAAAATTGAAGCGGCTCTGCATCCAGGAGAACACCCACGGGATGGCTCGCAGGTCGGCGACGCTCTGGGTGGCGCGGCGGAAGGTGGGGCGCGAGCCGAGCTTGAGGTTGCTGATCTCGTCGATGGGCGTGGCTTCCTTCCAGAAGGCGATGAACTCGGGATCGTCGTGCACGAGCTTCTTGTAGGCGGCGAAGCCGGCCGCGCTCATCTGCTCCATCGCCTCCAGCCACTCGGGCCGCGTAGGTTCCGGATGCTCGGCAGCGTGGATGCCGAGCATGACACCGTAGGCCATCTGCTCGAGGATGCGGTGGGCCAGCTCGGGGTCGTGGTAGCGGGTCGAAAGCACCTCGCCCTGCTCGGTGATGCGGATGCCGCCCGAGCGCAGGGCCACCGGCTGGGCCAGGATGGCCTTGGCGGCCGGGCCGCCGCCCCGCGCAATGGAGCCGCCGCGGCCATGGAAGAGCGTTACCCGCACGGAATGCTCCCCGCACACCCGCGCGATTTCGTCCTGGGCTTTGTAGAGCGCCCAGTTGGCGGTGAGGTAGCCGCAGTCCTTGTTGGAGTCGGAATAACCCAGCATCACATGCTGGTGCCCGCCCTGTCCCTTGAGGATGGGAGCGTAAGCGGGATGGGTAAACAACTCGGCGAGCACGCGCGGGGCGTTGCTGAGGTCCTCCAGGGTCTCGAAGAGCGGCGAAATCGGCAGCTCCACGCCCGCCAGGCGCATGAGCAGAGCGACCTCCAGCAGGTCGGAGACGTCCGTCGTCATGCTGATGATGTAGATACCCAGGCACTCGCGGCCGAGGCGGGCATGGACGCGGGCGGCGAGCGCCAGGGGCTCGACCACGTGGCGCGTGGCGGAGGAGAGACCCGCGATGGCGGCCGGCACGAGCGGCCCGGCCCCCGCCAGGGCATCCGAGAGCAGGGCGCGCCGCGCGTCCTCGGGCAGCTTCGGGTAATCGGAGCGGCCCAGCAGCTCGGCGATCGCCGCCTCGTGCGGCCCGGAATGCTGGCGGAGATCGAGCCGGGCGGTGTACAGGCCGAACACGTCGAGCCGGGTGAGGTTTTCCTGGAGTTCGCCATCCACGAGGATGGCGCCGCGGCCGGCGGCCAGGCTGCGCGCCAGCGTGGCAAGGATCTCGCGCGCGTCCTCGGTCTGGAACAGGGGCTCGGCGTCCGCCGGCGCGGCCGGGGCCGTCCCGATGCGCGCGAGCGCCTGGTCGAGCCGCTCGCGCAAGCCGGCGAGGGCCAGGCGGTAGGGCTCATGCGGATACCGCTTGGTGAGCGCCTCGAGCCGGGCGGAAAGGTGGCGGTTCTCGCGCAGGAGGCGCTTCAACTCGGGCGTGATCGCCTCGCGGCGGTCGGAGAGGGTCAAGGTGCGGCCGAGGTCGCGGATCTCCTCGATGAGCTTTTCCAGGGCGAGCTTCCGGTGCAGGCCGAGGATCTCCTCGGTGACGGCGGCGGTGACGTTGGGGTTGCCGTCGCGGTCGCCGCCGATCCACGAGCCGAAAGTGAGCCAGCGCGCGGGGGGCTTCACCCCCGGATAGTGCCGGGCCAGGGCTCGCTGCATGTCGTCCTGGAGGCGAGGCAGCACCTCGTAGAGGGTGGTGTCGAAATACCACAGGCCGGTGCGGGCCTCGTCGTCCACGGAAGGGCGCTCCACCCGGCTGCGGTCGGTGAGCCAGAGCGAGGCGATCTCGCGCTCGACCGCGGCGGGGTCGCCCAGTTGCCCGGGAATCTGCCCGGTATCCTGCTGCAGGAGTCCGGCCAGGCGGCGAAGCTTGGTGAGCAGGGTGCGGCGCTTCGACTCGGTCGGATGGGCGGTGAACACCAGCTCGATCGCGATGCGATCGACCAGCGCCTGCATCGCCTCCGGCGTCACGCCGCGGGCCTTGAGTTCCGCGACGGCCGAATCGATGGACTCGCGCAGATGCGGCGCCCCGGCCTCGCCGCGCGGTCCCGGCCGGGCGATCGCGGCGCGGCGGCGGCGGAGGATGAGGATGCGGAAATTTTCCTCCGCCAGATTGACCAGTTCGAAGTAGAGCGTGAAGGCCATCGCCTGGTTGAAGGCCGCCACCGGGCTCAATGCGGCGACGGCGGCGGTGAGGGCGGGCGGCGCCTCCGCATCCTGGGCGCGGGCGGCCTTGGCCAGGCCGCGCAGCCGCTCGACCGTGGCAAGGGTTTCGGGACCTTCCAGCCGGGTGATCACCCGGCCGAGCGCGGAGCCCAGGGCGCGCACTTCGGCGCGAAGGCGGGCGAGTTCTTTGAGGGCAGTGGACTGGGAGGACGCGGCTTTGCGGGCCATGAGTTTGAAAGGGATGCCGTGCGGCGGGCGCACCTTGGCCCGGGAGGCGAAACGCGGGAAGCGAAAAGTGGGCCAGACGCGCTCCTGCGCGGCCGGCCCGCGCGCTGCCGCAACGAGGCTTGCCTGCGACCCCGCTCCCGCTTTGCTCGCCCGCTTGTGACTCTCCGCTTCGCCCCCCTCGTAGCCACTCTGTTGCTCGCTCTCTCCCGGCTCGACGCCGTCGAGCTTGCCCTGCCGCAGATCACCTCCCGCGAGACCGCGCGCTTCACCGAGCAGGAATCGGTTTTCCCCGGGGACGCCCGCCTCGCCTACCGGGACGTGGTCCTTTACGCCGACGAGATCATCTATCGCAACCAGGACCAGGTCGCCATCGCCAAGGGCAACGTCATCTTCATCCGCGGCGCCCAGCGCCTCGTGGCCGAGGAGATCACCTACCGCTTCGCGGACGACACCTACACCGTCGGCCGCTTCCGCGTCGGCCAGGGCGACTACCTCGCCTCCGGCGCCAGGGCCGAAGGCACGCCGGACAAGCTCGTCGTCACCGACGCCGCCCTGACCTACGGAGAACCCGACCCGCTCAGCCCCGTTCTCCGCGCCCGCGCCGTCACCTACACGAAGGCGGAAAATGAGAAGGACTCCGCCGTGAAGGTGGAGAGCGCCCGGCTCGGCATCGGGCCGGTCAACATCATCCCCCTGCCCACCCTCACCGAGACCCCGCGCAATCCCACCCTCGCCGGCCTCGATGCCAAGGTCGGCTTTTCCGGCAACCTCGGCGGCGAGCTGAGCCTCGGCGCCACCACCGCGGTCAACGAAAACCTCCGGCTCGGCGGCGACCTCGGCATCTTTACCAAGCGCGGCCTCCTCTTCGGCCCCATCGGCGACTACGACTCCTTCGGCGCCGATGGTATCGGCGCGCGCGGCCGTTTCCGCTCCGGTTTTATCCAGGACCAGGGCGACACCGATCTCGATATCCGCGGCGACGCCATCCCCGAGGAACGCAGCTATGTCGAGTGGGAACACCACCAGGTGCTCGCCCCCGGCACCACCCTCTCGGGCCAGGTTTATTATTGGTCCGATTCCTACGTCACCCGCGACTTCCGGCCCGAGGATTTCGGCCATATCCAGACGCCCGACACCTGGTTCGAGGCCGCCAAGGCCGGCGATAACTTCGTCGTCTCCCTCTTCACCCGGGTCCAGGCCAACGACTACTCGCTGATCCAGGAACGCCTGCCCGAGGTCCGCTTCGACGGCCTGCCCGTCGAGGTCGGCGCCGGCTTCTATCACCGCATCAACGCCGGCGTCGCCGCGCTCAAGGAAGACGATCCCATCACGGGCGTCACCACCCGCAGCGACCGCGCCGATCTCTACTACGGCGTCAACCGGCCCTTCTCGCCGCGCGAGTGGTTCACGCTCACCCCCGTCGCGGGCGCCCGCATCACCCATTACGAGCGCACCAACCCCGGCGACGACCGTGGCAACTACACCCGCGTGCTCGGCGAAGTCGGTTTCGACGCCAAGCTCTGGGAAAGCAGCGCCACCTGGGACTACAAGAACGAGCGATGGGGCATCGATGGCCTGCGCCACATCCTGACGCCCACCGTCGCCTACCGCTTCAGCCCCTCGGCCGACGTCGGGCGCGGGTCGATCCCCGCCATCGATGACGACGTGTTCAACACTTACCTCCGCCCCCTCGGCCTCGCCGACCGGCGCGAGGTCGACCGGCTGCCCGCGCTGAACACCGTCCGCCTCGGGGTGGACAACGTCCTCCAGACCCGCGCCAAGACCCACGGCTCGCGCGATCTCGTGCGGCTCAACCTCGCCATCGACCAGCACCTCGATGCCGAGGCCGCCACCACGCAAGGCACCACCCGCAACCGCAGCGACGCGCACACCTTCCTCGAGCTCATGCCGGCCCGTTGGCTGCGTTTCGATCTCTACAACCGCACCACCGTGCAGACCGGCAAGCTGCAGGAGCTCAATACTGGCCTCACCCTCCGCGACGCCGACGTCTGGAGCTTTCGCCTCGGCACCCATTATCTGGAGGATGCTGTCTCCGCGCGGCAGATCCAGGAATACACCGCCACCTACGGCCTCCGTCTAAGCGAGATTTACTCCCTCGTCGCCCGCCTGCGCCTGAACTCCCGCACCGGCGACATCACCGAGCAAAGCCTCACCCTCAGCCAGCGCCTCTCACGCTTCTGGACGCTCAACTACGAGGTCGCCGCCTACGACGGTCCGCGCCGCGAGGACGACTTCGGCATCAGCGTGAGTATCGAGACCCAGGGCTTCTGAGGACCATCAGCGCCCGGAAACGCGCCCCGCGTGAGCGTCGCCCACAATCAGCTCCGCATCGCTCGCGAACTCTGGTCCCGCCTGCAGCCGCTCGATCGCGCCGTCCCCGCCCGGCTGCAGGGACTGCTCGCCGACCGCCGTTTCGGCTCCCGCGACCGCAGGCTCTATCGCGAGCTGCTTTTCACCGCGCTGCGCCACGCCCGTGTCCTCGCCGCCCTTCCGCCCGGCGCCGAAGCAGCATGGGCCTCCTTGCTCGCCCGCTCCTGCGCAGCCACGCGCGAGACCGAGGCCTTCCGCTCCGCCTTTGCCTCCGGGCCCGGCGCCGCCGCGCTGCCGCCTGTCTCGCCGCTCGACCTCGTCCCGGCCTGGTTTTCCGCCGAGCTCGAAATCTCGCCCGGCCATCCCTCCGCGGCCCAGACCGCCTCCGCCCTCCTCGCCCGCGCCCCCGTCTGGGCGCGCCTGCAGACCGATGCGCCCGGCGGCGCGCTCGCCGAGTGGACCGCGCGCGGCTGGACGGCCGCGCCCCACCCCGCACTGCCGGGCGCCTACAAGCTGCCGCCCGAGACGAATCTTTCCGCCTGCGAAACGTATCAGGCCGGTCACTACGAAATTCAGGACCTCGGTTCCCAGCTCATCCTCGCCTCGCTTGATTTTCCGGCCCGCTCGCCCGGTCCGCGCTGGCTCGACGCCTGCGCCGGCGCGGGGGGGAAGACCCTGCAACTCGCGCGCCTCCTCGGCCCGGAAGCCCGCATCGACGCCACGGACGTCCGTCCCGCCGCCCTCTCCGAGCTGCGCGTCCGTGCGGGTCGCGCCGGCCTCGGCGACCGGATCCGCACCCTGCCCCGCCCGCCCGCCGAGGCACGCTACGACGGCGTGCTGGTGGACGCCCCCTGTTCCGGCAGCGGCACCTGGCGTCGCTCACCCCATCTCATGGCCTGTACCAGCGAGACCGATCTCGCCTCCTCCGCCGGCCTGCAGGCCCTTATCCTGAAAGAATCCGCCGCGCACGTGCGGCCCGGAGGCCTGCTCGTCTACGCCACCTGCTCCATCGCCCGCCGCGAAAACGAGGCCGTCGCCGCCGCCTTCCTCGCCGACCACCGGCTGACCTTCGAGCCCGTTCCGCCCGCTTTGGACTTCGGCTTTCCGCGCCTGCCCCTGGGGCTCGCCCTCGCACCCGGTTTGCAGGACAACGACGGTTTCTACGTCGCCGTCTTTCGCCGCGCCTGAGGTCCCGCCGCGACGCCGCGACGTCGCCGAGACCCTGCCCAAGCCCGCCCCCCCGGCGCGTCGTCGTCGTTTTCGCCACGCATTTTTACGCCTCCCCACCTTCGCGGCGCGTTCATCCGGTTTTGTCACCAAATTGGTGACAAACTACGTAGCCTCTCGATTTTTTCAGAGGTGACCGAAGCAGGGTGTTTGTCACCAATTGGGTGACAAAGCGGGATCGAACGCGGGTCGAGATCGGTGCAGGCCGGGTGCGGGTCGGAAAGGACAAAGGCGTATTTCCCCTTGCCGCACCCGCTTCGCAGCCAAGCATCGCCCGTTCTCACCGTGGTTCCCGACGCTGATCTCCGCATCAAGCTGCCCGTCTTCGAGGGGCCGCTCGACCTGCTCCTCTTCCTCATCCGGAAGAACGAGCTGGATATCTACGACATCCCCATCGCCACGGTCACCCGGCAGTATATCGACGTCCTGCGCTCCATGCGCGACCTCGATCTCGAGATCGCCGGCGAATTTTTCGTCATGGCCGCCTCGCTCATGGAAATAAAGAGCCGCATGCTGCTTCCCCGCGGCCAGGCCGCCGTGGGCGAAAGCGAGGACGACGATCCGCTGGACCCGCGTTGGGAACTCGTTCACCAGCTTCTCCAGTACAAGAAGTTCAAGGAAGCCGCGGCCAAACTCGACGAACTTGCCTCTTTCCAGCGCGACATGCTCGCGCGCCACGTCGTCGAGGTCGTGATCACCGAGAACGAGCGCCCGCTCAAGCCCGTCGACCGCATCGAGCTTTGGAACGCCTTCAACATCGTTCTCCGCCGCCTCGCCGAAAAACTCGTCGTCGGCGAAATCAAAGGCGAGGAGGTCACGGTCTCCGACAAGATGGAGGAGCTGCTCCTGCTCGTCCAAACGCGCAAAAAATTCCTTTTCACGGACCTCTTCGAGGACCGCGCCGTCACCGTGCGCGTGCTCGTGGCAACCTTCATCGCGGTGCTCGAGCTCACGCGCCTCAAAAAACTCCGCGTGCGCCAGGACGAGGCCTACGGCGACATCCACGTCGAGGCCGTCGAGGACGCGCCTGCCACCGGACCCGGGCCCGAACTCGCCCTTCCGCCTGACGAGCCGCGTTTCGAGGCTGTGTCGCCGGTGCTTGCCCGGATTCCCGAAGTCATCGGCGCCGCTTCCGAGGCTGTCCCGGCGCCGCCTTCCGAGGTCGAAAGCGCCCCGGCAGCGGAGCCTCCGCCTCTGCTGGAATCTGCGCAGATACATTCCGAGAAGCCGCTTGAAACGCCGGATGAAGAACGCACGTTGAACTCGTGAGCAAACGCGAGCCTGCATCCCCCGCCAAAAAAACCGTCCCGACCAAAACCAATCGCAAGGCCGGCCTCCTCGGTGTCGGCTTGGATAACGACGACGGTCACAAACGCATCACCACCGGCGAAAAATTCGTGTTGGTCGGCGGCTCAGCCGAGACCCACGAACGCATGGCCGAAACGACGATTAAAACCTTCGAGGAACTGAGGCGCCGCGACAAACAGCTGGAAACCGTCGATCCCCGCGAGCTCGCCGAGATTTTGCATAAATCTACTCCGCGCTGATCGGCCGGCCTCCGCCCTCGCCTCCCGTTTTACATCCCCTTCCCCTACACTAATGAGCGACACCCCCAGTCCCCTGCCCTCCTCCGAGGCGCCCAAGCCCAAACTGAGCCTCGCGCCGAAAGTCGCGGCTCCCGCGCCCGCCGCGCCTCCCGCCGAAGAGCCCGCGCCCTCCACGGCTCCCACCTCGGCGCCGGCGCACGTCACGCCCCCCGTTCTTCAGTCCAACAGCAACGCCACTCCGGCGGCGCTTCTGGCCGGCAACAAGCCCAAGGCCTCGCTCAAGCTCCAAGGCGAAGTGCACCCGGCCAATCCGGACAAGTTCGCGGATGCCAAGTTCTCCTCTCCCATGCCCGGCGCCTCCGATGACGCCCCTTCCGGCGCCATCGTCGCCCTCTCGGCCATCGCCGCGGCCGCCGCACTCACCTTCGCCGCTCTCCTGTTCCTGAAAACCCAATAACCAACCGTACCGACCATGTCCGACGCGCTCGCGCACTTCGACGAAGCCTCCTTCAAGACCGCCATCTCCGGCAGCACGCCCGTGCTGGTGGATTTCTGGGCCCCGTGGTGCGGTCCCTGCAAGGCCATCGCCCCGATCCTCGCCGAGCTCGCCAAGGAGCTCGATGGCAAGCTGGTGATCGGCAAGGTCAACGTGGACGACCACGGGGCCATCGCCGAGGCCTACGCCGTGCGCGCCATCCCCACGATGCTGCTCTTCAAGGAAGGCCAGCTCGTCGAGACCATCGTCGGCATGCAGTCCAAGGACAGCCTCAAGGCCAAGCTCGTCGCCAAGCTCTGAGCGAGTCTTCTTGTCCGGCGCCTGACGCCAAAAAAGCCCGGCCCTTTGCAGGGCCGGGCTTTTTCGTGTCCGCCCGGAAGGTTAAACCGCGAAGTTCGCCAAGGATCGCGAATGAAGAATCGAACCGATTTCCGCGGTTCTTTTTCCTTGGCGCCTCTTCGCGTCCTTCGCGGTTCAAATCCTTCGCTCAGCCGGGCTCAGATATGGATCGCTTCGCCGGTCGTGGCGGCGGCTGCCTCGGCAACCGCTTCCGACAAAGTCGGGTGCGCGTGGATCGTGTGGTGGACGTCCTCCAGCGTGGCCTCGAGCCCAATGGCCAGCCCGTATTCGGCGATCAGCTCGGTGGCATCGCTGCCGATGATGTGTGCGCCGAGGATCTCGCCGGTCTTCCCATCCGAAATCACCTTCACGAAACCGTCGCTGTCGGCCGAAGCGACCGCCTTGCCGGAGGCGGTGAAGGGGAACTTGCCCACCTTGTAGTCGAGTTTTTTCTCTTTCGCGGCCTTTTCCGTGAGGCCGGTCGAGGCGACTTGGGGCTGGCAGTAGGTGCAGCCGGGGAAGCTGCCCACGCGCTTCGGATGGCCGACGCCGAACATGCCGTTGACCGCGTTGACCGCCTCGAAGGTCGCGATGTGCGCGAGCCAGGGGGGGCCGATGATGTCGCCGGCGGCGTAGATGCCCTTCACCGAAGTCTGGTAGTCGTCGCCGACCTTGATGTAGTTGCGGTCCAGTTCCACCTGCGCTCCGCGGCCGAGCACGCCCTCGATGTTGGCCACCACGCCGATGGCGGAGAGCAGCACCTCGGCCTCGACCTCGGTCTTCTTGTCGCCCTCGACGAGGTCGACCTTCACCGAGTCCTTCCCGACGCGGAAGTTTTCGCACTTGGTGTTGAGGAAGGTCTTGATGCCCTGCTTGTCGAAGGACTTGAGCAGGGACTTGGACACCTCCTCGTCCTCCACGGGGAGGATCTGGGGCAACATCTCGACCAGCGTCACCTGGGTGCCGAGCGCGTTGAAGAAGTAGGCGAACTCCACGCCGATCGCGCCGGCGCCGACAATGATGATAGACTTGGGCTGCTTGCGGTTGGCCAGCGCCTCGCGCGAGGTCATCACGCGCACGCCGTCGAATTCGAGGCCGGGGATGCGGCGCATTTTGCAGCCGGTGGCGACGAGGATGTTCTTCGCCTTCAGCAGCGTGCCCTTTTTGTCGCCCTCGGTGATCTCGACCATGCCCGCGGCGGGCACGTGGCCCCTGCCGACGATGTAGTCCACCTTGTTCTTGCGGAACAGGAACTCGATACCCTTGGCCATCTGGGAGGAGACGCCGCGCGAGCGCTCCATCACGGCCGCAAAATCGAACGACACGTCCTTCGCGCTGAGCCCGTAGGTCTCCGCCTTCTTCATCTTCACGAAGAGCTCCGCGCTTTTCAGCAGCGCCTTGGTCGGGATGCAGCCCCAGTTGAGGCAGGTGCCGCCCGCGCGTTCCATCTCGACGCACGCGACCTTCTTGCCGAGCTGGCCGGCGCGGATGGCGCCCGCGTAGCCCGCGGGCCCGCCGCCGATGACGATCAGATCGTATTCCGTAGTGGTGTCAGCCATGGTGAAAAAGTGAGTCGTGTTGCGTTGAAACGAAGGGAAAACGTCAACCGCGCCTCTCCTCCCCGCAAGGGCAAAGGCATAGGCCGGCCGCCCCGCGCCTCACACATCGATCACGTCGCTGCCGTCGCGCTCGCGGTGCACCGGCCGGCGCGCGGGCCGGTCTCCGCCGCCGTTGCCCGGCCCCGGCCCGCCCGGATCGTCCGGCGGGCGCTTCATCAGCAAGGTCATGGCGAAATTGGTCACGCCCACGATCAGCGCGCCCCAGAAAGCGGCCCAGAAGCCGGCCACTTCGAAACCCGGCACGAGTTCGCCCACCAGCAGGAACAGCAGGGCGTTGATGAACACCAGGCCGAGGCCCAGGGTCAGCATGATGAAAGGCAGGCTGAACAGCACCAGGATGGGCCGCAGCACGGCGTTCAGGAAACTCAGCAGCACCACGACCACGAACAGGGTCAGGCCGTCCTTGCACTCGATGCCGTCCACGAGCTTTTCCGCCAGGGTCACCCCGAGCGCGAGCACCAGCCAGCGCACGATCAAAGCGAGAATCGGTTTGCCGTTCATCGCGCGCACCATCCGCCGTGCGCCGCCCGCCGCAACGAAAAACCTCGCCTCCGCCGCTTCCGCCCACGCCATCTTGGCCCGCCATGACGACCAAGCAGCGCCTCGACCTCATCGAACGCTACATCCGCGAGCATAAATACGCCGACCTCCACACCCTTGCCGCGCGCTGCGAAACCTCGCTCTCCACTGTCCGTCGCGCGCTCGATACCCTCGAGGCCCGCGGCCTGCTCCGGCGCCACCACGGCGGCGCCACCCTGCTCGAAACCGACGAGCGCGCCCGGGAATACGACTTCATCGCCCGCGACCAGCGCCAGGCCGCCGAAAAACACGCCATCGCCCGCCGCATCGCCGACCTCGTCCAGCCAGGCATGACCGTCATCCTCGACGGCGGCACCAGCGTCTACGCCGTCGCCCGCCTCCTTGCCACCAAACGCCTGCAGGTTATCACCAACTCGCTCCCGATCGCCGCGCTGTTTGCCGATCTCGGTTCGCTCGAGACCATCGTGCTCGGCGGCAGCATCGACAGCCGCCTCGGCGTGCTCGTCGGGCCGCTTTGCGAGCAATCGCTCGGCCAGATCCACGCCGACCTCGCCATCCTCGGCGGCGCCGGGGTAACCGAAGCCGGGGTCTGGAACCACAACGCACTCATCGTCGCCACCCAGCGCCGCATGATCGCCGCCGCCGAACGGACGGTCTTCGCCATCGACGGTTCGAAATTCGGCCGAAAGGCCCTCGCCCTCGCCGTGCCCTTCGACCCGCGCCTCACGCTCGTCACCGACCGCGCCCCGGCCCCCGCCATCGCCGCCTCGGTCAAGGCCGCCAAGGCCCACCTCGAAGTCGCCTCGGCCGACGAATAGGCCGCCCCCGCAAGCCTCGTTCGGCCTCTCGCGTTCGGTCGATCGGTCGCGCTGTCGTTCCGTCTCCTCCTGACAGCGTCCTGTCAGCAATCCCCCGCGCCCGCAGCCCGCGGGTTGCATTCCCGTTTTATGCCTCCATCGGTGTGCGCGTGGTCCGCGCCAGCTCCTCTTCCCGTCCTTCCTCTCCGTCCTCGCCCGCCGCCGCGGGCCGGCTCTCCGCGGGTATTCCGCCCGAGTGCATCCGCCTGCGGGGCGTGCGCCAGAACAACCTCAAGGGCTTCGACTTGGACCTGCCCCTCAGCCGCTATATCGTCGTCACGGGCCCCAGCGGCGCAGGCAAAAGTTCGCTGGTCTTCGACACCCTCCACGCCGAGGGCCAGCGCCGCTACGTCGAGACCTTCTCCGCCTATACCCGCCAGTTCCTCGACCTGCTCGACAAGCCCAAGGTGGACTCGATCGAGAACATCCGTCCCTCCATCGCGATCGAGCAGACCAACACGGTAAAAACCTCCCGCTCCACCGTGGGCACGATGACCGAGCTGACCGATTACTTCAAAGTCTGGTTCAGCCACGTCGCCACCTGCTTCGACCCCGCCACCGGCCTGCCGGTCGAGGACGATTCTCCCGCCACCATCTGGGAAAAGGCCTCCGCCCAACACGCCGGCCAGACCGTGGTCGTGGCCTTCAAGGTCGCCCGCCCCGCCAACCTCGCCTGGCCCGAGATCCTCGCCAGCATCAAGGGCCAGTCCTACGTCCGCGTCCTTACCCCCGCGCTGGCCGCCCACCGCATCGAGGATCTGCTTGCCGAACCCGCCCCGCTCTCCGCCGCGGACCACCTCTACGTCGCGCAGGACCGCATCGCTCTCGCCCCCGAATCCCGCGCCCGCTTCCTCGAAGCCGCCGAGCAAGCCCTCCATTTCGGCCAGGGCGAGCTCCACCTCTTCGCCTCTGGAAGCGCCGGCTTTCAGCCGGCTTCCGATTCAGCCGGCCCCGCTTTCGTCCGCGCGGGCCACTACTCGCGCGGCCTTCACTCGCCCCAGACCGGCCGCACCTTCCGCCCCGCCTCCCCCGCGCTCTTCTCCTTCAACTCCCCGCTCGGCGCCTGCCCGCGCTGCCGCGGTTTCGGGCGTATCATCGAAATCGATACGAAGCTCGCCATTCCCGACCGGTCCCTCTCCATCGCCGGAGGCGCGATCAAGGCCTGGCAAGGCGAGACCTACGGCGAGTCCCAGAAGGACCTGCTTCGCTTCGCGAAAAAGATCGGCCTTCCCGTAAACGTCCCCTTCGCCGACCTCAGCCCCGAACACCAACGCCTCGTCCTCGAAGGCGAACCCGACTACGGCCAGCCCGGCCGCGAGTGGCCCGCCGCCTGGTATGGCCTGAAGGGGTTCTTCGACTGGCTCGAAAAAAACACCTACAAGACCCACGTCCGCGTCTTCCTTTCCCGCTTCCGCGCCTACAACGAGTGCCCCGACTGCCGTGGCACGCGTCTCCAGCCCGAGTCCCTCTGCTGGAAGTGGAACGGCAAAACCCTCCCCGAACTCTACCAGCTCCCCGTCTCCGAACTCTCCGAGCTCATCGGACATTGGTCATTGGCCATTGGTCATTCAGGCGAGTCCGCCAACAGCGCCCACCTGGCCTTCGAGTCTATTAGGACTCGCCTGCGCTACCTCGTGCAGGTCGGCCTCGGTTACCTCACCCTCGACCGCACGAGCAAGACCCTCTCCGGCGGCGAAACCCAGCGCGTCGGCCTCACCTCCTGCCTCGGCACCTCGCTGGTGGACACCCTCTTCGTCCTCGACGAGCCCTCCGTCGGCCTGCATCCGCGCGACATCGATCGCCTCATCGGCATCATCCGCACCCTCACCGACGCCGGCAACACGGTCGTCGTCGTCGAACACGACGAGGCCATGATCCGAGCCGCCGACCATGTGCTCGAAATCGGCCCCGTCCCGGGCAGCAAGGGCGGCCATCTCGTCTTCCAAGGCGACATTCCCGCCCTCCTCCGCTCCCGCGATTCCCTCACCGGTTCCTACCTCTCCGGCCGCAAGTCCATCCCCGCCCCCGCCGCCCGCCGCAAAGTGGGAGGAGCTTCCGGCACCCCTGCCTGGCTCACCTTCACCGGCGTCAACAAACACAACCTCCGCGACCTCAGCCTACGCCTCCCCCTCCAGCGTTTCGTCGCCCTCTCTGGCGTCTCCGGCTCGGGCAAATCCACCCTTCTCGACAAGGTCATTCACCAGGGCCTGCTCGCCAAGCGCCGCCAGCTCACCGAGGACGCCGCCCATATCGAATCCATCGTCGGCGACGAGGCCTTCACCGAAATCGTCCTTGTCGACCAGTCGCCGCTCTCCCGCACTCCGCGCTCGAACCCCGCCCTCTACACCGAGGCCTGGGATCTCATCCGCGAGCTCTACGCCAGCACGCCGGCCGCCCTCGCCGCCGGCTTCAGCGCCTCGTCCTTCTCCTTCAATGCCGGCGACGGCCGCTGCGACCATTGCCAAGGCCTCGGCTACGAACGGGTCGAGATGCAGTTCCTCTCCGACGTCTTCGTCCCCTGCCCCGTCTGCGAAGGCCGGCGTTTCAAGCCCGAGGTCCTCGCCATCACCTGGGAAGACAAGTCCGTCTCCGACCTGCTCAACACCTCGGTCAGCGACGCCCTCGAACTCTTCGCCCCGCAGCCCGGCATCCGAGCCCGCCTCGCCGTCCTCGACCAGGTCGGCCTCGGCTACCTCACTCTCGGCCAGCCGCTCAACACCCTCAGCGGCGGCGAAGCCCAGCGCCTCAAGCTCGTCAAATACCTCGCCGGCACCGTCACCGATACCGCTTCCGATACCGCCCGGATCATAGGTCATAAATCTCAAATCATAAATCCCGCCGGCGCCCTGCTCCTGCTGGATGAGCCCACCACCGGCCTGCACCGCCACGATGTCGCCCGTTTGCTCCAGGTGCTCCAGGCTCTGGTGGACCGCGGCCACAGCCTCGTCGTCATCGAGCACAATCTCGATGTGTTGAAATCCGCCGACTGGCTCATCGAGGTCGGCCCGGAGGCCGGCGCCGGCGGCGGCCGCATCGTCGCCGAAGGCACGCCCGAACAAGTCGCCCGCACGAAAACCGCCACGGCCCCCTATCTCGCCGCCGCCCTCTTCCCCGAGACCGACACCAGCGGCGAGCTCCTCGCCGCCGAGTCCGCCCCCTCGCTTCCTCACGCCCTTTCCCTCATTCCCTCTCCCGCGGCCCTTCGCCTCGAAGGGGCGCGGGAGAACAACCTCAAAAACATCTCTCTCTCCATTCCGCACCGCCGGCTCAACGTCGTCACCGGCGTCTCGGGCTCGGGCAAGAGCACCCTCGCCTTCGACATCATTTTCGCCGAGGGCCAGCGCCGCTTCATGGACTCCATGAGTGCCTACGCCCGCCAGTTCGTGGAGCAGATGCCCCGGCCCGCCGTCGACCGTCTCACCGGCATTCCTCCCACCGTCGCCATCGAGCAGCGCGTCACCCGCGGCTCCCGCAAGAGCACCGTCGCCACCATCACCGAGGTCGCCCAATACCTCCGCCTCCTCTACGCGCGCCTCGGCGTCCAGCATCACCCCGACACCGGCAAACCCGTCCAGCCCCTCTCCCCCGCTCAGCTCAGGCGCCTCCTCGCCAAGATCCTCGCCACCCCCGCCGCAAAGAAGGCGAAACACCTTTATCTCTGCGCCCCGCTCATCCGCGGCCGCAAGGGCCACCACCAGCCCATCGCCACCTGGATCGAGGACCACGACTACGAGCTGATGCGCGCCGACGGCCGCGTCTTTCCCGTCTCCGCCTTCCAGAAACTCGACCGCTACTCCGAGCACGACATCGAGGTCATCGTCGCCGATCTCAAGGCCGCCCCGCCCGATAAGCCCGCCAAGGCCAAATCCGCCAAGGCCACCGCGTCCTCAAATCATAAATCTCAAATCATAAATCATAAATCCGAGGCTGAGCGCCTCGACGAGGCGCTCAGCCTCGGCAAGGGCAGTTGTTTCCTGCTCACCGAACGCGGTACCCTCCTCTCTTGGTTCTCCACCACCCGCACCGACGCCGAAACCGGCGAGAGTTTCCCCGAACTCGACCCGAAGCACTTCTCGCACAACTCCCCCCGCGGCTGGTGCCCCGCCTGCCGCGGCCATGGCCGGGTCTTTCCCTGGATGCTGGAGCCCGACGAGGACGACGAGGACGATCCCGCCGCCCGCCTCCGCGCCTTCGGCATCGAATCCGGGGACGACGTCTCCGATGCCGGCACGCCCTGCCCCGAATGCCAGGGCCAGCGCCTCGCCCGCATCCCGCGCGCCGTAAAACTCCACTTCCAGGGCAAACACCCGCCGCTTTCGTTGCCGCAACTCCTGGCCGCCACACCCGCCTCGCTTCTGCGCAGCCTCGAGCAGCTCGAGCTCGACGAACGCGGCCGCGCCATCGTGCAGGACATCCTCCCGCAGATCCGCGAACGCCTCCGCTTCCTCGATCATGTGGGGCTCGGCTACCTTTCGCTCGACCGCCCTACCGACACCCTTAGCGGCGGCGAAGCCCAGCGCATCCGCCTCGCCGCCCAGCTCGGCACCAATCTCGCCGGCGTGCTCTATGTCCTCGACGAGCCTTCCATCGGCCTTCACGCCCGCGACAACGACCGTCTCATCGAGACCCTCCAATCCCTCCGCGACAAAGGAAACACCCTCCTGGTCGTCGAGCACGACGACGAGCTCATGGAGCGTTGCGACCGCTTGATCGACCTCGGCCCCGCCGCCGGCATCCACGGCGGCGAAGTCCTCGCCGAAGGCACCCCCGCCGAGGTGAAGCAGATCGAAAAATCCCTCACTGGCCAGTACCTCAGCCGCGGTATTCAACACCCGCTGCGCGGCGCCTATCGCCCGGTTGCCGATTCCAAAATCGTAAATCGTAAATCGAAAATCGTAAATGAGCCGCAGGCTTGGCTGCAGCTCACCGGCGCCCGCCTGCGAAACCTCAAGAACTTCGATCTCCGCCTCCCCCTCGGCCGCCTCATCCTGGCCTGCGGCCCCTCCGGCGCGGGCAAATCGACGCTCTTCCGCGACCTCCTCCACCCCGCGGTCGAGCACGCCATCAAGACCAAGTCCGCCAAACTCACCGGCAAAGCCTACGCCAAGACCACCGGCTCCGGCTCCGACGCCGTCCCTCACTCCCTCACTCCCTCACTCCCACCGTTTGAAGAGCTGCGCGGCGCGGAGCTCTTCAAACGCGTGATCGAAGTCGACCAGTCCCCCATCGGAAAAACCCCGCGGTCCACGCCGGCCACCTACCTCGGCATCTTCGATCTTATCCGCACTTTCTTCGCCGGCCTGCCCGAGGCGAAGATCCGCGGCTACACCGCCGGCCGTTTCTCGTTCAACACCCCCGGCGGCCGCTGCGAAACCTGCGCCGGCGCCGGGCGCGTGAAACTCGAGATGGCCTTCATGCCCGACACCTACCTCCCTTGCGACGACTGCCGCGGCACGCGCTACGCACCCGAGCTTTCCGACCTGCTCTGGAAGGGCAGAAACATCGGCCAGGTGCTCCAGCTCACCTTCGAGGAAGCCGTCGCCTACTTCGACTTCCACAGCCAGCTCAGCCAGGTTTGCCAGCTCATGGTCGACTGCGGCCTCGGCTACCTGACCCTCGGGCAGTCGTCCCCGACGCTCTCCGGCGGCGAGGCGCAGCGCCTCAAGCTCGTGACCGAGCTCGCCCAGGGTCTCGCGAGCTACCGCGAGCGTTCCCGCGACATCAAGTTCCAGAACCTCTACCTGCTCGAGGAGCCGACCATCGGCCTGCACCTCAGCGACTGCGAAAAGCTGATCAAGGTGCTCCACGCCCTCGTGGACCAGGGCCACACCGTGGTCGTGATCGAGCACCACCTCGACCTCCTTGCCGAGGCCGACTGGATCCTCGAACTCGGCCCGGTCGGCGGCCCCGACGGCGGCGAGTTGCTCTACCAAGGCCCCCTCGCCGGCCTGCTGAAGCAGAAGAATTCGCCAACCGCTCCCTACCTGCGGGCCAAGTTGAAGAGCTGATCGAAGCCCTGCCTCGCAAAATCGGGCCCTGTTCGCGGTCAACCCATGACTTGCCGGGCCACCACGCGATCGCCCGGCTCCAAAAGCGGCGCCTCGGGTTTTAACGCCGGTCCGATCGGCTCGAGGTCGCTCCGAACGCGACTTGCCGGCCCCCTTCCGTTGAAAATTTCTTTCCCGTCTCGAAAGACGAGCACCTCGATAATCACCGCGCCACGGCTGACGTAGCCTCCGGCTGCCTCCACGTCTCCCAGGCGCAGTCCCTCGCTCCAGCGCACATAACCGGTGTTCAGGAACTGTTCGCCCTCGACCTTTACAAACGGCTGTCCCACGGGCGCCTCCTTCACCACCTCCAGCTTTCGCCAACGGACCGGCGTCTCCGCGTTTGATTCCGTCTTCTTCGCCTCGGCGCTTTTCTTCGGAGCCGGCTCCGAACGTTTGGATGACTGCTTCGCCGGCTTCTTTTTGGTCGATTGTGCCTTCGCCTCCGCGCTTTTCCTCAAGCGCGTCACACTCACTGTCCCACCTTCGCCCGTCGTGAAGATGCGCCGGTTTCCGTCGAGTTCATAGACAATCACCAGCGCCTTATTCCAGCCCGGCGTAGGGTCGGCCTTCAACCATTCCGGCTTGGCCCAGAAGTAAGCTTTCGGATCACGCAGCAAGTCGTTCACCCGTGGAGTGACATCCGCAAATTTGTCGCCGGATCCATACACCGCCGAAATTACAATCAGACCGGCCGCCTCGGTCGGTGCGATTTCCGCCCTATGCGCCCGCCGGGGAGCGGGTTTTATGGCCTGCGGCGTCGTCGCGCAGCCGGTCAGGAACAGAAGAACGATACCGAGGGATGATAGGCGCAGATTTTTCATATAGGAGCGACGATTCGAGGCGACCGATTCCGTTGCTAACGAAAGACGGGCCGGGATCGCCCGTCGCCGGCACAACTCCAAGCAAGCGCCACCGTCATCGGCGCCGCGAGGCAAAAGGTCGTCCGTCTCCGACTTCCCGCTTGCGCGTTTCGTTCGCCGGCCGCAGTTCTCGGTCCACGCATGTTCAACCACGTCAAAGCCACCGCCCTTCGCGCCACTCGCCTCGTACGAGGCGGGACCGGATGCGGGCGGACCCTGGCGACGGATTGAGCGAGCGAGAAACTCATCCCAACCGACACCGACCGCACCCTTCCCGGTGCGGTTTTTTTTGTCCCCGCACCGGACAGGCGATCCGCCCATCACCATGTCCTCCACCTCCGTCTCTCCAGGCACCGCCCACTCCGGCCGCCGGCTCATGCTGCTCGCCGCGGCTTGTTTCGTCGGCAACGTGCTGCTGATTCGCGCCCTCGGCGGCGGTGGCGGCGACGTGTGGACCATAAGCTCCCTGCGCTTCGGCGCCGGCCTCACGCTCTGCCTCCTGTTTCAGCGTCATTCGCTCGACGCCCGCGCCCTGTTCACCATGCCCCGTCTCATCCTGCGCGGCCTTATCGGCGGGGCAGGCACCTATGGCTTTTATCTCGCCGTCGTCCACGTCGGTGCCGGACGCGCGGTGTTCCTGAGCAACACTTATGTGATCCTCTCCTCGCTGCTCGCGGTCTGGCTGCTGCGCGAACGTTTCCGCCCGTCGCTCGCTACCGGCGGTCTGGCCGCCCTGGCCGGGCTTGGCCTGCTCACCGGCGCGATCTTCGGCAACTTGCACGTCGGCCCTTACGATTGGATCGCCATTGCCAGTGCCCTTTCCTCCGCGTGGATCGTCGTCGCCATCCGGCAGCTTCACCAGGAGGGCGTGCCCACCGCCACCATCTTCGCCTCACAGTGCATCTATGGCCTGCTGCTCTGCACCCCCTTCCTCGTGGCGCAGGGCACCCTGCCCTCGCCCCTCGGCGCGCTTGGTCTCGTCGCGGCTGGCGTCCTGGCCGGCGCTGGCCAGCTCGCCATGACCAGCGCCTTTCGCAATCTGACCGTGGCCGAAGGCACGCTGATCCAGACACTCGTCCCGCTGGGCATCGCGACCGGGGGCATCGTGCTCTTCGACGAAAACCCCGGCTGGTCCGGCGCCGCCGGAGGGCTGCTCATCGTCGCCGGTTCCGTACTGCCCACCCTATATCCGGGCCGTCGCGATTGAACAGATCGCGCAGAGAGCAGGGACCCGGACAGGGACTCGCGTATCGATTATACAAATACAACTCCCCCGCCTCCCGGCACCTGACCCCGCTGCCGGAGGCGTCGCCAGTGCCCCTCGCGGGGGCCTCCCGCATTTGCATGAACCGGGGCAAAGATGCGCGGGAATGACTACCGAGGATAAGGTAGGCCCCGCGGCGCTCGTCGCCCACGCTCCTCCGGCGCGTGGCGTCGCCCCGCGCCTTGCCGCGCAGGCCGCACCGCGTCTCCGGCACCCGGCCTTCGTCGCGGGCCGCGTCCGGGATAATTGCAACCGAGCGAAGGAGGCCCCCGTCATCCGGCGAAATTCCGACGGGAAATATTTCCTCAAGATCCAAACTTTCAACAGCCTGCAAAACACACCGCTCCGGAGCACAAAAAGGGAAAGGCGCCACCGTGCCGCAGATTCCTGTGCTTCGCTGTCTGCCCCCGGCCGTGCCTCGGGAGGCCGGCATGCGCCGCAGCGCTAGTTGGTAATAAGACGATAAACCAAGATCCGCGCCGTCCGGCAGCGACACGGCCCCGGCCGGAAATGCCGATGCCGCATCGCGAATGAGCGTTTTTGTCGATAGATAGAACACGAAGGCGGCTTGTAGTGAGCATGCGAATACGTGTTATCCCCGGGCACGGCCCGATTTCCCCTTTCCGGTGCCGAACACCCCATCCGCCCGGCACGAGGCTCCCCGCCGGCGTGTTCTTTTAGCGATTGTCCCGATGCCCCTTCACCCCCACCCCTTCCCCGCGTCCCGCCCTTTCCGCGTCCCCGCCGCGTCTTCCATCCGCCTTCGTTCCGAGCGGGTCTCGTCTTCGCGCGGCTGAGCAGCGGCGGCCAGGCCTGTCTCCTTCCTCGCGGCCCTCGCCGGGCCGTCCGGCAAAGGCTGGCTGCAAACCTGTCTCGTCATGTCGTCCCGTACCCCGGTCTTGTTCGCCCTTCTGGCGGTGCTCGCGCTTCCGGTCTTTCTCCGACGCGAGCCTGCCGCGGCGCTCGTGCCCGGTTTCGAGCCGCCCGCGATTCCCTCCGCCTCTCTTCCGTCCACCGCGCTCTCCACCAGCGCACCCGGCTTTGCCTCCGCCCTTCCGCCGCCTGACGCCAGTCAGGATATCTCGATGCGCGTCGGCGAATTGATCCGCGCTGGCCGCTTCACCGATGCGCTTGCCCTGGCCGAGACGTTGCCGACCGCTCCGGACGGGCTCCGCCGGGACTGCTTCGCCGCGGTCTTCGCAGCCTGGGCTCGGACTAGACCGGCCGAGGCTCCCGCGCTTGCGGACTTCCTGCGCCGCCAGGCGGTGGAACCGGCCGTCTTCGAAGCCTTCGCCCGCGGGTGGGCCGAATCCGCCCCCGCCGGGCTGGCGGACCACGCGCTGAGCCTGCCCCCCGGCCCGGACCGCAACACCGCGCTTACCTTCGCCCTCGATCGCTGGATCCTGCTCGCTCCCGCCGAAGTCGCGGACTGGATTCCCCGCCTTGCCGATCCAGCCGAGTTCGATCAGGCCGCCGGCCTGCTGGTCGAGCGCACCGATGCTCTCCACCGCTCTACCCAGACCGCTCTCGCCTGGGCCGAGAATCTCTCCGACCCGGCGCTTCGCCTGCGCGCCCTGACCCGCGTGCTGCGCGAGTGGGCCGGGCAGGATCCCGCCGCGGCGCTGCGCTTCGCCGAGTCCGCTCCCGGCCTCGCCCCGGAACACCGCCCCCTGTTGATCGCGGCGCTTCGTGTTCCGGTCCCGGAAACCTGAGCCTGCCCGGCTCCGCCCCCTTTTGTCCCAGAACCCATGAACCATCCCACCCCGTCCCGTCCGCGGCTTCGCTCGCGTCTCCTTGGCCTCGCTGCTGCCCTGTTCCTTCCCGCCGCCTCGGCCTTCGCCGCCTTCGGCCTCACCACCGCGACCGACTACTATCAGGTCGATACCGGCGCCGGGCTCGTCTTCAAGGTCCGCCGCACCGACAACGGCGTCAGCACCCAGTCCGCCGGTGACATCATGAGCCTCGTCTGGAACGGCGTCGAATATCAGAACCAGTCCCGCGGCTCCCAAATCACCTCGGGCTTCGACTATCTCTACAGCGGCGTCTCCGCCGTCACCGTCAGCGCCGCCGTGGTCAACACCAGCTACATCAAGGTAACCGTACAGGCCGGCAACCTCACCCACTACTATATGGTGCGAAGCGGCTATCCGCACATTTACATGGGCACCTATTTCACCTCCGAGCCGGACATCCACGGCCTTGTCCGCTACATCCTCCGCATTCCCTCCACCCTCCTTCCCAACGGCCCCGTCCCCTCGGACATCCGCAACAACACCGGCGCCATCGAATCGGGCGACATCTTCGGCCTGAGCAACGGCCAGACCCGCTCCAAGCACTACTCCAATATGCGCGTGAAGGACTGGTCCTACATCGGCGCCTCCGGCACCGGCGTCGGAATCTGGGTCGTGCGCGACAACAACGAAGGCGCCTCCGGCGGTCCCTTCTACCGCTGCCTCCTCAACCAGTGCGGCTCCGACCAGGAGATCACCTACA
>CBINGR010000003.1:0-219363 GCA_966250295.1 uncultured Akkermansia sp. | reverse complement strand
GGTGGTGCTCTACCAACTGAGCTACGCCTGCGTGAGAGATGCGGAGAAAAGAGCGCGCCGCGTTATCGTCAATAGGTTTTTCGAAAATCTCCGAAAAATAATTCAGCGCATGGTTTCCAAGGAGAAAACCAGCTGGTTGCGGGCCTGCACGGGAAGGGGCACGACCCCCGCCTTCAGCAGCGCCGGCGTGGTCTCGTCGGCCAGCAGGTGACGGAGCAAAAAGTTCAGCCGCTTCGCCTCGCTCTTGCGGAACACCAGGTGCACCGGCAGGCGCAGCGGGTAATCCCCCGTGTGCAGGTTCTCGGAGGTGGGGCCATAGGCCACGTCCTTCTCGCCCTTCGCCAGCAGCAGCACCTTCAGCTTGCTGCCTTCGGGGGGAGGCGAAGACAGGAGCGCGATACCGCCCTCCTCGCCCGAGATGCGCTCGAGCGCCTTGTCCTTCTGGTCGAACATTACCACCGTGGGCTTCAGCTCCGGGGTCTTCAGCACGCCGAAGCGGAAGAGATCGATCGCCAGCCCTTCCCGACGGCTCGTCGCCACGGCGGTGATGCCGCGGACCGCCCAGTTGCCGCTCACCCCCAGCTCGCTCCAGCGCTTGTAGTTCGTGAGTTCGCTCGCGCCGTACACGCCCGCGAGCTGCGCGTAATGAATCTGCGTGAGCGGCACGCTCTCGGGGATCACAAAGACCGCGGTCATGTAGCCGAAGATCGCGTCGGCGAACTCCGCGCCCGGCTTCGCGTCGCCGTCGGCAAACACGATCAGGCCCAGGTCGCCCTCGCCTTTCTGCATCGCCTCCAGGCCCAGCCGGCTGCCGCGCAGGTCAAACGCGAGCTCGAGGTCGTTGGCCGCACCGAAACTTTTCAGGTTCCCGCCGATGGCATCGGCGACCAGATCCGAGCCCACCACGCGGATGGGGGCGGCCGGCAGGACGGAAAGGGCGGCGGCGGAGGCGAGGCCGAACAAGGCAAAAAGACGCTTCATAAAATGCCGTTCGTGCTGTCCGCTCGGGCGCGCGCAGGCAAATGTAAACCCCTCGCCTCCGACCCGGGAGGGAACGATCAGCCACAATCGCCAGGGGCCGGACTTATTTGGAAAAGGTAGGGACGGACCGCCGGGCCGTCCGTGGCGTTTCGGCGGTCCCATCAGTCCCGCCCTACCCGTTTCGAGACGATAGAAAGACGAAGGGCTCAGTCCACCGTGTCCAGCTCCGGCCACTGCGCGATTTTCCGGTGCAGGGTGCGCCGGCTCATGCCCAGCAACTGGGCGGCCTTCGTGCGGTTGCCGCGCGCCTTCAGCAGGGCCTCGCGCAGCAAACGCCGCTCGTTCTCCTCGACCGACAAGGAAGCTCCGGCCGGGCCGGGCAACGCTAGCACGGGAGCTCCCCCGACGCCCGTGGCCGGCGCCGGCCCGCCGTTCACGCCGGGCGAGGGCAGGCCCCGGTAACGGGGATCGAGATCGTACTCGGTGAATTTTCCCCCGCGGTGCAGCACCACGGCGTTTTCGCAAAAATTGCGCAGCTCGCGGATATTGCCCGGCCAGCGGTAGGCGCAAAGCGTGCGCAGGGCACCCGGCTCGAGCTGCGGCGGCGCCACGCCGTTCTCCTTGGCGAAAAACTTCAGGTAATGCGCGAGCAGCAGCGGGATGTCGTCCGGGCGTTCGCGCAGCGGCGGCATGACGAGCCGCACGACGTTGAGCCGGAAGAACAGGTCCTCCCGAAACTTCCCCTCGCCCACCATGCGCTCGAGATTGCGGTTGGTCGCCGCGACCAGGCGCACGTCGAGTTGGATCGGTTTCGACCCGCCCACCCGCTCGATCGCCCGCGTTTCCAGGAAGCGCAGCAGTTTCACCTGCGTGCTGGCGGTGATTTCGCCGATCTCGTCGAGGAAAAGCGTGCCGCCATCCGCCGACTCGAAGCGGCCGACGCGGCGCTCCGTCGCGCCGGTGAAGGCCCCCCGCTCGTGGCCGAAGAGTTCGCTCTCGAGCAGGTTCTCCGAGAGCGCCGCGCAATGCACCGGCACGAAGGGACCGCGGGCGCGCGGGCTCGACTGGTGCACCGCCTGCGCGATCAGCTCCTTGCCGGTACCGCTCTCGCCCTCGAGCAGGATCGTCGCCCGCGAAGGCGCGACCAGGCGTACCTTGTCGATGAGATCCCGCAGGGCACCCGAGTGGCCGATCACGCCCTCGAAGCTGAACTTCTCGTCCAGGCGCTCGTGCAGCTGCCGCACCTCCACCTCGAGGGTCTTGGTCTTGAGCGCGCGCTGCAGCAGCACCTCCAGCCGCTCCAGGTTCACCGGCTTGGTGAGAAAATCCACCGCGCCCCGTTTCATCGCTTCGACCGCCGTATCCACGTTCCCATACGCCGTCATCATGATCACGGCCGGGCGCTGCGGCAGCGCGAGTGCCTTGTCGATCACCTTGAGCCCCGATTTCCCGGGCATGCGCAGGTCGGTGAGCACCGCGTCGAAGGGCTGGGCATCGAGCAGGTTGAAGGCCTCGTCGGCATTGGCCGCGAGCGAGACGTCGTAGTCGTCCTCCAGCGCCTGCCGCAGGCCTTCCCGGGTGTGCTTCTCGTCGTCGACGATCAAAACGCTGGGCAACATGGTGGCGGGAATCACGCCGGAGTCTTCAGCCCGGTCAAGACGGAGTGCGACATTTCGTCACGGTTCGGACGCGGGCTCGGCTATGTTCGTGAAGGTAGGGCGCGACCGCCGGGCGCGCCGGTTTGGGAGCGTTTTCCCGCCTCGACAATCACGGCGGGCCCAGCGGTCCCGCCCTACCCCCATAAGCACACGATACTATTGCAACAATCTAACCCGCCGATACTTGAGCGGGAACTGCAGGGTGACCGTCGTTCCCTCCCCCGGGCTGCTCTCGACCGCGATCTGGCCGCCGTGGGCGGCCATGATGCGTTGGACCACCATCATGCCGAGGCCGTGCCCGCCGGTCTTCGTGGTGTGGTAGGGCTCGAAGAGGCGCGGGAGGTCCTCGGGCCGGATGCCGCTGCCGGTGTCGGCGAAGGCGAGCGACAGGTGTTGCTCGTCGGCCCGTGCGGTGATGCGCAGCCGCCCGCCCGGCTGCATCGCCTCGGCGGCGTTTTTGATCACGTTGAAAAACACCTGCTTCATCTGCCCGCGGTCGGCCAGCACGAGGGGCGGTTCGGCGAGTCCGCCGACCTCGACCTCGATGCCGCGGTCGGCCAGTTCGCGCTCCTGGAAGCTCAGCACCTCGGCCAGCACGTCCGTGAGGCGGGTATCGGCCAGGTCGGGCGGGCTGGGCCGGATGGCCTGGAGGAAGTTGGAGATGATCCCGTCGAGCCGGGTCACCTCGTCCTGGCAGATGCGGAGGGAGTCGGCGAGGCCGGCCGTATCCTTTTTGTCGATACCGCGGAGCCTTCGCAGCTTCCGCTCCACGACCTGGAGGTGGATGGTGAGCGAGTTGAGCGGATTGCCGAGCTCGTGGGCCACGCCGGCGGCGAGGAGCACGATGGAGGCGACGCGCTCGCTCTCGATGCGCTGGTCGGTGTCGAGCTTGTCGCGGGTGATGTCGGTCAGCACGATCGCGAAGCGCCGCGCCTCCACGACCGGGGCGGAGTCCGAGGCGGCGGGCGCGTCGAAGGGCACGAGGTAGAGCCGCACCGCGCGCGGCTCCGGGTAGCTGAGCTCGAGTTCGCGCGTGAGGCTGGTGGCGTTCTCCAGCGCGGGGGCGAGCAGCGTGCGCAGGCCCGGCACGAGCCGCCAGAGCGTGGGCGCGGCGCCGCCTTCGTCGCCGCGCAGGCCGAGGAGGCGGTGGGCGGCGGCGTTGGCGTAGGCGATGCCCCCGTCCGCATCGACCACCAGCACGCCCTCCTGGAGGATGTTGAATACCCTTTCGAAGAGCCCGCGCTCGCGGCCGAGCCGCTGCGCCAGCACAGCGAGCGTGGCGGCGTCGAGCGTATCGATGCGCTCGAGCATGCGTTCGACGGAACTGGGTTTTTTGACGGCCACGGGAAAGAGGAGGGATGAAAGCGGAGACCTGAAACTTGAAGAATGAAAAAGAGAAGCGCCTCGCCGCGCTTCAGAGCCCCGCCGCTTCAGCTTCCCGATTTCAAGTTTCAGCCTTTCCGTCTGGTTTCCGAGTTCCCCTCGTATTCAGCCCTCCAGCTCCTCCGCCAGCATATCGTCGCCCAGCAGCCCGAGCTGGCCGGGATCGATGCGGCCGGCCATGAGCTTGCGCAGGAAGGTCTCGCGATGCTCGGGGCAGCGCCCGAGGCGCAGTACGGCGTCGCGGTGCTCCTCCGTGCCATAGCCTTTGTGCTGGGCGAAGCCGTAGCCGGCGTAGCGGAGTTCGAGCTCCGCCATCATGCGATCGCGGGTCACCTTCGCGATGATCGAGGCCATGGCGATGCAGAGGGAGCGCCCGTCGCCCTGGACCACGCCGGTGTGCGGATAGGGAAAATTCCGCAACGCGAGGCCGTCGATCAGGATGCGCGCCCGCGCGGGCGGGCGGAAGGCCGCCACCTCCTCGGGGGAGGAAAACAGGTCGGGCTCGGGCGGCGGCGCCAGGAATGCGGCCGGGGGATAGATGCCCTCCAGCGCGCGGCGCATGGCGAGCTTGGTGGCGCCGAGGATGTTCTCCATCTCGATTTCCTCCACCGTGGCGGCGCCGAACTGCGCGTGGATGTGCCCTTCGGCCGCCAGGGCCTCGAAGTCGAGGTAGAGCGCATCGCGCTCGGCGGCGGTGAGCAGTTTGGAGTCGTTGATGCGACGGGCGTTTTCGTCGGCCCAGCGGCTTTCCAGGAAACCCCGCGTCACCAGGACCGCCGCGGCCACCACCGGGCCGGCCAGCGCGCCGCGGCCCGCCTCGTCCACCCCGATGAGCTCGGGATTGGGGTCGAGGTGCCTCAGGTCGAAGGCTCGTAACTGGCGGCGTTTCACGGCCATGGGTTCACCCGTTCCATTCCATCTTCGGCGGCGGCGGCTTGAGCGGCAGCTCGTCGAGTTTGCCCGCCTCGCTCACCACCTCGTAGGCGGTGCGGAAATGGAGCTTGGCGAAATCGCGCAGCGCATCGGCGCCGAAACGCCTGATGATCTGGTGGGCCTGGATCTTCACTGCGGCGCTTGCGCCCTTTTGCAGCTTTTCGCCGAAACGCTTCGAGAGCGCGTGCATCTGGCGCACGAATTCGGCGCGGGCCACGATCGAGGCGGCGGCGACCACCGGATCCTCCTCGGCCTTGGTGCGCATGCGCAGCTCGAAGCCGGTCACGCCCAGCTTCGTCAATTCGCGCTGCACCAGCGGATCCTCGGTGAACTGGTCGAGCAGGCCCCAGGGGGCGGGCTTTTCCGCCAGGGCCTCCTGGAGGGCCCGCGCATGCTGGAAGGCGAGGATCTGGTTCTGGCTGCGAAAGCGCGTCCCCATGAGGCTGTTGTATTGGCGCATGTCGCGGGCGTGAATGAGCTTCACCACCACACCGGGGGTGTTGCGGATGATCTTGTCCAACTCGAGGATTCGCGACTCGGTGATCTTCTTCGAGTCCTGCGCGCCGGCTGCCCGCCAGGCCTCGATCATGCTCTTGGAACCGATGACGGTCGCGGCGATCAGCGGACCGAAGAAGTCGCCCTTGCCCGACTCGTCGCAGCCGGCGTGGGTCTCGAACCAGTCGGGATGCAGCACCTCGTCGTAGCCGAGCCGGGCCGAACCGGTGATTTCGGGCTCGAGCACCATGGAGACGAACTCCTCGGTGCCCTTGCCGGCGACGACGAGCTTGCGGCTGTCGTAGCCGGTGACGTTGACCTTCGCCGCGTCGTTGCGAAAGGCGAAGCGCGCGTAGGCGACGTCGAAACGTTCCCAGCCGCGTTGCTCCAGCAGGTCGCCGAGCTTCGCCAGCTGCTCGTCGGTGAGCTTGAGGGTGTAGCTGGCCAGCTTTTTCGGGGCGTCGTCGTTCGGGGCGGCTTTCTTGGGCATTCGGGGAAAAGCCGGAATATGGCCACAGAAGGTGCGGAAAGCACAAAATGAATCTGTCTTTGTCCGCCGGCTTTTTCTGTGCCTTCTGTGCCTTTTGTGGCCCATTCCCTGACCGATTCCGCCTCCGCCTTCCAAAGCGCCCTGCTCGACTGGTATCGCACGCACCGCCGCCGGCTGCCCTGGCGCGAGTCGCCCTCGCTCTACAAAACCGTGGTGAGCGAGTTCATGCTTCAGCAGACGCAGGTGAAGACCATGCTGCCCTACTTCGCGCGCTGGCTGGAGGCCCTGCCGGACTTCGCCGCGCTGGCCGCCGCCGACGAGGCCCGCGTCGTAAAGCTCTGGGAGGGCCTCGGCTACTACACCCGGGCCCGCAACCTTCACAAACTCGCCCGGGCGCTCGTCACGCAGCCCGCCGTCCCGCGCACCCCCGAGGCCTGGCGCGAACTGCCCGGTATCGGGCCCTACACCTCGGCCGCCATCACGAGCATCTCCTTCGGCGCGCCCGCCGCGGTGGTGGACGGCAACGTCGTACGCATCCTCGCCCGGCTTACCGCCGACGCCACTCCCCATCGCGACACCACCGCGGCCGGCAAGGTCCTCGCCCCGCTGGCCGACGCCCTGCTCAACCACCGCGAACCCGGCGATCACAACCAGGCCATGATGGAACTCGGCGCCACCGTCTGCCAGCGGCACAACCCGCTCTGCACGGTGTGCCCGGTGCTCGCGTTTTGCGTCGGCGCCCGCTCCGGCCGCCCCGAGGACTATCCGCGGCTCGCCGCGAAAACGATCGAAACCCGCACCGTCGTCCGCGCCTGGTGCCGGCGTGTGGACGACGGCGCGCTGCTGCTGCACCGCACCGACCCCGCCGCGCGCCGCCTGGCCGGCCAGCACGAGCTGCCCTCGGCCGAGCAGCTCGGCCTTGCGCCGGCCGAACTCGCCGCGGAGCCGCTGCTCGCCACCAAAAAACGCGGTATCACGCGTTTCGCCTTCACCGAGCCCATCCACCGCCTGCCGGCGAAACGTCTGCCGAAGCCCCTCCCCCAAGGCCTGGTTTGGATCGATGCCGGGGCGCTGGAGAGCGTGCTGCTGTCCGGTCCGCACCGCCGCTGGGTACGAGAACTGCTCGGCCACGCCGCATAGGACGGAATGTCGCGGGAAACGCCAGCGACTCGTTTCCGAACCCGGGTCACGGGCGCTCCCCGCTGCCTAAAAGAACCGCGGGGTGCGGCGAGTGTCCGTCCGTACCATCGGATCCCTCAAGCCGCCGCGGCCGGCGGCGGCGTGGACGCAGGGCCGGAAGGTTCATCCTCATCCTCGTCCGAGAAGGAAATCCGGAGGCTGAAAAGCGGCAGCAGGCAGAGCAGGCCGGCGACCGTGAGCCCCAGCACCGCGTAGCCGGCGGCGTCGTGGACGAAACCCTCGATCGCCTCGTGGCCGTAATTGTAGGCCCAGGCGGTCAGGAAGATGCCGCGCAAGAGGTTGGTGAAGACCGCGAACAGCATCGAGGCGGCGACCAGCGCGATTTTTTTCCAAAGCTTGTCGAGAAAGACGGAGGCGAGGAAGGAGCCCGCGAACAAGCAGGCGGTGAGGGAGCGGATGCCCGAGCAGGCCTCGGCGACGCCGACTTGGTTGGGTTTGCCGTCCGCCATCGGCGGCAGCACGAGGACGTTGCCCTGCTGCTCGATGGGCATGCCCAGGAGATCGAAGACGAAAAACACCACCGAGGTCACCTTCCGGAGCAGGAAGAGACTGAGGTTATTCTCCACGGCGGAAAGCATCGGCGCCGATACCAGCCACACCAGCAGGGGAAAGACCAGGAGCGATACCAGCCGCACGCGGACGTCCTCGAAAATCCCCGCGGCGCGGCGCGGCGCCGCGCCGCTCGCGGGCGCCTCGGGCGTGTTGAGGAATATAAGCGCCATCAGCAGCGTGGACGTGCCGAGCGTGACCGCCAGCGTGCCGGGGTACGAGGGGCCCGCCCCGGCGCGGAAAAACGCTCCGAGCAAAAACATGACGGAGCCTCCCGCCAATGCACCGTAGGCCAGCACCTGGAGGATGCCTCCGGCCAGCCCGCCCGCGCGCGGCGCCCCGGGGGCCGCGCAGGCCGCTGCCGCAGCCGTGATCTTCGGCCACCGGTCATGGATCACGAAGGCCACGAAGGCCGGCACCAACCAGCCGAAGCCGTAGTCTTCCTTGGCCGACCACCAGTGCGACTGCTCCCAGGCAACGAAAGCCCAGAACGCAAACGCAACGAGGAGCGCGCCCGCAAAGGGCATCGGGACGGCGGCGACAAACTTCTGCCAGTGTTCCTTCATGCGATTGGAGTGCCCAATGGGCGCGAAACGCGGCCAAAGCACAAGCCCCGGGCTTGTCTCACGAGCACGGTCACGCCGAAGTCACGCTCCCCCGCCGACAAACACCAGCGAGCAATTCGTGCCGCCGAAGCCGAAGCTGTTGGCCAGAGCGGCCCGGACGGGCTTCCGCACCGCGACATTCGGGGTGAGGTTGAGCCCGAACGCGGCGATTGCCGGGTCGAGGCTGCCCAGGTTGATCGTCGGCGGCACGACGCCGTCCCGGATCGCCATGACCGCCGCGAAAGCGCCCATCGAGCCGGCCGCGCCGAGCAGGTGCCCGGTCATCGACTTCACGCCGCTGACGTGCAGCGAGGCCTTGTTTTCGGCGAACACGGCGGCGATCGCCGCGGCTTCCTCGCCATCGCCGCCCGGCGTGGAGGTGGCGTGCGCCGACACGTAGTCGACCGCCGTCGCCGGCAGCCCCGCGTCGGCCAGCGCCGACCGCATCGCGCGGGCCGAGCCCTCGGCTCCAGGCGCCAGCGAAGACAGGTGAAACGCGTCGGCCGAGGCACCGTAGCCCGCCAGTTCGGCATAAATCCGGGCGCCGCGGGCCAGCGCATGCTCGCGCTCTTCCAGCACGAAGACCACCGCGCCCTCGCTGAGCACGAACCCGTCTCGCTCGGAATCATAGGGCCGCGAGGCCGCCTCGGGCGCGTCGTTGCGGGTCGAAAGCGCCTTCATCTGCGCGAAGGCCCCGATGGCCAGGGGAGTCACCGTGCTCTCGGCCCCGCCGGCGATCATCACGTCGGCCTGGCCGCGCGCGATCAAAGCCGCTGCCTCGCCGAGCGAATGGCCGCTCGTGGCGCAGGCCGAGGCCACCGCGTAGTTGGGCCCCTGGAAATTCAGCGCGAGGCTCACCTGGCCGGCGAGCAGATTGGGCGCGATCTGGATGATAAAAAACGGCGAGATCTTGCGAAAGCCCCCCGCCTTCCAGGTCTCCTGCATTCCCTCGATCTCGGGCAGGCCGCCGAGCCCCACGCCGAGGTTCACCCCCATGCGCTCGGCCGGAAGGCGGTCGCGGTGCGCGTCGAGCCCCGAGTCCGCATAAGCCTCGATCGCGGCCACCGCGCCCAGATGGGTGAAACGCCCGAACTTCTTCGCGTCTTTCGGCGTGAAGGCGCTCGCCAGCACCTCCCCCGCCGTCCCGCGCGGCCGAAGCGGCGCGGGCAGCGGCGCGGTCGGCTCGAAGCCCCGCACCTCGCCCGCGATTTTCGCCGCGCACAGCGCCGCGTCGAAGCGCGTGATCGGCCCGATGCCCGAGCGCCCGGCCCGCAAGCCCTCCCAGTTGGCCGCGGCCGTGAGCCCGAGCGGCGTGACCGCACCGAGACCCGTGACCACCACTCGACGACGCAGGGGAGCAGGCTGATTTGACATAAGGAAAGACGAAGGGAAAACCGGTAGGATTTGGGAAATCCGTGAACTTGAAGCCCACCGGGCCGGCTCTCAACACCCGACTTTCACGCATGCCCGGAGTCGGCAAGACCCGGTTCGCCCCCTGCTTTGACATCCCCGTCGGCCACCGTTTGGCTCTCCTTTCTTTTCGCCCGCACACACCGCACATGTCGCAGCTTCATCCCTACTGGCGTATGGAATACATCGAGGCGCCGCGCCCCCCCGCCTCCGCGCGCCCGTTCTCCGAACTGCCCGGTCTCGGCGATGACCGCGCCGCCCTGATCGTGCACCGAACCCCGCTCAGTTACCTGATGCTCAACCGCTTCCCCTACAACCCCGGCCACCTCCTGGTCATCCCCTTTCGCGAGGTTTCCGACTTGGCCGAGCTGAATCCCGCGGAGCAAGCGGATCTCATGCGCGCCCTGATCTTCGGGGAAACACTCCTCCGCGCGGTCTTCCGGCCGGATGCTTTCAACATCGGTTTCAATCTCGGCCGCCCCGCCGGCGGCAGCATCGACCATCTCCACGGCCACATCGTGCCCCGCTGGACCGGCGACAACAACTTCATGCCCGTACTCGGCCAGACCCGCATCCTCCCCCAGGCCCTTGAGGAAACCTGGCAAAAACTCGCGGCCGAAGCCGCGCGCCTCGTCGGCGCGAATGCCGAATGACCAATGACGAATTCCGAATGAACAAGCCCTTCTTCCGCGTCATTTCGGCTCTCTTTCGGGAGTCCCGATCATTCGTCCTTAGGCATTCGTCATGTCAAACTAGCGCCTCAAACGCGCTGAACGTCATCTAACAGCCTCATGGCGTCCCAGACCCTTCACTTTCCCTCCGCCCGCCACCTCAGCCAGCTTTACGCCGGCCGCCCCGAAAACCTGGCCGCCGCCGAGCGCCTCCTCGATCTCACGCTCGTGACCCGCGAGGACTGGCTTCGCCTTGAGGGCGAAGCTGCCGCCCTCGCTGCCGGCGAGACCCTCTTCAGCCTGCTCAACGAGGCCCGTGCCCAGGGGCTCGCCATCCGCAGCCCCGATTTTTTGCGTTTCGCCGAAGGCGTCGCACGCGGCGAGGCCGCCGCCCTGCGTTCCCTCTTCACCTCCCCGGTGGTCGTAGCCACCCAGCGCAAGACGATCGTGCCCAAAACTCTGGGGCAGAAGCTCTATCTCCAGGCCATTCTGCGCCATCCTCTCGTCTTCGGCATCGGTCCCGCCGGCACCGGCAAGACCTACCTCGCCATGGCCGCCGCGGTGCATGCCCTGTTCAAGAACCAGGTCGAGCGCATCATCCTTACCCGCCCCGCCGTCGAGGCCGGCGAGGCGCTCGGCTTCCTTCCCGGCGACCTCAACGAGAAGATTCTCCCCTACCTGCGCCCGCTCTACGATGCGATGGGCGACATGATCGACTCCAGCGACGTCACCCGGCTCACCGAAAAAGGCGTCATCGAGGTCGCTCCTCTCGCCTACATGCGCGGCCGCACCCTCAGCCGCAGCTTCATCATCCTCGACGAAGCCCAAAACACAACGCCCGAGCAGATGATGATGTTCCTCACCCGTCTCGGCGAAGACTCCCGCATGGTCGTCACTGGCGACATCACCCAGATCGACCTGCCCCGGTCCAAGCAGTCCGGCCTGCTCGAGGTCCAGCACATCCTCCGCGACGTGGAGGGCATCGAATTTCACCAGTTCAGCGGCGCCGACGTCGTCCGCCATCCGCTCGTCCTCCGGATCATCGAGGCTTACGAGCGCTACCAGAACCCCATCGATCCCGCGAACTCATGATCCGCTGCGCGTCTCTTTTTCCAGCCGCTCCGGCATCGGTCCTTGGTCATCGCACATTGGTCCTTTAACACCGTGTCCCTCTCCGGCTTCCAAGCCCTCGTCGCCCGCCTGCGCGCCGCGCTTTCCAGCTCGGCCCCGGTTGTTCCCGCACGTCGCCGGAAGGCCCCCGCCGCGCCCGGCCGGGGCCTCGCCGCCGCCCTCGATACCTCCCGCCTCGTCGCCGTCGCCCTCTTCGTCGCCACCGTCGCCGCCATCGTCCTCATCTCCTTCGTCGGCGTCACCAATCGCAGCCTCCCCGTCCTCCCCAACCAACTCGCCTCCGTCCGCATCGCCGCGGCCATTCCCTTTCAGTACGAGAGCGTCGAGAAAACCCGCGCCGCCCGCGAGCGCCTGAGCGAACGCGTCCCCCCCGTCTACCGCATCGATCCCGAGCCGCTCCGGCGCTTCGAGCTCCACCTCACCGAACTCCTCGACTCCCTCGCTCCCTACGCCCTGCTCGACCCCGCCCAGCGGGCCTCCTTCGTGGCGGAAAACACCGCCATCTACAATGCCCGCGGCCCTTACCGCGCCCTCCCCGAGGACGTCGCCCTCCTCGCCTCCGGCGACAACCCCGCCGCCCGCGCCCAGCTCCTCGAGACTGGCTTCGGCATCCTCCGCGCCATCCATGCCCAGGGCATCACCGACACCGAGAACCTCGGCGGCGACCGCGCCGTCGGCCGCCTGAAGCTCTTCCAGGTCCTTCGCCCCGACGGCAGCGTCGCCACCCGGCCGGTGGATACGCTCGAGGACGCCCTCACCTATCTCCGCGTCAACCTCGCCGCCGAGGAGCCGGGGCGCGCCCGCGCCGCCGCCCTGTACCGGATCTTCCGCGACGGGGTCGTGCCCAACCTCGATTACGACGCCGATTCCACCCGCGCCCGCCGCGCCGACGCGGTGCGCGACATGCGCCCGGTGGTCGTTTCGGTCGAACGCGGTCAGACCATCATCGAGCCCGATACCCGCGTCACCCCCGAGCAGTTCGAAATGCTGGAAGCCCACCGCCGCGAACTCGCCCGAAACACCTCCCCCCTCGACGAAGCCACGCGCCTCTCCGGCCGCATCCTCCTCGTCCTCGCGATGCTCGCCGCCTCGCTCATCTACATCCGCCTCGAGGATCCCGAGACGCTCCAGTCCAACTCGCGTCTCGCCCTGCTTGCCCTCGTCACCATCGCGAACCTCGCCCTCGTCCGTCTCACCTATTCCCTCGGTTCCCTGAACTATTTCCTCGAGCGCACCACCGCCGCATCCCTCCTCCCCTACATCGCGCCCGTCCTCATCGCGCCGCTCATCGTCGCCCTCCTCATCGACTGCGGCTCGGCGATCTTCATGGCGCTCTTCATCTCCATCTTCACCAGCGTCATCTGGGGCGGCCGCCTCGACCTTCTTGTCCTCGAGTTCCTCGCCACCCTCGTCGCCATCCAGGGCGTGAACCAGACCCGCCGCCGCAACCGGATTCTCCGCGCCGCGCTTCTTGCCGGCGTCACCCTCGCCCTCGGCGTTCTCCTCCTCGGCCTCGCCGAGCGTCTTCCGCCCCTCGCCGTGCTCAAGCAGATGATCGCCGGCCTCTTCGCCGCCCTTTTCTGCGGCGTTTTTGTCGTCGGCCTCCTTCCCTTTCTCGAAAACCTCTTCAAGCGCACCACCGACATCACCCTCCTCGAGCTCACCGACTACAATCACCCGCTGCTGCGCCTCATGCAGCTCGAGGCCCCCGGCACCTACCACCATTCCCTCGTGGTCGCCCAGCTCGCCGAAAACGCCGCCTCCGCCATCGGCGCCAATCCCCTCCTCGCCCGCGTCTGCGCCCTCTTTCACGACATCGGCAAGACCGCCAAGCCCCACTACTTCACGGAAAACCAGCACGACGGCCAGAACCCGCACGACGACAACAACCCCTCCCTCTCCGCCCTTATCATCAAGGCCCACGTGAAGGACGGCGTGGACCTCGCCCTCCGCCACAAACTGCCGCGCCCCGTCATCGACGTCATCCAGCAGCACCACGGCACCACCCTCATCCGCTATTTTTATCACCGCGCGCTGCAGGCCCTCCGCCAGAAGCCCGATTCCAACACCCCGCTGCCTCCGCTCCTCGGCGTCTCGACCGAGTCGGCGGCCTCCGGCGCGCGGACCGCCCCGCCCCTGGCCGCCGGCGCCCTGCCCCAGCAGACTTACCGCTACGACGGCCCCCGGCCGCGCTTCAAGGAAAGCGCGATCATCCACCTCGCCGACGGCATCGAGGCCGCCGCGCGTAGCCTGCCGAAGATTTCCCCGCAACACCTCACCGAGCTGATCGACCAGATCGTTCGAGATCGCATGAACGACGAGCAGCTCGACGAGTCCCCGCTCACCTTCGCCGAGCTGACCAAGATCAAGGACAGCTTTGTCCACACCCTCCTCAGCATGCTCCACGGCCGTGTCGCCTACCCCGCCGCCCTGGCGACGAAATAGGCCCCCGCATGCGCGAAATCGCCGTCACCAACCGCCACCCCCGCCTGCGTCTCGACCGCCGCGCCCTCGTCCGCGCGATCCGGCATCTCGACGCGTATTTTTGCTTCACTCCGGCCGATCTTCCGACGCTCAGCCCCGCCGGGCGCCGCCGCGCGAAATTCCAGATCTCAAATCCCAAATCTCAAATCGGCAGCGCAGTCCCAGCGGGCGAGTTTTCGGTCACCTTCCTGACCGATCCCGCGCTGGCCAGACTCCACGCCGACTACCTCGACGACCCGACGACCACCGATGTCATCACCTTCGAAGGCGACGAGTCCCTCGGCCACGCCGGGGATGTCTGCGTCTCGGCCGACACCGCTCTCGCCTACGCCGAAAAACATGGCCTCGCCTTCGACGAGGAACTGCTCCGCTACGTCATCCACGGCTGGCTCCACCTCGCCGGCTACGACGACCTCCAGCCCGGGAAAAAACGCCGCATGCGCGCCGCCGAGGAACGCGCCCTCAAACTCCTCCGCTCCGCCGGCATCCTTCCTGCCTTCATCCTGAAACCCGCCAAATCCGCCGGATCCGCCCACTGATGTCAAAGGACGCAAAGGATCGTGAAGAACCGCTCTCCGATCTCGTTCCCTCACTCCCTCACTCCCTTCCCCCGCCTTCGCGCTTCTTCGCGGTTCGATAATTCCGGATGTCTGGACCCATTCACCAAACCGAAGCCCACGTCCTCGCCCGGGCCCCGCATACCGGCGACCACCTGGTCCTCACCTGTTTTTCCCCCGCCGACGGCCTGCTCACCGCCCTGCTGCGCGCCGCCCGTAACCAAAAACCGGATACCGCTCCCGCCCCCGACCTCTTCGACCGCCTCGCCCTCTCGCTCGAGCACGGCCGGGGTTCTCCCGCCGGCGGCCCCTGGTTCGTCCGCGAGCACCGGCTCCTGGTCCGCCACACCGCCATCGGCCGCGGCTACGAAGCCCTCTCCGCCGCCTCCCGCCTCGCCCGCCTCGTCGTCCAGAATCCCGGTCCCGAGGACTCCCGCGCCGCGATCGACGTCCTACTCGCCCAGGCCTTCGCCGCCTTCGCCCGCCCCGCCGCCCGTCCCGACCTCGTCTATTTCAAAAGCCTTTACCTGCTCGCCCGCGACGAGGGCCTGCCGCTCAAGCAGGAATGGCTCCCTTCCCTGCCTCCCGGCGATCGGGACCTCGCCGTGGCCGCGCTCCAGCTCCCCTCCGACGCCCCCGGCACCCCGGCCCCCGCCGGGCTCGCCCGCCTGGTCAAGCGCCTCGAAACCTACCTCGCCGGCGAACACGATTTCCGGATTGGTTAAACATCGGTTGCCTTTCTCCGCGGTCTTTTCTCCGTCCTCCGCGTCTTCACGCCCAGAATCGCCTTTCGTTCGTTCCGCCCCGTGACCATCGACCACGCCCGCCGCTCCGCCACCTTCGCCATCGGCGAGCTGGCGACCTTCACGCCCGGCCCCCGCGCCTCTGCCGAGGGCGCATCCGGCCGTTGGCGCATGGAACTCGGTTCGCACTGGCACCGTGAACTTCGCGCCGCCGCGCCCGCCGATTCGCCTCACCACCAGTTCGAGATTCCCGTCCGCGGCTCCCTCGCCCACCGCGGCTGGCTTTTTCAGCTCGAAGGTCGCCTCGACCAACTCGTCGGGACCCCGGCCGGCCCCGTCATCCGCGAGGTGAAGACCACCCTCGCCCGTCTCCCGCTCGAGCCGGACGAACTCCGCGCCACCCACCCTTCGCATTTCATCCAGCTAGGCCTCTACCTGCTCGTCCGGGAACTCGCCGCACCTTCGCCCCGGCCGCTCGGCGAACTCGTGCTCGTCGAGGCCGGCACCGGCCTCCAGCAGCTTGTCGCCTATGGCGAGGCCGACCTCGCCGCCACCCTTGCCCACCTCGATCTCGTCGCCGACTTCCTGGAGTCGCGCCGCGCCGCCCTGGAACGGCTGCGGCGCCTCGCCTGGCGCCCCGCCTTCGAGACTCCGCGCCCCGGCCAGGAAACCGTCCTCGCCGACCTCGCCGCGGCACTCGCCCCCGCCGCCGACGGCTCTGCGCCCGCGCCCGTGGTCCTCGCCGCCCCCACCGGCTACGGCAAGACCGGCGTCCTCCTCGAGGCCGCTTTCGCCGCGCTTCGCTCCGGCCGCGCCGACCGCCTCGTCTATCTCACCGGCAAAGCCACCGGCCAGCTCCACGTCCTAGCCACCCTGCAAAAGATGCTGGGGCCGCCGGAAAATCATAAGTCTCAAATCCTGGATCATAAATCGGCGGCTGCGCCGCCGCTGTCCGCCTGGAATCTCCGTCCGAAACGCGAACACTGCATCAACGACGTTTTCCACTGCACCCGCGAGCGCTGCCGTTTCCTGCACGACCTCCCCCGCCGCTACCGCGAGGCCGGCCTTTCGCGCTTCCACCTTTTCCCCGCCGACGCCCGCGACCTGCCCGCCCTGCGCGCCGCCGGCCTCGCCGCCTCCGTCTGCCCCTACGAGATCGCCCGGGCTGCCCTGCCGCACTGCGAAGTCTGGCTCGGCGATTTCAACTACCTCTTCGCTCCGGCCAACCGCGGCGTCTTTGTCGAGCAGCCCGGCTGGGATCCCGCCGCCACGCTCCTCGTCGTCGACGAGGCCCATCATCTCCCGTCCCGCGTCGCCGACGCCCATTCGCACGTCCTCGCGGCCGACGATCTCCACGCCCTCCTCGCCGAGTTGCCCGACGACACGCCCCGCCCCGCGCGGCGCGCCCTCGAACAGCTTTGGGCCTTTCTTTCCGCGCTCCCCGCCGCCGATGCTCTCGACCTCGACACCGAGGACGACCTCAGCTCCGCGCTCCGGGCCGCCGCCGCCGCGCTCGAAAAAGGCCCGCCGGACCATGCCGCCCTTTCCGCCCCCGCCGCCGACCTCCTTTTCCGTCTTCCCGCCCTGCTCGCCTGGCTGGAGGACGCTTCGCTCGAGAAACTCCTCTGGTCGCCGTCCTCCGCGGTGTTGCGCTTCACCTGCCTCGACGCCGCCCCCGCGATCGGCGCCCAACTGCGCGAATTCGCCGGCGTTGTCCTCGCCACCGCCACGCCGCCGCCCGAAGACGTCTTCGCCGCTTCGCTGGGCCTGGAGGGGCCGGCCGCCCCAATCATCAATCATAAATTCCAAATCATAAATGTGCTCGCGCCTCCCGCCCCCTGGCGCGAGCACGCCTACGACGTCGCGCTCGATCTCCGGGTGGACACCACCTTCCGCCAGCGCGAGCGCCACCACCCGACGACCGCCGCCACCCTCGCCGCCCTGCGCGAAGTTTCGGCCGGTCCCGTCGCTGCCTTTTTCCCGAGCTACGCCTACGCCGAAAAGGTGCTCGCCCTTCTCGACCGCACCCAGCCCGGTTTGCGCTGCGTACTCCAGCCCCGCGCCGCCGACCTCGCCGCTCAAAACTCCTGGATCGACGAGCAGCTCGTCCTCTCCGACGTCCTCGCTTTCGTCCTCGGCGGCAGCTTCGCCGAAGGCATCGACCACCTCGGAGGCCGCATCTCCCATGCGATGGTCGTCGGGCCCGCGCTCCCCGAGGTCAATGCCCTCCAACGCGCCCGCCAGGCCGTACTCAGCCGCGCCATCGGCGAGACCGAAGCGTTCCGCCGCACTTACCTGGTGCCCGGCCTCCAGAAAGTGAACCAGGCCCTCGGCCGTCTCGTGCGCGCACCCGGCCAATCCGCAAAAGTGCTGCTTCACTGCCGCCGTTTCGCCGAACCGGCCTACGCCTCTCTCCTCGCCCCCGAGTACCAGTTCGGCCGTCACCTCCTCGAGGATGCCGACCTCGCCGCCTGGCTCGGCCGCGGTTGAGGCCGGGGCGGAGGCCGGCGACCAGCTTTCGCCAAACCGGTTCAGCCGGGCGAAGCGCATTTAGTATCCACTAATGGGATACAAATCGCCTCGCTCCAAAAATAAATTGGTTTGTTTCTCGACAAGCGAGCTGCCCGCCGCTTTCTAGGGCTCCGTTGCTTCTTCTCGCTCAAATGACTATCCCCTAGTCGTTTGTAAAAGATAAAATTAGGTAAAACACCCCAGATTACCATGCCCCGGACGATGTTCCTCCGGCTCGGCTGGCTTCTTGCCCTGCCGTTTCTCGCGCCCAATCCTGCCGGCGCCTTTCCTCCCGCACCCTTTCATACCCTTTACGGCATGGTCCGCGACGAGAACGGCCAGACCCTCCGGGTCGAGGGTGCCGAGGTGGTCTTCTACAAGGGCACCACCGAGGTCCTCCGCCAGGCCATTTCCGAAGGGCCGCTGCTCGACCAGAACTACCAGTTGCGGCTGCGCATGGATATGTTTCGCCCGGGCAGCCGGACCTACAGCAGCCAGGCGAGCAGCAGCGGGGCCGCCTTCACCCTCGCGGTGGTCCTCAACAGCATCACTTACTACCCCATCGAGATGTCCACCCCGCATACCGTCGGCCGGCCCGGCGAGCGCGTGCGGCTCGACCTCACTCTGGGCATCGACTCCGACGGCGACGGCCTGCCCGATGCCTGGGAAGAAAGCCAGCTCTACGCCGGCGGGATCCTGCCCGGCGAGAATGGCTGGGACCTGAGCCTGATCGGCAAGAGCGGCGACTTCGACGGCGACGGCATCTCGAACTGGAACGAATACATCGCCGGCACCTACGCCACCGACGCGACCGACTATCTCGTCCTCGAGATCAAGGAGTCTCTCTCCAGCCATGTGCGGCTGCAGTTCTTCTCGATCTATGGCCGGGTTTACTCCCTCGAGTCCTCCACCGATCTCCAAACCTGGTCGGCCACCTCGATTTACCTGGGCAATCCCGAGGCCGTGCCTTCCGGATCCGAGGAGGAGGTCGCCTCCTACGTCCCGCCCGCCGCCCAGGCCTCCTTGAGCGCCACGTCCACCGGCATCGTCGATCTCTACGCCGCGGCCGACGCCTCCGGCACAACCTTCTACCGGCTCAAGGTCCGATGAAAATTTCCCCACGTTCCCCGCTTCGCAGGTTCGTCCATTGGTCATTGGACATGTCAGGCCGGCGCTTCAAACGCGCCAGAAGACATGGGTCATTGCCGGTCCTGCTGTTTTTGTCCGCGCCGGCCGTCCTCGCCCAGTGGAAGACCGAGACCTACGTCCTCAAGGGCGGCTGGAATGCCATCTATCTCCATGGCGACGCCTCCTACGCCACGCCCGCGCAGCTCTTCCAGAATTATCCCTCCGTCCTCGAAGTCTGGCGCTGGAACCCAAACCCCGACCAGGTGCAGTATTCGGAATCGCCCGCCGAGCCCGACGCGACCAGCAGCGAGTGGACGATCTGGAATCGCGACGACCCCGACGAGCAGAAGCTCACCGCCATGGTCGGCCAGTCCGCCTACCTCGTGCGTTGCAGCGGCGCCTCCACCACCACGACCTCCGTCGCCATCCCCCAGAAGCCGATGCCGCCCTCGGCCACCTGGCTCATTTCCGGCGCCAATTTCCTCGGCTTCCCCGCCGATTCCTCGACGCCCCCGGTCATGGCGTCGTACTTCGCGAGCTTCTCCGTCGCCACCACCTCGCCATCCAAGGTCTATAAATACATCGGCGGCGATCTCAGTTCCACCAATCCGCTCCAGGTATCTCCCAGCACCGAAAAGATCGACCGCAACGCCGCCTACTGGTTCGAGGCGGCCGTCGTCGGCGATTTCACCGCCCCCGTCGAGTACGAGTTGCCCGGCACCACCGGTCTCGCCTTCGGCCGTACCGGAAGCTACATCACCGTGGGGGTGATGAACCGCACCAGCGGCGCGCTCACGCTCACCTTCTCCACTCAGAATTCCGAGCCCGCCCCCGCCGGCCAGACCGGCGTCACCGGCCCCGTTCCGCTGACCCGCCGGGTATTCGACAGCACCGCCAACACCTACACCGAGACGCCCATCGCGGGCAGCTTCACCGTCTCCGTCCCGGCCAACGGCCGCCTGGATCTCGAGTTCGGCGTCGACCGCAGCCAGTTGACCGGCGCCTCCAGCGCGCTCTACGCGTCCTTCCTCCGCGTCAAGGACTCCGGCAAGTTCAGCGACGTCTTCCTTCCCGCCAGCGCCCAGCCCGCCACCCCCGCCGGCCTGTGGACCGGTCAGGTGGATGTCTCCAGCGTCACCAGCACCGTCGCCGGCAGCCCGGGCGCCACCACCAGCCGGTCCTTCCCGCTCCGCGTGAATCTCCACGTGGACGACACCGGCACCGCGCGCCTCCTCTCCCAGGCCTTTGTCGGCGCCCTCGCCACCAGCGGCCACCCGCAGGGCGTCTGCACCTTGGAATCGGCCCTCGACCCCGACCAGAAGGCCGGCGCTCTCCGCGTGGTCTCCAGCCAGATGCCCCTCGACCGCGCCATCGCCGGCACCGGCGCCTTCGCCGTGGGTTCCACCCTCACCCACGTGGTCTCCACCCCCTTCGACGATCCCACCAATCCTTTCGTCCACCAGTATCATCCGGACCACGACAATCGCGATGCGCGCCTCGCCCCCCTCGCGGCCGGCGTCGAGAGCTACGCCATCAAACGCACCTGCACCTTTACTTTCACCAGCACTCCGCCCGACGGCTCCACTGTCACCGGCTGGGGCAGCACCGTCTACGGCGGCACTTACTCCGAGACCATCGAGGGCCTGCATAAAAATCCCCTCACCGTCGGCGGCACCTTCACGCTCCGCCGTATTTCCGAGATCTCCTCCATCACCCTCAACTGACCGCCATCGCTTCCGCCGACCGGCCCTGAAGTCCCTTACTCCCTCAATCCCTCACTCCCTTTCCGCCCCGCCATGAAAGCCCTCCTCGCCGCCAGCCTCCTCTTCGCCTCCGCGGTCGCCGCCTTCGCTCAGACTCCGTCCCTGATGAGCTATCAGGGCCGCGTCTCCGACTCCTCCGGCACGCCCATTGGCAACAGCAGCCCCGTCAACCGCACCGTCACCTTCAAGTTCTACTCCACCAGCACCAGCGGCACCCCGCTCTACGCCGAGGCCCAGACCGTCACCATCTCCGGCGGCGAATTCAGCGTCCTCCTCGGCAACGGCACCGGCGTCTCCGGCTTCCAGGGTCCCAGCGCCCCCGCCATCACCCCCTACATCACCCTGCCTTCGATCATGACCGGCAACGTCTATCTGGGCGTCACCGTGGACGACGGCACCGCCGCCGCCGACGCCGAGATCACGCCGCGCCAACAGATCGTCTCCGCCGCCTACGCCTTCCGCGCCAAGGTCGCCGAGGGGCTCCTGGATAACACCCTCACCACCGCAATGCTCACCTCGAGCTCGGTCACCACCGTCAAGATCCTCGACGCCAACGTCACCACCTCGAAAATCGCCGACGGCAACATCACCACCGGCAAGATCGCCGACGGCAACGTCACCAACGCCAAGATCGCCGACGGCTCCGTCACCACGCCGAAGATCGCCGACGGCAACATCACTACCGGCAAAATCGCCGACGGCAACGTTACCAACGCCAAGATCGCCGATACCGCGGTCAACTCCGCCAAGATCCTCGACGGCTCGGTCGCCAGCATCGACATCGCCGACTCCACCATCACCAGCGCCGACCTCGCCGACAACTCCGTCAACACCAGCGAACTGGTCGGCGGTGCGGTCGATCTCGCCCGCCTCGCCGCCGCGGTGCAGCAGGCGCTCTGCCCCGCCGGCACCATCGTGGCCTACGGTGGCGATACCGCCCCCGCCGGCTGGATCCTCTGCGACGGCACCGCCCTCAACCGCAACACCTACGCCACCCTCTTCGCCGTGATCGGCACCCGCTTCGGCTACGGCGACAGCTCCAATTTCCAGGTGCCGGACTTGCGCGGCCGTTTCCTCCGCGGCCGCGACGGCAACACCGGTCGCGACCCCGATCGCGGCTCCCGCACCGCCATGAACAACGGCGGCTCCACCGGCGACGCCGTCGGCTCCATTCAGGGCGACCAATTCCGCTCTCACCATCACTCGGTTCCGAGGGATTCCTACGGCAGCAACGCCGACAATTACGCGCTCTATAGCACGGGCGGCACCGATGAGAATTTTTCCTACGATCCGGGCACCAGTTGGGAGGGCGGCAACGAGACCCGCCCGCTCAACGCCTACGTGAACTACATCATCAAATACTAAGCCCGCCTCGTTTCCCCTCCTCCCCTTCCCGTTCTTGGTCCCCGGTCATCGGACATCGGTCCTTTCCCACCCCTTCCTCCCATGAGCCTTCTCCGACCCACAGGCCCCCTCCTGCTCATGGGCCTGGCGCTCCTCTTCGCGGCTGCCACTCCGCTGCGCGCCCAATACGAGATCGATGGCGGCGTCTCCAACAACCTCAGCTACCGTCCCGGCGGCATCCCCGTCGGCCCTTCCGGCACACCCACCGGCGATCCCGCCATCACCCCGCAGTTCTCCAACCTCGTGGAGACCTCCGCCTCCGCCGGTCCCCTCTCCAACGCCACCGCGCTCACCTCGCGCTACCCCTCCGCCGGCGGCTTCGTTCTCCAGCGCGCCAGCGTCGGCTCCGCCTTCGCCTCTGGCGTGCCCCGCTATTTCCTCGGCGACCGCATCGTCCCGCCCACGGGCTACGTGAATTCCAGCGGCGCCACCATCGCCACCTCCGCCGACTTCTGGCGCGCCGAGCCCGTCCGCGACGGCGAAATCGTCATCAATCCCTCCGGCCAGCCCCTCAAGGACTCCACCGGCGCTGCCATCGCCAATACCGGCGGCGTCATTGTCCCCGCCCTCGATCCCGGGGTCTACGAGACCTTCTACTACAGCCCGCACGCCCGCTGCGTCTTCGCCTGCCAGCCCGGCCAGGTTCAGGTCTGGTGGCGCTCCGCCCTCCCCGACGCCTCCAACAACTACATCCTGGTCCACGAGACCTTCTCCGTCTCCTCCGCCACTACCAGCCCCGTCCGCAGCTTCTATTGGACGGAAAAGAGCTTTAACGGCCCCCGCATCTCCATTCCCAGCGGGCGGATCGTCACCGTAAACCCCGTTTTCTCCAATGTCTTCCCCGCCACAGTGGACGCCGAGTACGTCGCCGTCGGCTCCACCCCGCCCGCCGATCCCGACGCTCAGCCCGCCGCCGAGCTCCGCACCGTCTGGTACGAAAAAAACAACGGCGTCGGCGAGCTCCACTGCTACAACGTCTCCGGCCGCATTCTGATCGAATACCTCGGCGCCCTCCGCGACGACGGCTCCCACGAATTCCTCGGCGCCGACATCGTCGAGGTCTCGCAGTCCGCCGACTCCAGCACCCTCACCGTCTACCTCGGCGAGGAGATCCGCCCCGCGCTCGAGGACCCCACCCTCGTCGCCCTGCCCGTCAGCACCACCTCGTCCTCCAGTTCCGTCTCCTACTACGGCAGCATCGCCCGTCCCGACGGCTCCCTCGCCTATTACGCCGAACGCGAAAACACCCTCGAGGACCGCGTGGTCTTCTACTGGCTCGAACGTCTCGACGCCGCCGTCCTCCCCAGCTCCGGTCTCGCCCCCGGCCTCGAGCTGGACTGGCCCAAGTATCTCCACAAATACCTCCAGGCCTGGCCGGACGACGTCGGCTCCTTCGCCCACTACACCGTCTCGCACAACGGCAGCACCGCCGACACCGGCACCGGCCTCAAGTTCGAGGGTGGCAAGATTCCCGCCCTTGTCTTCCAGGACGACGACGAGCAGGACGAGGCGGCCATCGACTCCCTCACCCAACGCCTCCTTGTCGGCCTCGGCGGCGACCAGCTCAACCGGTCTCTCCTCAAGTTCACCGGCGACAATGGCGGCGTCTGGTATGTCCGCCTCATGACCCAGGCCGACGATCGCGACGGCTTCCTCGAGGGCGACGGCGGCGCTGCCCTCACCGGCACCGCCTACGTCGGCCGCCGCATCGATCCGCCCTCCTCCGATTACACCCTGGCCGGCTACATCTCCGCCGGCACCGCGTATTCGACCAGCGCCTACAAAGATCCCTTCAGCGCCGGCATCTCCACCGCCGAGGAAGGTGCGATCATCCCCGTCAACGCCCTCCCCAACGGCGGCTCCACCCTCGAGATCTGGTGGTTCAAGAAGGTCGCCGCGCCCTCCGCCGAGTTCAGCGACTTCTACGTCCCCGCCAAGGTAGGCCGCTACACCCTCGCCTGGCGCACCGACGACCCGAAGATCGTCCTCGCCTCCAACTCCGGCAGCGGTGACCTCTCCCCCGCTCAGCTCGACGGCTTCGTCTACGTTCAAAACAACGCCGCCCAGCCCGGCTACAACCCCAACGAGGAGCACGCCCTCCTGCTCAGCGACCGGGTCTACGCCCTGCGCGACGACCTGAATGTCACCACCGCCTCCGGCTTCACTTCCCAGCCCCGCGTCCTCCTCGAATACCCCGACGCCTCGGATGGTCGTCCGGCCATGACCGCCTGGGAGGTCCTGCGCGAAGATTCAACCCACACCTTCGTCTACGACACCACCGCACCGGTCATCCTGAACTCCCCGATGCCGCTGCCCAAGCTTTCGCTCCCCGTGGACAGCGTCACCGGCCTCACCCGAAACACCGAGGTCACGCCCAATCTCGACGCCTATCCGCCCGAGACCCTCGCGAGCGGCGCGCCCTCCACCTACACGAAGTTCACCTTCAAGGACCGCAAGGGCTACGACTGGGTCTACCGTGGCCCACACACCGACGCCGCCAGCAGCGGCCTTCCCGCCTCCGCCCCGCTTGCCAACACCGAGTTCAACACCGGGTCCAAGGGCTACTGGACCGCTTCCTCCAATATCGCCACGCCCACCGTCTCAACCTCCACCGGCACCTTCGCCAGCTCCGCCACCGGCAACGGAGACGCCATGTTCTACACCAGCGGCCTTCCCTCGTTCGCCGGCAACAGCGTCCCCACGATCCAGATTCGGATGAAGGCCTCCGCCAATGTCTCTACGCAGCTCTTCTGGGGTAACGAAGACGGCGGCACCAGCGAAGCCCGCTCACTCCGGGTCGACTACACCGGCGCCGGGGCCTGGCAGACTTTGTCCTTCTCTGTTTCCACGTCCTCCAACTGGGCGGGTAAAACCATCAACCTTCTCCGCTTCGACCCCGTCACCGCTGTTGGCCAGACTTTCGAGATCGACTGGATCCGCGCCTCCGCCGCCGTCCCCGCCCTGGGGATGCAGTGGTATTACACTATGCGCGAGGACTTCTGGATTCCCGGCCTCGCCACCCAGCCGGCCGAGGGCACGATCCTACCTTACCTCCGTCCGAAGAACTCCGACGGCACCTACGCCGGCGACCCTGTCACCGGCACCGCCTTCACCGTCACCTACCGCCCAGCCTGGCCCTCCGACGCGCCCAACATGAGCGTGGGCGAAACCCTGACCCTCGCCAACCACGGCCTCCCCGCCGTCCGCGGCCAGACCAGCGCCCTCGTCCTTTACCAGCAGTCCGTCGCCCAGTCGGGCACCGCCGCCACCAGCGTCACCCTCCACGATCCGACTCGCGCCAAGAGCGTCCTGCTCAACGCCGCCAACGTCGGCCTCACCACCCTCCCCGCCTCCGCCGCCACCACCCAGGACTCGGGCAAGACCTACTTCCAGCTCCTCCCCCCGCATCTCCAGCAGCGCTTCTACTTCGATCCCAACCTCGGCGAGGTGGGCGGCCTCATGCTCGTCGGCGAATTCGTGGATGAGATCGCCGGCGAGGACTACGTCCACCTCAACGCCCTCAGCCCCGACGATGTCGCTTCCCTCAAGGGCGTCGTGGATTCCACGGACAACGATTACCAGAAGTGGTCCAACGCCATCGACAGCCTCTCCACCAAGGTCGAGACCTTCATCGAGGATCCCGCCAAGAAAGGCACCTACATCGCAGACTCCGCCCAGACCGTCACCGTCGGTGCCACCGCCCTCGCCGCCGTATCCTCCTCCGATACCGCGGTGGACAGCTACGCCCTCACCGCCACCGGCGCCGGCTCCGGCTTCGTCTCCCTCCTCTTCGGCAACGGCTACGCCTTCACCCCCGTCGGCGAGCCCGTCTCGATCTATGTCGTCAAGATCGCGCCTCAGCTCTATACCGGCGACCTGAAGTCCCTCGTCGCCTCCAACCCCCTCGACGAGCAGACCGCCCTCCGCCACAGCGGCGACTTCGCCGCCCACCCCGAGAACTATGAGTTCGAGTGGCGCTACGCCGCTCCGCAGGACGGCGTCCAGCCCCCCACCTACACCTACGCGATGGCCAACGTCCTCGGCGTCTCGCCCTCCAATCTCTGGCTGCTCGCCACCAACCCCTCGGCTCCGCTGCCCTCCTCGTATCCTTCCACTCAATACGAGTTCGCCCGCACTCTCGCGATCAACAATTCCTCCTACAACTTCTCCTCCGGCTATCCCGGCACCGTAGCCAAGGCCGCCTCCGCCCTTCACTTCTCGGGCACCGTGCCCTCGCAGATCGTCTTCAGCGCCGAGCTCGGCACCCACGACGGCTTCGTCCTCTACGTCAACGGCACCGCCGCCCTCGCCTCGCGCCTCCCCACCGGCATCGCCACCCCCGCCGGCCTCGAGTCCACCGACGCCCGTTCCGGCCTCTCCACCGGCGGCCTCACCTACCAATACTACGTACCCATCTCCTACTTCGTCTCCGGCGACAACCGCATCGAGATCGCCCTCTACAGCTCGGCCAATGCCAACGCCACCTCCTCGCTCGACTTCCGCATCGACGCCTCCGTCGAGACCGACGAGGTCGTGAAGTCCGGCTCTCCCTGGATCAAACCCAACGGCACCCTCTCCAATGTCGTGGTGGTCGGCGGCTCCGCCGATTCCCCCCTTGGCAATCCTCTCCTGGTCTTCAGCGACAACTACTTCACCGTGCGCTACCGCCCCAAGGAAGGCGTGAGCAGCGTCGCCGGCACCGACTGGAGCCGCTGGATGACGCCCAAGCTCGTCGAGAGCTGGATCAAGCGCGCCCTCGACGGCATCAACCCCTTCACCCAACGCACCGACGACCTCTACAACAACCCCGTCTCCACCGACGTCTCCATCCTCACCCAGGCCGGCACCCGCTGGGAAGGCGACGTCGCCCTCACGCTCGACAACATCGACGACTTCGGCCTCATCGAGATCTACGAGACTCTTCTCAATCGCGCCAAGAACCTCTCCATCGACGCCGGCTACGACGACCCCGGCACCAACGACACCCTCCTCCTCACCGCCGGCTACCTCAACGACCTCTATATCACCCTCGGCAACGAGGCCTCCGACGACGCTGACAATCCCACCATCTCCATCGACGGCGAGATCGGCGCCGACGAGGTCAACACCTCCCGCTTCTCCTTCGAGGGCCAGGTCCCCTCCCTGATCGAGGAGGAGCTCGGCCTCCTCCGCGGCCGCGACGATTTCCTCTCCCCCGGCGTCACCACCGCCCCCTCCTACAATCGGCTCTACTGGAACTACATCGACGGCATCGACTCCGGCGAGTCCATCTACGCCATCAACTACGACATCAAGGAAAAGGCCGGCGGTCCCTACGCCGACGGCGAACTCGACGCCTCCGACGCCTACTACCTGTTCCCGCAGGGCCACGGCGACGCCTACGGCCATTACCTCACCGCCCTTACCGGCTACTACAAGCTCCTCACCTCGCCCTACTTCACCTGGACCCCGCGCAGCGAGGCCGTGGACATCCTCGGCCTTTCCGTCCAGATCGACTACCAGGACGAGCGCAAGTTCGCCGCCGCCGCCGCCGCCGTCGCCCGCACCGGCGCCCGCATCCTCGACGTCACCGCCCGCGCTTCCTACCGCGATGACGCCTCCGTCGGCTGGTCCCACCAGCGCGACGGCAGCTACAACTCCAACACCGGCCTCACTCGCCGCTGGGGCACCGACGAGTGGGCCTCCCGCGCCGGCCAGGGCGCTTATTATCACTGGATCAGCGCCAATGCCATGCTGCCCGATGTGGACACCAACGCCCAGCACACCGGCATCCAGGTCATCGACCGCACCACCGTTCCCGAGCTCTCGGAAATCGTCTCCAGCGCCATCGACATCCAGACCACCCTCGACGGCCAGTGCGCCCACCTGAATCCCCTCGGCCTCGCCAACGGCGCCATCGCCTTCGACATCTCTCCCTCCGCGCTCAAGTCCGGCCAGACCCACTTCGAGCAAATCTACGACCGCGCCATCCACGCCTGCCTCAACGCCAAGGCCGCCTTCGAGCAGGCCTGCGTCATGAACAATCTCCTCCGCAACCAGAACAACTCCCTCGACGACTACAACGCCGCCGTCGACGACCAGGAAAATTCCTACGAATACGAACTCATCGAGATCTTCGGCACCGCCTATCCCGGCGACATCGGCCCTGGCAAACTCTACGAGCAGGGCTACACCGGCCCCGACCTCACCCACTACTACTTCATCGACCAGCCCTCCGCTCTCGTCGACACCTCCACCAGCGTCACGGTCAATTTCCGCGAACCCATCGCGCTCAACACCTTCACCGACTGGTCGCTGGACGATCCCTACAACACGATCAACGACCCCGCCCAGTACGTCACGCGCACCTACCAGCTTGATCCGCACCGCCTGATGCAGTTCCCGCCATCCGGTTACGGCACCCGCAGCCAACCCGGCTCCCTCCAACGCGCCCTTCTCGCCGTCTACCAGGCGCAGATCAACGCCCGCGAGGCCGCCGACGAGCTGGACGACCTCAACCGCCAGTTCCAGCGCGATTACCAGCTCTACACCGAATACCGCACGGCCTACGACGAGGCCAACGTAGGCGCCGACGAGAAGTCCGCCCAGGCCGCCGCCAACGTCAACGCCGCCACCGCCTTCTCCTCCTCCGCCGAGCTCATCGGCGTAACCGCCGATTTCATCGACGCCATCGGCGAATCCACCTCCGAATCCCTCCCCGTCGCCGCCGGCCTCGCCATCGACGCCACCTCCGTCGCCCGCGGCCTCAGCCTCTTCAGCGCCGCCACCGCCACCTACTCGATGCGACTCTCCAGCATCGGCCTCAACACCGCCGCCGCCTACCTCCAGATCGAGGCCGACAATCTCAACGGCGAGGCCGACGATTTCTATACCCAGTACGACTGGGACTACGAGGACAAGCAGCACGTCGTCGAGTTCGAGAAACTTCTCCAGAAGGTCCTCGGCACCGCCTACGAGCTTTCCCGCCGCATCGCCGAGCTCCAGCAGGCCAACGAGGAAGTCACCCGCCTCACCGCCCGCGGCAACCAGATCCTTGCCGGGCGCGAGATCTTCCGCCAGCGCGCCGCCGCCGTCATCCAGGGCTACCGCACGCGCGACATGACCTACCGCACTTTCCGTAACGAAGCCCTCTCCCAATATCAGGCGCTCTACGATCTCGCCGCGCAGTACACCTACCTCGCCACCCAGAGCTACGACTACGAGACCGGTCTCCTCGGCACCTCCGCCGGCCACGATCTCATCGACGGCATCGTCAGCACCCGCGCGCTCGGCGATTTCACCCTCGGCCAGCCGGTCGCCACCACCGGGACCAACGGCGACGGCGGCCTCGCCAGCCTCCTCGCCCGGCTCAAGAGCGACTGGTCCGTCGTCGAATCCCGCCTCGGCATCAACAACCCCGATACCAACGGCACCGTCTTCTCCCTCCGCGGCGAGCTCTTCCGCATCCGCACCGACTCGGCCACCGCCGACGACGACACCGCCTGGAAACAGATCCTCGAGCAGCATATCATGAGCAACGTCCTCAACGATCCCGACGTCGCCCAATATTGCCGCAACATCCGCCAGCCCGACGGCTCCACCGTCCCCGGCATCGTCATCCCCTTCTCCACCACCATTCAGCAGGGCCTGAACTTCTTCGGCCTGCCGCTCGCCGCCGGTGACCACGCCTATACCCCCTCCGCCTACGCCACCAAGATCTACGCCACTGGCCTCGTCCTGAAGGGCTACATCGGCATGGATCCCTACGCCATCGGCGTGCCCAACGCCGGCGGCCCCGCCAGTTCCAACCCCGACGCCCTCAGCGCCACGCCCTACGTCTACCTCATCCCCGCCGGCGAAGACGCCATGCTCGCCCCGCCTCTCGGCACCAACGCCACCACGGTGCGCACCTGGGCGGTGAAGGATCAGGCCATCCCGCTGCCGTTCAACCTCGGCCAGAACGATTTCTCCTCCACCCAGTTCTTTACCACCAACGGCACCCTGAACGAGCAGCTCTGGATCCCCCGCCAGCACCAGGCCTTCCGCCCGGTCAACGATCCCGCCTACTTCTACAGCACGATGCCCGCCGAGTTCACCAACACCCGTCTCATCGGCCGCAGCGTATGGAACACCCAGTGGAAGCTCGTCATTCCCGCCTACACCCTGCTGAACAACGAAGACGACGCCCTCGATCGCTTCGTCCGCAGCGTAACCGACATCCAGCTCTTCCTCCGCACTTACTCCCACGCCGGCAACTGACATTCGGATTTTCAACGCGATGCAAAGAGCGAACCGAAAATCGCAAAGCCAAACCCGGCCTTTCTTCGCGCTCCTTGGCGTCCTTCGCGGTTAAAAATTCGGAAGAAAATCCGGTCTTATCCGCGCCCTCCGCGTCGTCCGCGGTCAAATCCGCTTCTCCACCTCTCCGTGCCCTCCGTGGTGAAAAAAACCGACCAGTGGCTCATCCCGCTGTCCTTCCTCGGCGTCACCGCCGCCGGAGTCGCCTTGTGCATCTTCGCATTTCGCCAGGGGCCGGCGCGCAAAGCCGCATCCGAAGCTTCTTCCGTTTCCCTCGCCGCACCGTCATCACCCGCATCCCCCTCGCCGGCCTCCGACGCGGCCTCTGCCTCCGCCTGGCCGCCCGAGGAAATTTTCCGCCGCGCCTTCTGGCGCCAGCCCACCGCGCAGGACCGCATCCTCCACGCCGAGCGCCGCGAAATGACTATCGCCACCACCCACACGAACGCCGGGTCCCGGGATGTTCAAAGCTGGCAATGGTTCCTCGCTCTCCACCCCGGCGCCGATCTCCTGCGCACTCTCCGCGACCCCGACACCTTCGGCCTCGTTCCCACCGCCACGCCGCGTTCCTGGTCCGGCCCCGCGCCCGAGCCGCTTCCCGACTGGTTCCCCTCCGCCTCCGCTCCCGGATTCGAGATCCTTCAAGCTCCCGCCGGCCGCCTCACGCTCCTCTATCGGGCCGCAGATAACACCCTCTTCGCCACCGACGCCGGCGCCGGTTTCACCCCAGCCGTGAAGCCCTGACCCATAGACCGTCCTCTCGCGCCCGTTTCTGCCGGGACTGCCAGGGTCAGCGAAGTTTGGTCCGCCGACGGAGGAAGCTATTCGATGAGCCGCGACAATTTCCTGCGCGAGATCAGACTCTTTGACGACTCCCTCATCGGCCAAATGCAGGACCGGGTGATCGCGATCTGCGCGAATTGGAAACGACCGGAGATCCTTGTCGATCTGCCCGCGCTCCGCCGCGAACAGAAAGAACGGGCCGAAGGCCTGCCTCAAGCCTACGCGCGCCCCCTCGCCTTGTGGACGGGGCCAAGACCCGCGCCGCCATCCAACGCATCGAAGCCTCCCTCCGATAAGCTCTGCCTTGCTCGCTTCTCGCTCCTTCGCGCTTCCCCCCCCCAGATTCCCCGCCCGGCTCAGCCCAGCGGCAGCTCCAGGGTGAACGTCGCGCCGAGGCCCGGTCCGTCGCTGTGTACCAACAGCGCCCCGCCGAGTTCCTTCGCGGCCAGCGCCCCGCTGTGCAGGCCGAACCCGTGGCCGTTCGCACGGGTGGTGAAACCATGGCTGAAAATGCGGACCAGGTTCTCGGCCAGGATCCCCACCCCGTTGTCGCTTACAGCGATCCCCACGCATCCCCCCCGGGCCGTGGTGCGGAGCGTGATCCTCTTGTCGGGCCGGCCGGATTCGTCGCAGGCATGCTGCGCATTCCGGATAAGGTTAACCAGGATCTGGAGGACCTTGTGTTTTTCCAAGGTGAGGGTCGGCCGGATCGCATAATCGCGCACGATCTTGATTTCGTGACTGGCGAGCGAGCCCGCGTTCATCCGCAGCGCATCCTCGACCAGATCGGGCACGGCAAGCGTCTCCAAAACTCCCGAGGTCTTCGCATAGTTCTGCTGCATCGCCACGATATCTTTGATGTGGTCGATGTTCTTTTGGAGACCCGCCAATTCACCGGTGATGGCAGCCTGCTCGGCGGCGATCGCGCCGGCCAGCCCCGACAGGTAGGAAGGAATGATCTTTCCCTTGGGATCGTTGGTCAGGTAATCGGGCAAATCCGAGGCATGGCTGGCCAGAAGGCCGGCCACTCTGCCGACATTGGCCGCCTTCGAGCGGCGGATATGATCCGCCATCACCGTGGCTGAGACATTCACGCTGTTCAGCACGTTGCCCACATTATGCAGCACGCTCGTCGCCACCTCGGCCATGCCCGCCTGGCGGGAGGTCTCCACCAGCTTTTTGTGGATACCCTCCAGTTCCTCCTCCGCCTTTTTCCGTTCGGTGATGTCGACCACCGTCGTGAGTTCCTGGATCTCGCCCGTCACCGGGTCCTTCAGGAAACGCAAGGTGTAGGAAGTCCAGCAGACGGCGCCGTCCGGATGGCAATAACGCTTCTCCATCGTGAACTGGTTCATTTCACCGCCCTCCATCCGATCATAGAGAGCCTGCTGTCTAGGCAGATCCTCCGGGTGGGTGGCCTGGCCATAACGTTCCATTTCCTGACAGTACTCCATCGGAACACCGGTGATCCGCACAAAGGAATCGTTCACAATACGGGTATCGCGACTGTTCTTCATCATCCAGGCCACACCGACGGGCAGGGATTCGAAGATAAATTTGAAGCGGGCCTTCTCTCGTGTCGCCTCCTCCTGTGCGCGTTTTAAGTCGGTGATGTCCACCAACGTGGTCACCGACTGCTGCTCCCCCGTTTCCGCATCGACCGAGACACGGCTCATGAGCACGACCCAAACCACGCGGCCATCGGGATGCAGGTAACGTTTTTCCAGAACGAAGTGGTCGATTTCACCGCGGTTCAGGCGGTTGATCAAAACACGCTGCCTTTCATAATCGTCAGGGTGAGTGGCGCGGGCGAAAGCGTCGTACTCCAGGGCGGCGGCGGCGGAAACCCCGGTGATGGCCACATGAGCCGGGTTGACGAGCAACTGGTTATCCTTGCCGAGCAGGCGCCACGAGACGCCGACCGGCAGCGATTCGAAGATAAATTTGAAGCGGGCCTTCTCCCGCGTCGCCTCCTCCTGGGCGCGTTTCAATTCGGTGATGTCGACCACCGTGCCCAAGGTCTCGACCCGGCCGTCCGGATAGTGATTTCGCTGGGCTGAAAACACGACCCACACGACCCGCCCGTCCGGTCGCAGATAACGCTTCTCGAGCGAGAAACTCTCGATCCGTCCCTCGGCCAGCGCACGATTGAGCGGAATCTGGCGCGCATAGTCGTCAGGATGGCTGATGCGGCCGAAGATCGCTCCGTCGGCCATGACTTGTTCGCGGGTCACCCCGCATATCTTCAGGTGCGCATCGTTGATAAGAAACGACTGGGCGAAATCCGCTCCGAAGCCGGAATACAGGGAGATGCCGACCGGGACGGAATCGAAGATGAATTTTAACCGCGCCTGCGATACCGCAATGTCTTCCTGAGCCTTTTTGACATCGGTAATGTCCACGACCGTCGTCAGCGTCTCCGAACGGCCGTCCGGGTAGGTTTTCCGCTCGGTCGAGAATGCCACCCACACCGTCTTTCCGTCCGGACGAAGATAGCGCTTCTCCAAGGAATAGCGGTCGATTTCTCTCGTTCTGAGCGCAAGTCGCAGCGGTTCCTGGCGCGCGAGATCGTCCGGATAGGTCAGCGCATGAAAAAGGTTCGGATCGGCCATCACCTGCTCGCGGGAAATTCCGGCGATGCGAAGCTGGGCGTCGTTGACGATAAACGAATCCCCCCCTCGTTCATTCGACTTCGAAAACAAGGAGATGCCGACCGGGACGGAATCGAAAATAAACTTCAGCCGCTCGCGCTCCCGCACGGTCGCTTCCTGGGCTTTTTTCAGGTCGGTTATATCCACCACGGTGGTGAGCGCCTCCACCCGGCCGTCCGGGTAGTCGTTGCGCATGGTCGAAAACGCCACCCAGACCGTCTGCCCGTCGGGACGCAGATAACGCTTCTCGATGGTGTATTCGGTGATCTCCCTGGCCTCCATCCGGGCCTGAAGGACGGCCTGTTCGTTTGTATTATCGGGATGGGAGATCCGTTTGAAAATCTTCGGGTCCGCCATGACCTGCTCTCGCGTGACTCCGCAGATGCGCAGGTGAGCATCGTTGATAAGAAAGGAGTTTCCGGGCTGTTTCGCCCTCCAGGAATACAACGAGATGCCGACGGGCACCGATTCGAAAATGAACTTCAGACGGGCCTGCTCCCGCGCGGCCGCCTCCTGCGCGGCCTTGAGATCCGTGATGTCCACCACGGTCGTCAAAGCCTCCATCCGGCCGTCCGCATAATCGTTGCGAACCGTGGAGAAAGAAACCCAGACCAGACGTCCGTCAGGTCGGAAGTAACGCTTCTCCAAGGAAAAGCCGGCGATCTCACCGGTATCGAGCCGCCGCCTCAGCGCGTCCTGCTTCGCCAGATCGTCGGGATGGGAGATGCGGCGGAAAATTCCATTATCCTCCATCACCTGCTCGCGGGTGAGGCCGCAGATCCGCAAGTGGGCGTCGTTGATGAAATACTCGCTTTTGAAATCCCCACCGCGCCACGAAAACATCGAAATCCCGACCGGGGCGGATTCGAAGATGAACTTGAGGCGAGCCTTCTCGATGTCGGCTTCCTCCCGCGCTTCCTGCAAGGCACGTGCGCGCTCTTCGGCCTGAGCCTTCAGGTCTGCGCGCGCGGCAAGCAGTTCCTCCTTCTGAGCCTCCGCCTCTTCGAGCAGGCGATTGATCGCTTCGATAAGACCGGCGGCCTCGCCGCCGCGCCCGAAGGGAACGCGTCGGCGGCGGGTTTCATCCGCCAAAGCAATCTCGAGCTCCCGCGCCAAGCCTTCCGGCCCCGCGGCAAGGGCTTGCAAGCGCCCCCGGATAAGCCAGCTGAGCAGGAGCCCCGCCAGCACGACGCCGGCCGCGAAGGCCGGAACCGGCCACGCGGCGGAGGCCGGGCTCGCTCCCGGTGTGAAATAGATATAGCCGGCAAACGCCGCACCGCTCAGCAGGGACGGAATAGCTCCGGCAAGAAGGCCCGTCAGAAGCGGTTTATTACGCGGAAACACGAATCGCATGGTCGAATAAGGGCGGACACGCGCAGAGGAGGATCCTCGTGTGGCAAAAGCCTCGCACGCATATTTGTGTAAAGTCGATGCTCGTGCCGAAAAATCAGGCGGCGGAAAATACGAACAATATGAAGTATATACCCTGCGTAAGATTCCCCAAACCAGATGAATAGGCCTGCTTGGGCCTGTTTCATAACAGCCCTGGCTTCTGGCCGGAAGCCCTGCCGGAAAGCAGGAGCACGCCACGTCTTCCCCTTCAAAGCGTGCGCAGGCGGACGGCCAGCATCGGGAAAAGCGGATGCAGTTCGTTATAGCCGGCGTATTTCGTCGCTATATCAAACTCTGTACAAATCACCGCGCCGGCATCGACGGAAGCGCGCTCTCCTGGATGAAGGTCCGGTCGGCTTCGGAAAGCCGCTCCAGCGGAATCGTGAACTCGGCCGAGTCGGCCTTGCGGCGGATTTTGACCGTGGTGTCGGTACGCGACAGCAAGAACGCCTCGACCGTCCGCCCATCCTTCGCCGTCAGTGTCCGCTCGATCGGCTTGGCTTCGGCGGGGTCGGAACCGGGCGCTGGCGCGGGCGTGGGTTCCGGCGGGGGGGCCGGCGGGGCCGGCGGCGGATTCGAGGCAGGTTCGGGCGCGGAGTAGGAACTGGGGTCGGCGGAAACAAAGCCCAGCGACTCGGACATGTTGCGCTTGGGCGGTGCCGCCTCGCCCGCGGAGGGCGATGCCGGGGCGTTTTTTTTCTCACAGGCGGCCAGAAGCAGGGCGGCCAGCGCGACGAGGGGGAACGAAGGTTTCATGAGGTGGCTGACCAGGGTAGCGCAACAGAGCGGCTGCCCGGCCGCGAGCTATCTTCCACGCCGTTCAAGGTCCGCCGCCGAACCGCGCTATTTCCTCCGCTTCCCCTTCGCCCAGCCGCAGTCCGGCTGCGGCGGTGTTTTCCTTCAGATGCCCGACATCCGAGGTGCCCGGGATGGGCAGCATGACCGGCGATCTCCGCAGCAGCCAGGCCAGCGCGAGTTGCGGCGCCGAGACGCCGCGCGCCTTCGCCGCCTCGTCCAGCCGGCCGCCGGGCCGCGCCATCTCGCCGGCCGCGAGCGGAAACCACGGGATGAAACCCAGGCCGTGCTTCGTGCAGTAATCGAGCACCGCCTCGCTCTTGCGCTCGGCCAGGTTATAGAGGTTTTGCACGCTCACGATCGCCACCGTCTTTTTCGCCTGCTCGATCTCCGCCACCGAGACCTCGGACAAGCCGATGTGCCGGATTTTCCCCGCTTGCTGGAGCTCCTTCAGAGCCCCGAGCGTTTCGGCCGCGGGAACCTGCGGGTCGATGCGGTGCAACTGGTAGAGATCGATGCAATCCAGCCGGAGGCGCCGCAGGCTCAACTCGACGCATTGCCGGAGGTACTCCGGCCGCCCGACCGGCGCCCACTCGTCCGGGCCGGCGCGGGTCAGGCCGCCCTTGGTCGCGATGACCAGCCCCTTCGGGTAGGGATGCAGCGCCTCCGCGACCAGGCGCTCGCTGACCTCCGGCCCGTAGGAGTCGGCTGTATCGATCAAATTGATACCGAGGTCGACGGCTTTGCGCAACAGGCGGCGCGCCGCGGCGGGATCCTCGGGTTCGCCCCAGACGCCCGGTCCGGTGATGCGCATGGCGCCGAAGCCGAGACGATGGACCGGCAGGTCGCCGCCGAGCGCGAACACGCCGCTCGCCGCGGCGGGGGATTTTTTGGAGAAGCGGTCGGTTTTCATGCGGCGCGACGGTGTTTCCCCGCAAGGGATGCCGGGCATCCCGCCTGTCAATGACGCGCTCAGCCGCAACAAGCCTCCTTCGCGGCGGCCTTGATCTGCTCCGGCGTGAGATCGCGGACATGGGTCGCCAGGGACCAGCTGTGGCCGAAGGGATCTTCGAGCACGCCGTAGCGGTCGCCCCAGAACATGTCCTGCACCGGCATCTTCACCGTCGCACCGGCCTTGACCGCCCGGTCGAAGGCGGCGTCCACATTTTCCACGTAGAGGTGGAGCGTGACGGAGGAGCCCCCGCGCGCCTTGGGCCCGAGCAGGCCCTTGTCGGCAAACTCGTCGTTCAGCATGATCGCGGAATCGCCGATCCGGATCATGGCATGCATCACACGCCCGTCCGGGCCGTCCAGCCGCCCCATCTCGGCGGCGCCGAAGGCGCGTACATAAAAGGCGATGGCTTCGGCCGCGCCAGCGCAGACCAGATGGGGTGTCACCGTATGCATGTCTTCCGGGATCGGTTTCGCGGAGGACTTCGCCAGGGTGGAGGAAGGGGAGGATGAGGATTTCATGGGAGGGAGACGGCGGACGGCCGCGTCATGCGGTCGCCTGCGCCGGTTCCCAACGAACGAAGCCCCGCGATGCGGACAAGGCGCGCCAGGTTTTTTTCCCATCCTGTCACAACCCGGCCTGCGCGGCGGCGTTCACCGCCGCCGGAGCCGGCGCAGCATTCCCAGGCGCGAGCGCCCGGCGACCGGCACCACGAACTCGAACTCGCTCCCCTCGCCCGGGCGGCTCCGTACCGAGAAACGCCCTCCCGCCTCCCGTGCGCGCAGGCGCAGGTTGCGCAGGCCATCGCCGGCGTGCTCCGCCTCCGGGTCGAAGCCTCGCCCGTCGTCCCGGATCGCGACCCGCAGTCCTTCGCGGCGCCACTCGATGCACAGCCCGGCCTGGCGGGCCTGCGAATGGCGCAGGATATTGTTCAACACCTCCTTCACCGCGAGCAGGAGATTGCGCCGCACGCCGAGATCGCAGGGCGCCGGCGGCAGATCGGCCTCGATCTCCAGGCGGCAACGGATCGGGGTGCCGCGGAAAAAGGCCTCGGCCTCGCGCGCGAGAAAGGAGGCGAGGTCGCGGACCGTGTCGCGCTGCGAGTTGATCAGCCAAACTGTCTCGTTCATGCCGCGCATCAGCGCCCGCGCCTGCCCGCCCAGGCGCTCGAGTTTTTCCGCCGCCTCGTCGCCCGTCGCCCGCCTCGCTCCCTCGCCGAGCAGGACGAGTTGGGTCAGCCCTCCGCCGAGGTTGTCATGCAGGTCTCCCGCAATCCGGGCCCGCTCGCGCCGCACCACCCGCTCCGCCTGGATCTTCAGCACCAGCAGGCCGGCGAGGATGCCTCCCGCGGCCAGCCCGGCCACGCCGCCGAGGACCAGCGCGACCTGGAACCAGCGCCGCTGCCAGAGAGACACCGTGAGAGGCCGCGAGGCGGGCGCATGATAGACCTGCGGACGCGACGCCGGATCGAAAGTCTTGACCACCCGGGCCCGGGGCCAGGCCTCGTGGCGCGGCCGGGGGCTTTGCCAGTCGTCCATCCCTTCCGGGGCGAGTTCCCAGGTGGCATCCGAGGCGATCCCGATCTCCGCCCCGTCCCCGAGCCGGATCCGCAACCCCGCCAGCAGTCCCGCGATGTCGAAATCGTTCACCGCGCTCACCGCCAGCACGTGGCGGCCGGGCCCGAGGAGCTGGGTGACATCGTAGGCAATCAGTACCCGCCAATCCCCGCCCTGGCCGATCGCCTGCCCGTCGAGAAAAAGCCGGTAGGAATTGTCCGCCGTGATGTGTACCACGGCCGAATCCACGCGGGTACCCGCCGGAATCTCGAACTCCCTCACGAAGTGGCACTCCTGGCGGTCCGTCATGGTCGCCGCCCAGATCCAGTCGCCCACCCCGGCCTCCGGGGACAGACCCGCGGCGACGCAAACGCCGCCGACGGGTGCAAGCCAAAACCAGAGCCATCGTTGCAAAAACCGCATGCCGACCAGCTACAAACCGCCTCGCGCCGTTCCGCACAAGCGGCGAAAGCACCCACTTGCGCTGCCGCCCCCCCGGCGACGCCCGGCCGCGCTCGCGGCATTGTAAGCCCGCTTCCTTCCGGTATGTACGGCTTTGCCTCCTTTTCATGCTCCCGCCGCAGCCCCTCCCCTCTTTCGTCCGGCCGGAAAATTTCCTCCGCCGGCGTGTAACGTTTTCACTTCCGCCGGTAGTTACCCTGGCATGAGCCAATCCGAAACGACCCCGCCGGCCCCCGGTCACCGCTGCCCGCGCTGCGACGCCGTGCTGCCCGCCGACACGCCGGCCGGTCTCTGCCCCGCCTGCCTCATCTCCGCCCATTTCGGCACCGAGGCCGATCTTTCGGAACCCGCCGCGGCCGGCGCACCGACGCCCGCCCCGGAGGAAATCGCCCCCCATTTTCCCCAGTTGGAAATTCTTTCCTGCCTCGGCCGCGGCGGCATGGGCGTGGTCTACAAGGCCCGCCAAAAATCCCTCAACCGCCTGGTGGCCCTGAAACTCCTGGCCCCCGAGCGCGGCTCCGACCCCGCCTTCGCCGAACGTTTCGCCCGCGAGGCCCAGGTTCTCGCCCGCCTCGACCATCCGCACATCGTCACCATCCACGATTTCGGCCAGGCCGGCGGCTATTTTTACCTCCTCATGGAGTTCGTCGACGGCGTCACCCTCCGCCACCTCATCCACGGCGGCCGTCTCGCCTCCCGCGAGGCTCTCGCGATCGTGCCCCAGATTTGCGACGCGCTCCAGTTCGCCCACGACCACGGCGTCGTCCACCGCGACATCAAGCCCGAGAACATCCTTCTCGACCGCCGCGGCCTCGTGAAGGTCGCCGATTTCGGCCTCGTCAAGCTGGTGGGGCCGGGCGCGGAGCCGGCCGTCGGCACAGGGGATGCGGCCGCCGGCTCCACCGCCGAATTCACCGAGGCCGGCAAGGTCATGGGCACGCCCCGCTACATGGCTCCCGAACAGCGCGAGCATCCCACCGAGGTCGATCATCGCGCCGACATCTACGCCCTCGGCGTCGTCCTCTACCAGATGCTCACCGGCGAGCTCCCCGACGAAAGGCAGCTCCAGCCCCCTTCCCGCCGCGTCCGGCTCGATGTCCGCCTCGACGAGATCGTCCTCCGCGCCCTCGAACAGGAGCCCTCCCGCCGCTACGCTTCCGCCACCGAATTCAAGACCCGGGTCGAGACCTTCACCACGACGCCGCCCCCGCCGCCGGGTTCGCCTCCGCTTCCTCCGCTGCCGGTCGGGACGGCGCCCTATCCCCCACCGCCCGCGCCCCTTTCGCCGGAGGAAACGCGCCGGGCTGCGCTTGGACCGCTGAAACCGGCCGCCATCGCCTTGATCGTCACCTCGGCGGTCGAGCTGGCCGGGCTCGCGATCGGGCTGGTTTTCGCCCTCGGGCTTTTTTTCCTGCTGCCGGTGGCCGGGCTCGGGGCCGGAATAATCGGCGGCGTAAAATTTTGGCCCCTGCCCGTCGCGGGCGCCTTCGCCGGCGCGATGATCCTCCTGATCGCGGGCTGGTTGGCGCTAAACGTGGCGGCCGATCTTTACGTGATTTCGGCTGCACGGCGAATGCTCAACGGCCGGGATCTGAAACGAGCCCGCATCGGGGCGATCGTGGCCATCGTGCTCGGAACCCTGGGTCTGCTTACCTCCGGCGGTTCCGGCGTCTGGTTTTTGGGGCTGTGGTCGATGTTGCAAATGGGCGCGGGTATCTGGGCCTTCCTTATGCTGCGAAAACCGGAAATTTGCGCGGCTTTCGACGAGGCCAGCCAGCCTCCGGTAGCGGCTCGCCCGCCCGAGCCGCCCGGCTCGGCTCCGTCGCCCCTCGCGCCGGAGCGCCGCGTCCGCCGCCCTGCGATGGGCCTGATGATCGCCTCCGGGCTGCAATTGCTTCTGCTCGGGCTGGCCCTGCTGGTTTATGTCTTCTGGACGAGCTACAGTCGCGAAGGGCAGAGCGGCACCCTGGCGTTTCGCCTGTTTTCCCTGTATAGCTACCGCACCACCGTCACGCCGAGTTTCGGGCCGCCCTTGTGGTATTCGCTCGCGCTGTCCGTGCTGGGTTTCTGGTTCCTCGTCTCCGGCCTGGTCTTTTTCGCCGCGTGGCGTATGCGTCGCCTCCGCAATCACGGCCTCGCCGTCACGGGTGCGCTCCTCGCTCTGCTCACCGCCCAGGGCTTCGGCCTCGGCATCCTCTTCGGTTTTTGGGCGCTCATCGTGCTGCTGCGCCCTTCGGTCCACGCAGCCTTCGACGAGGGCGCCCCGCGCCGCCGCCGCGGAAGCTGTCTGCTGGCCTTCGGCGCCACCGCCGGCCTGGCCGTCCTCATTGGCCTGACCTTCGCCGGCCTGATCTACGCCGCCAAGTCCGGGCGGCGGCAGCAGTTGGCGGCATACATAGGCTCGGATCATCCCAACACCCCCTTGCCGGCCCCCACCGCCAGCCCGGGTTTCGTCTTCGGCCCCGAAAACAAAACCGTCCTCGAGCTCAATTCCAACTCCGCCCTGGCGGCCCCCCTTGCCCCCGGCGCCGGTCAGCCGCTTCCCATCACCGTCAGCGAATCCACAAGTGGCGTCCTGGTGCAGGGCGTCGACGTGGTCTTCCAATCCGTCGACTCCGGGCAATGGGACGAGTTTACCCGAGCGGACACGTACCGGGAGCTTCGCCGCTTCGCCGCTTTCAAACCGGATACCAGCACCATCGTAAGCCCCGCCCAAGGCACCCTCCTCTTCGCCTCCCACTACGGCCCCGCGGGGCTCCTGAAAATCTCCAGTACCCCGGGGGAAAACGGACGCCTCTCCGTCGCCCTGCAGTGGAAATTCTTCCGCATCGCCCCCGCGGTCACCGTCGGCCCCTCCTCCCCCCCCACGGCCGGCTCGCTGACCGCACTCGGCGGCCCGCTGCCCGCGGTCGAGTCCTCCGCCGCCGCGGCTCCGCTCCCGCCGCTCCCCGCGGATGCCCTCGATCTCGCGCCGTTTTGGGCCTGGTCCTTCGCGGCCGGTTCCCCCGACGCGGGATACGGTTTGCGCGCCCTGCGCGGCCGGCATGACTTCGACGGCCTGCCCTTCCTCGTCGGCGGCCAGCTCGCTCTCGCCGGCCGGAAGATGAGCACCCGCTCCGACGGCTCCGACCTGCCCTCAGAGGTCAGCATCCCCGTCGGCCGGGCTTTTGCCGAGCTCCATCTCCTGCACGCCGTCCACTGGCAGGATCCTGTGGGCGTCGAGGTCGCTACCCTGCGTTTTCTCTATGCCGACGGCCAGGCCCGTTCCGTCGCCCTGCGCTACGGCGTGCACCTGCTCGACTGGCAGCGCCTGCCCGGCGAGGAGTCCGAGCCGCTTTCCGACCCCGCCAGCCGGATCGTCTGGCGCGGCCCCGGGACTCCGGGCTGGTCGGCCACCGCCCGCGTCATCGCCACCACGATCGCGAATCCACGCCCCGACCAACCCGTGGACCGGCTTCAGTTCGTCTCCAGCCATGCCCTCGCTTCCTACGCCCTGGTCGCGGCCACTGTTTCCGCCGCCGATCCCGGACGCGAAAAAACCCCGCCCGTGCCCCCGCCCGAGGGCCCCCGGAGCTTCACCGGCGAGCTGCGTATCCGCATAGTGGATGCACGTACCGGCGAGCCCCTCGCGGGCGTCCTCGTCGAACCCGGCGGCACCCTTCAGGACACCAGCCTGATCACCCAGCCCCTGTTCACCGACTCCGCCGGCGTGGCCCGCGTGCGCTACGATCCGGCCATCACCACCACGTTCTCCGTCAACGTCCGCCGCACGGGCTACGAGGATGGCGACGCATCCTGGGATTCCGCCGCCGCCCTTCCCGCCGAATACCGGCTCCGCCTGAAACCCGCCGACCCGGCCCCTTCCGCCGCAGAACCGTTTCCCGACCGCGAACGGCTCGGGGCGCTCAAGGTCTCCGAACTCATCGCGCTTCAGCACGATTGCCTCGCCCGCCTCGCAGGACCTTCCGCCGAAAACCCGGCCCCCACGGACAAGGTCCCGGGGACTCCCGATGCCGCCGCCTCCGGCACGTTTTTAGCCGGCCTGCTCGATTGCTCCGCCGAGCTTGCCCGCCGCGGCGCCTGCCCGGGTTTTGCCGCCCCGCCGCAGGAGCCCGGCCTCAGTCTCGCCGAGAACGAGCCCGCCCGCCTGCGCATCATCATGAGCACCGCGCTCGAGGACGCCCTTGCCCGGGAACTCGAGAAACTCGGGCGGCAGTCCCGTACCGGCGACCTCCCCGACGAGCCCGCCCCGCCGCTCGTCCGCCATGCCGCCGCGCTCGCCGCCGAGCTCTTCCGCCGCTCCGGCTGGCGCGGCGCCGGTCTTCCAGACGCCGAAGCGTCCCCGGCACCGGCCCAGGACATCAAAGCCCGCCTCGCCACGGCCGCCGCCATCAGCAACTGGAACGATCGTGACAAAGTGTTCGCCTCCCTCGCCATGGAGGCGCTCCGCTCCGGCGATGTCGCGCAGACCCGCGACATCATCCGTCGCATCAGCAGTTGGCATATCCGCGACGAAAGCCTGCACGAGGTAGCCCGCACCCTGAAGAAACTCGGCCGCCACGAGGAGGCGCTCGAATTTGCCAAGACCATCAGCAACTGGAAGGAAAGGGATGCCGCCCTCGTCGAGCTCACCCGCTGAGGTTTTTCTGCCTGTCCGCCCTTTTTCCATCGCCTCCCACCATGAAATCCCGCCTTCGCCTGCACGTTCTCCTCGCCGGTGCCGCCCTGATCCTGCCCGCGGTGCTCCTCATGCACTTTAGCCGCCCGGAAGCCGAACCGCGGCCGGTCACCCTGCGCATCGTCGGCGCCGCCGGCCAGCGCTTCACCGGCAGTTACACCGTCGACGGTGCCGTCCATGTCGTGAACGCCAGCGCTCCCGCCGCCATCCGGCTGCGCACCACCCACGTCACCTACGATATCCGGCCCGATTCCCCGGGGCCGGAAGAGTTTCGCGTCAACCTATTCGTGGGCCAGGCCATCCGAGTCTCCACCCTCAGCTACCAGGGCCAGAGTGTTCGCGGCGGCTACCACCTGACCGATCATTCCGAAGCCGTCTGGTAGGCCGGACGCCCGCCCGCCACACCTCCCGCTGCTCCGCGTCTCCTTTCCCTCCATGGATACCAACGTCCCGCTCCCGCCCATCCCCGTCTTCGCGCCCTCCGGCAACGATAAGCTCTGGGCCGTCGTCTGCCACCTCTCCGAATTCATCGGCGCCCCGCTGCTCATCCCGCTCATCGTCTATCTCGTCATGAAAGACGACTGTCCCTTCGTCCGCCGCCACGCGGGCGAAGCGTTGAACTTTCATCTCTCGCTCCTGATCTACTCGATCGTCTGCATCCCGCTGATCTTTGTCCTCGTCGGCATCGCCCTTCTCGTCGCCCTCTGGCTGGCCGCCCTCGTCTTCGCCATCGTCGCCGCCGTCAAGGCCGGCGAGGGCAAGGACTATGCCTACCCGCTCACCATCCGTTTCGTCTCGTGACGTTTTCCGACCTGCGCTCCCTTTCCGATTCTCTTCCATGAACAAGCTCCTCAACACCCTCGTCCTCTCCGGCATCCTCGCCAGCGCCGTTGCGCTTTCCGGCTGCGTGCTCGCTATCGGCAACGAGCCCGCGCCCATCCCTCCGAAGCGCGGCGCCACGCTCGGCCAGGAACTCATCGATCTGCAAAAGGCCCGCGACACCGGTGTGATCACCGAGGCCGAATACCAGGCGCAGCGCGAAAAGCTGATCGGCGCCGGCAAGTAAGCCGAGCGCGGCCGGCTGCCATCTCGGTTTGTTCATCTCCCCCGAGGGCCGGTTCATCCTGCCGAAGGGCAGATTCGTCCCGCCCGAGTTGAAACCTCGCCGCGGCGGTTCGAGCTTACCCCATGCTCGGATCGCGCTTCCTTGGCCGCCTTCGCCGCCCCTTGGCAGGTATCCTCCGCCTGCTTCCGGCCGCCGCGGCGCTTCTCGTCGCGGGGGCGGCGCACGCCGCCGCCCCCGCCTACGTCGAAGGGGAGGTCATCGTCACTTTCAAGGCCGGCACCGATCTTTCCCGCGCCGCGAGCGTCCTCGAGCGCCGCTCCGCCGCCTTTTCCCGCCGCTTCGCCCGCCTTTCGGAAAAACGCGGCCGCCAGATCGGACTCGTGACCGGCGGCACCCGCTCCACCGCGGCGCTCATCGCCGAGCTCCGCAAGGAGCCCGATATCGAAACCGTCGAGCCCAATTACCTCCGCTACGTCACGGCCGCTCCCGACGATCCGCGCTTCGGTGAGCAATGGGCTCTGCGCAACACCGGCCAGACCGTCAACGGCACCGCCGGTGCCGCCTCCGCCGATATCGCTTACCTGGAGGCGCGCGCGCTTTCCCGCGCTCCCGGCGACGAGATCGTCGTGGGCGTCATCGACACCGGCTTCGACCGCATCCACCCCGACCTCCGCGCCAATCTTTGGACCAATCCCTCCGATATCCCAGGCAACAATCTCGACGACGACGGCAACGGCTACGTCGACGACGTCCAAGGTTACGATTTCGCCTCCCACGACGCCGACGCCTCCGACGCGGGCCAGCACGGCACCCATGTGGCCGGCATCATCGCCGCCGTCGGCGACAACCAGACCGGCGTGATCGGCGTCGCCCCCTTCGCCCGCGTCCTCCCCCTCAAGGCCTCCGCCGACGGCGAGTCCCTCAGCAGCGCCGCCATCATCGAAGCCCTGCAATACGCAACCGCGCTCCGCAGGCGCGGCGTGAATGTCGTCGCGATCAACGCCTCCTACGGCGGCGGCGGCTACAGCAGCGCCGAGTCCTCCGCGATCCAGGATGCGGGCGATGCCGGCATCCTCTTCTGCGCCGCCGCCGGCAACGAGGCATCCAACAACGACACCACCGTCACCTACCCCGCTTCCTACCGCCTCTCCAACATGCTGGTCGTGGCCGCCACCAGCCAGAGCGACGCCCTCGCCAGTTTCTCCAATTACGGCGCCGCCACCGTGGACCTCGCGGCTCCCGGCCAGAATATCCTCTCCGCCCAGCCTTCGACCGTCGCCTTCGTCGCCGGAACCATCATCTACGCCTCCTCCGCGTTCACTTACTCCGGGCTCACCGCCGGTCTCTCGGGCCAAATCGTCGATTGCGGGATCGGCAACCCCTCCGACTTTCCCGCCGCCGTCCAGGGCCAGATCGCCCTCATCCAACGAGGCACCCTCACCTTTGCCGCCAAGGTCTCCAACGCCAGGGCCGCCGGCGCCATCGCCGCCATCGTTTACAACAACACCAGCGGCACGTTCGCCGGCACGCTCCAAAACGCCGGCGACTGGCTCCCCGCCCGCGCCATCTCCCAGGCCGACGGCCTCGCCATCAAGGCCGCCCTGCCTCTCTCCGGCTCCATCGCCGTGACTGGCAACTACCAGTTCCTCAGCGGCACTTCCATGGCCACTCCGGTTGTCTCCGGCGCGGCCGCCTTCGCCGCCCTGAATTATCCCGCCGAAACGATGCCCCTGCGTCGCGCCCGCCTTCTCGCCGCCGTGAACTCCCTCCCTGCGCTCCAAGGCAGGGTCGCCACCGCCGGTCGCCTCAATCTCCTCCGCGTCGTCGATGCCAATTGGAACGGTTACGCCGACTGGCTCGAAACCGTCCCGGTCATCGCCACGGCCACGCTGCCCCTCGCCATCCACGGCGAAGCCTACGCACAAATCCTCGCGGTCTCGGGCGGCGTCGCTCCCTACGTCTGGACCCTGGACTCCGGCTCGCTGCCCGCCGGCTTCACTCTGTCCGCCTCCGGCCTTCTCTCAGGCCTCGGCTCCGCCTCCGGTTCCTACGCCTTCACCGTCCGCGTGACCGACACGCTCGGCGCCACCGCCACCCGCGCCCTCGCCTTGGAAACCGCCGCGCACGGTCCTCTGCATCATTTCGCCTGGGATTACGTTCCCCCCACCGCTTACGCCGGCGTGCCCTTTGCCGTGCGCCTCAGCGCGCGCGATTCCGGCGGACGCCTGGTGCAAGACTTCGCCGGCCCCGTTGCCATCTCCGCCGCCACCGGTGCCAGCCCCGCCACCCTCGCGCTCGTTTCCGGTGCCTGCACCGCCACCGTGTCCCTCGCGGAAGCCTCGCCGGGGCTCAGCCTGGTCGCCACCTACGGCCCGGCTTCCGGCTCCAGCGCCCAGATGATCGTCAGATCCTCCGCCAGCACCGCCGGGGACGGCGTGCCCGACGCCTGGAAAACGACCCATGGCCTCTCGCTCGCCACCTCTGCCGCTGCAAACGACCAGGACGGTGACGGCGCGAGCGACCTTCAGGAATACCTCGCCGGCACCGACCCGCTCTCCGCCGCCTCCATTTTCAAGATCACCACGCACGCCCTCCTGGCCGATGCCTCCGCCCTCTCCATCGAGTTTCCCGTGGTGGCCGGCAAAATCTACCAGGTGCAAACCAGCACGGACCTCGAGAACTGGAACCCTTACGGCGACGCCACCCTCGCCGTGACGAGCGGCATCCGCGCCGTCTCTGTACCCCTCATTGCGGGGTCGCGCACCTTCGTCCGCGCCGTCATCTCCCCTTGAAAGCCCCGCGCCTCCTCGGACTACCCGGCGCTCGGGAGGAGGCCCTTCGCGGCCTGCACACGTTTGCCGGCACCGCCTCATTGCGGGCCAGCCGCGTGTCCCTTGTCGTCGCTCCCGCGCTAGCCCTGCCCGGGCATCCAGCCCTGCGCAAAGACCCGGAACCGTCCTCCCCTCCTGCTCATGCATCTCGTTGCCGTCGTCTTTCTCGCCTTGTGTTTCGGCCTCGCCGCGCGTGCGGAAACCGCCGCGACGCCTGCCACCGCCGTCGCTGTGCCTGACCGGGAGCGTTTCCACCTCTATCTTCTCCTGGGACAGTCAAACATGGCCGGCCGCGGCACCCCGATCCCCGACCGGCAGACGGAGGATCCCCGGCTTCTTTCGCTCAACCCAGAGGGTCGATGGGTTCTCGCCCGCGACCCGCTCCATCCGAAGATCGGCCGCACCGAGCCGGGCATCGGTCCGGGCCTGGCCTTCGCTCGAGAAATGCTCAAAGCCGACCCGGCGATCTCCATCGGCCTCGTGCCCTGCGCCGTCGGCGGCAGTCCGCTCCGACGCTGGACCAAGGGCGCCGATCTCTACGAACAGGCCCTCGCCCGCGCCAGACTGGCCGCCTCCGCCGGCGTCCTCAAAGGCGTACTGTGGCATCAGGGAGAAACCGACAGCGCCAGCCAGGCCAGCGCCGACACCTACGAAACCCGGCTCACCCAAATGATCCGGGATCTGCGCCAGGACCTCGGCCGACCCGAACTGCCCATCGTCGTCGGCCAACTCGGCGATTTCCTCACGCCGGAAAAACAACCCTTCGCCGACACCGTCCGCTCCGCTCTCAAGCGCCTCCCCACGACCCTTTCCCGCGTCGGGTATGCCGATTCCGCCGGCCTTGGCCACAAGGGCGACCAGCTCCACTTCTCCGCCGCGGCCCAGGAGGAAATGGGTATCCGTTTCGCCCGGGCCATGCGTGCCTTGCAGGAGGATTCCGTCCCGGCCGCCGCCTCGCAAACCACCACCTCCTCCGAGCCCGCGCCGGCGCCACTGCGCATCGCGCGTTTCTCCGGCGACCGCGCCGCCGCCCTCAGCTATACCTTCGACGACGGCCTGCGCGACCAGTTCACCCTCGCCGTGCCCATGCTCAACGAGGCGGGCTTCAAGGGCACCTTCTTCGTCATCCCCGGCCAGGTCGCCGAGACCGTCGAGGCGGCCGAACGGAAAAGCACCGAAAAGCGCGCCTGGGGTGGCATCACCTGGGACGAGTTGCGCTCGATGGCCGGGCAGGGCCACGAGATCGGCAGCCACACTTGGTCGCACCGCAGCCTCCCCAAACTCACCGCGGAGGAGGTCGAAACCGAACTCACCCTGGCCGCCGCGACGATCGAGGATCGGATCGGCCGCCCGGCGCTCACCCTCGCCTTTCCTTTCAACCAGTCCACGCCCGAGATCGAGGCCGCCGCACGCAAGCACCATGCCGCCTTCCGCGACCGCCAGACCGGCGTCGGCGGCGAAAAATCCACCGTCGTCTGGCTCAACCAGTGGGCCGACCAACAAATCCGCGACCGCGCCTGGGGCGTTATCATGGCCCACGCCATCGGCCACGGCTACGCCGCCTTCACCGATCCGGAAATCCTTCGCACTCACTTTCGCTACGTGAAGAGCCGCGAGGCCGACCTCTGGGTGGACACCTTCGCCCGCGTCGCGCTTTACGGGCAGGAACGCGACAACGCCACGCTCACCCTCACCGTCCGTGAGCCCGGCCGCCTCGTTTGCATTCTCGCCGGCACGCTCGATCCCGCAATCTACGACGTCCCCCTCACGCTTGTCCTGGACACTACCGGCGCCAGCTCCGCCCACGCCGAACGCGCCGGCCGCGAACTGCCGGTCCGCGTCGGGCCCGGCTCCATCCAGCTCGACGCCATCCCCGCCCGGGAGCCGATCACGATTACCTGGCGGTGAAATCGCAAAGCCGGGCAGGACCTGGCCGGGTGGGCGTAGCCTCTCCCATGCACCGCAATCTACTTTTCCGAGCGGGCATCATGGGCGGACTCCTGGCTTTCACCGGTGACGCATCTGCCGTTTCACCCGAGGCGGAAGGTCTCGGGCGGGCCATCGGCAAGGAGCCGGAATATGAATCCACGCCGAAGTATTGCCTGATCACCTTGGGAGACGGCCCCTGATAGATGATGCGGCAAGGACTGATGCGGCAAGGACTCCAGTAGGTAGAAGTGGAAATCCGATGAGTGTGCCTGGGCCACAAAATGTCCGAACTGTGATCAACGGTCGGGAGTATTCCGGTCATGCTCCTGATCAGATGCAGGGCCGAGGATTCATGCCCTCAGTGGTGGAAAACACCATTCAGCAAGGAGCCACCTTTCCGACTCATGCGGGAACCGCCGGCGTTTATGATGCTGTGAATAATGTTCGTGTGATTACAGACACCGCGACCGGTCGAATCGTTACCGTTATACCCGGAGCACCATGACAAATAATCAAAAATATTTTCCGGCTTATCTGAAAGCAGTGCAGCAAGCCTTGATCAAGGAATGGGACCCTATCGGGGTCGGTGCGATTCCTGAGGCGCAAGATGAGTATGGCTCGTATGCGCCGAAGATCGCCGAAATGTTGCTCGCGCAAAAACCAAGAAAAGAAGTGTTGGATTACCTTTGGTGGCTGGAGACCGAACAAATCGGGCTAACTGGAAATCGTGATGCGACGGAGAAGTTTTCGGATCGGTTGATAGAGATCGCTGCCGCGCTCTCTTCGCAAGGTCCTCGATGATCACCATGGCTACGATGTTGCGGCTGATTTTTGCCCTGAGGCTTGGTTTTCTAGCCGCGAAAAGTCCGAAGAGGTCAGGTGGGGAAAGCGGGCACGCCCGGGCAGCCTGCGATCAGATGCCACCAAATCAAGGCCTTGGGCCGGCGTCGCGAAAATTTTCCGCCCGCTTCTGCATCTGTTTGCGGATTCCGCCGCGTTGCCCTCGGCCGCCCGCCCTTTAGCCATCGTTTCCGTGCTAGCCCTTGTCGGGGTTATCCAGCCCCGGCCAAGCCCCGTGCTTCCGCCAGCGTCCGGTGTTCCTCAGGTTTCAAGCCTCCCGTTTCCCCTCTTCCTCACTCCCTCTTTCCCGCATTCCCTTTCCTCATCCCTCCATGAGCCTCCCCATCAAGCCCGCCAAATCCACCGCCTTTGACCAAGTCTCCCTCGGCGAAGTCATGCTCCGCCTCGACCCCGGCGAAGGCCGCATCCGCACCGCCCGCGAATTCAAGGCCTGGGAAGGCGGCGGCGAATACAACACCTCCCGCGGCCTCCGGAAGTGCTTCGGCTACAAAACCGCCGTCGCCACCGCCTTCGTGGACAACGAAATCGGCCACCTCATCGAGGACTTCATCATGCAGGGCGGCGTCGCCACCGACTTCATCAAGTGGCGCGAGGATGACGGCATCGGCCGTACCGTCCGCAACGGCCTCAACTTCACCGAGCGCGGCTTCGGCATCCGCGGCGCCGTCGGCAACCCCGACCGCGGCAACACCGCCGCCTCGCAGATCAAGCCCGGCGACTTCGACTGGGACCATATCTTCGGCAAGCTCGGCTCCCGCTGGTTCCACACCGGCGGCATCTTCGCCGCCCTCTCCGCCTCCACCGCCGAGGCCACCATCGAGGCCGTGAAGGCCGCCAAGAAACACGGCGTCATCGTCTCCTACGACCTCAACTATCGCCCCTCCCTCTGGAAAACGATCGGCGGCCTCAAGAAGGCCCAGGAGGTCAACCGCGAGATCGCCAAGTACGTCGACGTCATGATCGGCAACGAGGAGGACTTCACCGCCTCCCTCGGCTTCGAGGTCAAGGGCGCCGACCACAACCTCAGCCACATCGAGATCGACGCCTTCAAGGCCATGATCGAGACCGCGGTGAAGGAATTCCCCAACTTCAAGGTCGCCGCCACGACGCTCCGCCGCGTCATCACCGCGACCAAGAACGACTGGTCCGCCATCCTCTGGCACGAGGGCCAGTTCCACGAAAGCCGCAAGTATCCCGAGCTGGAAATCCTCGACCGTGTCGGCGGCGGCGACAGCTTCGCCAGCGGCCTTCAGTTCGGGTTCCTCGAGTTCAACGACCCGCAAAAGGCCGTCGAATACGGCGCCGCCCACGGCGCACTCGCCTCGACCACCCCGGGCGACACTTCCATGGCCACTCGCAAGGAGGTCGAAAAGACCTTCGGCGGCGGCGGCGCCCGCGTCGTCCGCTGAACGACCGTCCCTCACCGCCCCCGTTCCCCTTCCGCCGGCCGCGCCAAAAGCGCGGTCGGCTTTTTTGTGTCCGGAATCCGGCCTAATTACGCATAAATACCTACGTAATTAAGCTTATTTCTTTACATCTCAAACCACCTGCACCTGTACGCAACCGCTTCACAGCAGAAAACTTAAAATCCAAAACAAAATCCATGAAACAGCTCTCCAGCTCCCTCGCATTCGCCGCGTTCGCGTTCGCGCCCGCGCTCGTCGCCCAAGTCTCCCTGACCCAGCTCGGCGTCGCCTACACCCAGAACTTCAACACCCTCGCCACCTCCGGCACGACGAATACGCTCAGCCTCACCGGCTGGTCTCTGCTCGAGACCGGCGGGGGCACGCGCGACAACGAGCAATATGCGGCGGACACCGGCAGCTCCACCACCGGCGACACCTACAGTTACGGCTCCGCCGCGAACAGCGACCGCGCCCTCGGCGGACTCCGCACCGGCACCTTGATCCCGCTCTTCGGCGCCAGCTTCACCAACGACACGGGCAGCACCGTCACCTCGCTCACGATTTCCTACACCGGCGAGGAATGGCGCCTCGGTGTGGCGGCGCGTACCGACCGGCTCGATTTTCAATACAGCACCAATGCCACCAGCCTCAGCACCGGCACCTGGACCGATGTGGACGCCCTCGACTTCACCACGCCCAACACCGCGTCCACCGGCGCGAAGGACGGCAATAACGCCACGAATCGCGCGCTCCTGAGCTCGTCCCTCTCATCGCTTTCGATCGGGGCCGGCGCCACGGTCTGGATCCGCTGGCAGGATTTCGACGCCTCGAGCTCCGACGACGGTCTGGCGATCGATGATTTCAGCCTTACGCCCACGGCCGTTCCCGAACCCGCCTCCGTGACGGTCTCGGCGGGCCTGGCCGTCGCCGGTTTTGCCGTCGCGCGCCGCCGCCGTGCCACCGCTTGGGCGCGCTAGGCGCTGTCTTCAAAATACCTCAGACCGCCGAGCCCTGCGGGTGAGAGCTAAACCAGGCTGGGCCGGCGTTGTCCTCGGTGGCATGGGCCTCCGGCCCACCTCCACCTCGGCCGCCTTGGCCGAGCCTGGTTTTGCTCCCACGCCGGCCTGATCTATTTCGACGACACCGCCTAGGCGCTCGCGTTTCCCCTCGGTCATCGGCCGGCGGCTCCATGCAGGGCCGCCGGTTTTTCGTGTCTGTTGCAGCCGCAAGGCTTTGGTCCAAACCGCCGGACGGAGACGATTCGACTTTGCAGTCCATTGGATTTTTCACAATCGAACGCGGCACGTGAACATCGAAGTCATCTCCGCCCCCGGCTCGGGACCGGTCGTCCTCCATTTGAACGGACGGCTCGATCCCACCACCACTGCCCTGCTCGACCAGCGGCTGCGGGCGTTGTACGCCGAAGGGCGCTCCTGTTTCGTCCTCGGCTGCGCCGAGCTCATCTATCTCAGCAGCGCCGGTCTCAAGGTCCTCCTCGCGGTGCGCAAGCTCCTCGCCCAGCGCAGTCCCTCGGGTTCGATCCATCTCGCGGCACCCAAGCCCCACGTACTCGACGTCCTCCAGCTCAGCGGACTCGACACCTGCTTCCCCATTCACGCCTCGCTCCCGGCCGCCCTCGCCGCCGCCGGACTCTCCGCATGAGCGCCCTCCTTCGCAGCGCCTGGTCGGTGGGCGTTCCGCTCGCGCAGTGGTTCCTCCTGGCGGCAGGCGCCGGCCTGATCAACACGGGAGGCTTTCTCGCCTGCCAACGCTTCGTCAGTCATGTGACGGGCTTTGCCACCATGCATGGTATCGATCTCGCCGCGGGGCACTGGACCGGCGCCGTCTCCATGGCGGTGGTGCCGGTCTATTTTTTGCTCGGCTGCATGTTCTCCGCCTGGGTGGTGGACCGCCGCATCCAGCAGGGCAAAAATCCGCTCTACGCGCTGCCGCTCGTCATCATCGCCTTGCTCCTCGGCTTCGTGGCGCTGGCCGGCAATCAGGGCGCGTTCGGCGTCTTCGGCGAATATACTCCGGGGCTCGATCACCTCATGCTCGCCGTCCTTTGCCTCGCTTGCGGCATCCAGAACGCCGTCGTCACCACCGCCACCGGCGCCATCATGCGCAGCACCCATCTCACCGGCACCACCACCGATCTCGGCACCGGCATCGTGCGCAGCCTGCTCATGCCGCCGGGTTCCCCCGAGCGCCGGCTGGAACGTCGCTTCAACTGGATGCGCGCCGGCCAGATCGCCGCCTTCATCGCCGGCGCCTACATCGGCGCCTACGTGTTCCCCCAATGGCGCTACCTGGGCTTCACGCTGCCTGCCGCCATCGCCCTGCTCTCCGCCGTTCTGATCTGGCTCCGCCACCGCTGAATTTCCATGTCGACCACTTCCCCCGCTTCGTCCTCCTCCGATCCGCGCCGCACCCCGGGCCAGGGCCTGACCCGCGAGGCGGCGCTCCGCCGCATCCTCGAAGGCCACTGGCGCTACCTCGAAAATCGACGCGCCCACCGTGTGGTCACGCCGCAGGCCCTCGAGGAGCACGCGCAGGGCCAGTATCCCTTCGCTGCGATCCTGGGCTGCGCGGACTCGCGGGTCTCGCCCGAGCTGATTTTCGACCAGGGTCAGGGCGACCTTTTCGTCGTCCGCGTGGCCGGCAACATCCTCGGCACCGGCGGACTCGCCAGCCTCGAGTATGCGGTGCAAAACCTCTCCGTCCCGCTGATCCTCGTGCTAGGCCACGAACAATGCGGGGCGGTCCGTGCCGCTACCGAGATGTCCTCCGCCGAAGGCCCGCTCGGCTTCCTGCTCGGCGAACTCGCCGAACCGGTCGCGGCCGCACGCCATCTGCCGCCACCCCTGGTGGACCAGGCAGTCAGGGCCAATGTCCGGCGCGTCACCCAGCTCCTCCCCAAACGCAGCGAGATCATCGGTCGCGCGGTCGCGGATGGCCGGGTGCGTGTCGTCGGCGCGGTTTATCGTCTCGCCACGGGCGACGTGGATATCCTGGACCGCCACGAAACCGGCATGCCATTCACCGATCCGCGCCCGGCGGCCCCGGCGCAGGCCGGCGCGTGAACCCGGCCGCTCCCGGCATCGGCCTCCACCAAATTTCTTCATCGCACCCGTGTTGTGCATTTTTGGAGCGTGCATGCCCGTGGCTTTGCGGCACGCTGCCCCGACCCACCCGCATGAAATCGCTCCCCCTCGCCTGCGCCGCAGCCCTGCTCTGGTCGCTTCCCGCCCCTTCCTTCGCTGCCGAAACCGCGGCGCCGGCCGAGGCCGCCGCTCCCGCCGCCAGTTCAGCCCCCTCGACCGGGGATGCCGCCAAGGCGGATCTCTCCGCGCTGGTCGAACGTATCCAGACCAAGCTGCAGGCCGGCAAAACGACCGAGGCCGAGCTGGCGGAGGAACTCAAGGAGTTCGACGCGCTCCGGGCCAAATACGCGGCGGAAAAAACCGATGCCGTGGCCATGATCGGCTTCATGAAGGCCATGCTTTACCTCCAGGTCTTCGAAAACCAGGACACCGGCCTCGCGCTCCTGAAAGAGGTCACGAAGGACTTCCCCGGCACCCAAACCGCCGGCCAGATCCCGTCGATGATCGCCGAGATCGAGGCGACCGCCGCCGCCGAGGCCGCCACGGCCGTGGGCAAGACCTTCGCCCCCTTCAAGGAGACCTCCGCCGACGGGACCGTGATCGATCTCGCCGCCTACCGCGGCAAGGTCGTGCTGGTCGACTTCTGGGCCACTTGGTGCGGCCCCTGTGTGGCCGAGCTGCCGCACGTGCGTGAGGCCTACGAAAAGTATCACGCCCAGGGCTTTGAAATTGTCGGCATCAGCCTGGACAAGGACGCGGACAAGCTCGCCGCCTTCATCAAGGAAAACCATATGTCCTGGCCCCAGTTCTTCGACGGCCAGGGCTGGAAAAACAAGCTCGCCCAAGCCTACGGCATCAACTCCATCCCCGCCACCTTCCTGCTCGACCGGGAAGGCAAGATCGTGGCCAAGGGCCTGCGCGGCGACGCCTTGTCGCGCAAACTCGGCGAGCTCCTCGCCGCTCCCGCGCCCTGAGCCAGCCGGCTCCCGTCACTGGGAGCGCCGGCGTCCCGCCGGCAACGATATAACCCTTTTGAGGTAGGTGACCGTCGGGCGCCCCGCTGGCGGGGCGGGCCGCCGGGCATTGCCTCGCGCCCGCGAACCCGTTGGCCTGCCCGGAGTGCCCTGGCAAATCACCAGCCTCCTTTTCTCCGGCGTCTTCGAGTTGGCGCTGCTCTTTCTCGTCCGCGGCCGGCTGCGGACCTTTGCCAGCGTCCCCTTCTGCGTCGCCCTGCTGCTCAATTCCCTCTGGGCCTTCGGCTACGCCTTCGAGCTGCTGAGCCCCACCCTCGCCGCCAAACAGCTCGTCTTTCAAATCCGCTGCTCCTTCCTCTGCTTCTACGCGTTGGCCTGGATCGAGACGATTTACCGGATGACGCGGAGCCGGCCCCTGCTGCGCGGCTGGACGCTCGCCGCCGCCCTCATCGTGCCGGTCCTCACCCTCGTCCTGCTTTGGTTCCCCGGCCCCGGCCAGCATCCGCTCCTGCGGCATTCGTTCCGTCTCGAGGACTCCGGCAGCGGGCTCGTCGTCCTGCGCAACGGCCTCGGCCCCTGGGGCGTCGTGTATTATAGTTTCAACTACCTCTTCTGGATCGCCGCCTTCCTGCTTCTCTACCCACGCCGCGGGCATGCGGGCTGGGAACGCCGCGGCCGCCTGCTCTTTCTCGCCGCCGCCCTGATCGGCTGGACCTGCGACGCCCTCCACCTGCTGCATTGGACCCGTCCCGCGGGCCTGAATTACGCCCCGATCATCTTTCCGCTCAGCAGCTCCCTCGTCGCCCTCGCCCTGCTGCGCCACGGGCTGCTCGATCTCGCCCCGGTCGCGCGCGCCGCCCTGCTGGAGCGCCTGGAGGAACGCATCGTCGCCCTCGACGGCGAGGACAACATCATCGATTTCAACCAGGCGGCCGCGGCCACTTTCCGTTTCTCCGACCGCCGCGCCCTAGGCCGGCCGGCCGCCGAAGCGCTCCGGGACTGGCCGGCCCTGGTCGCCCTCCTCGCCCTGCCCGAGCACGACCACGTCGAACTCGATTTCCCGCCCCTCACGCTGGAGAGTTCCGTCTTTGTCGTCAGCGGCCCCGCGGGCGAGCGCCGCGCCCGGGTGCTCGTCCTGCGCGACATCACCGCGCGGAAGGAAAACGAGCGCCAGCTGCGCCTCGCCAAGGAGGCCGCGGAGGCCGCCGACCAGGCCCAATCCCGCTTCCTCGCGACCATGAGCCACGAAATCCGTACGCCGATGAACGGCGTGATCGGCTTCAGCCAGCTCCTCGCCAAATCCTCTCTCACGCCCGAACAGCGCGAATACAGCGATCTCATCGCCCAGAGCGGGCGCAGCCTGCTGGTCATCATCAACGACGTGCTCGACTACTCCAAGATCGCCGCCGGCCGGCTCGAGCTGGAGCGAGCCCCCTGCGATGTCGGCGAACTTGTCCGGCAGACTTGCCGCCTGCTCGAGGACCGCGCCCGCGAGAAACGCATTGCCTTCTCCCACGCGGTCGATCCGGAGATGCCCGCCCTCGTCCTCACCGATCCCGTCCGCCTGGGCCAGATCCTCACCAACCTCGCGGGCAACGCCATCAAGTTCACGTCCTCCGGCAGCGTCATGGTCTCCGTCCATCTCGACGCCGATCCGGCCGACCCCTTCCTGATCCTGCAGGTGAAAGACACCGGCATCGGCATCACGCCCGAGCAGCAGCGGCGCATCTTTCTCCCTTTCAACCAGGCCGACTCCAGCATCACCCGGCGCTTCGGAGGCACCGGCCTGGGACTGACCATCACCGAAAACCTCTGCCGGCTCCTGGGCGGCGGGCTCGAGGTCGAAAGCAAGCCGGGCGAGGGCTCGCTTTTCACCGCCACCGTGCGCGTGAAAGTCGCCCCGGAACCCGAGCCCGCACCGGCCCTCGTGGCGGAACCTGCCGCCGCCACCGGCCCGCTGAGGCTGCTCGTGTGCGAGGACGATATAGTCAACCAAAACGTCATCCGCGCCATGGCCGAAAAACTCGGTCACGAGATCCGTTTCGCCGCCAACGGCCAGCTCGGGCTCGCCGCACTCGGGCAGGATTCGTTCGATGCCATTCTCATGGACATCGAGATGCCCATGATGGACGGCTACGAAACCGTGCGCCGCATCCGCGAAGACGAAGCAGCCTCCGGCCGACGCCGCGCCTACATCATCGCCGTGACGGCGCACGCCCTCAGCGGCGAGGCCGAACGGTGCCAGGCTGTCGGCATGGACGACTACGTGACCAAGCCCATCAGCATGCCTCTCCTCCAGGCCGCGCTCGCCCGCGTTCCGGTCGCCCAGCCCCAGACCTGAGTGCAGCGGGGAGCGCCAGCGACCGGTTACACGCCAATCGTCCGGGTCGTTTCGCGCGCCCCGCTGCGGCGGCGGGCCGGATGCTCCAGGATCACCAGCACGTAGGAAAACACCCGCGTGTCGCGCAGTTCCTCCCGGGAATGGAACAGCTTGGGAGTCAGGCTGCGGCAGATCGGACGTACCTCCGCCACGCGCCAGCCTTCGCGGATGCGCTGGCGGTACTCGTCCTCCTGCACGCCCTCGATCACCACCGTGTCGTGCATGCCGTTGGTGGCGACGAAACCCAGCCGGCCGGGACCGGCCAGCGAGGTGATATAGGCGGGGTTGAGCGCGACCATGGCCGAAACCATGGCTCGCGTCCGCCCGTTTGGCAACGCCCCGTCTTTTGGTCCGTCCTCAGCTCTCGGCGCGGGCCTTGGCATCGGCCTCGATCAGGGCCTTCACGCGATCGAGCTCGGCCTTCACCGCCGCCTTCACTGCCGGCAGGCCGGCGGCGTCCTTCACCGCCGCCTTGGCGAAAACGTAGAATTTCATCTTCGGCTCCGTGCCCGAGCCGCGCGCCGCGAAGGTGTAGCCGTTGGCCAGGGTCACGATGTACAAGTCCTGTTTCGGCACCAGTTCGCCGTCGGCGTCGCGGATGTCCATGCGGCCGAAGTCCTCGAACTTCGTCACCGTCACGTCGCCGAAGGCCTTCGGCGGGTTCTCCCGGTAGGTCGAGAGGATGCGCTTGATCTTCGCCGCACCGCTCGCGCCCTCGTAGTAGAGGTTGATCACGCCTTCGAGGTAGTAGCTCGTGCGCAGATAGATCTCGTCGAGATACTCGGGCACGGTCAGCCCGCGCGACTTCACGTGGGCGCACACCTCGGCGAGCATGAGGCAGGCGGAGTTGCCGTCCTTGTCGCGCACCAGATCGTTGGCGAGATAACCGTAGCTCTCCTCGGTGCCGAAGAGATAGAAGGTGGAAAACTCCTGCAGCAGCTTCGCGCGGCTGGCGAAGGGCGTGGCATTATAGTCGAGCGCAACGCCGTGCTTCGCCAGGTAGCCGGCTTTCAGCGCTTCCTCGTAGCCGCGGATCTTGGCCGCGATCCACTTGAAGCCGGTGAGGGTGTTGACGACCTTCACCCCGTGGCTGCGGGCGATCTCGTCCTGCAGGGCGGTCGTCACGAAGGTCTTCACCAGCGCGGCCCGGTCGGTACCGGCGCGGGGGATGATGCCGAGCTCCTTGTACCGGGAAATCCGGTATTCGGTGAGGAGCGCACCGATCTGGTTGCCGGTGAGGAGGTGCATCTTCCCGTCCTTGCCGCGAACCGCGCAACCCATGCGATCGCAGTCGGGATCGGTCGCCAGCACGAGGTCGAGCCCCTTCTCCTCGGCGAGTTTCACCGCGAGCGCCAGCGCATCGGCGTTCTCGGGGTTGGGCGACTTCACGGTGGGAAAACGCGGGTCGTGCACCGCCTGAGCGGGCTCCTCGTGCAGCGCGACGCCGGTCTCCCTGAGCAGCGGGATGGACATGATGTTGCCCACGCCATGGATCGAGGTGAAGACGACCTTCAACTTCGCCGCGGCGAAGACCGAGCGGTCGATGACCGCGGTGGAGGCGGCCGCGCGGTAGGCCAGGTCGGCCGAGACCCCGAGCGTGACCACGCGCGAGAGATCCTGGTCGAGGTAGGCGGCGAGGTCGGCCAGCGGCACCTTGCCGACCTCGGTCACGATGCCCTTGTCGTGCGGTGCGACGACTTGCGCGCCGTCGTCGAAATAAGCCTTGAAGCCATTGTCATGGGGAGGGTTGTGGCTCGCGGTGATGACCACGCCGCAATTCGCCCCGAGGTGGCGCACGGTGAAGCTGAGCTGGGGCGTGGAGCGCGGGCCGTCGAAGACATAGGCCAGGCCGCCGAGCTTCGTCCAGGTGGAGGCGGCAAGTTGGGAGAAGTGCTTGGAGAAGTGGCGCACGTCGTGCGCGATCACCAGCGCCGGCGGCCGGGCGTCGCCCCGCTCCGCGAGGTAGGCGGCGGTGTAGCGATAGAGCCCCACGGTGGCGCGGACCAAGGTGTAGTCGTTGAGGATATTGCTGCCGATGGCGGCATGCTCGGGTGTGCCCATCGGCCCGGTCCGGCCCTGCTCGGCGGCGGTCGAGACGGTGCCGATGGTGCGGCCGCGCATGCCACCGGTGCCGAACTCGAGGTCGCGGTAAAAGCGGTCATTGAGCTCGCCCCAGGCCTGGCGGGAGACGAGTTCCTCGAGCGAGGCGGTCGCCCAGGCCGGCAGGCCCGCGGAAAGCCAGGCCGCGAGATTCGCGACCGTGGAGGGGAGAAGATGGCCGGCGGTGCCGGCGGCTTGGAGGGAGGCGGAGAGCATGCGGGGAACGATTAAAGTCGGCGGAGTGAAAGAGGCGAAATCGCGTCTGGTTATAGGTCCTACAAGACCCACAAGACCTATAGGACCTATAAAAGATCAGATCGGCTCAGGAAAGGATCGCCCCTTCCGCGATCGGGGGCTTCGGCGCGCGGTTTTTCCAGGCATCCGCAAAGCTGTCCTCGTCGTAGCCGAACAGCGGCGACACCTCGAAGGCGAAGGGCGGCAGGCCGGTGGCGTCCGCCGGCACGTTTGCGCCCTGTGCCCTGGCCCAGCGCGTGAACTGGCGCAGTTGGTCGTCGGCGCAGGTCTTGGGCGAATCCACGCCCTCGGCGTTCTTCACCGGCGAAAAATCGTCCGCGCGGTCGGTCTCGATCACCACCGGATTCTTCGCGAAGGGCAGCGCGTCGAAGACGAAGAGTTCGAACTTAACCCCGTTCGGCTTCTCGGGTTTCACCGGCGCGCCCGCGGCATCGATGCACGGTATCTTCTTGTCGGCTCGGTGGAAGGGCAGCGCGTCCGCCCCCGTGGCCATGCGGCGGATGAACTCGCGGTCGAGCAGGTGGATCGCGATCGAACCCGCGACGAAGCGCAAGCGGCCGGTCGCGTCCGTCTCCTCCTGCATCGCCTTGGGCAGGTCGGAATACTCGATCACCACCGTGCGTTCCCGCTGCGTGCAGAAGTGGCCGACCTTCTCGCCGGCGTAGGCCTTCGGCACCATCTTGCTGCTCATCTCGGAGCGCTTCAGCAGGTGCCAGCCCACGAAGGCCGGATCGATGAAGCGCACCAGGGGATTGTCCACCTGGAAATAGCTCAGGACGTCGATCCCCTCGCGCTCCATCAGGTCCAGCGCACCGCTGCGCTGGAGGGCGCGGAGCGAGCCGCCGTGACCGTCGGGCGACATGGCGATGCGATGTTTGTCCTCGAGCAGGATTTTGCCGTCGAAACCCACCGCCGGCATGCGCCCCTGGCGGAAGAAATGCACGTGCGTCTCCGCCAGCCCGAAGAAGCCGTTCTCGCGAAAGAAGGCCTCGGTCGCGGCGTGGTTGATGTGGCTGGTCATGATGAACCAGTGCAGCGGACGGCCGTAGCGCAGGCCGGCGGCGCGTAGTTTTTCGGCGAATACCTGGAAAAGGCTCTTCTTCAACACCGGCGTGACTGGATAGGTGCCCTTCGGCCCGTCGTAGCCGAGGCGGGTGCCCTGGCCGCCCGCCACCACGAAGGCCGCCACCCGCCCCGCGCGGAGCGCGGTCTCGCCCGCCCGCTTTGCCTCCGCCCAGGCCGCGGCGTCCCCTCCATTCTTCGGCAGGAGCTCGAAAGGCGCGGGCTCCAGGTCGGAGAGATCGACGCCGGCCGCGGCGCTCTTTTGCACCAGCGTGCGATTCAGCTCCGCGATCTCCGCAAGATCGATCTCGCCGGCATCGGCGAGCAGCTCGGCCCGGCGTTCCGCCGGCAATTGGTCGAAGTGCGTGAAGACATGGCCTTGGCCGGCCTGCTGAAACGCTGCGACGAGAGGATGTTGGACCATGATGAAAAGCGCCCAGTGAAGGGTCCGAGCCCGGCCACCGGCAATGCCTTTTCACGCGGACCGGGAGAACGTTAAACCGTCGTCCGGCACCACGGGTTTTCCCCGTTTCCTTCCTGCGGGATCCGCCGGTGCGCGCCCGGGCCGGCCCCGTGAGGACCCGCTCACTCCTCGAAGCGAAACACGAACTCCTCCGGCTTCGCGTAGCCGAGACGGCGGCGGATCACCATGTCGATATAAGCCGGATCGTTCCGCAGGCGGTCCAGGACCACCTCCTGCTCGGCCAGCTTCACCTCCACCTCGGCCAGCCGCCGGCGCACCTGCAGTTCGGCCTGCCGCACCTGCGCGTATTCCGCGCGCGTCTGCGAGAGCACCACCGCCAGCCCGGTGATGACGCCCAGCGATACCAGGGCGCAGACAGCGAGCAGGAGACGATGGAGCCAGGCGGGCATGGGAAGATCGACCGCAGCATTAGGAGAAAGCTCCCGCCCGTGTAAATCACGCGCCCCATATTTTTGCGGCGCTGATTTGGCGTGCCTTGCCCCCGCCCCCCGCTACCACTCGGGACGATGTATCAGAGCTACTACGGTCTGGCCGAACTCCCGTTCCATATCACCCCCGACCCCAAGTTCCTCTATCTCAGCCCGACCCACCAGGAGGCGCTCCAGCACCTCAAATTCGGCGTGTTCGAGAAAAAGGGTTTCATCGTGATCGTCGGCGAGGTCGGCTGCGGCAAGACCACCCTCTGCCGCCAGTTCCTCAACGATCTCGAGCAGGACGGCCGCTTCGACACGGCGCTCATCCTCAACCCCTCGGTCAACGAGACCCAGATGCTGCGCGCCATCCTCACCGAGCTCGGCGAAACGCCCGCCCACAACGAACAGCCCGATCTCCTCGGCCAGCTCAACCGGGTGCTCCTCCAGCGTATCGCCGCCGGACGCGATATCCTTCTCCTCATCGACGAGGCCCAAAACCTCTCCTACAGCGTACTCGAGCAGGTGCGCCTGCTCTCCAACCTCGAGACCGACAAACACAAGCTCCTGCAGATCGTGCTCATGGGCCAGCCCGAGCTGAAAGACCTGCTCCGCCAGCCCGCCCTCCGGCAGCTCCGCCAACGCGTACTCGTCCATTATGAGCTCCACCCCCTCAACCGCACCGAGCTCGCCCACTACGTCCAACACCGCCTGGGCCGCGCCGGCGGCAACGGCCGCCCTTACTTCACCCGCTGGGCCCTGCGTGCCATCCACCGCTACAGCAAAGGTATCCCCCGTGTCGTGAATAATCTCTGCGACAAGGCGATCCTCGCCGCCTATATCCGCGAATCCGATGAGGTCACCTGGCGCGATGTCCGACGCGCCATCAAGGATCTCAAGAATCTCACCGATTGAACGCCCGGCATCTTCTTACCCGCCCCGCGTTGCTCGTATCCGTTTCTTCACCTTAAATTCCCCTTCACCTGCGCGGCACCGCCGCGCGCCCGCGCCATGAGCCTGATCAACGAAGCCCTCAAGAAAGCCCAGCGCCAGCGCAGCCTCGACGCCGCCCCCCTCTCCTCCGCGCCCAGCGGGGTCGCCGCCGCCGCCGTCACCACCCACGAACGCGCCGCCACTCACCGCCATCGCAGCAACGTTCCCGTCTGGTTCGGCCTGGGCCTGCTGCTCCTTGGCGCCGGTGTGACCGTGCTGATCATGCGCTACGGCTTCGCCCCCGCCACGCCCACCGCGGTCGCGACGCCCGCCCCGGCACCGGCCAGCGTGCCCGCCGCCGCCCCGCTGCCGCCTGCCCCCGAACCGGTGGTGACGCTCCCGCCCATCGTGCCCATCGCGCCGCCTCGCCCGGCCCCCGTGGCCACTCGGCCTCCGGCGCCGCTGCCAGCGGATGCCCAAGCTGCGTCCGTGGTCGCCGCCATACCGTCGCCCGCCCCGGTCGAGGTCGTCCCGGTCGCCGCTCCCGCCGTCGAGGATCATGAAACGAGGGTCAAGGCCTTCCTCGCCTCGGCGCGGTTGGCCGGCGTGCGCGGCCAGGATGCCCAGGCGCGCGTCCTCATGAACGAAAAAGTTTACCGTCTGAAGGACATGGTCGAACCGGAGCTCGGCCTCCGGCTCAGCGCCGTGCGCGCCGGCCTCCTCGTTTTCACCGACGGCGAGGGAAAGACCTACGAGAAGCCGTACTGAACCGGCACATTATTTCCAGCCCGCCGAATCAGATTTTGACCACGGATCACACCGATTTTCACAGATAAGCAGGCCGGAGATTTCCGCCGGATCCGTTCGCAAACCTGGTCACGCCACGGCGGGGTGCGGCGACCCCGTCCTACACGCCAGGCATTAGCGGCCACAGTTTTATTTGAACCGCTATATTTGTGTTTATTCGTGCCATCTGCGGTTGATCAGCGGCTTGTGGAATTATCCGCGCCCCTTCGCGTAATCCGCGGTCAAAGCTCCGATCACCGCCTACTCCAGGTGCGCGCGCAGCATCCAGGCCGTCTTTTCGTGTGACTCGAGCAGGCCGGTCAGAAAATCGGCGCTGCCCTCGTCGCCCGCCTTGACCGCGGCCTCGATGTCTTCGCGCAGCGCACGAATCACCGCCTCGTGGTCGCTGAGCAGGGCCGCAATCATCTTTTCCGCCTCCAGCCTGCCGCCGGACTGCTCCTCGAGACGCGCCAGCTTCAAAAACTCTTTCATGGAGCCGGGAGCGATCCCGCCCAGGCTCCGCAGCCGTTCGGCGATCTCGTCGATGGACTCCGCCAGTCCGTCGTATTGCTTCTCGAACAGCGCGTGGAGCGAGCCGAAGTCGAGCCCGGTGACGTTCCAGTGGAAGTTGCGCGTCTTGACGTAGAGCACATGCTCATCCGCCAGCAGCCGGGCGAGAAGAGCGGTCACGGTGTCGCGCGATTTCGAGGAAAGGCCGAGATTCGGTTTCATAGGTTGAAAAGATCCAGATGGTGCGGAGCCATCTATGCCCCAAAGCGCGGTCAACTCAACCGCCTGCTGCAAAACGGCAGCGCGGCAACGTGCTATACGTAATCTGCATCGCGCGCCCGCGCTGCCCCCGTTCACTCCCTCATTCTTCCACCCGGCGCAACGGCTCCAGGTCCGGATCCGTCTTCGCCATCGCCACAAAGTCCTCATCGATCCGGCAGGCCTCCTCCAGATAAGCTCTGGCCGTCTCCAGCCGCCCGAGTTGGGCCTCATAGCAAGCGAGATTGAAATGGATCGTCGGCTCCCTCGGGTGCAGCCGCAGGCCGTGCAGCAAAATTTCCCGCGCCTCGTCGATCCCGCTGTGCCTCCGGGTGGCATAGGCGCGCTGGATCCAATGCCGCGCCAGGGCCGGTTCCCGTTCGCACAATCGGGTAAGCAGTTCCGCCGCGCCCGCCCATTCCGCGCGCTCCAGCAGCACCGCCGCCCGCAGGTGCAGCACCGGCGTGGCATCCTGTTCCCCGTCCGCGATCTCGGCCAGCGCCTCCGCCGCCTCGGCCTTCATGCCCAACGCGAGATAACCTTCCGCATAGCGCAGTTGGCGAAGGGTGGCGGGGCTCATAAAATTTTGGCTCTTCACAATATCGCCACGCTTTCCGGCGCAAGCCTCGTCGCCCTGCCTCCCCGTCCGTCGCCGCCTTCCGCCGACGGGATTTTTTTCCCGCGCGGCGACCCGGTTTCCTCCTAAACCTAGCCTCGCCTGCCCCGGTCCGGAAAAACTCACGCTTGTAATCGCTTCGCCCGCTCCCTACCCGCTCGCAGCCTCATGAAGTCCCTTGTCATCGCCGAGAAGCCATCCGTCGCGGCCGACCTCGCCCGCGCCCTCGGAAAAGTCCCGAAAAAGGGCGATGTTTACGAAAACGACGAATGGGTGATCTCCTCCGCGGTCGGCCACCTCGTGGAACTCGAGATGCCCGAGGACATCGACAAGAAGAAATATGGCTTCTGGCGCCTGGAAACCCTTCCGATCATCCCCGCCAAATTCGGCCTCAAGCCCATCGAGGACAACAAGGAGAAATTTAACCAACTCAAAAAGCTCCTCGCCCGCAAAGACATCGACCAGGTTATCAACGCCTGCGACGCCGGTCGCGAGGGCGAGCTGATCTTCACCTACATCTACCAGCTCGCCAAATCCAAGCTGCCCGTGAAGCGCGCCTGGATGCAAAGCATGACCGTCGACGGCATCCGCAAGGCCTTCGAAAAGCTCCGCGAAGGCTCCGAACTCGCCGGCCTCGCCGACGCCGCCCGCTGCCGCTCCGAAAGCGACTGGTTGATCGGCATCAACGGCACCCGCGCCCTCACCAAGCGCATGTTCGGCTCCCGCGCCGGCAACGTCGCCTCCGTCGGCCGCGTCCAGACTCCCACCCTCGCCATCGTCTACGCCCGCGAGCTCGAAATCCGCAACTTCAAGCCCCGCGCCTACTGGCGCCTCACCGCGTCTTTCCTAGTCGCGCAGGGCCCCTATGAGGGCGTTTATCAAAAGCCCAACTTCAAGAAGGACGCCGCCAACGACCATGATCGCATCGACCGCGTCTGGGATCAGGCCGCCGCCGAGGCCGTCCTCGCCGAGTGCCGGTACAGCCCCCTGGCCACGGTCCGCGAGGAGAAAAAACCCTCCACCCAGGCTTCCCCCCGCCTCTACGACCTCACCACGCTCCAGCGCGAGGCCAACGGCCGTTTCGGCCTCTCCGCCCGCCGCACCCTCCAGATCGCCCAGGCCCTCTACGAGCGCCACAAGGTCATCACCTATCCCCGCACCGATTCGCGCGCCCTGCCCGAGGACTACGCCGGCACCGTGCGCGAGACCTTGCAATCGCTCGGCGGCGACCTCGCCCCGCATGCCGCCAAGGTCGTCCAGTCCGGCTGGATCCGCCCCGGCAACAAGAAGATCTTCAACAACGCCCAGATCACGGACCACTTCGCCATCATCCCCACCACCTCCGAGCCCAAATCGCTCGATGAGATGGAGGCCAAGGTCTACGACATGATCGCGCGCCGTTTCGTCGCCGCGTTCTATCCCGAGGCCCGGTTCGACGTCACGATCCGCATCTCCACCCTCGCCGGCAAACACGACTTCAAGACCGAGGGCAAAGTCCTCACCGAGCCCGGCTGGCTCGCCGTCTACGGCAAGTCCGCCGCCCTCGAGGACGACACCCCCGCCTCTGACGCCGAGAGTAAAAAAGACTCCGCCGCCTCCGCCAAGGCCCTCCCCGCCCTCTCTCCCACGGACGCGGGCAAGGCCAAGTCTACCGACACCGTCCTCCACGCCGAAACCACCAAGCCGCCGCCGCGCTACACCGAGGCCACCCTGCTTTCCGCCATGGAAGGCGCCGGCAAGCTCGTCGAGGACGAGGACATGGCCGAGGCCATGAAGGAACGCGGCCTCGGCACGCCCGCCACCCGCGCCGACACCATCGACGGCCTCATCAACCAGAAGTACATGGAGCGCCAGCAGCGCGAACTCGTCCCCACCCCCAAGGCCGAATCGCTCCTCCAGTTCCTCGCTGCCGTGAAGGCCGAGGCCCTCACCTCTCCCGCCATGACCGGCGAGTGGGAATACAAACTGCGCCAGATGGAGCAGGGCCGCGTGAAGCGCGACGACTTCATGAAGGGCGTCATCGACCAGACCGTCGGCATCGTCGAGCGCGTCAAGGGCTTCGAGGAGGACGAGTCCAGCTCCCGCGTCACCGATATCGTTTCCCCCACCGACGGCGAGCCACTTGTCGAGACCTTGCGCGGCTACAAATCCCGGGACGGCGCGCTGATGATCTACAAGGTCATGACCGGCCGTAAAATCGAGGAGGAGGAGGTTCGCCAGCTCGTCACCACCGGCGAAGTCGGCCCGCTCGACGGCTTCGTATCCCCGCGCACCGGCAACCGCTTCGCCGCCAAGCTCCGCATCGTCGCTGACGAGAAGGCCGACGAGCCCGGGCGCAAGAAGGTAGCCATGGATTTCGGCGAAAAGACCGAGGTGGGCGATCTCGAGGCTTTCTGGACCGATCCCAAGACCGGTGCCCAGCTCTGCGAAGCCCCCACCAAATACATCCTGCGCGAGAAAAACGCCGAGGGCGGCTGGGAACAGACCTTCTCGCTTTCCCGCATCCTCTGCAAACGTGAGCTGAAGCGGGAGGACGTGATCTCCTGCATCGAAACCGGCCGCACTCCGCTCATCGAGGATTTCATCAGCAAGTTCGGCCGTCCTTTCAAAGCCTACCTCGTCCGCTCCGGCAACAAGGCCAATTTCGAATTTCCGCCCCGCGAGCCCAAGGCCGGCAAGGACGGCAAGCCCGTCGAGCGCAAGGCCAAGGCTCCGCTCGATCTCTCCACCGCGACCAAGCTCGGCCCCAGCCCGGCCCACAAGGATGGAGAACTCTATCAGACCGCCGATGCCTACGTGGTCGCCAAGCCCGGCGCCGAAGGTGCCCCGCGCGCCGTGTTCCAGGCCAAACTCGAGATTGCGGGTAAAAAAATCACTCCGGACATCGTCCGGCAGCTCCTCGCCGACGGCCGCACCGAGCTCCTCGACGGCTTCATGTCGAAGGCCGGCCGCCCCTTCAGCGCCTTCCTCGTCCTTTCCAAGGACAAGAAAAAAGCCGACTTCGAGTTTCCACCTCGGTGAGGCATCTCCTCGTTCGGCCTCGAATACGAGGCAGGACTCCGCTGCTGTAGTGCGCTGATCGGGCTGGTTTAGCCACAGAAGGCGCCAAAACGCATAGAAACAATCCCGGCGAATCCGCCTTCCCCCGTTCTGTTTTTGCGCCTGCTGTGCCTTTTGTGGCCGATTCTGTTTAAAGCCCGCATGCGTCTCCGCGTAACCCGCCGCGGTGCCCGCGCGTCACGGCTTCTACGCCACGCCCGTCCACCGTTCCCTCGCGCCGCACCATGCCCTCCACCGACAAAAAGAACTACCTCATTGCCTTCCTGGCCTGCACCACGCTCGGAGGGGCCGCGCTGGTCATCCATACCCGTCAGCAACTTGCCGACGCGCGTAATGCCCCCAGCCTCCAGATTAACCGCACCGAGATAAAGACCGCCGCCGCCCCGGCCCCCATCATTTCCCCGCCTGCCGAGCCCGCCGCCGCCCCGGCCGAGGCGGCGCCTCCGCCTCAGGCCGGCGAACGTCCGGAGGGCGGCCCGGGAGGCCCAGGAGGCCCCGGCAACCGAGGCCAGCGCGGAGCCCAGTTCGCCGCCCAAATGGCCTCGCTCATGCAGGACCCGGAATTCGCCGCCGCCTGGAAACTCGAACAGGAAGCCCGGATCGAGCAGCGCTATGGAGCCCTCTTCAAGCAGCTCAATCTTTCGCCCGATAAACTTGCCGCGCTGAAGTCCCTCCTCGTCGAACGCGAAAACGCCGGCCGCGAGGTCTGGGCCAGCGCCGCCGCCCAGGGGCTCAATCCCCGCGACAACCGCGACCAGCTCCGCGAGCTCACCAACAGCCTCGAGGCCGAGGTGGACAAGAACATCGAAGCCCAACTCGGCGCATCCGTCGTCACCGCGCTCGACACCTACAATTCGACCAGTTCCCAACGCAACACGGTCAACGATCTCACCCAAAAGCTGAGCTACGCCGGCCAGACTCTCAACGACAGCCAGGCCCAGCAGCTCACCAAGATCCTCGCCGAGACCGGCGCTCAGAACGGCCGCACCACCACGATCACGGACGACACCATCACCCGTGCCGCCGGGGTTCTCACCCATGCTCAGCTCACCGAATTGAAGCGCCTCCAGGCCGAGCAACAGGCCCGTCAGCTCATCGAGGAGAAGACCCGCGCCGCCCGCCAAGCCATGAATCAGCAGGGCGGCCGCGGTGGTGGCGGCCAAGGCCGCTGAAATCTTAACCCTCGAGCCCGCGGACCGCCGCTCGTCGCCCGCCTCTTTCCCCGAGGCGGGTTCTTCATGTCCTGCCGCCGCGGCAGCGCCGATCCCCTCCCTGATCCATTTCCGGTGCACGCACGGTCAAAAAACTGCGTTTTTGCACCGCTCGCTCGCGCATAAAACCCTTGCCCGTCACTTTTGCCGCTCCCTAAGTTTCACCCTTTCGTCCGCGTCACCACCGCGGCACCTTACCACCATGATCGTCACCACTGCGCAGCTCTTCAAACACGCCTATGGCAAGTACGCCATCGGAGCTTATAACATCAATAACGCCGAGCAGGCCATGGGCCTCTTCAAAGGCGCCATCGATTCCAAGGCCCCTTTCATCATTCAAATCTCGAAAGGCGCCCGCAATTACACCGACAAGCGCATGCTCGAGGCGATCATCCGCGCCGCCGGCGAGATCTTCCCCGAGGCCATTTTCGCGGTGCACCTCGACCACGGCGACGAGGCCACTTGCTACGACTGCATCGACTCCGGTTTCTTCAGCTCCGTGATGATCGACGCCTCGCACGACCCCTTCGAGAAGAACGTCGAGATCACCAAGCGCGTCGTGGAGCGTGCCCACGCCAAGGGCCTTTCCGTCGAGGCCGAGCTCGGTATGCTTGGCGGCGTCGAGGAAGACATCAAGGTGGACGAAGGCCATGCCTGCCTGACCGATCCGGCCGAAGCCGAGGCTTTCGTAAAGGCCACCGGCTGCGATTCCCTCGCCTGCGCCATTGGAACCTCGCACGGCGCCTTCAAGTTCAAGGGCAAGCAGTCCCTGCACTTCGATGTGCTGGAGAAGATCAAGAGCCGCCTCCCCGGCTTCCCGCTGGTCATGCACGGTTCGAGCTCGGTTCCGCAGGATGAAGTCGCCCGCATCAACGCCGCCGGCGGTGCGATCAAGGACTCGATGGGGGTCGACGTGAACGAATATCTCCCTGCCGCGAAGCTCGGCGTGACCAAGATCAACATCGACACGGACGGCCGCCTGGTCTGGACGCGCGTTCACCGCGAGTTCTTCCGCGACAAGCCGGCCGACTTCGATTTCCGTCCTCCGGGCAAGATCTTCATCCAAGAGTACGCCAAGTTCATCGCGAGCCGCAACGTCCTCCTCGGCAGCGCCGGCCAGCTCGACGACCTCCGCGCGAGCTTGAGCAAGTAAGCGCCAAGGCCAGCGAAGCCTCTTCACTCAAGCCCGGCCCGCCTCAAGCGGGCCGGGCTTTTGCTAAGGATTCACGCGTTTGGCACACCTGAACGATGGCTCAAGAATGGCCAAACAGGCTTCTGCGTCTCTCGCCGCTTTTGAGCTTTCTGCCGCTAGTTTTATCACCGCGGTGGGGCGACAGGTTTGACCTGATCCATAGGCTTTGACTCCCGGGTGGTCACCACCTTGACGCCAAGTCCCCCCTGCTTCGCAGGTGGGAAAACGAGAATCGTCTGCCTCTGCGTTTTTGAAACCTTCGCTTTCAACTGAAAAGCCAGTTCGAACGAATTCGCCTCGAAACTGGCAATCTGGACGTCGGTTTCGGCGGAGTCTTTTCCCGCTTCCGCGATTCTTATGGCTGCAGACGGACCATTCCCCAGTTCGGTGACTTTACCCCCCACGCTCACCATCAGTTTCTTTCCGGAAAAATTAATAAACCTGAGCGTGCCTTCCGGGACGGTCTGCCAGTCATCCTCCACGGCAACGGCTCGGTAACGCGGCGGAGCATCCTTGGCTACCGACTCCGGAGCCAACAGGAGCAAGGGCTGCTTCATGCCGGAGATAGGAACCTTGACCAGTTCACGGCGTCCATTGGGAGCGCCTTTGTCGGGGGCCCACAATGAAAGCGATTCCGGCCCCTCGTAAGGGTAGACGGGAGATTTCGCGGCGTTGGTTAGCGCGACGGGCAAAGGTCCCTTTTTCGCGATCTCTAAAAATGCGCCCTCCACCGGCTTGGCATTTGCAACCAGGAGAAAAGAGACCTTGGCGCTGACCACCGGAGCCGGACCGGCAGGCGCTGCCTGCCCCGGCGACAAGGTCCCCAAAAAGACCGCGCCCAAAAAAACAATACGCTTCAACATGTCTTTAGATTTCATTCTGATCGAGCCAGCGTAGTTTGAGGATCCTAAACTGGCGGCCAAAGTTCCCTGCGCCAGAACCCGTATTGGTCATATTATTTCCCGAATCCGCGGCGGTGCCATGCTTCACCGGGATGCGCTGGACCGTAGCCTCGACCCACGCCCGGGCTTCCACTTCGCCGGAAACCTCGTTAATGACGTCCCCATAAGCACGAATCGTAAAGGTATCCGATCGTGCGACTAGCCGATGTCCGATCAGCTCGAAAATATCTCCTTGGGAAAGGAACCCGGGCGACCCGCCCACAATAGGATTTGCAGCGCCGCCGGGGGCGTTAATCGTCGCATCAGCATCAATTGCAGCTTGCAGAATACCGCTGTTAACAAAATCCCCCACAGATGCAAACGGCAGACTGGTGTGAGCCTTTATAAGGTTCACCACATTATTCGCCAAACGATCCACTTGCGCGTCAGTCAAAGTCCTCACGCCAAAAGTATAAGAGGCGTCTTCCCGGTTTTTTTGAGTGCCGCTCGCCAAATTGCCCGTGAGCGCGGCAAAATTGCCTCGTACATTGGTTCCTGTCTGGGGAAACCGGAAAAAGGCATTTCGTAGGTTGATCGTCGCCTCTGCAGCTCCATTATAATTATAATAACGCCACGTTGCTGATATTTTTTCATTATCTGGGACCGGTAGGGCATCCCATTGATAATCGTTTCCATTTGCGCCCCCCGCTGCAGGATTCGCCAGTGCCGGCAAGACGCCGCCGAGCATAGCTCGCCAAGCGGCTACCGAGGTCGAGTTTACGTTAAAGGAGTCTCGGAGAAGCAGCCACTCGCTGGAATTGGAGCTCTGCAAGTTATTCAAAAGCGTCGCCGCCGGAGTGGCCAAATGAGGCGACTGGTCAAACACAATGATCGAGCTGTTGGCCAATACGTCCCCGTTCTTGGGATTCCAAGTCGTGTTAGTATCTCGCGGCACCGACGAAAAATAATACCGATCGAACCAGTTGTTCGCATTGCCACCAAACTCCGATCCAACCCTATAGGGGCGCTGACTGTTATCCTGAACGATATGCCGAAGAGCACCGACACTGATTACCTCCTGCAAAGGCACATCAAAAAGCACCGCGAAACGTGCTGCCCCGCCATGACTATCGTTATACAACAAACTGGTCGCATCTCCATCAAAAGTTGAGGTTCCATTAATTTCCACAGGAAGATCATAGACGCCGGCATCAGGCGTGAGGCTGCGAGGATCGCGGCCTAGACCGGCGATCCAGTCAGCGTTATCACGCTCGTCTCTGACTCGGAAATAATACACTGGGTGACTCTCCGCTGCCGCTGTAGTCGCCGGGAGGGTCAAGGTGGCGCTGCTGCTCACGCGAGCTGCCGTGGCCGTCGAACCACCCATCGCGAGATTTACAGTCAATGAGGTGTCGGCCGACGTGGCAACCTGTAAGACGGACTGCCCCGGGGCGAAACCAGTCAGTTGGACTCCCGAGGAATCCAAGACGGGGCCACCGTATGAGCTTGCACCTATGGTCCACAACTTCGTTTCGCCCGGCTTCCACTTTCCTGCGGTATCAGGCGTGACCACAAGCGTAACAGAGTAGTCTGCATCCGATCCGTTCCAATTAAAACTCCTCGCCACGCTACCGTCTCCGCTGGCTAATCCACCGCTGGCAGCTCCATCCGCGACATGGATCAAGGAGAAAAGCTCATTGCCGCCAGATACCAAAGGAATCTGCACGTAAAGATTCTCCCCGGCCGCTAAATCCATATCTACGTTATAAGGATTCCACAATTCCAGACTACCCGAGGGGCTGAAGGTGACCGCTCCGGCACCGTCGCTGGTGATTTCAAGCAGAAGTTCAAACTCTGACATCACAGGAAGCAACGGATACGAGGAGGCACCGGCAGCATACTCGTCAGGGTCGACAGGATGCGTGATGGTAATCTCATGATGGAGAAGCCCCGCAGGGGTGTTTGCGGCGGGCACCGCCCGACGGACGGACGGACGCCAGACATTCACGAAAGCTTTCACGCCCGGCAGTCCGTTCAGTATCGCCGGCTGGCTTAAATCCGCGCGCAATCCTCCGGCCGCCGAATCGGCCAGAACGCTGTAAGTCTGGGGAGTAATGTCGTGAAATGCCTGCTTTAAGCGATCATGGATGTCATCCTGATAGTTCCGAACAGCGTTAGCAGTGGCCGGAGGAATGGACAGAGATGGCGGATTCGCCGCATTAAAAGGACCGAAGATGCTATAATCGATCTGGGGCCCAGCTGAGATTCCATTAAAGAGCGGAAAATTAACCGGATGAACGAGCGCCCCATAAAATTCTCGGCGCGCCGCGCTTGCATTAAACAGATCGTTTGCTCCGAAATCGCGGAGCACCAGATCAAGGCGACCAGCTTGGAGCTGGATGCTATTCAGCTTCTTTCGGCCAATATAGGATGCATCGCTGGCAGAATTTGCCGCCGGGATATAGTCCATTCCATCACTGCCAGAATCGTCATAAGCCACGTTTCCTGTACGATTGCCGGTGGACAAAGAAGCCTTGATTCCGTCATCTGCCACCCAAAAGGCATAGTTCCCAACCACCACCATCGAGCCCGGGGCACGCCCCGGGACTTTGACACCATCAACCTCGATTGGGCTCTTGCGCAGAATTACTCGTTCCGTGGCCGCTCGTTTATAACCGGCTCCATTCTTAAGATCCACGGAGCCGTCCGAGACCATATAGACATGGCCGTCACCGAAACGAGGCGTCGCGGCGGCAGCCGTTGCCGCTGGATTAACGTCATCATACAAAGGATCGGACAAGGTGGACAAGTCCCTCGCGTCAGGAATAACAGAGTTTGCCGAGTCGGGTTTTACGTCGGGGTTGCCAGCCGCATGCTTTTCATTCCCGTTGACTAGCCAGGTTATAAGCGTGGGCGGGCTGTTTGTAGTGTCCCAAACGCCGGTCAGATTCAATTGATTTGACGCAGCGGGAGTAACCAAGTCCGCCCGCGCTGTTGCCCGTTGATCCGCGCCCGTGGTTTCTTGCAGCTTTCCGATCGCGATGTTTAGCCCCATCATCGCATTTTGTCTCGCTTGGGCCAGCGACTGAGTGTTACCCGCAATCTGGGTTTCAACCCTTACCATAGAACTCATCGCCACCATGATGAGCACCAAAAAAACCAGCAAAATAATTGTAACAAGCAAAGCTACGCCCCGCTGGCGGCGGGCACGAAAACAAGACTGATGGAGGCGGGTCGACATGGCCAAAATTTACAAATCTGATTAAAAAGGACGGGCGAGAATGGGGATCCGCTCTACAAAGACTTCACTATGCTCTAAAGCGATCGTCCACCAATAAGCGTCCTTTTCGTTCTGGGTGGGAGCGGCGCCGTTGGGAGTCGGCGCGACGCTTAAGCCGTTTTCGTAAGCTTCCAAAAGACGAGCACCTTCGTCAGTCAGAACGCGGATCATGACTTCAACGAAATCCGGGTATCCGGTCTTGAGATCTGAGTTGGCCAAGCCGCCATACGGGATACCGCTCGCTCCCGTAGCGGTAATGTTCGTCGCGTCCAGAGTGGTGACCGCAAATCCCAAGTTGCCCTCATCCGGTTTTGGCGGATTGGCATTATTCGAAGGAAAGATCATTTTCAATGCGCCGCTGGCGGCATCCCGTTGCCAAAAACGCACGCCAAAATCTATGACGTTATTGGCAAGTAGAACCTCCCGATCGGGCTTTCGGATACTCCCCGGATCTCCATTTTGATCGTTGGTCGCGCTTGTGGGCGTGCTATTATAACTGTCGTTAACGGACGCGCTCGTCGCCAAATTGAATCCGGCCCTTAACACCGAACGAGTGGTAGAATCCGTGGGTCCAGGGCGCACTACGGAACGGAATAGCTGGTAGCGGAACTCGGTGCTGTTCGTTCTAGGTTTGATACGAACAATTTGATAAGAAACCGCCACCGGCGCCGCGAGAGAAGTATCATTGGTGACTTGGTTGGTAAAAAATCTCAGCCACACCCCGGCTTGTCCAAAACGGTATTCGTCCAGATCCATCCAATCATTCGTGCCGCCGGGCTTCTCCAAGCGAAGAGAAGAATAATCCTCTCCCGGATTGGCGTTCCCGGGCTTGGGGTTGACCGGTGAAGAAGAGCCGTCCCACATTGCGTCGGCCAGATTGGTATCTCCCCGCCCGCCCCGTGTGGTTTGGTCGGGTTGAATCGTAGCCAGAAGCCAAACATTGTTGTCTCGCTTCCAGACGATCGATTGAAAATCCCGCCGAAGATAATCGAGTGCAGTGGTTGCCTGGGTCTTTGTTCCCAGCGAGCCGGTCACTTTATCGAACGTCTTTAGAACCGAAAAAGTAACTTGGAGCATAAGCCCCAAAACGACCAGTGTAATTGCAGCAGCAACCAACAGCTCGATGACTGTAAAACCGTCGTTCCGAAACTTTTTAGGGAAGGGCATGGAAGGCTTGGGACGAATGCACACGGACGGCATGATCGTTCTCATGGTGTCAACGCGGCATTGAAAAGCATTGAGGAATGTCCGGCAGGTGCGACAACCAACCATGGAAGGTCGGTCCTATCGTTGTATTTCGACGAGGAACTGGGGTTGGCGGGTCCATTAGGCAGTCGATACGGCCAAAGAACCCGCACATTGAGAGGCATAAAACCCAGATTATTCTGGTACTGCGGATGCCCGTCTGGCCAGGACACTTCGATGAGAAAGAAACGGTCCCGGAATGCGATACCGGGAGGAACCCCCGGGGACGAATCCGTGATTAGATCATTCTCCGCAGCGAGCGCATCCGCGGCGGCCACCGAGTTATAATTACCGGCAGATTCGGGATCGTATGTGCCGTAGGTATCGCTCCACGCCTGATAAGGATCTTCGCCGGTCACTAAAACCCGGGAGCCGTCCTTCGTTGCCACCATATATATTTTCCGATTCGCATTATAGGGCGAAGGCAACGCCGCTACCACGTTGGCGAATCCGTAGCGAGCAAGTTCGAACTGAATATTCTCTCCCAGGCGCTGGGCAACGTCAGCGTCAATGCCGTCGGCTACTGACTTCGTATTAGGTAGGAGGAGGCCGACAATGGAAAGGACGGCGACGGCAAAAATTCCCACCGCAACCACCACCTCGACCAAAGAAAATCCCCATTTACGGTCTGCCTGTTTTTCGGGCGCCGCAGCTTTCTGTATGAGAAAACGCATGAACGTCAGTTATTTTTAAGGCCAATTTTTTCCGTTACGATCGTCGGAATACCATATGCACTCACCACAAGACCACGAAGGCTGTCCGGATTAGAAAACAAAATCCCGCTACCCGGCTCCGGTTCGCCAACGGCCACGGCAAGAACGTGGCTGGCGTTTGCGTTTCCCGGACGTTTTATCAGCTGGCCATAGGCATTGAACGAAACCGTGACATAAGCCTTGGTCACGGTAAATGTCGGGTCGCTTGCATAGTTTCCAGTCGCCCGGTCGAAACGGCGGACATCAAAAGAACTCGTTGCTTGGCCGGAATCGGCTTCAGTGAAGTCAAGATTAGTCCAGTCAGACGGGGAAGCAAACTTTGCGGGGAACCCGGCGCCGGCGTCGGCCGGCACGAAGTATACACCATTCGGCATCTCCATCGATTCCCCCTTTTGAACCCAAAAGGTGGCGCCACCGGATGTTGTTTCAACCATAACCGCCGCCTTCCTAAGATAAGTTTCCTGATCATTGGGTTCTCCCCATATGATCACTGACGCATTCGAGCCATTCAACGCAGCCTGAGCCCGAGCCGCCGATACCAAGGAAGACAGCGATGACTGCGCCGCCTGCAAAGCATTTCCTTTGTCACTGTCTCTTAGGCCCAGCCCCAGAGTGCCGACCAAGACGCCGACAACTGCTATTACAACCAGCAATTCGATGAGTGTGAACGCCGAAAATGTGGAGCGCTGTTTCATGGGCTTCGATGGAGTGCTTTAGTCACTATTTCTGCTACCAGCTCCAAACCGCATTGCTTTCGGAAACATCGCCTCCGGAGGAGTTGCCTTTGCCGGGACTATAAAAAACAACATCGGAACGCACTCCATTGCCTGAAGGATCCGAGCTGTTCACCTTAGCTGCGACAGCAGCCGACGTCAAAGTTCCTCGCCCCCCCTTTGCCGTCAGCGCCGGATAATTCGCTATTCCGGTAAGGTCATTGGTATTGATAAAGCCGTCGTTGTTTCGATCCACGATGACAGCTATTTCTACGTTTCCAAAAGCATCTTGGACGGCACCATTCACCTTGATATCACCATCGCCTGCGTTCACACCGGTTATTGATGTGACTTCCGCGACATCGAACGACACAAGGCTGATGCGCTTTTTATTTTGAGGATTTCCCGAACTCTTCTCGTTGCTGGCAAAATCAAAACCGCCCCCTGCGTTCGGTTTTGCCCCTTTGCCAGTAAGCAGTTCCCTGAAAAGGTAATCATCATCGTCCATTGAGGCCGAACTTTGCGTCAAGCCTCCGTTTACCTTGTGATTCGATGACGAGCTCCCCGAATCTTCAAAGCGCGGAAAATACCCGTAGTTTTGCTTAAACAACCGGACCGCAGCCGCCCACTGGGAAAACTGAACCCGGGTTTTGGTCTTCTTGGCATTACTTTGTACCGCGCCGACCGTTGGGATAAGGATCGCTGAAAGAATACCGATTACGGCGATCACCGTGAGCAGTTCAATCAACGTGAACGCAGCCGGGCGACGACGAGATGATTTAGATGGATGTCTCATGGGAGTCAAAGTTAAGGCAGAGCATAGAGATTGTCGGCATTCTGCGGATCAGACGGGTCAGGGGGAGCCCCCGCAGCGTTGGGCGCCGTGGATAGTCCGTCAGGTCCCGCCGAGTACAAAATATACTTGGAGGCCTTCCATGCATTTGCGGACCCAACGTCCTTGTAATAGTATTGATAGCGGTTTCCCCATGGATCGATAAAAGCGTTGACGAAATCAGGATCGTCCGACGATTGCGCAGGATTGGCCACAGGCAAGGGCCTGCTCGATGCGGGTGCGTCCACGGATTCGTCGCGCTCCAAGGTGAAGGTCGTAGGATCGACAAACGCTTTGCCGTACTTATCAGCCTTCGCCCCAGCCTTGGTATATTGACGCTGATTTACTGTCTGCTTCGGACCAATTCTTCCATTTAGGGCCCGGAACAAGTTGAACGCACGATCCGTGCTCGAGGGAGAAAACCCGGCGGCCGCAGGATTTATCTGGTTAGGCGCAGTATCGTTCCCAACCCATGGATAATCGCCATAATATTTATTATACGACTCCAATGCAGATGAAAGAGACGCCAGCTCAGATTTCGCCCGACTGATGCGCCCTTGCGTAGTCGCTCCCCGCACGATCCCGAAGACGAGTCCGGATAGAATACCAATAATGGCAATTACCGTCAGGAGCTCAATGAGCGTAAACGCTTGGTAAGCGCCACGCCCTCTGGGGATGAGGGGGGAACTCATAGGGGAGGAGGGATGCTCGGGCTACTGTCGGACGTAAAAACTTAGACGCAACGGCAAAGTCCCTTGTTCCCGCATTTCTGCCGGGGAATTTACCCTTAGCCCGTGGCCGGTTACCCATCAGTCCATGGCCGCCCAGTGGGACAAACCGTGCAAATAATCGTGATAAGCTGTCCGTTCCCAAAGATTAATAAAAACGCAGAAAGCTGACAAATTGTCCCGAGAAGCAAAGACAGGCGGCCGGAGCCACTTACTCCTCTACCTCAGAAAAAATTTTCCGGGCGCCAAAAACCCACTGACCAGACGCCAGTCCCTTGCTGCGGTTACCCGAAATTCGCGGCCGCGCGACAGAAGCGGGCGCCCGCCTCGGCCAGCTGGGTCGGACTGAGCACGCCGAAGCTCAGCCGCACGGTATTCGCCGGGGGAGCGTCGCCGTGGCAGAGGGCTCCCGGGACGTAGAGCACCCCTTCGCGCAGGCAAGCACGGCAAAAAGCCGATTCGGCGCCGGTCTCGAGCCCGACCGGCCCCTCCAACCAGAGGTAAAGTCCTCCGTCCGGCACCTTCCAACGCCAGCCGCGGGCGGACAGGCCTCCCGCTTGGAGCGCGGCGTGAAGCGCGTCACGTTTCACGCGGTAAGCCGCGCGCAGGATCGTCAGTTGGGCCTCGAAGGCGCCGGAGGTGATCGCCTGCTCGAGCAAGGCTTGGGCAAAGTTGGCCGTGCCGAAGTCGTGGTGTCCCTTGACGTGAAGCATGGCCGAACGCCAGCGCTCGTCATCGCAGGCACCGAAGCCGACCTTCAGTCCGGAGGCAAAAGGCTTCGTGAGGGTACCGGTATAAAGCCGCGGAAACCCATCCCAAGCCGGATCCCCCAAAACGCCAGGGCAGGACGAAGCCGCGGCGGGATCGTAGCCCAGCTCGCGATAAGCGGCGTCCTCCATCACCGGCACCACACAATCCTCGGCGCGAAGCGTCTCGGCCAGCGCACGTCTCTGGGCGGCGTCGAGGGTGCGTCCGCTCGGGTTGGAGAACCAGCTCACGAAATAAACCGCCTTGAGCCGCGGACGCTCTCCCGAGGCGTGCAGACGCCGTAACAAGACACGCAGCGCGTGCGCATCGAGCCGCCCTTCGGCATCCACCGGCAGCGAACGGGCCTCGACACCGAGCCCGGCCAGCAGTTCGAGAAACACGAAATAACTCGGCCGGTCCACGAAGATGAGGTCGCCCGGCTCGCAGAGCGTTTGCACCGCCAGGTAAAGCGCCTGCTGGGAGCCGTTGGTGATAAACATCTTTCCCGCGAGCTCGGCCACCCGGGCAGAATCGACGGACGGGCTCGCTCCGCCGTCTTGGACCAGAATGCGGGAGGCAAGCGCGGCCCGCAGCCCCGGCCGGCCGGCGTTGGTTCCGTATTGAAGAAAGGCCCGATCCGGCGCGGAGGCCTCGAGCTCGCGCAAGGCCTTCCCCACCGCGGTTACCGGCAGCGTCGCATTGTCGGTAAAACCCGCCGCGAGCGACAAGAGACCAGGAGTTTCCAAGGCCGCCTGCATCAAGGCGGTGATCGCCGGCGGACGCGCACGACGGCCCAAAGCGGACAATACCGGCGGGGAGTGCAGCGCGGAGGAAGACATTGGCGCACCCTAGGGCGGATTTCGCCCAAAACTCAACCCGCCGCCAAGTCCTGCTGAGGAGTCCCGCCTCTTGGCGGGATCAAGGCCGCATGGGCCCAGCCGATCTTCCCCCCTCCACGCCAAAGCCGACATCAGCGACCCGCTTCCACTGGTGACCTATCGCGCCCCATGTCCCTGCCTGGGCTTGGAAATTCACCACTTTCCCCATGGCGCGGGCAGAGACGAGAGAGCAATGGCCAGTTTCATCCGATTCATTTAAAAGAAGTTGGCATCCTATATGGAAAAAGACTTGAAGAATATGGCAAGATGGCCATACCGTAAACGCATGAAGATGACGATGCACATCGACAAAGCCGTCCTGGCTGACGTGATGGAGCTCACCGGAGCGGCGTCGAAGACGGAGGCGGTCGAGCTGGCCTTGCGGGAGATGGCGCGCCGTCACCGGCAGCGGCGCCTGCTCAAGGAAGGACTGCAGCTCACCCCGGAACAGTGGGACGCGGAAACCCGGCCTTCGCCTTCCGACGAAATCGATGCCCCGGATATCGATCACGACGCGGTGAAACGGTATCTGGCCGCCACCGATCCGATGCGCCCCCGGCCGGAGTCCCTCGGGCTGGTGGCCGAGCCCGAGGCTCCGGGCTATGGGCGGCCCAAAGGGCCGTTTCCCCCCTCCCCTCCCGAGCCAGGCACCAAGGGCTGAACATGTCCGCCCACGGTAATCCCATCCTCGTCGATAGCAGCTACTACATCACACTGGCCCGGATGAGGGAGGATCCGCTGCGCCGCCTCGAGGAACATCGCACCTACTTTGACTATGACTTCGCGGTCTGCGGCATCGTATGGATGGAGGTTCTGAGAGGCCGCAGCGACGTCCACGTACGGGAGCGTTACGAGCGTTTCTTCAAAACTGCGATTTTTCTGAATCTTCCGCCCGGGGCGTGGGAGCGGGTGGCCCGCCTCACGTGGGAACTCGACCGCAAGGGTATCGTCCTCCCTGTGACCGATCTCACCATCGCCGCCTGCGCGCTGGAGCACGACGTGCCGGTACTCACCTTCGACAAACATTTTCTCCATATTCCAGGGCTTCTGGCCGTGAATAACCTACCCTAACAGGCTAGGCCTGAGCAGGGTAAGCGATTGATTGCTTGTTCCCTGCATTAAATTTCGCCAAGTCCTCGCCTTGGTCCCACCCCGCCCTCGATGTCTGTCAACACCGCCGCCACCCCGACCGATCGCTCCTCTGCGTTGGAGACGAGCGCACCGACTCAGGAGGCTCTGGCGGGGGACGGAGCGTCGAAGAACACGCTGCCCTGCGCGGCTTTTGTCGCGTTGCCTTGGTGGCGTCGTTTCGACGTCCGGATCGCGGCACTTTTCGGCGGAGCTTCGCTGCTCATTGTGGTGGCGGCCGGTCTTTTCGCTTACCACCTGATCGTGGAGGCGAAGCTGGGCTCCTTCCGCCGGCGGGTGGAAACGCTTGCGCTTTCCCTGTCCCACACGATCGACGCCGACCCGATTCCCCATCTTTCCCGCCGAGCCGATCAAGGCGCGGAGTGGATCGCGGACCTGCAGGGCCGGCTAAAACAAGTCGTCGAGCGCGAGCCGGACATCGATTCCATCTACATCCTGCTGCCCACGGACAAGCCCGCCCAGCTTCGCTTCCTGCTCGATGCTTCGAAAGTTTCCCGGGTGGCGGAGCCCGGGGAGCTGTATGATGCCAGCGGATTCCCCTTCATGCTGCGCGGCTTCAGCCAAGTGTCGGTCGAAGACCGGGTGTATGCCGACGAATTCGGCGCGACCCAGTCGGCCTACGCTCCGCTGCGCACCGCGACCGGAGCGGTCGTGGGCATTGTCGGCGTCGACGTGCTTGCCGTGCGCATCGCCGAAACGCGAAACAAGGTCCTGCTCTTCTGCATTGTCCTGTTTGGCGTGACGGCAAGCGCGCTGACGCTCGTGGCTGTGATGGTGCGCCGTCAGGTTCAACGGCCCATCGGTCGGGTACTCGCCGCCACGGAGGCCATCGCGGCCGGCCGTTTCGACACCCCCGCCGCGATCGGAAGCCAGGACGAGTTCGGGTTGCTGGGCCGCCGCATCGATGACATGGCGCGCCAGTTGGGGGAACGGGAACGCCTGCGCGCCACCTTCGGGTTGTATGTGAGCAACGACCTTGCGCGCGCGGTGCTGGACGGGGACCGCTTGCCGCAACTTGGTGGCTCGGAATGCCTTGCCACGGTGATCTTCTGTGACCTCGCCAACTATGGCCGCGTGAGCGAGTGCTTTTCGCCGGCCGAGATCGTGGCGCTCGCCAACGAGTATCTCGGGGCCATGGCACGCATCATCGAAGGCAACGGCGGCTGCGTGCTCGATTTCAACGGCGACGGCATCATGGCCGTCTTCGGCACGCCGGCACCGCATGCCGACCATGCCGATCGGGCCCTGCGCAGCGCGATCCAGATGCAGCAGCGCATGAATCAGCTCAACGGCGAGTGGGAAGCGCGCGGCCTCGCCGTCCGCTGGCAGCAGGCCGGCCTGGAGCAGATCGTCTTGCGCGTGGGGCTCCACACCGGGCCGGTGATCGCGGGTAACCTCGGCAGCCCCACCCGCATGAAATACTGCGTGATGGGCGACACGGTGAACGTGGCCGCCCGGCTGGAAGAGATGAACAAGGAGCTGGGCACCCGCATCGCGATGAGCGAGGAGGTGCGGCAGCGTGCCGGCACCGAGTTGGTGCAGGGCTTCGTGGACTGCGATCTGCGCGCCATCCGCGGCCGTCAGATCCTGGTGCATGTGTTCGCGGCCTGATCCCGCGCGGGATCTCTTTCAGGTGTAGCGGGGGAGCTCCAGCGACCCGTTTACGAACCCGGTTCGCTCCGTGCCCACCGCTACGGCTGCCATTCAGCCTGGACCACTTTACCAGCGAGGCGGCGCCTTGAGCGGCAGTTCGGAATCGGGCCAGCGAAGGAGGAAGGCTGTCTGCGCTTCCTGGTCGGGAACACGTTCCGCGCCCGCGCGGCGGAGCATGCTCCACGGGTAGGCCGGCCCCAGGGAGCAGACGAGCACGCGCCGGGCCGCTTCGTCCACGGTGAAAAGCACCCGCCAGGCGCCGCACCACAGCCCGAAGCCTGTATCGGTTCTCCGGATACGGCGGGTGCGATGCGGCGATGGGTCGCGGCCCAGAAGCTCGCGGACGCGAGACCGGAAATCGATCCCCCACCCCGCCCGCAACCACTCCGCCTGTTCCTCGGCAGACGGTGAAAACCCGACCGCGTAGGCGGGAGGCGCGGCCTCGCCGGCGTCCACTTCGTCGATCCAGCCGGCCCGCGCGTCTGGGAAGGAATCGTAGGCGGGGACATACGGTTTGATGTCGAGCACCGGGGTGCCCTCCATCAGATCGCAGGGGCCGAGGCGCAACACCCGGCCCTCGACACCGAGGAGACGCACGGGCGTGAGCCCGAGCGGATTCGGACGATGCGGCGAACGGGTGGCGAAGACTCCACGCCGCTGCTGCGGGCCGCGGGGGGGGCGAACCTGCGGGCGCCAGCCGTCGTTGTGGTGAAACCACCAGAGCAGCCACACGCGCTCGAAGCCGGCGAGGTCGGCGAGCGCCCGTTCGAAATTCTGTCCCGGCAGGAGCTCGAGATGGTTTTCCTCGGCGTCGCGCTCGTCCGGCTGATGCCGAGCCTGGAACTTCACCGCCTTGCCGCTGCGCAGATAACCGATGGGGCGAAGGGCGAGGGTTGCGGGCGTTGCGAAGGCTTCGGGCGCGATGTCGGACACAGGGGCGACCTAGCGGATCGAAAAGATTTGGCCAAGGAAAAGCCCCGCGCGCTAGAAGGCAGGCGGGGCGAAAATACGGGACGCGATCGAATACGCGTCCTGACTCACCGGCCTCAGGCCGGCGATGGAGCGGGAGCTCCGCCAAGCGCGCCGGGCTCCTTGCGAGCCTGGGGCTCGGGACGGATGTCGGGTTTGGACTGTGCCGGGACCGGAGGCGGCTCGGTCGGGCGCACGGGAGTGCGAATCTCGCCGAACTCGACGATCTCGTCCACATGCACGCCATCGATGGTCTCGTATTCCATGAGCGCCTCGGCGATCTTTTCGAGGGCGGTGCGATGAACGGTGAGGATCTCCTTCGCCCGGGCGTACTGCTCATCGATGATGCGGCGCACCTCGGCGTCCACCTGGCGGGCGGTCTCCTCGCTCACGTGGCGGTTGCGGGTGATCTCGCGGCCGAGAAACACCGTGTCTTCGTTCTGGCCATAGGCGATGGGGCCGAGAGCGCTCATGCCGATGTCACACACCATGTGGCGGGCGATCTTGGAAGCCTGCTGGATGTCGCCATAGGCGCCCGAGGTGATGTCGCCGATAACCAGCTCCTCCGCGATGCGGCCGCCGTAGGCCGTTGCGAGCTGGTTGAGCAGCCGAGTCTTGGACTGATTGTATATGTCCTTGGTCGGAATATACATCGCACTTCCCAAGGAAGCCCCGCGCGGGATGATCGTTACCTTGTGCAGAGGGCGGGTAGTGTCCTTGATAACGGCGGAAACGAGAGCGTGCCCGGCCTCGTGGATGGCGATGATCTTGCGGTCCTCGACATCCATGCCCTTGCGGCGCTCGAGGCCGAACAGGACCTTGTTGCGGGCGTCGTCCACATCCTGGGCATCGACGCGCTTTTTGTTGCGGCGGGCGGCAAGGAGGGCGGATTCGTTGAGCAGGTTGGCCAGCTCGGCGCCGGAAAGGCCCGGGGTGCCGCGGGCGACGACATTCAGGTCGACATCGTCCGAAAGTTGGATCTTGCGGGCATGGACCTTCAGAATCTGCTCGCGGCCGGCGAGATCGGGCAGGTCGACATAAATCTGGCGGTCGAAACGGCCGGGGCGAAGGAGGGCTTGATCCAGCACGTCGGCGCGGTTGGTGGCGGCGATGATGATGACCCCCTCGGAAGTATCGAAGCCGTCCATCTCGACCAGCATGCTGTTGAGGGTCTGCTCGCGCTCGTCGTTGCCACCCCCCAGCCCGGCGCCGCGCTGGCGGCCGACGGCGTCGATCTCGTCGATGAAGATGATGCAAGGGGCGTTCTTGCGACCTTGTTCGAACATGTCGCGGACGCGGCTGGCGCCGACGCCCACGAACATCTCGACGAAGTCGGAGCCGCTGACGCTGAAGAAAGGAACGTCGGCCTCGCCGGCCACGGCCTTGGCGAGGAGCGTCTTGCCCGTTCCGGGGGGACCGACGAGCAAAATACCTTTGGGGATCTTGCCGCCCATCCGCTGGAACTTCTTCGGGTCCTTCAGAAAATCCACGACCTCGGCGATTTCCTGCTTGGCCTCGTCGCAACCAGCGACGTTGGCGAAAGTGGTCTTGTCACGATCGCGGGCCAGGAGCTTGGCCTTGCTCTTGCCGAAGCTGAGCGCGCCGCGGCCGGCGTTGCGGAGCTGGCGCACGAAAAGGAAATAAAGGAGGCCGATGATGAGGACGAAGGGAATCAGCTGGGCCAGCATGTTGCCCCAGACGGTCGAGGCCGGTTCTTCGCGGAAGACGCCGGTCTTCTGGAGCGTCTTGTAATCGTCGCTGGAAAGAAACCCGACGGCGCGGAAAAGGGCGGTCTTGGACGCGCCTTCGACGCCTCCCGGCAAGTCGGCGACCACGAGTTCGCCCGTGAGAATGCGCCACTCGCGACCGTCGCCGCTGTCGCGGATCGTGCCCTTCTTGACCTCGCCCCGGGCGGCGCGTTCGACGACGTCCTGAACGCCGATGACGGCCTGGCTGCCGGACTTGGCGGGGTTCAGCCAAAGAACGGCGAGAATGGTGCCGAGCAGGGCAATCCAGATGAGCCACATGCGCGGTTGGAACTTGTCCGGCGGCAGGTTCTTGAGGGGACGACGTGGCGGTTTCTGGCTTTCTTGGGTGGGATCGGGCATCAGGGAGTGGACTAGAGCGGCACCGTGCAGGTTCCCGCCGCATAAGTCAACGGACGCAGCCAGTTGTTTACGGTGGTAAAACCCCTACCCTCGGCTCGCGGCCGGCACGCAAGCGAGGCGGAAGCGCCCGCGCCGGGCAAAGTGTGCGGCCCCGAGGCTGTGCCGGGCGCCGATGCGCCCATGGGCGACGAGGGCGAGCAAGGCGTTGAACCCGGCGCGGTTCAGATCCGTCCGAACCGGCGTGGTGGCGAGCCAACGGTGCACGACGCGGCGTAGCACGGCGCGAGGCAGGTCGCGCAGCGGCGCAAGGGCGAGGGCCCCGTGGGCATCGATCCGGGTGACGCGATCCGCCCAGGCCTCGAGCGCGACGTCGTCCTCTTCGAGCAACTCCCGCGACAGAGCGAGTCCGGCAAGGGCATCGCGCCCCGGTTCGGCAGCGGCCCGCCAGGCGGGGATCAAACTGGTGCGCAAGCGATTGCGGAGATGGGTGGCTGCCGCATTGGAGGCGTCCTCGCGCCAGCGGGCCCCGGCGGCGTGGAGGGCATCGACCAGAGTGGCTTTGTCGAGGCCGAGCAGCGGACGGAGATGGATGCGCCCGAGAGCGGGTTGGGGATGGACGGGCCGCGGGGCGGAAAGCCCGCCCGCGCCAGCGCCACGGGCGAGGCGCATGAACAGGGTCTCGGCTACGTCGTCGCGATGGTGGCCCGTAAAGAGCGTGGCGACGCGGCGGCGGCGGAGCTCCGAATTGAAAAAACGCGTACGCGCGGCCCTGGCCTCCGCCTCGGAGGCCGCGGTTGGAGCCTCTTCCCAGCGGGCGGCTGCCAGCTCCACCCCCAAAGCCCGGCACAGGGAGGCGCAAAAACGCGCATCGGCGCTCGAGGCCCGACCGCGCAGACGATGGTCGAAATGCAAGGCGAGCAGCCGCAGGCGGCGCTCCGGCCAATGCGCCCAGAGGAGAAGAAGCAGGGCGACGGAATCGGCCCCGCCGGAAAGGGCCACCGCCCAGCGCGGGACGGAACGTGAACGAGCCGGCCCCGGTGCCCGCGCCCTGCCCTCTGACGCGACCCAGGCGAGCACCGCCGGGTGAAGCCGCTCGCGCGGAATGGCAGCGGCAAGTTTTTCCGCGACGCGAGGCCATGCATTTTTGTTAACCACGGATGGCACGGATCGACACGGATAAAACCGATGCAACGGATCAACGCACGATGAATCAGCTTATCCGTGCCCATCTGTGAAATCCGTGGTCAAATTCCGGATGCCCCCTCACCCGAACCGCAGCGTGTCGCGGCCGAAATAGGGCACGAGGGCGGCGGGGAGCTTCACGGTGCCGTCGGACTGGAGCTTGTTTTCCAGCAGGGCCGCGAGGACGCGCGGCACGGCGAGGCCCGAACCGTTGAGGGTGTGGACCAATTCCGGCCTGCCTTCGGCGTTGCGGAAACGGATCTGTGCGCGGCGGGCCTGGAAGGATTCGAAGTTCGAACAACTCGAAACCTCGAGCCAGCGTTTCTGGCCGGCGGCCCAGACTTCCAGGTCGTATTTTTTGGACTGGGAAAAGCCCAGGTCGCCGCCGCACATCAGAAGCACGCGGTAAGGCAGCTCCAGCTTGCGCAGGAGGTTTTCCGCGTCGGTGCGGAGCAGTTCCAACTCAGCATAACTCTGGGACGGATGGACCCACTTGAGCAGCTCGACCTTGTCGAACTGGTGCAGGCGGTTGAGCCCGCGCACGTCCTTGCCGTAGCTGCCCGCCTCGCGGCGGAAACAAGGGGTGTAAGCGGCGCGCTTCACCGGCAACGCGGCTTCGTCGAGGATCTCGTCGCGGAAAAAGTTGGTCAGCGGCACCTCGGCGGTGGGCACGGCGTAAAAACCGTCGGCCACCGCCTCATACATCTGGCCCTCCTTGTCGGGAAGCTGGCCGGTGGCGGTGGCGCTGGCGGCGTTGACGAAGATGGGCGGATTGACCTCGGTGTAGCCGACGGCGACGGCCTCGTCCAAAAAGAACTGGAGCAGCGCGCGCACGATCCGGGCGCCATCGCCGACGTAGAAGGGAAAACCGGCCCCGGTGACCTTCGAGCCGCGGCTGAAATCGATGATCTTGTCGAAGCCAGGAATCTCCCAGTGGGGTTTGGCGACGGGCGAGGCCGCATCCGCGGAGCCCCAGGTGGCGAAGGTCACGTTTTGCTCCGGCGTACGGCCTTCGGGGACGCTTGCGTGGGGAAGATTCGGCAGCGAGAGCATGGCGGCCCGGTGCTTCGCCTCGATCTCGCCGAGGCCGGCCTCGCGGGCCTTCACCTCGGCTGAAACGGCCTTCATTTCCTGCACCTTGGCCACGAACTCGGGCGAGCCCTTCGGCAGCTTCGCCATCTCGGTGTTGGCGGCCTTTTGTTTGCCGCGGAGGGTCTCGACCTCGGCGAGCTGGGTACGCCAGGCGGCGTCGAGGGCGAGCACGCCGTCGATATCCACCTCGAGGTGTTTTTTTGCGATGGCGGCGCGGACGAGTTCGGGCGATTCGCGGAGAAGCTTGGGATCGAGCATGGCAGAGGGGCGCGGACGGACGGATTTTTGGAAACGAAACCGGCAGCAGACCGGAAGCCCCAGGCGGGCGTCAACAATTGCCTTCCCATGATCTCGGAGGGGAACACCATCCGCGCCTTTGCCGTCTCCTTTGTCATCCGTCCCCGTGATTTCCGACTCTCCGACTCCCGAGCGCTCCGGCTTCCGGCGCTACCGCCGCCACCTTCACTATCTCAAATCGGCCAAGTGGCCGCTCGTCGGCGGACTGCTCTTCGGGTTGCTCTACTCGGCCAGCACCGGCCTGGGCGTGCCCTTGGCGATAAGGTACCTGCTACCCATTTTTTTCGACGAAAAGGACAAGATCGACCCCACGGCGGTCGAAATCGCCCGCTATATCCTGGGAGAAAACTATGTGGACCGCCTGCTGATGGTCGCCTGCGTCGGCTTCCCCTTGGTGTTCGCCCTGCGCGGCCTCGCCGCCTTCGCCAACCGCTACCTGATCAACAAGGCCGGCTTCATCGTCCTGGAAAACCTGCGCGCCGACGCCTACTCGAAGCTCCTCTCCCTGCCCCTCGCCTTCTACGGCCAGAACAAGGCCGGCGACCTCAACCTCAGGCTCATGAGCGACACCGATAAGCTGAAGACGGTCATGATCAAGATCAGCGAAATCGCCACGCAGCCGCTTACCCTGCTCTTCGGCATCGGGGCCCTCGTCGTCCTCTGCGTCCATGAACGCAGCATTCTTTTCGCCCTCATCGCGGTGCTGAGCGTACCGCTCTGCGTCCTCCCCATCCGCCTGGCCGCGCGCAACCTCGTCAAACGCTCCCGCCAGCTCGCCGCCAAAAGCGGCCAGCTCGCCTCCGCCTCGATCGAGGTGATCCAGGCTCCCTTGGAAGTCCAGGCCTACAATCTCCAGGATCACCAGCGCACCCGCTTCAACGAACGCATCCGCGATATCTTCCGCCTCTCGCTCAAGACCGTGAAATACCAGGCGATCGCGACGCCGTTGATCGAATTCGTCTCCATCTGCGGCTTCGTGGCCGCCATCTATTTCGGCACGCGCAGCGGGATGACCTACAACAGCTTCACCGCCCTGGCGGCCGCCCTTTTCTTTTGCTACGAGCCCGCGAAGAAACTCAGCGCCACCCACGCCATCCTGAAAAACGGCGAAGCCTCGCTCGAACGCCTGGAATACATCCTCGACGCCCGCGACACCGTGCCCGACCCCGTCCGTCCCGCCCCGATGCCGGCCGGCCCCCTGGCCATCGGCCTGGATGGGGTAAGCTTTCATTATGCCCCGCGCGAGGGCCAGACCGGCTCGCCCCGGGCCGCGCTCGACGGCGTCACGCTTCGCGTCAACCCCGGCGAGACGGTCGCCCTCGTGGGCAAGACCGGTGCGGGCAAATCCACCTTCATCGCGCTGCTTCCTCGCTTCTACGATCCGTCGGCCGGACGTATCACGCTGGCGGGGGTGGACCTTCGCGAACTCGACAAGCACGCTTTGCGCGACCGCATCGCCATCGTCGCCCAGACCCCCGTCCTCTTCAACGCCACCCTGGCCGAGAACATCCGTTTCGGCCGGCCCGCCGCCAGCGATGCCGAGATCGAGCTGGCCGCCCGCCGCGCCTGCATCCACGATTTCATCCTCTCGTTGCCCGACGGCTATGCCACCTTGGTGGGCGAACGCGGCGGCAGCCTCTCCGGCGGCCAGCGCCAGCGCATCGCCATCGCCCGCGCCTTCCTGAAGGACGCGCCGATCCTCATCCTCGACGAAGCCACCTCCGCGCTCGACTCGGAGAGCGAAGCGATGATCCAGAAGGCCCTCGGCGAACTCATCCAAGGTCGCACCACCTTCATGATCGCGCATCGTTTTAGTTCGATCCGCCACGCGACCCGCATCCTCGTCTTTGACCACGGTCGGATCGTGGCCGATGGCCCCCACGAAGCGCTTTACGTTTCGAGCCCGGTCTACCGGGAACTCTACAATCACCAGATGCTGGGCGCCGGCGGCAACGCGGTCCCTGCTTGAACGCCCATGCGTCCGCTGGAAACCCCGATTGTCCTCATCGTTTTCAACCGGCCCGACCTCACCGCCCGTGTTCTGGAACGGCTCCGCCCCCAGCGCCCCCGCCACCTCTATGTGGTCGCCGACGGCCCCCGCGCCGGACGCGAGGGCGAGGCCCAGGCCTGCGCCGAAACCCGCGCGCTGGTGGACCGCGCCGTGGACTGGCCCTGCGAACTCGTGCGCGACTACTCCGGGATCAACCTGGGTTGCCGGCGCCGCGTCTCCAGTGGAATCACCGGAGCCTTCGAACGCTACGAACGCGCCATCATCCTGGAAGACGACTGCGTGCCCGCCGACTCGTTCTTCCCCTTCATGGAGCACTGCCTCGAAAACTATGCCCATCGCGAGGATGTGATGCATGTCTCCGGCAGCCAGCTCGGCACGATTCCTCGCCGCTATCCGGGCGACTTTTATTTCGGCACCTTCCCCTACATCTGGGGCTGGGCCACCTGGCGTCGCGCCTGGCGACGTTATCCGCGCGATTTTCCCTCGCTTTCCGAGGCCGACCTCCGCCAGCACCTCCGCCTCGGCCGCCCCGCCGTCCGCGCCATGCTGAAACAGTTCGCCCGCGTGCCGCAGGAGTTGGACAGCTGGGGCTTTCAATGGACCGCCACGGTCTTTCTGCACCATGGCCGCTGCCTCAATCCGGCTAAGAATCTCGTCGCCAACATCGGTTTCGGCGAACGCGCCACTCACACACACGACGCCAGTTCCGGCTACGGCGACCTGCCGACCGGAGAACTCGCCTTCCCCCTGCGTCCCCCGCCGGACGAGGCGGTGCGGGCCGATTTCGACGCGCCGCACATCCGCCGTTTTTTTCCCGAGCGCGGTTTCTGGGGCCGGCTAAAAAAATCGCTCTGCAAGCGGCTCGGTATCCGTTACTACTGAGCCGCGGACGACTCACTTATGGGCGGCGTCCAGGACGCCGTCCACTGCGCGCCACATCTCTTTCACCGCCGCCTCCAACCGGGGTGCGCCGCTCAGGATACGCGCCCGGAGCGCCTCCCGCGCGCGGTTTTCCGTCAGCGGCAACAACTGCTCCGCCACCGGCGTGGCGCCCTTGATGTCGAGGAGACAGGGCTCCACGCCGTAGTCTTCGTAGGCGAGCGGATACTTGTGGCTCCAACTGGTGCAATATGCCGGCACGCCCTGTGCCAGGGCGCTGATGACGCCGTGAAAGCGCGAGGAAACAACCGCTTCGGCCGCGCCGATCACCGCTTTGACCTCCATGGCATCGGAGGGATCGACGAAGGTCCCCCCAACCTGCCCGGCGATTTTCTGGCAAAGGCCGCCGTCCTCGCGTCCGCCATGGTTGAGCAGCACGACGGGACGGCCGCGGCGGGCAAACTCGGCCGCCACCTCGGTCATGAAGCGCTCGTAGCGCCCGGCGACCGCCGGTTCGGTATGTGTCACCATGCGCACGTTGGGAATGACGACGAAGGCCCCCTTCACCACGTGCTTCCCATCCCCCGGCGTCGGTTTGCACAGGTTGGTGAAATCCGGACAGAGCCGCAGACGGGGATCGTTTCCCAACACTCCTTGCGCGTAGGCCAGGGATTTTTTCTCGCGGGCGTAGATCAGATCCGCCGCGTCGGCCACGATCTTGAAGCGCTCCGCGGAGAGCGGCTTCTCGAAGGGCCCCAGCGCCTGCGGCATGAGCACCAGGCGCGTTCCGCGCTTTTTCAGCCGGCCATACTGCAGGCGCAGGCGTTCGTTACGGGCCGGGGTGTAGTTCTCGCCGACCCAGGCGTCGCCCCAGAGATAACCGGCGGCGTCGAGCACGACGTCCGCCCGATCCGGATGCGCGGCCCCGCGGCGTCGGAGCAGGACTTCCGGCAAGACGTGGTGCAGGCGGATGCCCGCGAGCTTGTCGTTGGAAGCCCGCAGGATGCCGAGCTCCGCGCAGCGCCGCGGGTCCGGCTCGCCCCGGCCATAGACGAGCGTGGCCGCCGGCCGCTCCGTCCGCAGGCGCCGCACGATGGCCTGGAGCATGAGCTCGGCTCCCTTGTTCTGAAAATTGGTGTTATCGATGCGGACGATCATGCGGCTAGTGGTTGTAGGAACGGGCGGCATCCAGGGATTTTTTTTGCGAAAACGGAATCATCCCCTGCTCGTCCGCATGGCCGACCATGATGAACATCACGCAGCGCAGATGGGGCGGAAGGCCAAGTTCGGCGGCCAGGGCGCGGTCGGTCTCCGCAATGTCCGGCCAGTTCACCGAGCAGCTCGAAAGGCCCAGCGTCTCCAGCGCCAGCATGAACTGCATCGCCGCGAGGCTTCCGTCGATGTAGATGAGATGGCGATCCCGCTCCTCGGCATAGGCGCTCACGTCGCCGATCAAGGCGATCGCCAGCGGTGGCGGCACGGTGAAGCCGTTGGCGCCCGGAGGCAGTGCAGCCAGGCGGCGCACCTTTTCCGGATCGTCGAAACAGCGGAAAACGAAGGGCTGGCGATTGCAGGCCGAAGGCGCCTGCAGCGCGGCTAGGATCGCCTGGTCGATCAGCCCGCGATCCACCGGCCGGGCCAGAAAATGCCGCACCGAACGGCGCCGGCGGCACAGGCCCATGAACTCCTCGTAACCCACCGTGCTCGCGGCCGAGTCGCGCCGCGCATAGGGCACGGAGGCGGGCCCGCCTCCGGCGCAGGTCGCGCCGGCCGAGGCCTCAAACCGGGCCCTCGCCCGGTCCACCACGGCATCCGGCACCGTGATCCGGGAGAAAAACGCGGCCAGGACATCGCGGCACCAGCGCAGGCTTTCCGCATCCATCCGCGCCGCGCCCGCCTCCGCCACATAGGCCTCGACCGTCGGCGCGATGTAGTCCTTCGCAAAAACCGGCTTCGGATTCGGCACGATCAGGCCTTTTTCCAGCCGGTGCACGTTGCGGCGCAACAAGGCCACCCGTGCGTAGGATCCCGCGTCGCCGCGCAGATGGTGCAGGCGGGAAACCAACACCGCATGCGCCTCGCGACGAAACCGCTCGCTGAACAAGCCGTAATACAACGCGCTCGACCAGGCGGCGCGCGCGCATAGCGGCATCAGCACCTTGTCCTGAAGCTTGCGGTAGTTCTTGCGGATGAATTTCACGGGATTGATTTCGTATCGTCCGCCGCCAGCCACTCAGCCAGCGAGGACAGCATGGCCTCCACCGTCCGGAAACGCCTCGCCCTTTTCAAACCCTCATTGAAGCGCCCCGCCGCGTCCGGCTCCGCAAGCGTCCTCGCCAGCGCCCCGGTCAGCGCGGCGGGAGAACCGTGCGCGTAGAGCAGCCCCAGGCCGTCCGCGGCCACTTCGCGGCCGATCTGGCCGTAGTCCGCCGCGATCACCGGCCGGCAAGCGCCAAGTGCGTTCGCCACGATGCCGGAGGAGTAGCGGAACTTCCGATACGGCACCAACACCCAGTCGCAGGCCGCGAAATACTCCATCAGCGTGTCCGCCGCCACGAAGCGCTCGACCGCGAGCGCCTGGCCTCCCGACCTCAGTCCGTCCAACCGCGCCCGCTCCGCCGGTCGCAGGCGGTCGTTCATCCCCACCCTCAGCAACAAGGGCGGACGGCTCCAGGCCGGGTCGGGCTGCGCGGTCAGTTTCGCGAAGGCCTCCAATACGTCGGGCAGGCCCTTGCGCCGCTCGGCGCTGCCGAGATGCAGAAACACGGTGCGGTCCTCCGGCAGGCCCAGCAGGCGGCGGGCCTTCTCGCGATCCAACCGCGGTTCCCGCTCGTAAGGATCCGGGAGCTGGTGTCCGCGAATGGCCGGATTGAGCGAACGCAGCCGGGAAACCGGCTCATCCACCAAGAAGCACAGAGAATCCAAGGTGGCCGCCGCACGCGGCGAACGCAGGAAGCGGTGCACCCGGCCCCGGACTCGCCAGCGTTTTCCCCAGGCCGGCGCCCAGCGCCAGCAGGCATCGAGGGCGTAAGGGTGAAACCAGATGCCCGATAACTTTGTCCCGGGCCCGACGGCCGGCGCCTCCGCCAGGATCGCGGACCAGTAACTGTCGATAAACGCGATCAGGATGCGCTCCGCGCCTATTTTCGCGGCGATCTCCCTCGCCTGCCGCAAAAGGTCCGCCTCGCCCGGCTCTCGCGCCGCATGCAAAGGCACGCCGTCCAGCGCGACCCCCTGCAGCTCCGCCTGCGCGTGCAAGCGCGAGGCATCGGCGGCGGTCAACACCTCCACCGCCCGGCCGGCCCGGCGGTGCGCCTCGATCAGCAGCGCCAGCCAGAAGGCATGGTGGCCGTCGAGGTCCGGCTCCAGGATGAGCACCCGCCGCGCGGCGCCGGCACGGGCAGGCAAGAGGGTGTCCGCAGGCGGCTTCATCGCCAATGCTCGGCGATCCAGGCCGTGGGCAGGCAGCGGTGATGCAGGCGCTCGCCCCGGTAGCCCACCAGCGCCTCCGGCGGATTCGGCCAGCCATGAAACACCACGATCTTCGCTCCGGGCGGCTTTTTCGGGACGAGAAAATGATTCAGGGGGAAGGCCGGGATGCAGTGCCGTTTGAAGCTGCAGGTCCAGTCTTCCGGCCAGTAGGTCATGTGCGGACGAATACAGTGGGTGAGGTAAGTCTGGGGGGGCCAGAAGGTCTCCACCGCCCAATCCTTTTCCGCGAGGTATTGAGCCATCACGAAACCGCATTCCCCGGCGCGAAACCGGAATACCGACGAGTTTCCCACCTCCGGTCGTTTCTTGAAGACCTTGTGCCGCTCGATCCAGTTATGGATGATCGGAATGCGCTCCGGCTCGTACTCGAAAAAGCAGTCGATCGAATCGACCACCAGCAAGTCGAGGTCCAGGAAAAGGCTCGGCCCCCGCACCGGCAGGTCGTCGCGAAACAATCCAAGCTTCCGCCAAGGCGTCTTGGAGATCTTTTTGGGCAGTTCCACCTCGGGAATGGGGAATGTTTCCACTTCCGGATCGAGGCCCTCCGTGTTGTCGGTGAAACACACGAAACGGTGCGGACGATGCAGATGTCGCGCCACGGCCCGGCGCAGGTTGTTCACGTATTGCGGGCCGTAGGCTTTGCCCCACTTGAGGGTCAGGATATTGACGACTTCCATTCTCGTTTGGAGGCGCAGGCTTCGGTCGGGAAAAGGGGAAAGCAACCGCCTTTTGCCCCCAGCCCGGCCTCAACGCCGGCCTGTCCCCCTCGTCACTTCGCCGCTCCACCCCACCTCGGGCAGTGTCTCGCCCCGGATGAGCGCCAGGATCCAGCCCGCCACGGTCTCGGCGCCGCATTTGGCATGGATCTCTTCCCAGCCGCGCCGCGCCACCGCCCGGGCTTCGTCCGGTCGAGTTCGGTAATGGGCGATGAGTTCGCGCAGATCGTCGTAACCATCGAACCACCCCATCGCGTCGCGGCCGAACAGCGTGGTCAGGCCCGGCGTGCGGGGCGTCAGGGTCAGCGTGCCGCTGCCCATCATGTGGGCGATGCGGTCGGATGTATACCAGGGCACGTCCCAACGCCGGCTCAGGTTGAGCCCCATCATCGAGCGCTCCAGCGCCTCGAGGTAGGCCCGCCCGCCGATCGGAGGCTCGCCGAAGGCTTTGTGGATGCGGAAACGCAGGCCGGGCGTGTTGTCCCGCAGCTGGCGCAAAAACTCCGTCCGCCCGGGCTCCCCCTTTTCGATGCCCGCGAAAAACAGATCGTGCTCCCAGGTCTCCGCCTCGAAGGCCCGCCCCGTCTCGATCGAGGTGTCCACCGGATTGGGGAAATGCGCGGTCGTAGCGCCCTCGCGGGCGATCTCCGCCAGGATTTCCCCGCCGGTGGTGACGACCACCGTGTCGCACACCGACGCCCAGCGTTTCACCAAGGCGATCTTCTCCGGCACCCAAAGCGGGTCGCAGTACCAAAAGCCCACCCGGATGCCGGGGTGCCGGCGACGGATCTCTGCCACCGTCGCATTCTCGATCAGCTCCGCGTGGCCCAGCAGTAACACCTGCGGCGCGTAGTTGTCGCAGGCCTCGATCAGTTTCCGGTTCACTGCCTTGAGCCCGAAGCGCTTATGGCCCAGCCAGGACTCGTTCTTGGCCACGTCCCGCTGCGAAAAACACTCCACCGAATGCCCCAGCCGGATAAGTCCGTTCGTCAGCTTTTGCTCGATGCTCGGATACCAGTACGAATACTTGCGGTGGCGGAACGACGCGCAGTGCAGGATTCGAAGCGGCGGGACGGCGGTTGAATGCACAGGCATGGCGTGAACGAAAACGCGCATTTCTGTTTGGTTCCCCGCCGCTGGGAAGTCTTATTCCACGCCGTCTTTCAACCGCGTCGCGTCCCGTGCCCATCACCGTCAAGCTGCTCACCAAACACCAAAGCGGAAAAGCTGCCCCCGCTTGGCTGCGCATGACCCCCCGCCGCTCGGGCCTTTGGGATGGCTGCCACTTCGTGACCGATCCGGCCTGCGACCGTTACGACTGGCTGGTGGTCTACGACGACCTGCCCGTGTCGGGCTCGCGCGAAACGCTCGCCTGCCCCGCCGCCCGGACCATCCTCGTCACCAACGAGCCGGCCTCCATCAAGCTTTACGAACCGGCCTACACCCGCCAGTTCGGCCACGTCGTCACCAGCCAGCCGGAGGAGGACCTGCCCCATCCGCGCCGCCATCACCGCGCCTCCACCCTGCTTTGGTATTACGGCCAGAAACGCGGCCATGTCCGCGACCGCGAGGCCCTGCTGGCCGGCCTGCCGCCGAAGACGGCAGATCTCTCCACCGTCTGCTCCAGCAAGCGCCAGGGCCACACGCTCCATCGCCTGCGCCACGATTTTACCCAGGCGCTCAAAGCGCGTCTCCCCGAGATGGATATCTTCGGCCACGGCGTGCGTCCCGTCGTGGACAAAGCCGAGGCCCTGGAGCCTTACCGGCTGCACGTCGTCTTCGAAAACCACTACGCGCCCCGCCACTGGACGGAGAAACTCTCCGACGCCTTCCTCGCCGGCTGCCTGCCGGTCTATTACGGCTGCCCCGACGCCGAGCTCGATTTTCCGGCCGAAAGCTTCCTCCGCTTCGATCCGCACGATCTCGAGGGCACTGTCCGCCTGATCCGGAACGCGCTGCGCGACGACGAATACTCCCGCCGTCTGCCCGCCATCCTCGAGGCCCGCCGCCGCGTGCTCGACGAGCAGAACCTCTTCGCCGTCGTCGCCCGGCTCATCGCCGCGGAGCGGGAAACCGGTCCCGCTCCTGCCGTCTCCCACCCCTTGGTGTTGCGCGGCCGCCACGCCGCACGCCTCCGCCACCCGCTGCGCGCCCTGCCCTTCCTGCTTTCGCGGACCCTGCGTCGCCTGCGCCGGTCACTGTAGGCTTCCCGCTGTAGGCCCGGCCGGTGACCGGGCTCGGGAAAAGCCCGGCCAGCAGCCGGGCCTACATGCGTGGCGATGCCAGCACCTCGCGGTAAACGCCGAGCGTCCGCGTCAGCATCTCGTCCAAGGTGAACTCCTCGTTCGCGCGCGGCACCGGTGTCTGGGCCTCGTTCGTCAGCCAGCGCTGCAGAAGCTCGGTCATCGCCGCGCGGTCCCCCGGCGGTACCGCGCCGCCCGGCAACATCGCCGCCAGTTGCTCCCCCACCCCGCCGTGCGCGTAACCCGCCACCGGCCGGCCAAGCGTCAGCGCCTCGAGCGTGGTCCGACCGAAGGCCTCCGGTTCGAGCGAGAGCGACAAGACCGCCCTCGACACCGCCATGATCTCCCGCAGGTCGCTTCGCACGCCGGTCAGCGTGACATGCTCCGTCAGGCCCGCTTGCGCGATCACCCCGCGCAATTCCGCCTCATAGGCGCGTTTTTTCGGGTGAGTCTCCCCGACCAGCGCGCCGTGCACCGGCAGACCGCGCCGCCTCAGTTCCGCGACGATGGCGACGAAGTCTTCCGCGCCCTTCCAGCGGGTCAGGCGCCCCGGTAGCGTGAGCAGGCACTTTCCCGTCATCTCCGGGAATTCCGCCGCCCAGCGCCGCCGCCACGCGTCGTCCGGCTGCAGGCCTCGTGGGTAAGCCGCCGGATCCACGCCGCGATGGATCGTCGTCACCCGCGCCGGGTCGACCTTCGGATAGTTTTCCAGCGCGTAATCTCGCACGCTCTCGGACACTGCAATCACCCTCTCGCCGCGCGTCATCACCGCCGAGTAGGCGTTCACCGAATAAAAGCCGTGCACCGTGCTCACCAGCCGCGGCCGCGTGGCCGGGTTCAGCTTTCGCCAGGCCAGCCAGGCGATCCAGCCGGGCAGGCGGGAGCGGAGGTGCAACACGTCGGGCCGCTCCGCCTCCAGCAGGCGCCGCAGCGGAGACACCTGCAGCAGGGCGCCGATCCGTTTTTTGTGCACCGGCATCGCGACATGCCTCGCGCCCAGTCGCTCCAGCTCCGTCACCATACGGCCGCCGTTCGACACCACGAGCGCCTCGTGTCCCTCCGCGACCAGCCGCTCCGCCACCTCCAGGGTGCCGCGCTCCACGCCGCCAGAATTCAGCTCGGGAAGAATTTGCAGGACTTTCATCGCGAGACCCCCGGCGCAAACCAGCGCGCCACGATCAGATCCGCGCAGCGCCCCGCTTCGTGAAACCGCACCGCCGGCGGCGCGGGCTCCGCCGGAAACATCGCAGCCAGCCCGGCCTCCACCAGCCCCGCCACCGCGCGGGCCGGGCGCCCCCCGCCGCCTCGTGCCGCCGGTGCGGGCAGCACGCCCGTGGCCGCGCCCGCCGTCACCGCCTCGTGCACCATCGAGACGCTGTCCTCCGTCACCCAGACCACCTGGGCGCGCGCCAGTTCACCCGCCAGCCAGCCCGGCCCGGTTTCCTGGTGCGGCACCTTGCGCGCCCGGAAGCCCGCTGGCAGTTCCAGTCCGCGCAAAAAATCCTCCGGCGTGCGCCGCGAGTCCGCCACGATCCACTCCAGCTCCGGCCGCGCCGCGATCGCGCGGGCGATGCGCGGCGCCAGCGCCGCGCCGTCCCAGCCGTGGTGTTTCGAGGGGCCGCCGATCAGGACCAATCCGGCCGCCTCCTTCCTCGGCAACTCCTCGGGCACCCGGTTCAGGGCACCGCGCGTCAGCAGCCGCTGCGAAGAATCCGCCGCGCCCTCGGGGAGGTCGTGCCGGGGCACCAATGCCAGATCGAAGAAGGCGGTCGGCAGGCTCGGCTTCATGATCACCACCGAGCGCGCCCCTGAGCGGCGCGCCGCCCACCACAGCGGCAGATGAGTGCGGTGCCCGGCCGAAATCACGAGGTCGACCGGCCTGCCCTCCGCCGCCGGGACGGCGGCCACGCGCATGCGCGCCAGCACGCCCGCCGCGGGATCGAGCTTCACGATTTCATGCATCGCTCCCGTGCGCCGCGCGAGCGCCAGCGCCAGGCCAACGCTCTGGTTTTCATGGCCGGGCCGGCCGTCGGAAAGCACGCGGATGTGCCGCAGGCTCTTCATGCCCGCTCCTCCCGCGTGGTCAGCCAGCCGATGCCCAGGGCCCGGCAGGCGCGGCGCAGCCCGGCGGGCGCCGAAGCCGGACCCGCCACGTATTCGAGCGGCAGCCCGGCCGCCTCGTCGAGGCGGCGCAGGAAACTCGCATAACCTTCCGCGGTATAACGGTGCACCGCCGCGGTTCCCGCCGGCACCACCGCATCGGGCGCCAGCGCCCATTCGTAATCCACGTCGTCGGGTACTGCCTCCGGCGGGCGCGGCACGCCAGCCCCGCCGTCGATCCACAACAGGGCGCGCCGGCGCTTGGTCGGCGCGGCGGGGGCGCCACGCGCAGGCTTGCCGGACACGAGATGGGGTTCACGTCGCCGGATTTTCCAGCGGTCCTGCAGCCAGAAAACGTCGGCCGGGCTCTCGCGGATCATCCGCTCGAGCAGCCGCATCACGCCCGCCGTGGTCGGCTCGCCGGCTTCCAGCGCATGAAACCCCATCTCCCAGCGGCCCGCGCCCACCGTGCGCAGGGATACCCCGACCACCGCCGCGCCCGTGCGCCGAGCGAGAATAGCCGGAATGGGCGTGCAACTCGTCATGCGTCCGAAAAACGGCACCCGTTCCCCGATCTTGCCCGCACGCTGGTCGGCCAGCACGCCGAGCACGCCGCCGCGCCGCAGGAAGCCCGCCATGCCGAGCGGGTTGTCGTCCTTGGAAAACAGCCCCACGCCCCGGCGCGCCCGGGACGCCGCCACGCGGGCGTTCATGAAGGGGTTGTTGAGCGGCCGGTAAACCGTGGCGCCGGCCACGCCCGGCGGCAACAGCTTGGGAAACCATTGCGCCAGCGCCTCCCAGTTGCCCATGTGCGCGAGCAACATCACCACCCCCTTGCCCCGCGCCAGCGCCTCCCGGTACACGATCTCGTCGCGCACCAGCAGGGTCCGGCTCAGCGAGCGGTCCCTCATCTCGGACGTGCGCAGCGAGCACAGGAGGTTTGCCCCGCTGCGGCGAAAAACCTCCGCGGTCAGAGCGCGCAGTTCCTCGGGCGACGATTCCCCCGCGAAGGCGATCCGCAGGTTGCGGGCCACGATGCGGCGCCGCCGTTTCAGAACGAGGTGCGCCGCCGCCCCGGCGGCACGGCCGATCGCCGCCACCCAGGCCACCGGCAAGGCGCCCAGCACCGCCTGGATCAGGAGGTAAGCGCCCTCCTCCAGCCGCCACTTCAACCGGCGCGGCAAAGTAGGCCGCACCAGGTTGCGCTGGTATTCGACGGGGGGGGCCTCGGGGCCGGGGACGGCGGACGACATACGGTGGAAGGGGCTTCATCTGGGCGGCCGGACGCCCGTCAGCAAGCCCCGCCTGCCCGCCGACCGCATTCAGGTCCGGGTCAGCAGGAAACCGTAGGGCCCCGGCCCCGCGCCGCGGCTCTTGCGCTCCAGCAGTGCGGTGACGTCGTCCCGGATGGCCTCCGCGCGCCGCCGCGCCCGCCGCCGCGCATAGCTGCTGATGAGGAAGGACAAGGGAAAAAATTCCGTGCTGCCCAGGCCATCGATCACCACCAGGCACAAGGAACCGTCGGCCTCGCGCCGCGCGGCCATATTGTGCAGGCCGAGGCTGCGCGAGGGAATCGCGCCGTCCTGCCAGAACCCGACCAGCTCATCCACCGCGCGGCAGGCTGCATCGTCGAAGCCGTTTTCCCAGACATACGCCAAAAAACTGCGGGAAATCAGCCCATCCGCGTCCCGCACCAGATCCACCACCAAACCGCGCCCAAGGTCCGTCGCCACCCAACCGTGCAGCCGCGGCACATGGCGCCAGAGCCTAGGGTCCCCGATTTTGCCCAGGCCGGCGAGAGTCTTCCAATCCTGGTGATTCTCATCCATGTCCCCCACCGTCTTCCGCCAACGCTTCCACGGCGGCAGCTGTTTCAACAGATCCTCCGGTCGTCGATCGGCGCGGTTGACCTTCACGCAACGGCCCGGGTGCTCCGGGTGAACGTAACAGTCGCGCTTTCCCCCGCGGCCGAAGGGCTTTCGATCCGCCAGTTTCAATTCGGGTTCGTGGTTGTCACCCATGGGCACGCGAGCTTTCCCGAAACATTGTTACGGGGAAGTGAAGATCAATGGCCAAAAACGTCACGAACCGTTCTCGTCCCGATGGACGTGACGGTAAAAATTCGCCGCTCCCCCGGCTTGCACCCGCGGTGCGCCGCCTGCTTTCTCTCCCCCGCTTCACGCTTTCCGTCACCCGCCCGCCACCGCATGCCGCTCCTCGAAGTTACCGACCTGCGCACCAGCTTCCACACCCGCGGCGGCGTTTTCCGCGCCGTGGACGGCGTGAGTTTCCGCCTCGAACGCGGCGAAATCCTCGGCATCGTCGGCGAGTCCGGCTCCGGCAAATCCGTCACCTGCTACTCGCTCATGGGGCTGATCCCCAGGCCGCCGGGCCGCATCGAGGGCGGCACCGCGATGTTCGATGGCGTGGACCTGCTGAAAGCCCCCCCCGGCCGGCTCGCCGCGATTCGCGGCAAGCGCATCTCGATGATTTTCCAGGACCCGATGACCTCGCTGAACCCCTACATCCGGGTCAGCGACCAGATCGTCGAGCCCCTGCTCATCCACGAAAAAATCTCCCGAAAGGAGGCGCTCGCCCGGGCGCTCAAGATGCTGGAAGCCGTGGGCATCAACGACGCCGCCAGGCGCATGCACAGCTACCCGCACGAGTTTTCCGGCGGCATGCGGCAGCGGGTGATGATCGCCATGGCGCTCATCACCCGTCCCGACATCCTCATCGCCGACGAGCCCACCACCGCGTTGGACGTCACCGTGCAGGCCCAAATCCTGGCCTTGATCAAACAGCTCCAACGCGAGCTCGGCATGGCCGTGATTTTTATCACCCACGACCTCGGCATCGTCTCCGGCCTCTGCGACCGCGTGCAGGTCATGTACGCCGGGCGCATTGTCGAGACCGCGGACACCCGCACCCTCTTTCGGTCCCCGCAACACCCCTACACGAAGGCCCTCCAACGTTGTGTCCCCGCCCTTCAGGAGAAAGGGAAACGCCTCTACAGCATCTCCGGCCTGCCTCCCGATCTTTCCAAGCCATTCTCGGAAGCCGAACTGCTTGCGCGTTTCGAAAAAGCCCCGGATGCGCCCGAAACCTCCGCCCCGGAGGCGGCTCCCCGCCCCGCCGCAGCCACACGCGAGACCATCCTCGAGCTGAAAGACGTCCACACGCACTTTCCCGGGCGCGCCGGCTGGCTCTTCGGCGCCAGGCCCCCCGCGATTCGCGCCGTCGACGGCGTGAGCCTCGAGATCAAGCGCGGCGAGGTCATCGGCCTGGTCGGCGAATCCGGCTCCGGCAAGTCCACCCTGGCGCGCAGCATCATGCGGCTGGCCCCGGTTTCCGCCGGCGCGGTGATCCTCGAAGGCAAGAACTTGGAGCAGCACCACGCCGACGAGCGCCTGGGCGTGCGACGCAACCTGCAGATGGTCTTTCAGGATCCCTTCGCCTCGCTCAACCCGCGCATGACCATCGCCGCGGCCCTGGCCGAACCGCTCCTGGTCCACAAGGTCTGCCCGCCGGCCGAGGTTCCCGCGCGCGTCGCCGAGCTCATGCGCCAGGTCGGCCTTCGCCAGCGCGACATGGGCAAATATCCGCACGAGTTTTCCGGCGGTCAGCGGCAGCGCATCGCCATCGCGCGCGCCCTCGCGCTCAATCCCAAGATCATCATCGCCGACGAACCGGTCTCCGCCCTCGATGTTTCCATTCAGGCACAGATCATCAACCTGCTCTCCGACCTCGTCCGCCGGCTCGACCTGACCATGATCTTCATCTCGCACGATCTGCACGTCGTGAAACACATTTCCGACCGCGTCGCCGTCATGTATCGCGGCAAGCTCGTCGAACTCGGGCCGACGCTCGAGGTGATGGAAAATCCGCAACACCCCTACACCCGCACGCTGCTCAGCGCCGTCCCGCACATCGCGCACTGAGTGTAGGCGGCCGCTGGCCGGGCTGCCTGGGGAACGCCCGCTACGCCGGCATCCCGATCTGGCGCAGCGCCTCGTAGCAGGCCACGCCCGCCGCCGTGCTGAGGTTGAGCGAGCGCAGCGCGGTATTGGCCTGCGGGATCGTCACGCTCCGCGCCTCGCCGAACTCCTCGTAAAGCCAGGCCGGCGAGCCGTTCCCTTCGTTGCCGAAGACCAGCCCGTCGCCATCCTCGAAACGGACATCCCAAATCGTGCGCTTCGGACCGGTCTCCACCAGCCACAGTCTTCGCGGCCCGTGGGGACTTACCTTGAAGGCCGCCCAATCCGCGTGCTGGTGGACGTCGAGCGAGAACCAGTAGTCCATGCCTGCGCGCCGCAAGGCCGCGTCGGTGATCTTGTAGCCCAGCGGATGGATCAGGTGCAGCCGCGAGCGCGTGATCGCGCACATGCGCCCGATATTCCCCGTGTTCTGCGGGATCTGCGGTTGGAACAGGACAACATGAAGCATGGTTACCCAAACTTATTTAACCACGGATTTCACGGATCAACACGGATGGAAACAAGGCTCCGCCTGCGGTGCCTTTATCCGTGCCAATCCGTGTGATCCGTGGTCAAGGTCTTACGCCTCGACCACGTAGCCCACGTTGTCCGCGGCGAGATCGCGGGCCTCGCTCGGCACGCCAACCGCCGCGAAAGCCGCGACCATCGCCGCGCCCACCTTCCCCGCGACTCCGGCCTCGGCCACGCAGAGCACGCTGGAACCGCTGCCGCTCAGCCAGCCGGCGTGGGCGCCCGCCGCCACGCCCGCCGCGATCGCTTCCCGGCCGCCGCGGATCTTCGGCAGCCGGTAGGGCTCGTGCATGAAGTCCGACACCGCGTGCCGCAGCCGCCCGAAATCCCCCGTGGCGAAGGCCGCGACGAGGTAGGCCGCGCTGTTGATGCTCCTCACCGCGTCGAAATAGGGCAGTTGAGCCGGCAGGACCCCGCGCGACTCCTTGGTGAGCAGCTCCACCGAGGGCGAGGTCACGACGAAACGGAGCGTATTCGGAAGCGTGATACGGATCGTTCCGAGGTAGTCGTTCTTCACCGGGTCGCAGCGCGCCACGCAGAAGCCGCCCAGCAGGCCGGCGGCAGCGTTGTCCGGGTGGCCCTCGAGGTGGGTGGCGATCGCCACCAACTGTTCGCGGCCGAGCGGCGCGCCGCAAAGCACGTTCAACCCCGCGAGCACGCCGCCGATCACGGTGATGGAGGAGCCAAGCCCGCGCGCCGGGGGCACCTCGCCGTCGATTCGGTAGGAAAACCCGAAGCCGGCCACCCGCGCCAGCGCGCCGAAGGCCGCCGCCGCCTCCGCAACCATCGCCTGCGCGCGCCCGTCGCTTTCGCGCTCGGGCCGCGGCGCCCAGCCGGCACCCGGGACCTCCGCCGGCACCGCGCGGCGCAGGGTGACCCGGTTGTAAATCGAAAGCGCCAGCCCCAGGGAATCGAAGCCGGCCCCGCAATTGGAGGTGCTGCCAGGCACGCGGACGGTGACTTGTTGCGGAGAGGGGCCGTTGCTCATTTTGTCCAAAAGTCGTCGCGATATTCCACGCCTGCGTCGAGCCCGGTTCCGCTCCGCGCCCTCAGCGGCGCTGGTTGGCCTGCTTGAGCGCCTGCTTCATCTCCATCGTCATAGCGCGTTTTTTCAGGTCGTCGCGCTTGTCGTGGGTCTTCTTGCCGGTGCAAAGCGCCACCTCGACCTTCACCAATGCCTCCTTGAAATACATGCGGAGCGGCACCATCGCATAGCCGCCGATCTGCAGCGCCTGGGCGATCTTGCGCAGCTCGTGCTTGTGGAGAAGCAGCTTTCGCGTGCGGCGGGTGGGGTGGTTGTTGGAATTGCCGAACGCATACTCGTCGATGTGCGCGTTCATCAGCCAGAGGTCGCCCTTCTCGAAACGGCCGAAGGCATCGTTGATCTGCGCCCGGCCGGAGCGGATCGCCTTCACCTCCGTGCCCTGCAGCTTGATGCCCGCCTCGAAGCGCTCCTCCACGGTGTAATCGCGCAGCGCCTTGGCATTGCGGATCTCGGTGTAGCGCTTGGCGTCCTTTTTGGCTTTGGCGGACATGGCGGTGACTCGGGTTTAAAGGGGAAAACAAACGCCGCCACCCGCAAGCAGGTGACGGCGCAAAAAAGCGGGGGCCGGCCGGCGGCCGCGGCGGTCAGGCCAGCTCGAAGGTGATCTTGCCCTCGATGATCTCGCGCAAGGCGACGTCCTCGGGGGAAAGTTTTTCCAGCGACTCAACCAGCGGGCGGCTGCCGCGCTTGAGCTGCTTCACGCGGCGGGACACCACGTTGATGAGTACGTTCGGGTCCTTGATGACGGTTTTGGCTTCCTTGAGATATTCGTCGCGCATGGTCTTTCGGTGATCGGCGGGGAGAGTGGGAAACCGTCGAGAACAAAACCCGCGGCCAGCCCGGTCAAGGGCCATTTTCCCGCTCGCGCCTCGCCCGCTCCCTCCCCATCTCCACCGCCCCGCTCATGCTCATCGCCACGACCACCGTCGCCACCCGCCTGGATGCAGATCATCTGGCGTCCGCCTGCATCGAACAAAATCTTGCCGTCTGCGCCCAAGTGGAGGGTCCGATCCACTCCCACTACGTCTGGCAGGGGCGGAAGAGCGCGGCGGAAGAATGGCGCATCACCTTCAAGCTCTTGAAAGAGCAGGCCGCGGCCCTCTCCGCCTACATCCATTCGGTCCATCCTTATGAAACTCCGCAGTGGATCGTGATCGAAGCCGCACACGTGGGCGAAAAATACTTGTCATGGGCCCGGGCGCCCCGTAGCTCAGTCAACTTTTAACCCGTTTCCCAACCTCCCAACCACTTCCGCCATGTCTCAACATTCCAGTCTCCAAGGTGCCAAGGGCATCGTGATCAAACGCAACGTCCTCAAGCGCTTCGAGCGCGTCGCGACCCTCAAGAAACGCGGCCAGTGGAAAGATGGCGACCGCATCACCGGTCTCCGCAAGACCAAGCCCGATGTCTGAGCCGGCTTTCTCGCGAACCGCGCTTTCGTCATAAAAAAAGCGGCCACTCTTCGGAGTGGCCGCTTTTTTTACGTCATCGAGAAACCGAGGGTGTGAGTGGCTGCCGGTGCAAGCATCCCCCCCTGCCCCGGGGCCTGCTCAACCGAAACGCTTCGCGATCAAGGCATCGACCCGGCGTTTCGACTCCACGACTTCCTCCACCGTCACGCGCGGGCTCAGTTCCAAGGTGAGCAAATGCTCCGGACGCCAGAAGGAGCTGACCATGTCGAAATCGATGTGCCCGACGCCGATTCCCTGGTGGTCTTTGCCCTTGGAATTCACGTCGTGAAGGTGGAAGCCGAGAAGCCGCGACGCATTGGCGGCCAGGTGGTCATGGTGATTGAGGAGACCCATGCCGGCTTTGATGTCGGCATGGCCGCTATCGTGCCAATATCCACAGACGCTGCTTTCGCCCAAGGCCTCGAACAGGGCCGGGAAATCGTCGTCGAGCGGCAATTCCTCGAACTTCTCGCGGTTTTCGCAACCCAGCCGGACCCCGCGTTCGGCGGCGTAGGCATTGATCTCGCCGAGACTGGCCAGGGTCTGTTTCCAGGCCGGAACCATTTTCAGGCGCAGCTTCTCGCAGGCCTTGCGCAAAAGCTGCCGGTATTTCACGTCCCCCGCGGTCCCCGCATCGTTGTGGTCGCGCAGGTAGGCCTTCAGCTTTCGCGAAGGCGGAAACATCCAGAATTTCACGCTGCCCAGGTGCAGCACGCAGACCTTCGCCTTCACCTGGGCGGCAAAGTCCAGCGAGCGCTTGGTGTGCCGCAGCCATTGTTCGTGCTCGCGATGCTCGCTTTCCGACGGTTCGAAAAGATTCGGCGCCGCCTGCGTGATGCCGGTCGGCAAGGGACAAAAGTTATGTGTCGAGCTGATCTTGACCAGCCCTTCCTCCACCGCCCGAAGGATGCCCGGCACCAAAACGATGCGTATGCCATGGCTCAGCTCCGCATGGCTGAACCCCAGGTCGGCGATTTCGCGCAACATGGCATAGCCATCGTGATGGCGGAAGGAGTTCCAACTGGTGGAAAGGGCGAGAGTTGGTTTCAAGCGACGCTCAAAGATTCTGGGGAAAGGCGGGCAACGCAAACGGACCTCAACGCGTCCGCAACCCGCAAAATAAAAAACCGCGCCGACGAAGTTTCGCCGGCGCGGTTTTCAAATCGAAAAGGGCTTCGGTTCGTCCGAAGTCGGGCCTTATTCGGCGTAACGGCGGCGCAGCATCTGGGTGAAGGCCTGAACCTTCTCCTTGCGGCGACGGCGCTCGCAGGGCTTCTCGTAGTAGCGCTTGGCGCGCACGGTCTTGATGGTATCCTCGCGCTCGAGCTTCTTCTTCAGGCGGCGCAGGGCGCGGTCAACGGGCTCGTTTTTGCGGATTTTGATCTCGATGGACATGATGAAAGAGACGGTTGGGAGGTGGGAAAAGTGGAGAAGCAACCGGCCGCGCCCGCCTCCGTCAACGGCATTTTTACCCCGTTTCCATGTCCGCTCTTGCGAGCACCGACCCGGGCCCTTGCTTTGACCGGACCGTGTCGATCGCCGCCTCCGATTTCGTCCACCTCCACGTCCATACCGACTACAGCCTCCTCGACGGCGCCTGCAAAATCGACCGCCTCATGAAGCGCACCGTCGAGCTCGGCCAGCCCGCCGTCGCGCTCACCGACCATGGCAACATGTTTGGTGCCATTGAGTTCTTCAACGCCGCAAAGGCCAGTAACCTCAAGCCGATCGTCGGCTGCGAACTCTATGTCGCTCCCGGCTCACGTCTCGAAAAAGCCGGCAAATCCGAAGATGGCAAAAGCTACTTCCACCTCGGCGTCCTGGCGAAGAACCTCGAAGGCTACCAAAACCTTCTCAAGCTGGTCTCCGACTCCCATCTGCAGGGCTTCTATTACAAACCCCGCACCGACCTCCCCACCCTCGCCAAATACGCCAAGGGTTTGATCGGTTTCACCGGCTGTCTCGCCTCCGAGGTCTGCCAACATCTCATGCGCGGCCGCGAGGACGAGGCCGATGCCGCCTGCGCCCGCTACGTCGAAATCTTCGGTCGCGAAAACTACTTCGTGGAGCTCCAGGACCACGGCATCCCCGAACAACGCCAGATCGTCCCCGGCCTCCTCCGCCTCGCCGAAAAGTATCAGTTGAAGACGATCTGCTCGAACGACGTTCACTACGTCAAGGAGACCGACGCTTCCTCGCACGATACGCTCCTCTGCATCCAGACCGGCGCCAAGGTCGCCGAGACGAACCGCATGAAGTTCGACTCGTCCTCCTTTTACCTGAAGTCCGCCGACGAGATGCTGAAGCTCTTCGGGGATATTCCCGAATCGCTCACCAACACCCGTCTCGTCGCCGAGATGTGCGAGGTGAAAATTCCCTTCCCCAAGGGCTCCGAACGCTACCCGCGCTACCCCCTCCCGCCCGAGATCAAGGCCCGCAGCCCCGAACACCGCATCGCCGCGCACTCCTACCTGCTCGATCTCTGCGTAAAGGGCCTGAAACAACGCTACGGCCACGAGTACCACGACGTCGCAGCCCGTCCGATCGTCGCCGAGCGCCTGGCCCGGCTCCAGAACCTCGTTCCCGGCCAAAAGCCCGCCCCGCCCGATTACAACGGCCTCGCGCCCGAGGAGCTGCTCGTCCTGCGCACCGGTTACGAGCTGTCGATCATCCACGTCACCGGCTTCGACGACTACTTCCTCGTCGTCTGGGATTTCATCAACTGGGCCCGCGAACACGGCATCCCCGTCGGCCCCGGCCGCGGTTCCGGCGCCGGCTGCCTCGTGGCCTTCCTCCTCGGCATCACCGACATCGACCCGATCCGCTTCGGTCTCCTCTTCGAGCGCTTCCTCAACCCCGAGCGCGTCTCGCCGCCCGACTTCGACATCGACTTCTGCATGCGCCGCCGCGGCGAGGTCATCGACTACGTGCGCGACAAATACGGCCGCGACTGCGTCGCCAACATCATCACCTACGGCACCCTCGGCGCCAAGATGGTCGTCCGCGACGTCTCCCGAGTGCACGACCTGCCCTTCGCCGAGGCCGACCGCCTCGCCAAGATGATCCCCGATGAGCTCAATATCTCGCTCGCCGACTCCCTCGCCAAATCCGCGGAGTTGAAATCCGAATACGACCGCAACCCCGTCGCCAAAAAAATCATCGACCAGGGACTCGTCCTCGAGGGCATGGTGCGCAACACCGGCAAACACGCCGCCGGCATCATCATCACCGACCAGCCGCTCGACGACTTCGTTCCCCTTACCTCGCAGGAAGGCGACGTCACCGTGCAGTTCGACATGGGCGCCGTCGGCAAGCTCGGCCTGCTCAAAATGGACTTCCTCGGCCTCAAGACCCTCACGGTCATCTCCGACGCCGTCGACAACGTCCGCCGCACCGCCAGGCCGGACTTCGAGCTCGATTCGCGCGACCTCGACGATTCCAAGACCTACGAACTCCTCAACGCCGGCAAAACCGTCGGCGTGTTCCAGCTCGAGTCCGGCGGCATGCAGGGCGCCGCCCGCCAGGTCGGCATTTCCAACATCGACGACATCAACGCCATCTCCGCCCTCTACCGCCCGGGCCCCATGGCCTTCATCCCCGACTACGCCCGCGGCAAAAAGAATCCCGCGGACGTCGTCTACCCCCACCCGCTCCTCGAGCCCGTGCTCAAGGAAACCTACGGCATCATCGTCTACCAGGAACAGGTGATGGAGTGTGCCAAGGTCATCGGCGGCTACACCCTCGGCGGCGCCGACATGCTACGCCGCGCCATGGGCAAGAAGGACGCCGACGCGATGGCCAAGGAGCGCGTCAAGTTCGTCGAGGGCGCGAAGAAGCTCCACAACATCCCCGAAAAGCAGTCGAACGAGATCTTCGATCTCCTCAACAAGTTCGCCCAGTACGGCTTCAACAAATCGCACTCCGCCGCCTACGCCGTCGTCGCCTACCACACTGCGTATCTGAAGGCCAACTACCCGGTGCAGTTCATGGCCGCCGTGCTCACCGCCGAGCTCGGCAACGCGGAAAAGGTCTCCCACTTCATCGCCGAATCCGAGGCCATGGGGATCACCGTGTTGGGGCCGGACGTGAATGAATCTCGCGAGGCTTTCACGCCGGTGTTCCCGAAGCAGCCCCAGCACGGAATGACCGCCGCCACTGGTGGCGGAATGACGAATGACCAATGCCCAATTACCAATGGGCAGACATCCGCTACGGCTACCCCGGGAACGTCCAGCCCGGGCTCGGTCTCCGACTCATTCGACATTCGTCATTCGTCATTGGTCATTCCAGCGTCGCCCAGCGACGCCGGCGTCATCCGCTTCGGACTCGCCGGTATCAAGGGCGTCGGCGAGCAGGCCGGGCAGAAGATCATCGCCGAGCGCGACGCCAACGGTCCATTCAAGGACTTCCGCGACTTTCTCCTGCGTGTCGACAGCCGCGCGCTGAACAAGCGTGTCCTCGAGTGTCTGGTCGCCACCGGCGCCTTCGACTTTTCCGGTGCCGACCGCGAGGAGCTCTACCACTCGATCGACGCCCACCTCGAGGCGCTCTCCGAGCTCGTCCGCAAATACCCCGCGCTCCGCAAAAACGACGGCCCGGCCAAGCCTGTCGACCCCGCCCCCAAGGTCGAGACCATGGCCTTCGATTTCGGCGTCGAGCTCGACGCGCCGCAGCCGCCTCCGCCGCTCGACAAACTCCGTCGCGAGCTCGACGACGCCCTCCGCCACCGTCGCCCGGCCGCGCCCATCGCCGCGCCCCTCCAACCCGCCGCTCCTGCCCGCAACGGCGCCGGTCCGGCGAAACCGGCACCCGCCGGGCCCGCCGCGGGCGGCTTCGACGACATGTTCGCCGCGCCCGCCGCCCCGGCGGCCGCCGTCGCCGCGCCGGCCGCCACGGCCAAAAACAAGGGCCCCACGACCACCCTCGCCTTCAACGCCTCGACTCTTCTCCAATTCGAGAAGGAACTGCTCGGCTTCTACGTCTCGGGCCATCCGCTCGATGCCTACGCCGGCCTCGTCGAGGCGCTCGACACCTATCCGGTCGGCGAACTCCTCGAGCAGGACGACCGCACCGAGTTCCGCCTCTGCGGCATCGCCGGCGGCCTCCAGAAGAAACTCGCCAAAAAGGACAACCGTCCCTGGATGGCCTTCAGCCTCCAAACCCGCGGCGCGACCATCGGCCTCAACATGTTCGCCGACGCCTTCGCCGCCCACGGCCACGTGCTCGCGGAAAACACTCTCATCTGCGTCCTCGGCACCATCATCGTCGGGCAGGAGGGTCCGCGCATCAACGTAAAGGAGGCGTATCCGCTTCTGTCCTACACCGGCGCCAACATCAAGCGTCTCGGCTGGCTGCTCCATCCCGAGCATCCGAAGACCCCCGAGTTCCTCCGCCAGCTCCGCACCACCCTCGACAAGTACAACGGCGATATCCGCATCGATCTCGGCTTCGTCTTCGAGAACCGCGTCACCGCCCTGAGCGAGGCCAGCTCCGCCTTGGGTTTCCGCTTCAATCCCGACGCCTACAAGGCCCTTCGCCAGCACCCCGCCGTCGCCGGCATCCAGGTGGAAACCCGCCGCCTCGAGCTCAAAAACGACCGCAAATGGGGCCCGAAGCGCGGTTGAGCCTGCTTCCACGGCAACCCTGGTTTTTCCTTCCGCTTCTCCTTCATGTTCCCGCGCCTCGCCTCGTTCGCCGGCCTCGTTCTGGCTGTGTTTCTCTCCCGCTGCCTTGCTGACGAAACCGTCCCGACCCCGACTCTGGAGGACTTCTTCGGCCCCGAGCTCCTCACCCAGGCGACGCTGTCTCCCGACGGCACCCGCCTCGCCGGCACCGCTACCTGGAAGGGGGACGCCAGCGGCCTCATCCTGCTCGATCTCGCCACCGCCCAGGTCACCGCCCTGGAGGGCTCAGACGCGCTCGATATCTACCGCGTCTACTGGCACGGCAACGACCGCCTCCTGTTCAACGTTTCCCAGAACCGCCTTTACAGCCAGGGGCTTTATGCCGTTCCCGCCGACCGGCTTTCCCGCCACATTCCCATCCGTCTGTTCGACGCGCTCGAACTGATCGGCCAGCCTGTCGCCCGTCCAGGCCGCGCCATCATCTGGGTGCGCCACTCCGCCGAGAACCGCGGCCAACCGGGCCCGCTGCTCGAGATCGACGCCAATCGTTCGGTCGAAGGATCCGACAACGCCATCCGGCTTTCCTCGACCTCCTCCGATTTTTCCCGGTCCGTCGTCCGCACGCTGCCGCTTCCGGAAGGCACGGTCATCGGCTTCGACGCCGACCTCGACGACGAGCTCGCCTTTGCCTTCGTCGTGCGCGACGGCACGCCCGGCTGGCTCTACTGGGACCACGACGCCGCAACCTGGAATAATCCGCCCATCCTGTTCGGCAAAACCCGTCCGCTCGCCCGCGATCCGGACGGCGACCACGTATGGATCGTCACCCGCGATCCCGAACGCGGATCGCAGCTCCGCCGCATGGGCCTCGCGACCGGGCTGCTGGAACCGCCGGTGCTCGAGGAGCCGCGCTACGATCTGAGGGAGGCCACGCTCCTTTTCTCCCGGCTCACCCGCGAACTCATCGGCGCCCGCTACCAAAGCCAGCGTTCGCAGGTTCGCTGGTTCTCCGAAAAATTTGCCGGCATCCAGGCTGCCGTGGACGCCGCCCTGCCGCACGAGGAGGATCATCTCATCGTGGACTGGGATGAGGCCGAGAACTGCTTCCTGGTGCGTTCCGCCGGTGTCCGCCAGCCTGGCGTGTTCCACGTCTACGACGCGCGGGAACGCACCCTCAAGCGCATCGGCGAAACCATGCCGGCCCTGAACGGCAAGCCGCTCGCTCGCGTCACCGCCATCGCCTTCACCGCCCGCGACGGCCTGCCGCTCGAGGGCTACGTCACGCTGCCCGCCGGCGTCTCCAAGCGGAATCCCGTCCCCCTGATCGTCCTTCCCCACGGCGGACCCGCGGCCCGCGACGCCTGGGTTTTCGACGCCGAGGCCCAGTTCCTCGCCAGTCTCGGCTACGCCGTGCTCCAGCCCAACTACCGCGGCTCCGCCGGCTACCTCTGGCCCGAGGGTTCCGGCGACTACGAGGCCGCCTTCGGCGCCATGCGCGACGACGTCATCGACGCCACCCGCGCCGCGTTGAAAAGCGGCCTGTTCGACCCGGCGCGCGTCGCGGTCATGGGCTCCAGTTTCGGCGGCTACCTCGCGCTCGCCTGCCCGGTAGAGGAACCTACGCTCTATCGGTGCGCCGTGAGCGTCTGCGGCGTTTTCGACTGGGCCGAACACGTGAAGTCCAAACGCAACACCGCCCGCTCTCGTCCCGGCGAGTACCCGGTGCTCCTCGGGCGATTGGGAGATCCGCGCAAGAACCAGGAGGCTTACGACGCCATTTCGCCTCTCGCCCATCTCGACCGTCTCCGCGTGCCCATGCTCATCGCCCACGGTAAGGAGGACTCCATCGCCTCGGTGAAACAGTCCCGCCTTCTTGCCAAGGAGCTCAAACGCCGCGAGCTCCCCCATCAGACCTTCTACCGCTCGCTCGCCGGCCACGGTTTCTACGCCGCGAAAGACCGGCTGGCGTTTTATCGGACCCTCGAGAACTTCCTCGCCGAAAACCTCGCCCCTCCGGCTCCCTGACGGTGCGCCGGGCGCATCGGGCGCCGCCAACCCCGCATCTTTCGGCTAGAGCCGCCCGCTTTTTTGCGAAACCGTTTCACGTTTTGCTCATGTCCACTGCCCTCGCCCAGCGCGCCGCACATATCGTTTCCCAGGTCTCGCCCGAAGTCCCGGCCGACTTCGTTCTCCGCCGCGAGATCGGGGCCGATCGCGAACTCAACCCGGTGGAAAAACGCGCGCTCACCGGCGCCGTGTTCGCCTACTACCGCTGGCTGGAGTGGCTCGACTCCACCCGTGCCCTGCCCCAGCGCGTGCTCGCCGCCCTCGATCTGCAAAAGCGCTTCGACGCCGACCCCGCGGCGACCAAACCCGAGGCCCTCGCCGCCCGCGCCCTCCCCGCCTGGGCCCTGGCCGCACTCGATTTCCCCAGCCCCGAGGCCCGTCTCGCCTACCTCCGCCAGCTCCAGCGGCCGCCCTCGCTCTGGATCCGCCCGCAGCGCGAGTTCGCGGTTTCCCTCACCCGTGCACTCCGCCACGTCGCCCCGCCGCAAACTGAAATTTCCAGCTTCAAATTCGAAATCGCTCCAACGTCGCTTCGCTACATCGGCCCCGACGACCTTTTCCGGACCGACGAGTTCAAAAAGGGTCTTTTCGAGATCCAGGATCTCGCCTCCCAGGTCGTCGGCCACGCCTGCGCTCCGCTCCCGACCGAAACCTGGTGGGATGCCTGCTGCGGCGAGGGCGGCAAAACGCTCCACCTCTCCGACTTGATGGAGAACAAGGGCCTCATCTGGGCCACCGACCGCCACACCGGCCGCCTCGCCACCCTGCGCAAACGCGCCGGTCGCGCCCAGGCCTTCAACTACCGCGCCGTCACCTGGAACGGTGGCCCCTTCCTCCCGACCAAGACCAAGTTCGACGGCATCCTGGTGGACGCCCCCTGTTCCGGCCTCGGCACCTGGCAGCGCAACCCCCACGCGCGCTGGACCACCTCGGAAAACGACGTGAAGGAACTCGCCGAAATCCAGCTCCAGCTCCTCGAGAACACCCACAAGGCGCTCAAGCCCGGCGGCCGCCTCATCTACGCCGTCTGCACCCTCACCCGCCAGGAAACGACCTACATCGTCCGCGCCTTCGGCGCCGCCCACCCCGAGTTGGAACCGCTGCCCTTCTCTTCACTGGGCCTGCCGAACTCGTCGCTTTTTCTCTGGCCCCAGGAACTCGACGCCAACGGCATGTTCCTCGCCGCCTGGCGAAAAAAATAGCGCCGCGCCGCCCGCCACCCTCACCCGCCCGCCAGCTCCCGCGCCACCTGTGTCGCGTGGGCGTCGGTCATGCCGGAAACGTGGTCCATCGTCCGCCCCAGCCACCAGGCCGCCCCCCGTTTCTCGTTGGCGACGATGAACTCGCGGCTCCAGGCCAGTTCCAGGTAGCGCCGGTGAAGGAAACTTAGTCTCCCATAGCCACCGTCCTCTTTCGTCAATTCGCGCACCGCCGGGGCGTAGCCGCTCAAAATCCGTCCCAGCAGGCTATGCGCCCCGAGTTCGACGGCCACCTTCCGGCGGTCTCCGAAGATGGTCTCGTAGGCTTCCTTGATCGTCTTCATCGCTTCGCGGATCGCGGGCGGAAACGAGCTCTTCAAGTCGTCCTCCCGCTCCCCGCACATGATCGCGTCGTAGTCGTCGGCGAACACCTCGGTGGCCGCCCGGATCAAGCGTCCCACCACCTTTGCGCGCAGGGCGGAAAGGGCCCCCCCGGTGTCGTCGCCCGCGATCTGCGCAAAGATCGCCCGCACCTCCGCCTCGCGCAGGATGCCCATCTCCGCCGCGTCCTCGAAGTCCGAGATCCGGTAGCAGATGTCGTCCGCCGCCTCGGAGAGAAACGAAAGCGGATGCCTCGCCACCGTCCCGTCGGCGCCCCGCAGCCCCAGCGCCTCCGCCATGTCGAGGAACACGGCGCGCTCGGAGGAGAAGACGTTGTGTTTGCGCTTTTCCGCCGTGCGCGGGTCGTCAGCCGTCCAGGGATACTTGATCATCGTGCCCAACGAGGCGTAGGTGAAACGGAAGTAGTCGCGTTCGCGGCGGTCGCCACGCGACACAAGCCGGAAGCTCTGCGCGTTGCCCTCGAACCAGCGCCAGTCGTTGAGGGTGGGCGCCAGCTCGGGCGCCGAGCAGCGGTGGCCGAAGACCTCGCCAAGGTTTTCCTCCGACCAGGCGCGGATCGCATACTCGCCGGCGTGCCCGAAAGGGGGGTTGCCCAGATCATGGGCCAGGCAAGCCGCCTGCAGGATGAAACCCAGGTCCACGCCGCTCTTTCCCTCCGGCATCCCCCCTCGCGCCGCGATCACCTTCGCGGCCTCCTCCGCCAGCGAACGCCCCACGCTCGCCACCTCCAGCGTATGCGTCAGCCGGTTGTGCACATGGTCCAGTTGGGCGAAGGGATGCACCTGCGTCTTTCCCGCCAGCCGCCGGAAAGGAGCGGAAAAAATCACCCGGTCATGGTCCTGCTCGAAGGGATTGCGTTCTTCGCGCGGCCGGCCCGCGCCGGTCCCCGCCGGTGCCGGCGCGCCATTGCCCGCCGGCCGCTCCGCGGACAGCAGACGGTTCCAATCGAATTTGAAGCTCATGCGTGCCTCCAGCCTCGCTATGCCCCGCCGACCGAGGCAACCCCGCTCTTGCCCGGCCCCCGGCCCGGGCCAAGGCTCCGGCTCCCTCGCGTTGAAAAAATCCGCCCCCGCCCTTCGTCCCGTCACCGCCGCGCAAGTCCGCCGCGATTTCAACGATCCGCGCGCCGTCGTGCACTATGCCCGCGCCGCCCACGAGCTCGGCCTCTGGGCCAGCGAACGCATCATGATCGGGCGGCACTTCACCGACCTCGATGCCTCTCTTCTCGAAGCCGGCTGCGGCGCCGGCCGCGTCTGCGTCGCCCTCCACGCCCTCGGCTACCGGAACCTCACCGCCTTCGATTTCGCTCGGGAACTCGTCGACCAGGCCGTCGCCCTCGCCGAGGAACGCCGCGCCCCCATCGCGATCCACCACGCCGACGCCACCCGGCTCACGACCCATCCCGCCTTCGCCCCTCCGCCCGCTTTCGCCGGCTGCCTTTTCCTCTTCAACGGTCTCATGCAGATCCCCCTGCGCCGCAACCGCCGCCGCGCCCTGCGCCAGCTCGCCGCCGTCTGCCGGCCCGGCGCCCCCCTGCTCTTCACCACCCACGACCGCAACCACTCCCCCGCCGAGCGCGCCAGTTGGCGGCTCGAAGCCCGCCTCTGGGCCGAAGGGAACCAGGACCCCCGCCTTCGCGAGTACGGCGACCGCCGCTTCTCCGACGATTGCGGGGACACCTTCATGCACCTGCCCGACCGGGCCGAGATCCTCGCCGATCTCGCCGCCACCGGCTGGAGCCACGTCGAGGACCAGCTCCGCCGCGAACTGGCCCGGGAGTCCGACGCGGTTGTCGCATTCTCCGACGAATGTCGTTTCTGGGTGGCCCGTAAGGCGGAGCGCTCTGCCTCCGGCCCCCTGGCTTGAGGAGCTGCAAGGCCGGCTCAACGCGTTCCCCGTCCTCCGCGTCCGTTCCTGCCGTCGCCGTCCGTTTGCGCCAGCACCTCGGTTTTCGCCATTCTCCGGCTTCCTTTCAGGCCGTTTCCCGTGTTTCGTGGGCAATTCCGATCCGACATGCCGCCGCTCACCGACCGCACCTGGCTCTGGTTCGCCGCCGCCTGCTATCTCGCAGGGGCCGCACTGGGCACGCTCTCGCTCATCCGCGAACGCAAACACTCGCGCGCGGCCATGTATCTCATCCTCGCCGGCGGCTACGCATTCCAGACCTTCGGCCTCTACCTGCGCGGCCTCGCCGTCCAGGGCTGCCCGCTCGGCAACACCTTCGAGCTCCTCCAGTTTACCGCCTGGTCCGCCGCCACCCTCTACCTCGCCATCGGGCCGACCTTCCGCCTCAGCCTGCTTGGCTACGGTACCGCCGTCCTTTCCGCCGGCCTCAGCCTCGCCGCGCTGCTCGTTCCCTCCTGGGACGCCGCCTTGCGCACCCACCTCTTCGGCGGCAACGCCTGGATCGAGTTTCACGCCGCCCTCGCCCTCTTCAGCTACGGTGTTTTCGGCCTGCTCGCCCTCGTCTCGATCATGTATCTCTTCCGCCACCACGGCCTGAAGACCAAACACGTCGGCGGCGCCTACGCCCTGCTTCCCTCCATCCGCGACCTCGATCACATCGGCCTCCGCCTGCTCGCGGCCGGCGTCGTCCTCCTCGCGGCCTCGCTCGCGGTCGGCTCCGTCTGGTGGCTGCGCGCGCCCGACTCGGTCAACCTCGCCAAGCTTTTCGCCACCGTAGGCGTCTTCCTCGCCTATGCCCTCGCGCTCGCCCTCCGCCTGCGCGAACGCCTCGTCGGCCGCCGCCAGGCCCTTTCCTGCGCCCTCCTTTTCCTCGCCGCCCTGCTCTCCATCGCCCCGGTCGATTCCAGCCGCCACGGCCCCGCCGCCGCTCCGGCCCCGCAGGAGGGTTCGCCGCGATGAGCGCGCCCGGCCCGCTCTTTTTCCATCTCGGAACCAGCCACCACACCGCGCCGCTGGCCCTCCGGGAAAAACTCGCGCTCCCGCCCGCGCGGGCCGCCGAGCTCGATGCCCGCCTCGCCTCCGCCGGTTTGCCCGAACTCGCCCTGCTCAACACCTGCAACCGCGTCGAGTTCTACGGCGTCGCCGCCAGCCCCGCCGATCTCGCCGCCCTGGAAGCCGCTTTCTGCGCCGTGACCGGCCTTGGGGCCGCCGACTTCGCCGCCGTCCGCGCGCACGATACGGGCCCGGCCGCCATCCGCCATCTCATCGCCGTCGCCGCCGGCCTCGAATCCCAGCTCCTGGGCGAAAACGAAATCTTCGGCCAGGTGAAGGACGCCTACGCCGCGGCCCAGGCGACCGGACGCGCCGGCCCGGTGCTCAACCGCATTTTCCAAAAAGCCTTCCAGGCCGCCAAACACGTTCGCACCCACACCGCCCTGAACGAGGGCCAGGTCAGCGTCGCCAACGTGGCGGTCGAGCTCGCCCTGACCATTTTCGGCGATCTCGCCGCCACCCGCGTGCTCCTTCTCGGCGCCGGCGACATCGGCGAGAAAACCGCCAAGGCCTTCCAGTCCCGCGGCGCGCCCGCCCTCACCGTCGCCAACCGCACGCCCGAGCGCGCCCTGGCCCTCGCCCAGGCGCTCGACGCCACGGCGCTGCCTTTCGAGCACTTCGCCCATCACCTCGCCGACTACGACATCGTGGTCGGCTCCACCGCCGCGCCCGATGCCGTCGTGCGCGCCGCGGACGTCGACGCCGCCCGCGGCCGGCGTCGTGCCCGGCCGCTCCTCTTCCTCGATCTCGCTCTCCCGCGCGACATCGAGCCCGCCGTCGCCGACCTCGACAACGTCTACCTCTACAATCTCGACGACCTGGCCAAAATCGCCGCGCGAAACCTCGCGGCCCGCGAGGCCGAAGTCGCCCGCGCCCGCGCGCTCATCGCCGAAAAGGCCGATGCGCTCTGGCAGCAGATCCTCGCCCGCCACGGCGGTGGAGCTTAAACCGCGAAGTTCGCGAAGGAACGCGAAGTCGATCCATCAGGGCTACTGCACGCCTGTGTTTTGGAGTGCGGCGGCACGCCGCTTTCGACGACGAGCCTCGGCTCGTCGCCCAATACCCAATGCCGGTGATCCCGTTGACGTCACTTTCTGTTACACCCCTTCGCGCCGCTTCGCGAACTTCTCGGTTTATCCTCCGCTTTCTTTTTGGAGAATGGCTCGGAATCCGCTGCGCTCCCGTTCCAACCCCGGCCCCCGTTCGTCTATGTCCCGCTCCATCCTGCGCCTCCTGCTCGCCGGTCTCGCGTTTCTCCTGCCCTTGCTCCTCGGCGCCGCCGGGCCCGGCCGGGTCGTCTCCTGGGGCGCGGGTGGGCCGGGATCCTCCGGCCATCCAAACTACGGCCAGGCCACGAATCCCGCCGCGGTCTCGGACGGGGTGATCGCCATCGCCGCCGGGCCGCATTTCTCCGTCGCCTTGAAGGACAACGGCACCGTCGTCGCCTGGGGCGCCAACAACGATCCCTCCTTTATCACCGTGCCCTCCGGGCTCGGCGGCGTCACGGCCATCGCCTCCAGCTCGAACGCCGGCCATATTCTCGCGCTCAGAAACAACGGCACCCTCGTCGCCTGGGGCTGCAATTCCGGAGGACAGGTGACCGGCACTCCCACCCCGGGCGCCGCCACCGCCGATCCCGTTACCCTCGGCGGCCAGGTGCTCGCCGGCGTCGTCGGCATGGCCGCCGGCGATCACCACTCCCTCGCGGTGAAAAGCGACGGCACCGTCGTCGCCTGGGGATATAATCTCTTCGGCGAAACCGCCGTGCCCTCCGGCCTCGGCGACGTCGTCGCGGTGGCCGCCGGCTACCATCACAGCCTCGCCCTGAAAGCCGACGGTACCGTCGTCGCCTGGGGCGACAATTCCGATGGCCAGACCAACGTGCCCGCCGGCTTGTCCGGCGTGGTGGCGATCTCCGCGTCCACCTTCTGCTCCCTCGCCCTCAAGAGCGACGGCACCGTCGTCGCCTGGGGCGATAGTTTCAGCTTCATCACGATCATTCCCCCGGGCCTCAGCGACGTCGTGGCCATCTCGGCCGGCGGAGAGCACGCCCTCGCCCTGAAAAACGACGGCACGATCGTAGCGTGGGGCGGCAACGCCGAAGGCGAGGTCACCATCCCCCCGGCCGCGCAAGGCTGCGTGCTCGCCATTGCCGCCGGCGGTTATCACTCGCTCGCCCTGGTCACGGCTCAGCCCACGGTGGCGACCCTGCCCGCCAGCCAGGTCCGCCTCGCCGGCCAGGCCGCGATCTTTACCGCCGCCCTCTCCGGCAGTCCGCCCGCCGCCTGCCAGTGGTACAAGGACGGCGTCGCCCTCACCGACGACTCGCGTATCTCCGGCGCCGCCACCGCCAGCCTCACCGTGTCCGGCCTCACCGCCGCCGACGCCGGCCACTACACCGTGGAGGTCGGCAACTGCGCCGGAACGGCCCTAAGCGATCCCGCCGTGCTCACGGTGCTTCCCGCCGCGCCGCCCGGACGGGTGCTGGCCTGGGGCGACGACACCTTCGGCCAGTCCACCGTGCCGACCGCCGCCAACTCCGGCGTCGTCGCGGTCTCCGCCGGCCAGGGCCATACCCTCGCGTTGAAAGCCGGCGGCCAGTTGCTCGCCTGGGGTTGGAACGGCTCCGGACAAACCGCGGTGCCTTTCTCCACCCTGAACGGCTCCGTCGCCATCGCCGCCGGCCAGGCCCACAGCCTCGCGCTGAGGAACGACGGCATCGTGTTCGCCTGGGGCAACAACGCCGAGGGCCAGGCCAACGTGCCCGCCGGCCTTTCGGGCATCGTGGCCATAGCCGCCGGCGGCGCCCACAGCGTGGCCCTGAAAAACGACGGCACCGTCGTCGCCTGGGGACACAACGGTTTCGGCCAGTCCTCCGTGCCTCCCGGCCTCGCGACCGTCACCGCCCTCGCCGCCGGCATGTATCACACCCTCGCCCTCAAGGCCGACGGCACGGTTGCCGCCTGGGGCGACAACAGCCAGGGCCAGTGCGCCGTGCCGGCCGGCCTTTCCGGAGTCGTCGCCATTGCCGCCGGGTTCTCCCACAGCGCCGCCGTGAAGGCCGACGGCACCGTCATCGCCTGGGGCGACGACAGCCACGGCCAGGCGACCGTCCCCGCCGGCCTCTCCGACATGCTCGCCGGGGCCGCCGGCCGCTTTCACACCGTGGCCTTGAAAAACAACCGGACTCTCGCCGCCTGGGGCGACGACAGCGCCGGCCAGAGCACCGTGCCGGCGACCGTGCAGGGCCGCGCGCTCGCCGTCACCGCCGGCTGGCTGCACACGGTCGCCATCGCCGGCAGCGCCCCGCTCATCCTCGACGGCCCGCTCAGCGCCTACGTGAACCTCGGCCGGGACGTGCATTTCACCGTGCTGGTCGAGGGCACGCCACCCCTCGCCTGCCAATGGCGCCGGCAGTCCGCGATGGGCACGACGGACATCCCGGGAGCGACCAGCCCCACCCTGAGCCTCACCGGCGTGCAGGCGTCGCAGGCCGGTCAATACACCCTGGTGGTCACCAACGCCGAGGGCTCCGTCACCAGTTCGCCCGCGCAACTGACCGTGCTCGCCGCCACGACCTTCGCCCAATGGCAGGAAAGCCGTTTCAGCGCCGCGGATCTCGCCAACCCAGCCGTCTCGGGTCCCCTGGCCGACCCACTGGGCGAAGGCCTGCCCAACCTCCTCCGCTACGCGCTCGAACCCGAGGCCTCCGCCGGCGGCCCGTCGGCACCCGGCGGCGCCACCCCCGGCTGGCCGCTCGTGCCGACGCTTTCGGACGCGGACGGGAAACTGACGCTGGTTTTCCAGGCCCTGCGCACCGACGTCACCTACACGGTCGAGGCGAGCACCGACCTCGTCACCTGGAGCGCAGCCAGCGTGACCCTCGAAAACAACGGCACCCTCCACACCGCCCGCTTCGCCCCGCCCGCCGGCGCCCGCGCCTTCCTGCGGGTGGTGGTGACCAAACTGTAGGTAGGGCGGGACCGCTGGGCCCGCCGAAAACGTCACGGACGGCCCGGCGGTCCGTCCCTACCCCGAACCCCACCTTGCCCTGCGCGTCTTCGCGCTTTTGGAGTGCGGAGCCTCGGCTCCGCTTTTGACGGCGGGCCTCGGTCCGCCGCCCCGCCGTCCCAGTCGAATTTCGACCTCCAGACTTTCGACTTCTTACTCAAAACCCGCCGCGGCGCAGCACCCAGTCCGCCACCGTGCCTTCCGCCGGCTGGCGCAAGATCGCCTTCAGGGCCTCCGTCTGCGCCAGCGTCTTCGTCCTCCGGGCCGGGTTTTCCAGGCAGTCCCGCAGCTCCGCCGCCAGGGCCTGCGGCGAGGCCGCGCCCTGCAAATACTCGGGGTACATCGGCTCCTTCAGCAGCAGGTTGTTGATCCCGAGATACGGGATCTTCACCAGCAGCCGTCCGAGCAGGTAGGTCAGCGGGTTGGCCCGGTAGGCGATCGCGCCCGGCAATCCCGCCAGCGCGCAGTGCAACGACATCGTGCCGCTCGAGGTCAGCACCGCGGAAGCCGCGACCGCCTCCGCCTCGTTGGCCACAAGCTCCACCCCACGCGGCACGCCGCCCGCCTCGATCACGCCGCGGATTGCCGCGCTCGGATAAATCACCCGCGCGGGGCGCTTTCCGTAGGCCGCGTGCCCTTCCCGCAAAAGCGGCCAGATGCGTCCGACTGCCTGCTTGCGACTGCCCGGCAGGAGCAGCACCGGCGCGTCGGGATCGTAACGCACCGGCGCACGGTAGTCCGGCGCGAGAAAAGGATGCCCGACGAAGTCCACCGGCAGTTCCGTGTCCGCGTAGCATCCGACCTCGAAGGGAAAGATGCACGCGAGCGCGTCGAGATGCCGGGCCATCTTGAAACGGCGTCCGGCCTTCCAGGCCCAGATCTGCGGCGAGATGTAGAAAAGCAGCTTCACCGGCCCGCCCGCGCGCCCGGCGAGGCCGCGCTCGTTGAGGGCCGCCGCCAGCCGCAGGTTGAAACCGGGATAGTCGATGAAGCAGACCGCGCGTGGCCGGTGCTCCGCGATCCAACGCAGCGTTTCGTCGAACAGGGCCTTGAAGAACGAGTAGTTCTTCAGGACCTCGACGAGGCCCACGACCGACGAGGCCGTGAGGTCGTGCAGCAGCTGCGCGCCCGCGGCAGCGAGGTGTTTTCCGCCCAGGGCGCAGACCGCGAGGCCGGGCCGTTTCCCGAGCAGTTCCGCGACCATGCGCGCCGCATGCTCGTCCCCCGAATGCTCGCCCGCGATGACAAGCAGGTCCACCCGCCCGCCCGCGGGCGGCGCCAACATAGGTAGGGCGGGACCGCTGGGCCCGCCGTTCTGCGTGGTGTTCATAGGTAGGGCGGGACCGCCGGGACCGCCGAAACGCTGCGCGGACGGCCCGGCGGTCCGTCCCTACCCGCGATGGGCCAGACAAAAGGCCAGTCCTCGGGCCGGGCGACCAGTCCCTTTCGCACTGGATTCATGCGAATATACGCCACCTTTTCATCATACGATTCGTTCGATCTCAACCGGTGTTCGAAAAAGTCCCGCTGCCAGCGTATGCCGGTTTTCTTGGCGCTTATCTCCTTAAAACCGGCGACTGTCTTCGTCATGGGTTCCGACCGCGAAAACGAAATCAACGCATGCAGATGGTCGGGCATGAGGACCAGCAAGCTTACCCGCCAAAGCAGTCGCTCCTGGCGAAAACGCACCGCTTCAAAAACCCTATCGGCCACGCTGGGAGAGCATAGCTGGTTCACGCCACGCACGGCACAGGCGATCGTGATGAAATAAACCGCTCCGTCTTCCACCCATTCGGGAACACCGTGAGGCAGCTTTTTCCGCACCGGTAGGGCGGGATCGCTGGGCCCGCCGTTCCGGGTTTGCGATGGTTCACCGTCAACCTTCGACGGCGGGCCCGGCGGTCCCGCCCTACCTGCGGCCGGCAGCGCCTCAGCCATGGCCCGCTCTCCTCGTCTTCATCTTCTTCGCGTGCTTCGCGCCCTTCGCGGTTAAAAACTTCGTCCTCATTTCTTCGCCGCCTTGATCTGCTCCGTGATCTGGATCGCCACCTCCAGCGCGGTCTTGGCCAGCGTGGCGCCGACCTTGGGCTGCTTCCGCTCCGCCACGCTCTCGGTGAAATGCTGGAGTTCCAGCTTCAGCGGCTCGTCCTTCTCGATCGGGATGTCCTGCACCGGGATCGAGCTCGCGTCGCCCGCCTTGGCCAGGCCGACCTTCAGTTTCAGGCCGTAGGCCACGATGTCGCTTTTTTTCACCAAGTGCCCCTTCTGGTTCATGAAATCGAGCGAGAGGTAGGCGTTGTCCTGGAAGATGCGGATCTCGCGGTTTTTCTTCAGGCTCATTCGCGAGGCGCTGAGATTGGCCACGCAACCGTTCTCGAACTCGATGCGCGCGTTGGCGATGTCCTCGGTCTTCGAGAGCACGCTGATGCCCACGCTGTCGATCTTGCGGATGGGGGACTTCACCAGCGCGAGCACGATGCCGATGTCGTGGATCATCAGGTCGAGCACCACGCCCACCTCGGTGCCGCGCGGCGTGTAGGGTGCGAGCCGCTCGGCCGTGAGGTAGCCGGGGCGGTCGATGTGTTTCTCCAGGAAACTCATCACCGGGTTGAAGTGCTCGATATGCCCCACCTGCACGATGCAACCGCCGGCCTGTGCGGCGGCCAGCACCCGCTCGGCTTCCTCCAGCGTCGCGGTGATGGGTTTCTCGATCAGCAGATGGGTCTTCCGCGCCAGCAGCGGAAGAGCCACGTCCGCGTGGCGGTCGGTCGGCACCACGACCGATACCGCATCGCAGGCCTCGCCCAGCTCCTCGACGGAGGCGAAGCGCCGGCAGCCGTGGCGGGCGCAGATCTCCTTCGCCCGCTCGTCGCTCGCCTCGAAGATGCCGACGAAGTCCACGTTCGGCAGCGCCGCGTAGATGCGCGCGTGATGCTGACCGAGCGACCCGACGCCGGCCACGCCGCACTTCACCTTGGGTTTGGAGGAAGAAAAGAGATTCACGGAGGAAAAGCCCCAGCTTGAAGAGATGCCCGCGCGCCTTGCGAGCGGCTTATGCAACCCGGCCGGATCGGGAAGTCGGACGATTGAGCGGTTTTCCAATCATCCATCCTACATCGTCCATCATACCTCCTATACCCCCGTTTGGGGGATTGTTGCCCGACGGAGGAATGTCCTAAGCTGCGCGCTTTTCCTTTCCCCACCACCTCCGAAACCCCGCCCATGCTCCGCTCCGCCGCCCTGCTTCTTGCCGCCATGTCCCTTCTCCCCGCCGCCTCCGCCGACGATTTTCACGCCTGGGCCGCCACCCCGCCCATGGGCTGGAACAGCTGGGATTGCTTCGGCACCACCGTCACCGAGGCTCAGACCAAGGCCAACGCCGACTACATGGCCGCCAAACTCAAGGTCCACGGCTGGCAATACGTCGTCGTCGACATTCAGTGGTATCAACCCACCGCCCGCGGCCACGACTACATCCCGGGGGCGAAGCTCGCCATGGATGCCCACAGCCGCCTCGTCCCGGCCATGGAGAAGTTTCCCTCCGCCGCCGACGGCGCCGGCTTCAAGCCGCTCGCCGATTACGTGCACTCGCTCGGCCTCAAATTCGGCATCCACCTCATGCGCGGCATCCCCCGCCAGGCGGTGAAGCAAAACACGCCCATCCTCGGGACCGACAAACGCGCCGCGGACGTCGCCGACACCTCCAGCACCTGCAGTTGGAATCCCGACATGTACGGCGTCGATGTCCGCCGTCCAGGCGGCCAGGAATACTACGATTCGCTCCTCGCGATGTATGCCGAATGGGGCGTGGATTTCATCAAGGTCGACGACATCGCCCGCCCCTACGACGAGGTGCAGAAGCTCGAGATCGAGGCCATCCGCCGCGCTATCGCCAAGACCGGACGCCCCATCGTCTTCAGCCTCTCCCCCGGCGAAACTCCGCTCGCCCGCGGCGACCATGTCGCCGACCACGCCAACCTGTGGCGCATCAGCGATGATTTCTGGGACACCTGGCCCGCCCTCCGTTCCCAGTTCAAGCGCCTCCACGACTGGACTCCGTACCGCCGCACCGGCGCCTGGCCCGATGCCGACATGCTGCCTCTCGGCAAGGTCGAGTTCGGCCGCCCCACCCGCTTCACCCGCGACGAGCAGTTCACCCTCATGACCCTCTGGTCCATCGCCCGCTCGCCTCTCATCCACGGCGGCGACATGACCCAGACGGACGATTTTACCCTTTCCCTGCTCACCAACGACGAGGTGCTCGCCGTCAACCAGCGCAGCGAGAACAACCGCCAGCTCTTCCGCAGCCCGGAAGGCCTCATCGCCTGGGTCGCCGATATCCCGGGCTCCTCCGACAAATACCTGGCCCTCTTCAACGCCGGCGAGGCCTACGAATCCGGCCGCAAGCTCCACGAAACCGCGCTCGTCGACCGTCATACGCCCGGCCATGGCGTGGAACTCGACGTCGACATCACCGGCGCGAAAGTGCTGCACTTGGTCGCCGACGAGGCCGACGGCGACATCATGGGCGACCATGTCGTGTGGAGCGATCCCCGCCTGACCGGCCCGGCCGGCGAGCTCCGTCTGACCAGGCAGGGCTGGCTCTCCGCCTCCACCGGCTGGGGCAAGGTCGCGGTCGGCCTCGGCGCCGGCGGCAAACCCCTCCGCCTCGGCGGCAAACCGGTCGCCGACGGCATCGGTGCCCACGCCCGCGCGCATCTCGCCTTCGCGGTGCCGCCGGGCTACACGCATTTCAAGGCCTTCGCCGCGCTCGACGACGTCGCCATCGGCCACGCCCGCGGCGCCACCGTGCGCTTCCAAGTCTACGCCAGCGACACCGAGGGCTCCGCGTCCGCCACCGTGCGCGTTCCCCTCGCCGAGCTCGGTTTCTCCGGCGAGGTCAGTGTCCGCGACCTCTGGACTCATGCCGACCTCGCCCCCGTGAGCGGCGAACTCTCCGCCCCGGTCGCCGCCCACGGCGCCCGCCTCTTCCGCGTCGGTCCGGCGCGCTGAACGAAAATCGACGCTCCCTCCGGCTTGGCAAACACACTCCCGATGACGCTCAAATCCGCCCTCGCATCCCTCGCTCTGGTTCCCCTGGCCTTTGGCCAACCCGTCCCGGTGCACGGGAGCCAGGTTTCAACCGCAGCCAGCCCGGCCATCGCCAAGCGACCGGCCGCCCCCCCCCAACTGGTGGAGCTGAAAGGCGACGCCGGTGGCAAGCGCTTCGACGGCATCGGCATCGTCAACGGCGGCGGCGCCACCTCGGTGCTGCTCAAGGATTATCCCGAGCCGCAGCGCAGCCAGATCCTCGACCTGGTCTACAAGCCGAAGTTCGGCGCCTCGGTCAGCGCCCTGCTCGTGGAGATCCCCGGCGACGGCAATTCGACCCAGGGCTCGATGCCCAGCCACATGCATGCCCGCGACGATCTCAGCTATGAGCGCGGTTACACTTGGTGGATTCTGCAGGAGGCCAGGAAGCGCAATCCTCGCATCGTGCTCGATGGCGCGGCTTGGAGCGCCCCTGGCTGGATCGGAAACGGGAATTTCTGGTCGCAGGACGCGGCGGACTACTACGTGAAATGGCTTCAGGGGCTCAAGACGGTCTACGGCCTGGAACTGGACGCCCTCGGCTGCCGCAACGAAAAGGGCGTCAGCTTCGAATTCGCCAAGATGCTCCGAGCCACCCTCGACGCCAATGGCTTCGACCAGGTGAAGATTCACGCCTTCGACGACTGGACCGACAAGAAATTCGATTTCGTGAAGGCAATGCGGACGGATCAGGCCTTGCGCGATTCGATCGATATTCTCGGCGCCCACGTGTTGTACGCGAACGGCCACGCTTCCAAGGAGGTGCAAGAGGCGGCCGCGCAGATGGGCAAACCCATCTGGAACACCGAGGACCACGTCTACCTGAAGGGCTTCGACTGCCAGATCGGCATCGTCGAGTGTTTCAACGACAACTTCATCCGCAGCGGCGCCACCCGCATCGTGAACTGGTATGACATCGCCGGGGTCTACCCGATCGAGCCCTATGCGGAAGATCCGGCCACGGTGCTCGCGCACTGGCCTTGGAGCGGACACTATCGGGTCCGCGAAGCGCTCTGGGGCTACGCGCACTACGGACAATTCACCGAAGCCGGCTGGCAATACCTCAAGGGGGGATGCGGGAACCTGCAAGGCGGGGGCACCCTGGTTACCCTGAAATCGCCGGGCGACGACTACAGCATCATCGTCGAGACCAAGGGCGCCGCCGCCGCGCAGCAGGTCCGCTTTCAGGTCGGCGGAGGCCTGTCCGCCAAGGCACTGTGCGTCTGGCGCAGCAATGCGCGGGAGCAGTTCGTCCGCCAGGCCGACATCCAACCCGAGGACGGCGCGTTCACCCTCACCCTGGACCCCGACTCCGTCTACTCGCTCTCCACCACCCGCGGGCAGCAGAAAGGGTCCTTCGACCGTATCCCCGAACCGCTGCCTTTTCCCTTTCCCTACTACGAGACCTTCGAGCAATACGGCACCCCGCGGAACTGGGGTTTCCTGCCGCGTTACTTCGCCGACATCGTCGATGCCTTCGAGCTCGTCGAGCGTCCGGACCGACAGGGGAAGTGCCTGCGCCAGGTCGTGCCGGCTCCCACGATCTCCTGGGCGCCGGACTGGCAGCCCTACACCATCCTGGGGGACGAGAAATGGCAGGACTACGAAATCAGCGCCGACGTTTACCTGAACCCCGGCGATTCGGCGGGGCTCATGGGCCGGGTCAATCATGTCGGCACGGGCTACGGTATCATCCCCAAGGGCTACTTCCTGCAACTCCGCGACGACGGCCAGTGCCGCCTGGTCGCCATCCGCGGCAAAATCGACAAAAAGAAAGCGGTGGGCGACGCCGAGCAGCAGGCGCTCATCAAGGCGGGGAAGGACGAGGGCGAAGGCGGGGAAAAAGTGCTCGGCACCGTGCAGCTTTCCGGCATCGGCCCGGGCCAGTGGCACCGGTTGAAGCTGCGGTTCGAAGGCACGACCATCACTGCGCTGGTGGACGACAAGCCGGCGCTAAACGCGACCGACCGCCTCTACCCGCAAGGCATGGCCGGGCTTGTGGCCGGCGGCGACAAGAAGAAGCTCAGCACCCCCTATTTCGACAACGTGCTGGTCAATCGCGTCGGCGCGCGAGTGCCCAAACCCTCCTTCGCTAGACCCGGCCAGCAACCGCTTTATGGCGGATTGCCCAGCCGGCGGTGAGACCAGGCGGTCGAACCCGCCGGACACTCACGCCGCGTGGAAGCCGCCCTCGCGCAGGAAAAGGCGTCGCGCGCAGCGGGCGGCGTGGGCGGCGTTGTGCGTCACGAGCACCAGCGCGCAACCTTCCTCGGTGCAGAGCGCGAGCAGCAGGTCCATGATGCCGTCGCCGCTCCCTTCATCGAGATTGCCCGTCGGTTCGTCGGCCAGGATCAGCCTCGGCCGGTTCATCAGGGCCCGCGCGATCGCCACGCGCTGGCGCTCGCCGCCCGAGAGCTTCGCCGGCACGTGCGTCGCCCGCTCCGCCAGGCCGACCCGGCGCAGCAGTTCCTTCGCCCGCTCCCGCTCGGCTTCGCCGATCTTGCCCAGCAGGCGCGCCGCCAGCAGCACGTTGTCCAGCGCGTCGAGCTCCGGCACGAGGTAGAAGGCCTGGAACACCAGCCCGATCAGGCGCCCGCGCCGCTCGGGGCTGAGCGTGGACGCCCCTTCCCAGCTCAGCTCGCCCGCGTCGGGCGCATCGAGGCCGGAGAGCAGGTTCAGGAGGGTGGACTTGCCCGAGCCCGATTCGCCGCGGATCGACACGCTCTCGCCCGCCGCCACCGCGAGATCGACCCCGCGCAAAACCTCCAGGCGCCGTTCGCCACTGAGGAAACTCTTGTGCAGGCCGGTGGCCGACAAAAGCGGAACCGGATCGGAAAGGGTAGTGACTGAAGCCGGATCACTCATTGGACATTCGTCATTCGACATTAGGCATTCGTCATTCGCGCGGCCTACTCCGCGCGCAGGGCCTCCACCGGCTTGAGCTTCGCCGCGCGCCAGGCCGGCAGCAGGCCGGCGAAGGTGGAAACGACCAGCGCGCTCGACACGATCAAGGCCAGATCGCCGCCGGAGAGGTAGGCGGGCAGATTGCTGAACTGATAAAAGCGCTCCAGCGCCTCCCGGCTGCCGGTCAGCCGCGTGAAGCCCGCCACGATATCGTTGCGGAAATGGACCACGGTGAAGCCCATCGCCAGCCCCAGGGCCGTCCCTCCCGCACCGATGAGGATGCCCTGGAAACAAAAGCACGCCGCCACCTGTTTCGGCGTCGCGCCGAGCGCGCCGAGCAGGCCGATCTCGCGGGTCTTGCGCACCACCGCGATGAGCAGCGACGAGGCCACCGAGAAGGCCGCCACCACGATGATGAAGAGCAGGAGGAAAAAGATCATGTTCTTCTCGAGCTGAAGCACGAAGAGGAACTCGTGGTTCGAATCCATCCACGAGCGCGCCACGCCATCCACCGGCAGCGCCTGGTTGATGGCCCGCGAGACGCGGTCGGGGTCCGCGCCATCGGCCAGTTTCACGTTCACGCCGTGCACGGCCCGACCGAGGCCGTAGAGCTCCTGCATGGTGCGCAGGGTCACGATAACCACGCTGCTGTCGAGCTGCTGGTGCCCGATCTCGAAGATCCCGCAGACCTCGAGCTCGCGCGGCATCAGGATCTCGTCCGCCTTCAGTTTTTCCAGCAGCAGCGGAGAATAGACCGACACCTTGCTGCCGAGCCGCGCTCCGATGGTCTCCGCCAGTTGCGAGCTGAGGATCACCCGGTCGTCATCGAGGTCCTCAAAGGAGCCCGCCACGACGTATTTCTTCAGGGGAACGACCCCCTCCACCCGCGCCATGTCCACACCCTGGATGGCCGGGAATGCGGGTTTGTTCTCATGCTGGAGCAACACCACGCCCTCGGCGAAAGGAGTCGAAGCGACCACCCCCTTCACGCCCTCCACCACTTTCATCACCGCCCGCGGATCCTCCATCAGGCCGAAGGAGCGCACCTGCACCTCCCCCTGGGTGTTCACGATCATGTTACGGATCTCGCGGCCGAAGCCGCCCATGACCGAGATGGAAACGATCAGCAGCGCCACGCCCAGCGCCACGCCGAGGATCGAGATGAAGGTGAAGAAAGGAAAGCGCCGCCCCGTGGGGAAGAGCTGCTTCAGCGCCAGGTAGAGCGGCCAGGACATTTTAACGGAAAAGGTTAACCACGGAGGTCACGGAGAGACACGGAGACAGGCCCAGGGTTTCTCCTCGGTTTGAACTCTCCGTGTGCTCCGTGTTCTCCGTGGTTAAAACTCAGCCCGCGGTGTTCCGCAGCTGCGGGAACAGGATCACGTCGCGGATGCTCTCGGCGCCGGTGAGCAGGATGCAGAGACGGTCGATGCCGATGCCCATGCCGCCGGCCGGGGGCATGCCGTGCTCGAGGGCGAGCAGGAAATCCTGGTCGACCTTTTGCTGCTCCTCGCCGGCCTGGGCCTCGAACATCGCGCGCTGCACGTCTGGATCGTTCTGTTCCGAATAGGCGGGGGCGATCTCCATGCCGCCGATGATCAGCTCGAACACGTCGATGGTCGTCGGGTCGTCGGGCGTGATCTTGGCCAGCGGGCAGAGCTCCTTCGGCAGGTGCGTGACGAAGGTCGGCTGGATCAGCGTCGGCTCGATGAGCTTGCCGAAAATCTCGTTGGTCAGCTCGAACTCCTCCCACTTGGCGTCGGCGAAGAGCCCGAGCTTCTGCACGCCGGCGATCTTCTCTTCCTTGCTGCGCGAGAACCACTCCGGGTCGCCGGTCTTCTCGATGATGAGATCCTTGTACTTCACCTCGCGCCACTCCGCGCCGAAGTCGATGAACTCGCCGCTCTGGGCATGCTTGATGCGCATGCTCGGCCGGCTCAGGGCGTTCTGCCCCTCGCCCTCCGTCTCGGTCGGCTTCACCACGTCGCGCACGAGGTGGCGCAACAGGTCCTGCACGAGGCTCATCATGCCGCGGTAATCGCTATAAGCCTGGTAGACCTCGAGCATGGTGAACTCGGGATTGTGGCGGCGCGACACGCCTTCGTTGCGAAAATTCCGGCCGATCTCGAACACGCGGTCGTAGCCCGCTACGAGCATGCGCTTCAGGTAAAGCTCCAACGAGATGCGCAGCACGAAATCCGTGTTGAGCGCGTTGTGGTGGGTCTGGAAGGGCCGCGCCGCCGCGCCACCCGCCACACTCTGGAGCACCGGCGTCTCCACCTCGAGAAACTGGCGGTCTTCCAGGAAGCGCCGCACCGCGCTCACGATGCGCGCGCGGGTCATGAGACGCTGCCGCGACTCCGCGTTCACGATCAGGTCGAGATAACGCTGGCGGTAGACCTGCTCGGCGTCGCTCAGGCCATGCCACTTCTCGGGCAGCGGACGGAGGGCCTTCGAGACCAGGGTGAAGGCGTCCACCCGGACCGTGATCTCGCCCGTCTTGGTTTTGAAAAGGGCGCCCGTGACGCCGACGATGTCGCCCAGGTCGAGCGACTTCTTGAACACGCCGTAGCGTTCCTCGCCGAGCACGTCCTTGCGGAAGTAGAGCTGGATCTGGCCCTGCTGGTCCTGGATCTTCACGAAGGAGCTGCCGCCCTGCACGCGGAAGGTGACCAGTCGGCCCGCCACGGTGACAGTCCTGGCGTAATCCTGGCCCTCGACATGGAGCGCCTTGGCGTCCTGCGAGAAATGCGTCGTGGCGACGTTGGCGCGGAAGGGATCGAAACCCGCCGCGCGCATCTCCGCCAGCTTCTGGCGGCGCACCGCATGTTGGTCGTGGGAAATATCGGGCACGGAATCGCTCATGGAACCGTGCACCGTGAGCCCCGCCCGAGCCTCGGGCAAGCCCGGCGATTGGTGTGGCCGGATTCGCAAAATTGGCCCCTTTGTGGTCCCACTTGTTCGCCATGCGCCGCCCGCTCCCCGCCCTCCTCGCCTTCTGCCTCGCCGCCCTCGTGCTCCTGTTGTCGCCCGGCTGTGCCACGTTTCCGAAAACCTCCGACGACCTGGTGGTCACCCTCGCCGATCTGCATCCGGTCGAGGCCACCACCTTCGAAACCCGCCTGGCCCTCACGGTACGCTTCACCAACCAGGGCCCCCGCCCGCTTTCGCTCTCCGGCTCGCGCCACAGCCTCGCGCTGAATGGCCGCACCGTCGGCACCGCCGTCAGCGCCGAGCCGCTGGAGTTGCCCGCGCTCAGCACGCAGACCCAGGAAATCACCCTCAACCTCAGCAACTTCGCCCTCCTGGCCCTCGTCCGCGAACTCCAGCGCAATCCGGTGGCCCTCTACCGTATCGAAAGCACCCTTTTCGCCGCAGGGACCTTTTCGCGTGCGCTCCGCACCCAGCAGACGGGCACGCTCGATCTCACGGCCCTCGCCGGCAGCCCGGTGCGATGACTGGCCTCCCGTTCGGCAACTTTTCGCCCGAGCCGGCCATGTCCGCCACCGACCCTTCTCCCGCCCCGCCGCGCACCCCGTCGTCGCCCCTGGCCCCGCTCGCCGTCGAATACTGGGGCCGCACCGCCTACGCCGACGCCCTCGCCCGCCAGACCGCCCTCCAGGCCGCACGGCTCGCCGGCGCCGCGCCCGATACCCTCGTGCTCACCGAGCACGACCCGGTTTACACGCTCGGCCTCCGCGCGGGTGCCGAGCGCAACTTGCTCTGGGACGCCGGCGCCCTCGCCCGCGAGCGCATCGCGCTCCATCCCACCAACCGCGGCGGCGACATCACCTACCACGGCCCCGGCCAGCTCGTCGCCTACCCCATCGTGAGCCTCGAGGCACGCCGCGACCTGCACGCCTACCTGCGTTTCCTGGAGGATGCGCTCATCAACACCGTCGCCCGCCACGGCCTCGCCGCCACCCGCCGCGAGGGCCTTACCGGCATCTGGATCGGAAACCGAAAGCTCGCCGCCATCGGCGTCTCCGTACGCCGCTGGGTGACCTTGCACGGCGTCGCGCTCAATGTCGCCCCCGAGCTGCGCCACTTCGGCGGCATCGTGCCCTGCGGCATCGCCGCCGCCGAGGGCACCGTCACTTCGCTGGCCGCCGAACTGGGCGCGCGTTGTCCCGCCCTCGAAAGAGTCGCGGCAGACTTCGCCGAGGAATTCGCAAGCCGCTGGCCCTCGTGGGCTCACGGGCACGCGCAGGCTTGAGGATCGACAAGGGGGAGCCACGGAATCTATTTCCGCCGGCTTGGTTTTTTCCCCATGCCACGTTTTCTCCCGCTCCTTCGTTCCGCCCTTCTCCTCGGCAGCGCCTTCGCGGCAAACGCCTTCGCCGCCCAGCTTACGCCAACGGGCTACGGTTATAATTCGTCGCCGTCCTCCAGTTACGCCGACTCGAGCGGAGCCGAACTCACCGACGGTATCACTTACAGCCGGGCCTGGGACGGGGTGAGCTCCATCGGTCCCGCCGATATCGTCAATCTCGTCGGCTGGCAAACCAGCCCCACGATCACGTTCACCTTCGCCGCTCCGGTCACGATCCGCTCGGTATCGATCTTTTTCGCCGACAGCAATGGCGCTGCGGGCGTCGCCATGCCCTCCGATGTCTTCTTTGGCGACGGCGATGGCTTTTTTCAGAGCTTTTCCGTGACCGATCCGGACGGCGCCGGCAGCACGGTGGAGTCCGTCTTCAGCGGCTTCTCGGTCAGCGCCACCAGCTTCTCCATCACCGTCCTCCGCTCCACCGAATGGGTCATGCTTTCGGAGGTACAGTTTTTCGACACCGCCCCAGTTCCCGAACCTGCTTCCTGCGCCATGGTCGCCGGGACGGCGGCGCTCGGTTTCCTTGCCTGCCGCCGGCGCCGCCGGGCTTGAGCGGCCCCAAACCGCAAGGCTTTGGCTTGAGAACCGCCGGGAACCACCCCCGGTGTTTTTTTTTTGCGCTTTCAGCCTCCCTTTGCGGCCATTCCCGCTTCCTAGATGAACGACACCGCGCGCAAACCTGCCTGGCTCCGCGCCAAGCTTCCCTCCGGCCCCGGCTACACCGCCGTGCGCAAGCTCGTGGACGAGCATAAACTCCACACCGTCTGCCAGAGCGCGCAGTGCCCCAATCTCGGCGAATGCTGGTCGCGCGGCACCGCCACCCTGATGATCCTGGGCAACATCTGCACGCGCTCCTGCAACTTTTGCGCGATCCAGACCGGCCGCCCGACGGAGTACGATCTCGGCGAGCCCGCCCGCGTGGCCGAGGCCGTGGCGACGATGAACCTGAAACACTGCGTCATCACCTCGGTGGCGCGCGACGAGCTGAAGGACGGCGGCGCCGCGGTCTGGGCCGCCACCATCCGCGCCATCCGCCATCGCATGCCCTCGACCGCCATCGAGGTGCTCACCCCCGACTGGAAGGGTCAGACGGAACTGCTCGACCTCGTGCTCGACGCCAAGCCGGACATCTTCAACCACAACCTCGAAACGGTGGAGCGCCTGCAAAAACCCGTTCGCGTGCAGGCCCGCTACGAGCGCTCCCGCTCGATCCTGCGCCACGCCAAGGCGCGCGGTTTCACCACCAAAACCGGCATCATGCTCGGTCTCGGCGAGGAGCAGCACGAGATCGAGCAGACCCTGCGCGACATCGCCGCGGACAAGACCGACATCCTCACCATCGGCCAATATCTCCAGCCCACGCCCCAGCATTGGTCCGTCGCCCGCTGGGTCCATCCCGACGAGTTCGCGCGCTGGAAGGAATTCGGCCTCGGTCTCGGCATCGGCGTGGTCGAGAGCGGGGCTATGGTCCGCTCCAGCTACCACGCCGACGAGCAATCGCAGAAATACACCGGCACCGAGCACCTCAACACCGAGAACGCCCTGGCGACGGCGTGAGGCCGGTCTTTCGGAATTCAACGAAGGCGCAGAGGGGGGAGTTTAACCGCGAAGTACGTCAAGGAACGCGAAGATGGACGCATAAGCGAGGAAGCCCCTCCTCCTGGGGTTCGGCCTTCGTGGTTCTTCGCGTCCTTCGCGATTAAAACTCCGGGCGGTTCTCCGTTTTGATCCCTTCGCAATCCATTCCCATGCGTTTCTCTTCGTTCCACCGCCTCGCCTTCTTCTGCTTGCTCGCGCCGCTGTTTGCCCTCCTCGCCCGCGCCGCCGGAACGGCCGACGCGCCCCGCGCGGAGCACGTTTTTATCATCAGCTTCGACCAGGCCGGGCCCGCCAATATCGCCCAGGCCGAAATGCCGCTCTTCAAGCAGATGGCCGCCGAAGGCGCGCACACCTGGGAGGCCTACACCGTCGTGCCCAGCCTCACTTTGCCCTCGCATGTTTCCATGCTCACCGGCGTGGGCATCCAGAAGCACCAGATCCTCTGGAACGACTGGGACGCGACCAAACCCCGCCTTGCCGTCCCCACCATCTTCGAACTCGCCAAGGCGCGCGGTCTTTCGACCGCCATGGTCGCCTCCAAGCCCAAGTTCAAAACCTTCGAGCAGGCCGGCAGCCTCGATGCCTTCGTCATTCCCCAGGACTACCTCTGCAAGGGCATCGCCGCCGCTGCCGCGGATCTGATCAAGGAGCGCAAACCCAATCTCTGCTTCTTCCACTTCGGCGACCCCGACTTCACCGGTCACGAGTTCGGCGTCGCTTCGCCGGAGAAAATGCAGGCCCTCGCCGACTGCGATGCCGCCCTCAAGGTCATCCGCGATGCGGTCGAGGCCGCGGGCATCGCCGATGCCAGCGTCTTCATCCTCACGGCCGACCACGGCGGCCACGATCGCCCGCCCGCGGAGATCGCCGACCGCGTCCGGCGCAACCTGCCACCCGCGCCCGGCACCCATGGCTCCGCGGAGTCGACCGACGTGATCATCCCCTGGGTCGCCTGGGGCAAAAGCGTGAAACCCGGCTTCACCGTCACCTTGCCGGTGGTCCAATACGACACCGCCGCCACCGCCCTCTGGCTGCTCGGCGTGCCCGTTCCGGAGAGTTTCTGGGGCCGCCCCGTGACCAGCGCCTTCGAGTGAATTAGAGACAGTGTAGGCCCGACCGCTGGTCGGGCTGTCTTTCCCGGAGCCCGGCCAGCGGCCGGGCCTACACCGTCACGTTTCCGCGACGCCAGCCGCCCTCGTGGCGTTTCTCTTTGGCCTGGACCAGGCGTCCTGCATGTTCCTTCCCATGCTCCACCGCCTTCTCCGCTGCCGCTTTTTCGTAGGATTGAGCGTGAGCTCGATGCTGGTTTCGCCCGCCCATGCGATCAGCACCCTCGTCTCCGGTCCCCTGCTCGGTTACCGCGCCCACCGCGAAACGGTCATCGTTCTCGAAACCAAAAATGCCCACGAGGTCCGCCTCGACTACCAGATCGAGGGCCGCCCCGAGACGGCCTTGTCCAAGACCATCAACGATCCCTGGGTCTCACCCGCGGGCGGCCAGCCGGTGAAATTCGTGCTGCCGCTCCTCGAGATGGGCGCGCGCTACACCTACACGCTCTCCATCGACGGCCAGCCGCAGACCTTCCCCTACCCGCTCACCTTCCAGACCGCCGACCTCTGGGAATGGCGCAAGGCTCCGCCCGAATTTTCCTTTCTCTTCGGCTCCTGCGCCTACCTGAACGACCCCGCCTACGACCGTCCCGGCACGCCCTACGGCAAGGGTACCGAAATCTTCAAACACATGGCCGAAAGCGGTGCCGATTTCTGCCTTTGGGGCGGCGACAACCTCTACCTCCGCGAAGCCGACTACTCCTCGGAAAGCGGTATCTGGTATCGCTACTCCCACGACCGCGCCACGCCCGACCTGCAAAAGCTCTTCGCGGTCATGAACCACTACGCCACCTGGGATGACCACGACTACGGCGCCGACAACGCCAACGCCTCCTTCGAGTTCAAACCCGTCACCCTCGCCGCCTTCAAAACCTACTGGGGCAACCCCACCTACGGCGAACCCGACAACCCCGGGGTCCACGGCAAGTTCACCTGGGGCGACGCCGCGTTCTTCCTCATGGACGACCGCAGCTACCGCGACGAGACCGACCTCGATCAGGACAAAAACCCGCGCAAGACCGCCTGGGGCGACCGCCAGTTTACCTGGCTGAAACAGTCCCTCCTCCGGGCCAAAGGCCTGAAAAACTATCCCTTCAAGTTCATCGTCACCGGCGGCCAGGTCATCCAGACCACCGCCAAAGCCCGCTCCGAAACCCACGAGCTCTACCGCCGCGAGCGCGAGGAGTTGATCGCCTTCATCCAGGACAACCAGATCCCGGGCGTGGTGTTCCTCACCGGCGACGTCCACCACAGCGCCCTCTACCGGCGCCCGCTCGCCGACGGTCGCTCGATCTACGAGCTCACCTCTTCGCCTTTCTCCAGCGGCTCCTGGGCCGCCGCAACCAGCGAAAAAGCCACGGATCCCTGCGTCATTCCGGGCACCATCGTCGGCACCCAGAATTACTGCCAGGTCCGCCTCGCCGGCCCGAAAGAAGCGCGCGTCATGCTCGTGCGTTGCTACGACAAGACCAACGCGCTCCAATGGGAGCACACGATCCCCGCCGCCGAACTCATGCTACCCGCCGCCGCTCCCACCGCCCCGGCGGCTCCGGCCGCGCCCGCCAAAACCACGCCATGAGCAACTCGACCCAGACCCAGTCCCCTTTTCCGCTCAAGTCGCGTCGCGACATCGTGGAAAACTGGTTGCCGCGCTACACCGGCGTGCCGCTCGACGGCTTCGGCGACTACATCCTCCTCACCAACTTCCAGCGTTACGTGAAGCTGTTCGCGAAGATGCACGGCGTCCCCATCCGCGGCCGCGACAAGCCCATGCCCAGCGCCACCGCCGACCGTATCACGATCATCAACTTCGGCATGGGCAGCGCCACCGCCGCCACCGTGATGGACCTGCTCTCCGCCGTCATGCCCCGCGCCGTGCTCTTCCTCGGCAAGTGCGGCGGCATCAAACACCGCGCCGAGCTGGGCGACCTCATCCTGCCCATCGCCGCCATCCGCGGCGAGGGCACGAGTAACGACTACTTCCCGCCCGAGGTCCCCGCCCTCCCCGCCTTCGCCCTCCAGAAGGCCATCTCGACCACCATCCGCGACCGCGCCCGCGATTACTACACCGGCACCGTCTATACCACCAACCGCCGCGTCTGGGAGCACGACGCCGAGTTCAAGGACTACCTTCGCAAGATCCGCTGCATGGCGATCGACATGGAGACCGCCACGATCTTCAGCGTCGGTTTCTTCAACGAAATCCCCACCGGGGCCCTGCTCCTCGTCTCCGACCAGCCCATGAGCCCCGAGGGCGTGAAGACCACCGCCTCGGACCGGCAGGTGGACGCCACCTACGTCGAGGACCACCTCCTGATCGGCATCGATTCCCTCAAACAACTCATCAACCAAGGTCTGACCGTGAAGCACCTGGTGTTCTGAGCACGCCACTTTTATGAGACTCCCGCATTACGCTGTACTTTCCGTCGACGAAACCGCTCAACTTCAACCATTCAAGCAGTGGTTTCGCACCACTCAGAACGTCCCCAAAGCCGCATTGATGACCACGCATCAGATGCGCAATTACATGGCTGCCCAAGGCTGGCATATACGCCAAACAGACGGCCAGGTGCTGATCATGCAACCGGGAGCGGAGACTCTTCCGGGACCGATAGCCGAAACCGAAGAACCAGATACGGAAGAAACCACAGCGGAATCGAGCGAAGCATCGCTCTTCGCCGTGGAAAGCCACCTTCGCGACTATCTTAAGAAAAACCTCAATAGTTCTCTCAAAAGTTTCCCGCGACTGGATGATGCGAAGTCCGAGTACGCCACCGATGTGGGCTTCATCGACCTGTTGGCGAAAGATGCCGAAGGGAACTATTACATCTTCGAGTTCAAACTCAGGCGAGGGGCAGACGTGGCGCTCGGCCAACTTCTCCGCTATATGGGCTGGTGCTCAAAGCATCTTGCAGAGGGTCGGAAGGTTTTCGGCGTCATTCTCGCAGCCGAAATTTCCGACAAATTGCGCTATGCCGTTCTAAATGTTCCCAACGTCACCCTGCTGGAATACGAACTTCAAATCCGAGTTAAACCGGTGGATTCAGTTTGAGCAGTCCCCCATGTCCCTCACCGACGACATCCGCAGCCAACCCCTCCTGCACGCCAAGGGCCTGCTCTTTCTCCTCGCCGGCCTGATCGCGGTCGGCGGCATCCTGGTCGAGTCGCCCCACCTGCGCACCGTCGCGCTGCTCGGCATCGGCATCTGGTCCTTCTGCCGTTTCTACTACTACCTCTTCTACGTGCTGGAAAACTATGCGGGCCGCGGCCGCAAATACGCCGGCCTGCTTGACGCCCTCGGCTACGTTTTCCTCCGGCGCGAGAAGCCGGGGGCCGGCGAAATTCCACGGTAGCGGCGCCGACACCATCCATATCGCCCGCAACTGGCATCTCGACTCCGACTAAGGCCTTATTTTCACTTCGCCCTTCCTCACCGCCGCCATGACGAAAATCTGTCTTTTCCCCGGTCAAGGTTCGCAAAAGAAAGGCATGGGCCAGGACCTGTTTCCCCTCTTTCCCACCGAAGTGGCCGCCGCGAACGAGGTCCTCGGTTACGACCTCGCCGACCTTTGCCTCAACGACCCCGAAGGCAGGCTCGGCCAGACCAGCTTCACCCAGCCCGCCCTCTACGTCGTCAACTGCCTCACCTTCCTCAAGGACCAGCGCGACACCGGCGCCGCGCCCGACTATGTCGCCGGCCACAGCCTCGGCGAATACTGCGCCCTCTTCGCGGCCGGCGTCTTCGATTTCACCACCGGCCTCAAACTCGTCCGCGAGCGCGGCACACTCATGCAGGAAGCCGCCGGCGGCGGCATGGCGGCGGTTATCGGCCTCCCCCTGCCTCGCATCCGGGAATTGCTCGCCCAGCCCGATTTCTCCGGCATCGACATCGCGAACTACAACGCCCCCGGCCAGACCGTGATCTCGGGTCCCCGCGCCGACATCGAGCGCGCCAAGCCCGCCTTCGAGCAGGCCGGCGCCCAGATGTATGTCGTGCTCAACGTCAGCGGTGCCTTCCATTCCCGCTACATGACGCCCTCCGCCCAGGACTTCGCGTTTTTCCTCGATAACTTCACGTTCAAAAACCCGCGCATCCCCGTCGTCGCCAACACCACCGCCCGCCCCTACGAGGAGGACATGGTCGAGGAAAACCTCGTCCGCCAGATCGACCACTCCGTGCGCTGGCAGGAAACCCTGGAATTTCTCCTCGGCCTGCCCGATCCGCGCTTTCTCGAACTCGGCCCCGGCAACGTCCTCGCCGGCCTGCTACGCCGCACCCAGGTCGCGCTCAAGCCCGCCTCCTGAGTCCGTGCCGTCCGCCGATCCCGCGCGTCTTCCGCCCGCCGCCCATCTCGCGGTTTCCTTTGCGCACGAGGACCGGGCCGACCGCTTCGTGCTGGCCGGCGTGACCGCTCACACCGCTCCGCCCGGCCTGGAGAACCGCCCCGCCTCCGTGCTCTCCGCCGAAGAGGCTGCCTACCACCGCCGGGTTCCCGCCGAAAAACGCCGTCGCGAGTATCTGCTCGGCCGCTACGCCGCCAAATCCGCCATTGCCGCCTGGCTGCCGCCGGGCGGACCGGACTTTACCGCCGATCTCGCCGCCATCGTGATCCGCCCCGGCGCTTTCCAGCAACCGGTGGTGGAGCTTCCCACTCCCCATGCCGTCGGCATCACCCTCGCACACAGCGGCGCCGGCGCCTTCGCGATCGCCCACGACCCCGGGCATCCCATCGGCCTCGACTTCGAGCGGCACGACCCCGCGCACCTCGCCGTGCTGCGTTCGCAGGTCTCCCCGGCCGAGCTGCCCCCCTCCGGCCCCGGACACGAAACCGAAGCCATGCGCCACACGCTGGCCTGGTCGGTCAAAGAGGCGCTCTCCAAGGCCCTGCGTTGCGGCCTCACCTGCCCCTTCGAGATCCTCGCTCTCGACGGCCTCGATCTCCACCCCGGCGGCTGGTGCGCGGGCGGCTTCAAAAACTTCGGCCAGTACCAGTTCGCCGCCTGGCCGGTCGGAGACCACGCCTTCGCCCTCGTCTGCGCCAAACACGCTCAAATCGCCCCCGTGCTTCCCTCACTTCTCGACTTTACCCGCAAAGTCCTCGCCGCGTCGGCGGCCGCCTCCGGAGGGCCCGCATGAAGCGCCCCGTGGTGTGGATGTTCTCCGGCCAGGGCGCGCAATACTACCAGATGGGCGCGCCGCTGCTCGCCGCCGAACCGGTGTTTCGCGAGGCGGTCGAGGACTGCAGCCGCCGCCTCGAGCCGCTGATTGGCACCTCTCTTCGCGACCTGCTCTACCAGCCTCGCCCGGACCGCTTCGCCGCTTTCGACCGCACCTTGCATACCCACCCCGCTCTCTTCGTCGTGCAGTATGCGCTCGCCCGCCTGCTCGAAAGCCGCGGGCAGCGTCCCGACTACGTGCTCGGCTACAGCCTCGGTGAATTCGTCGCCTACACCGTGGCGGGTTGCCTGGGCCTCGAAGCCGCTCTCTCCGCCGTCGTCGCCCACGCCCGGCTGATGGAGGAACACGCCCCCGCCGGCACCATGCTCGCGGTCGTCGATTCGCCGGACGTCCGCTCCCGTCTGCCGGCCGAATTCGCCGGATTGGAGCTCGCAGCCGACAACTACGCCCGCCACTTCGCCGTCGCCGGCTCGCGCCCCGCCCTCGAGCGCCTGCACGCGGCCTTGCGCGACCGCGAGGTCAATTCCCTCCTCCTGCCGGTGCGTTTCGCCTTTCACTCCGCCGGCATCGAGCCGGCCGGGACCGCCTTCCGCGGCTTCGCCGCCGGGCTCGCGCTCGCGCCGCCGCGTATCCCCGTGATCTCCGCCGCCCGCGCCCGCGTTGTCCGCACGCCTGCCGCCGGGGATCTCTGGACCGTCGCGCGCGAGCGCATCCGTTTCCGGGAGACGGTCGAGATCATGGAGGACTATGGCGCCTTCGACTACGTCGACCTAGGGCCAGCCGGCACCCTGGCCGCCTTCGTCAAATACAACCTGCGGCCCGGCTCGGCCTCGCGCCACCACGCGATCATGAGCCCCTTTCAGCGCGACGCCCAGGCCCTGCAAAGCTTCCTCCAGGCCGTCCATGTATAGCGTCCACACCGTGAGGACCGCCGGCCACGGCCTGGTCAACTACAGCTACCTCGTCACCGACCGCGCCACCCGCGCCGCCGCCTTGATCGATCCCGCCTGGCAGCCCGAACCTCTGGTGGCCGCGATCGAGGAGGCCGGCGCGCAGCTCACCCACATCCTGGTCACCCACGCCCATCCCGACCACTGCGCCCTCGCCGCGCCGCTCGCGGAACGGTTCTCCGCCACCGTCTGCCTCGGCCGGGTCGAGGCTGAAGCGACGGGTTTCACCTGCCCTCACCTGCTCCTGCTAGATGACGAGGCCCGCCTGCAAATCGGCGAAACCCCGGTCCGTGCCCTGCTCACCCCGGGCCACACGCCGGGCGGGCTGTGCTACCTGTTCGAACGCGACTGCTTCACCGGCGATACCGTCTTCGTCGAGGGCTGCGGTCGTTGCGACCTGACCGGCTCCGACCCGCATGCCATGTATCGCAGCGTACAGCGCCTCAAAGCCACTCTCCCCGCCGAGGTGACCCTGCACGCCGGCCATTCCTTCGGCAAAGGCCCGTCCAAGCCCCTCGCGCGCGTGCGTGAGGAAAACCTCTATTTCCACCTCGAGGACCCGGAAATCTTCGTCGGCATGCTCACCCGGCGCAGCCAGACCTACTCCAAGCCCTTCGTCTGACGCCACAGAGGGAGTGCCCCCTCATTCCCTTACTCCCTCACTCCCTTCCTTTCCTCAATGCCGCCCGCTGCCATCGCCATCCAAGCCGGGACCCTGGGCGCCGAAAGTTTCCGCCGCGACCATGGCGTGCGCCTCGCCTATGCCGCCGGCGCGATGTACAAGGGCATAGCCTCGAAGGAACTCGTGCAGCGCATGGCGCGCGCCCGGCTGCTGTCCTTCCTCGGCGCCGGTGGCTTGCGCCTCGATCGGCTCGAGGCCGACCTGGCTTTCCTGCGCGAACGCCTCGGCCCCGACGAACCCTTCGGCTGCAACCTCCTCCACGCCCCCGGCCAGCCCGCGGCCGAGGACGCCGTCGTCGATCTATTCCTGCGCCTCGGCATCACCCGCATCGAGGCGGCCGCCTTTCTCGAAATGACGCCCGCACTGGTGCGTTTCCGCGCCCTGGGCCTGTCCCGCGCTCCGGACGGCTCCATCCGCTCACGGCATTTCATTCTGGCCAAGGTCTCGCGCCCAGAGATCGCGCGGCTCTTCCTCGCCCCCGCGCCCGAGCCGGTGCTGCGCAAGCTAGTCGCCGCCGGCCGCCTCACGCCGGAACAAGCCGGCCTGGCCGCGGCTTTCCCGCTTTGCGACGACCTCTGCGTCGAGGCCGACTCCGGCGGGCACACCGACCAGGGCAACGCCTACGCCCTCATGCCCGCCATGCTGCAGCTCCGCGACGAGGCGCAGGCTCGCGCCCACCCGGCCTTCGCCCGTCGCGTGCGCGTGGGCGCGGCCGGCGGACTGGGCACGCCGCACGCCCTTGCCGCCGCCTTCGTGCTCGGCGCCGAGTTCGTCATGACCGGCTCGATCAACCAGTGCACCGTCGAGGCCGGCACCAGCGACGCCGCCAAGGACCTGCTGCAACAAGCCGAGGTGCAGGACACCGCCATCGCCCCCGCCGGCGACATGTTCGAGCTCGGTGCCAAGGTGCAGGTGCTGCGCAAGGGCCTGTTTTTCCCCGCCCGCGCCAACAAACTCCACGAACTCTACCGCCGCCACCAGTCGCTCGAGGAACTCGATCCCGCCACGCGCCGGCAGTTGGAGACGCAGTATTTTCACCGGGGCCTGGACGAGGTCTGGGCCGAGACCCGCGCCTACCTCGCCCGGGAGCGCCCGGAAGAACTGGTCCGCGCCGAGCGGGACCCGAAGGCGCGCCTGGCCCACGTGTTCAAGTGGTATTTCATCCAGAGCAACCGCCTCGCCCTCGCCGGCGATCTTTCCCGCCGCGTCGATTTCCAGATCCAATGCGGCCCGGCGATGGGCGCTTTCAACCAGTGGGTGAAAGGCACCCCGCTCGAGCACTGGCGCGAGCGGCACGTCGACGATCTCGCCGACAGACTCATGACCGCCACCGCCGCTCTGCTCGCGGAGCGCTTCTCCGCGCTGGCCGAAAGGTAGAGCCTCGCCTGCTTTTCCTCCTGCATCCGGCGACCGGTCTTGCGCCCCGCCGGCGGGCTTCCGAATTTCCCTTCCCCGCCCCGTCTCCATGAATTTCCTCCGCAAGCTTTTTGGCGCCAAACCCGCGCCCGTTCCGCCCGCTCCGCAGACCTCCGCCGCACCGGCGCCTGCGCCGGAGTCCACGCCTGAGCCGGCCCCCTCCCCCGTGCCCGTCCTTCCGCCGTCACCGCCCGCTTCCTCACTGCCACCGCCTTCGGTCACGACCCGTTTCTCCGTCTCCGCCGAGCCTCCCGGTGCGGCGCCCGAGCCCCTGCGGCCCGAGCAACTCGAAACCACCCTCCTCACCCTCGACGGCCCGGTCTGGCTTCCGCCCGATTCGCCCGCAGTCGAGCTCCTGCCGGCCAAATCCGACCACGCTTCCGTCATCGCCTTTCTCGGCGGCAGCGCCGAAGTCGCCCCCGGGGAATCCGCCGAGGTTCCCGGCCGCCTTTCCCGCGCCATCCCGCTCTACCTCGCCGAGCAGGTCGAGTTCGGCACCGAAGCCCTCACCCGCACGCACGTCTCGTGGCTGATCAAGCCCCGCCCCGGCTTCATCCTGGGCGCGAAAAACTGGGACGATGCCACCGCGTCCCACCACATTCGCCAGGCGGTCGCGGACGATCCGGCCGACTACCTTGTCCTCACCCACCTGCGTTGCCCCGACGACCGGTGGACGCTCGAGCTGCGGCTCATCCGCACCATCGATGCCGCCTGCCTGGCCACCGCCTCCGCCGACTGCCCCGCCCATGGCCCCGGCCAGGCCCTGTCTCGTCTCACGGACGAGATCCTTGCCCTTCTCGCCGCTCACGCCGACACACCCGCCGCACCCTCCGCGTCCGCCTTGTCCTCCGCCAGCCTGCCGGCCTCCGCCCTTTCGCCCTACCTCCTCCTCCTGGATCAAGTGCTTTCCGTTCGCACCGCCGCCCTGCCCGGCGCCGTGGAAACGCTGCGGAACGAAGCGGAGATCATCGAAGACCAGCTCCGCCTTTGCCGCGCGCAGCCCGACTGCGTCCCTGCGCGCCTCGGCCTTGCCCACACCCTGCGCGGGCTGAAACAAATCCGCCCCGCCGCGCTTCCCGGGTTCCGCGACCGCGTGGAGGCCTTGCAAAAGGAGCAACCGCTGCCCGAACCTGCCCACGGCATCCTCGCCCGCATCATCGCCGAAGCCTTCGCCGGCTGAGCCTCCCAGCGCCCAAGACAGAGGGCGGAGGCGCGGGATCGTCCTGGGGCCGCCGGCTTTCAGCCGGCTTCCGAATGCACGGGAAGCCGGCCTTCCCAGGTAAAGAAAGCGGATGATTCCCCTTTGCGCCGATCTGTGTCAGATGCGGTCCTCATGCCCCCTGCCCCCCGTCTCCGTCGTCCGCTTCGTTATCCCCGCGCCCTCCTTGCCGCCTGGCCGCTGCTGCTGTCGGGCCTGCTCCACGCAGAAGCCCCTCAGGCCGCGGTTCAGGCCGGGCAGCCCGCCGCCTCGGTCGCGGCGCCGATTCCGCTCTGGGCCGGGGCCGCGCCCGGCGCGCTCGGGCAGGAGGCGAAGGACACCCCGACCCTCACCGCCTTTCCTCCTCCTGCGGGCCAGGCCAACGGAGCCTCGATTCTCATTCTCCCGGGCGGCGGTTACGGACACCTCGCTGCCCACGAGGGCGAGGGCTACGCCCGCTGGTTCGCCGCCCAGGGCCTCACTGCCTATGTGCTCAAGTACCGTCTCGGTTCCGCCGGCTACCGTCACCCCGTCATGCTTCACGATGCCGCCCGCGGCCTGCGGACCGTGCGCGCCTGGGCGCGGCGTGACCGGCTCGATCCCGCGCGCGTCGGCGTCATTGGCTCCTCCGCCGGCGGTCACCTCGCATCGACCCTGCTCACGCATTTCGATGCCGGCGCTCCCGAGTCCGCCGATCCGGTCGAGCGGGAACGCTCCCGCCCCGATTTCGGCATCTTGTGTTACCCGGTGATCACCTTCGGCGAGTTCACGCATGCGGGCTCGAAGAAAAACCTGCTCGGCGACAACCCGCCCGAGGACCTCGTCTGTCTGCTCTCCAACGAGCTTCAGGTGACCGCGCAGACGCCGCCCTGCTTCCTCTGGCACACGGGCGAGGACAAATCCGTGCCGGTGGAAAACGCGCTGCTCTTCGCCGCCGCCCTGCGCCGCGCCGGCGTGCCCTTCGATTTGCACATCTACGAAAAAGGCCGCCACGGCCTCGGCCTGCCTGGTGCCGAGAAGGGCGCTCCACCCTGGGACGCCGATCTGCTTTACTGGCTGCGCGGGCGGCAGGTGATTCCCTGAGCCTTGGAGTGCGGCGGCACGACGCCGCCTTCGACGGCGAAACATGTTTCGCCGCAAAAAGCGGAGCCGAGGCTCCGCACTCCACATTTGCCGCGCTCAGCTCTCGGTCAGCACGAGGCGGAAGAAGCGTGCGGGCACGTCGAGCGGACCGGTGAGGGTCAGCAAGCCGGCGGCGCGCGGCAAACCGTCGTTGCCGGGCACATCCCAAAGCGTCCAGGTGCCCAGGTCGGTCGAGGTCTCGACGCGGAACGTGCGGTTCGCGGGCAGGTAGAACTCCACCTGGATCGAACTGCCGTCGCCGGCCAGTTGCGTGCGCAAGAAACTCGCCGGATCGAGCGGCTGGGTGCCGGCGAGGAACTCTCCGTGGTTCGTCAGGCCGTCGCCGTCGGCATCCGCCTCGGGCGCGCCTTCGGGCGAGCTGGCGGAACCGAATTCCGCCAGACGCCAGGCGTTATAACCTTCGCGCAGGGGCAGCGAATTCGCGATCCAGTCGGTGAGCAGCGCGATGGCCGCCTGGTCAAGCTGGCTGGTGGCGAGCGGGGGCATGCGGGTGAAGCCGTTGGTCACCGCGACGCGATTCAACACCACCGAGTGCGTGAGGTCGCCCGGCACGATCAAGAGGTTGGCGGGATTGGCCTGGTTGTTCGTCACGGTGCCGTTGATCAGGCCGGTCTCGGCCAGAGTAAGCTGGGGGCGGCCGTCCCAATGTGCGCCGGCAACCGTGCCGCCCGTGTGGTGGCAGTAGGCGCAGTTGACCGCGAGATAGGAGCGCACGCGCGACTCGACCGGTTGCGAGGTTTCGTCCGCGCGGAAATGCCGCGGCAGCAGGTTGGTGGAGCCGGGATCGTTGGCCAGATAGCCGGCGTCGTGCAGCAGCGTGAGCTGGTTGCCCGCAAAGCCGGTGACGATTCCCGAGCGGTTGAGCTGGCGGGTGGTGAAGGAAAGCACGTGCCCGGCCTGCGGCGTGTGGCAGGTCAGGCAGCTCGTGCGGCCGGGTATCTGCCAGCGTTGCACCTGGGGGGCGCCGCTCACGGTGATGGGGAGGTCGAACTCGACGCCTTCGTCCGGCACGAGCGTGGCCTCGGTCCCGGCCTCGTTCCAGCGATAGCTGACGCCGTAAGAGCCGGTCGCGGTCTTCACCAGCACGCGGGTCTCGATGCGTTTCTTCGTGGCGGGATTGCCGCGCTCGAGCTCGAGGTCGAAATGTTTCACCCAGACGGCGCCTGCGGGGAAGCTCCAGTTGGCGTCCTTCGCCCAGGTCATCTGGCTGCCGCCGTCCGGAATCGCGAACCAGCGGCGCTTGATCGCGTGGTCGCTCCAGAAGGCGAGGTTGGGCTCGTAGGGCAGCAGGCCGGGATTCGGCGAGAGGTCGCTCAGATCGGCGAAAAGACCCGTCGCGCTCAAGGTGGCGGGGAAGGTGCTGGTGGCCGTGGCGCTGCTGAGGCGGAGAATGCGGCTGTTGATGTAGTCGCAGAAAAGGATGTCCTGATTGGAGGGATCCACGCCCATGGACGAAAGGCCGCCGTAGACCCCTGCGACGCCGGTGATGCGGGTCACCGTGCCGGTGGCCGGGTCGCGTTTCCAGACATGGCCGGAAACCGAGTCGCAGAAGATGTAGGCGCCGTATAACGCGGGGAAGCGCGAACCGCGATACACCGAACCGCCGCAGACGGAGTTACCCTTGAACTGGGCGTCGCCGCCGGCGATGGACGGGTGCACGTATTCGTAGACCGGGTCGATGGAGGTAAAGCCGGCCGGCTTGGCTGGCGGCGTGGGGTTGGTGAAGTTCGTGTCGTGCGCGCCTTCGCGGTAGACCCAGCCGTAGTTGCCTCCCTTCACGATGAAGTTGATCTCCTCGTAGGTATCCTGGCCCACGTCGCCCCCCCACAGGTCGCCGGTCAGCGAGTCGAAGGAGAAGCGCCAGGTATGGCGCAGGCCCAGGGCCCAGAACTCCATGCGCACCTTGCTTAGGTCGGCGACGGCCACGCCGTTGAGCGTGCCGTTCCAGGTGCCGCCGAGGCTGGTGTGGACAAAGGGGTTGTCGGCCGGCACGGAGAAACGCGCCACGCCGCCATCGGTCGGGATCGCGTCGTGCGGATTGGGGGCGAGATTTCCGGGACGCTTGTCGACGTCGATGCGGAAGATCCCGGCAAAGAAATCCTTGTCCACCTTCTGGCTGTTCTGGCGGGTGTCGCGGGGGTTCTCCTCGTCGCCGGCGACGTAGTACAGGTAACCGTCCGGACCAAAGTGGAGGTCGCCGCCATCGTGGTTGGACCCCTCGTCGAGCTGCTGGAGCAGGATCAGCTCCGAGGTGGGATCGGCCTGGTCCGGGTTGCCGGCGCTGACCTGGAAACGCGAGATGCGCTGGTAGTAGGAGCCGCCGGAAATCCGGACCGTGTAGGCCGCGTAAAAGGTGCCGTTGGTCGCATAGGCCGGGTGGAAGGCGAGGCCGAGCAGACCGTGCTCGTTGTTGCCTCCGCCCTCGATAGTCTCGATCGGCGTGCGCCCGGCCACGACCTGCTGGATGTCGAGAAAGAGGCGCTTTTCCGGCGCGGCCGCCGTCACGTCGGGCACGGTCTGAATCTTGGCCAGCCGCTCGCAGACGAAGAGGCGCCGGGTGTCCCCCGGCACGCTGGAAAGGCAGATCGGTTCGTCGAAGGTCAGTCCAGGCAGGGCATCCGTCAGCTGCATGGAGGTCGGCGGAGGCTCCGCCGGCATGGCGAGGGACGGATTGGCGATGCGCAGCGCGCTCGTGACCGTGATCGTCACGGTCTGGGGCGAGCTCAGGCCGGCGCCGCCAAGCACGCGGTAGGTGAAGGTGATCGGTCCGGGAGCGGCGCCGTCGTGACTGTAGAGGATGGTGCCGTCCGGATTGGCCAGGGCGGTGCCGGCTGCGGGGGCCTGCACGATCTCGACGCTCGCGGCATTGATGCTTCCGGTATCGTTGGCGAGAACCGGGACACGCACCTTTTGCCCGGAGTGGATCGTGGCGGTGTCGGGCTGGAGCACCGCGGGGCCGAAGGAGGCCTCGGTGCCCTGGGCCAGGCTGAAGGCGATCTCGGCCGGCGACAGAGTGCGGTTGTAGAGGCGGACCTCGTTGATGGAGACGTTGGAATTGAAGTCCGCGGAATACTGGGAACGGCCGATCCAGTTGTTCACGTCGGAAAGCTGGCTGAGATGGAAGTTCAGGTTGAGCACGTTCTGGAGCACGCCGTTGCGATACCACTTGGCCAGGGCACCGGACGCGCCGGAGGTGCCGGCTCCATCCTGCACCGTGAGGACGTAGTGGTACTCGGTGGTGGCGACGGTGGCGCCGGAGAGATTGGCGTCGGCGATGAGGGGCGAGCCGCCGCCGATCTGGCCTTCGAGGCGATTGGTACCGAAGGTGGTGCCGACATTGAGCGAAAGCACGAGGTTGTCGTAGCCGCTGAAAGATCCCGGGGCGGAGGCGCCGTCGACAATCTCGCCCGTGAGCGCGCCGCTGCCGGAGGTGACCGTGGTGCGGCCGATGTCGAACAGGCGCTGGTCGGTCTTGCCTGAGATCGGCGAGGCCCAGATCTCGACCGAGAAGTTGGGCTTGGAGGAGACGATGCCGTTCGGCAGGTCCAGGTAGGCGGAGAGGCTGGCGGCGCTTTGATTGCCATTCGTGGTGCCGGGGAGCACCAAGGCGGAGCCGGTGAGGCTGGCGCCCTGGCCGCGCAGGGTGGCGACGATGCCGCCGATCGAATCCACGAAGGAGGTGCCCGCAGAGGGAGAACCGGCGGCGTTGTTGAAGGACCAGCGGTTCACCGGCTGGGGCGGCGTAACCGGCGGCTCGGGCGGGACTGCGGCAGGCAGCGTGTTGGGGCCGGCGTCGCGGCTGGCGATAACCTCAGCGGGGCTGAAAGCGTGGTCGTAAACGCGAAACTCGTTATAGGAACCGTGGGTCGTCTGGTCCCCGCTCCACTGGGAGCGACCCAGCCAGTTGTTTACGTCCTCGATGTCGGAGAGATGAAAGGCCACCGGGCCGGTGGCGACCACCTCACCGTTGCGATACCAGGTCACCTGGCCGCCCGCGCTGCCGTAGGGACCGACACCGTCCTCGAAAGTCAGCACGTAGTGATACTGGGTGCCGGCCGTGGTGGTGCGGGCGGTGTCACGCCTCATCGTGCCGCCGCCGTCGAAAATCATCTCCATGCGCTGCTGGTTGAGGCTGGTGCCGACGCAGAACGACAGAAACAGGTTGTCCGCCGTCCCCGAAATGTTGGTCGTGCCGGGCGCGGTGGTGGTCGTGCCCGTGATCTCGCCCGGCGCGCCGCCGCCCACGCCCGCGGTGTTTACCCGGCCGAAGTCGAAGACCCGCATGTAGTTCTTCGCGGACAACGGCGTGGCCCACAACTCGACGGTGAGGTTGGTCTTGGAGGAAATGAGCCCGTTGGGCAGGTCCACGTAGCCGGCGATGTTCGCCGCGGTCTGGTTGCCGTTTGTCGTGGTCGAGGCGAGCGTCAGAGACGCGCCGTTGAAGCTGGCGTTGTTGCCCCGCACCTCGGCGATCGCGCCGGAAACGCTGTCGGTCAGGACCGTCCCGGCCGGTGCCGCCCCCGCGCTGGTGTTGAACGACCAGCGGTTCACCAGCGCTGCCTGGCTGAGAGCGGGGAAAAAAACCGCAAAAGCGCCTGCATATAAGGCCCTTGTCTTGGTAAACCGGCAGGGAACTACGTTACACCGAAAGGATGCGCGGCGAGAAGGCATTGGGCGGGCGGGTTGGGGGTGAAACAGTCGCGAAATCGCCGGCGAGGGACGGCGAGGGGGCGCTGAAAAACATAGGGGGACAAAAACGCTAACCGGCCGCCAACCCGCTGTCGATAGCCCCGACCGGGCCCCGCCGCGAAATACGTGTTATCTTTACCGCATCCGAATTTCCGTCCGCAAAGGCCGCGTCTTCGCCCTTGCCTCCACGCGCGCCGGGCCGGCACGCTCTTCCTTTTTCCGAACAAACCGCACCTGCCCGCCTCCGCGCGCATACGTCACACAAATGAACCAAAACATCCGCAACATCGCCATCATCGCGCACGTTGACCACGGCAAGACCACCCTCGTGGACAAACTCCTCCAGGAAGGCGGCGTCTATCGCGCCAACCAAGCCGTCCAGGAACGCGCCATGGACTCCATGGATCTCGAAAAGGAGAAGGGCATCACGATCAAGGCCAAGAACACCTCCGTCCACTGGGGAGACAAGATCGTCAACATCCTCGACACCCCCGGCCACGCCGACTTCGGCGGCGAGGTCGAGCGCGCCATGCGCATGGTCGACGGCGTGCTTCTCCTCGTCGATGCCTACGACGGCCCCCAGGCCCAGACCCGTTTCGTGCTGCGCAAGGCCCTCGCTCTCGGCCTCAAGGTCGTGATCGTCATCAACAAGATCGACCGCGACAACGCCGAGCCGGTGAAGATGTACGACAAGGTCCTCGAGCTTCTCATGGAGCTCAACGCCACCGAGGAGCAGTTCGACGCCCCCGTGGTCTACGGCTCCGGCCGCGATGGCTACATGATGTACAAGCTGGGCGACCCCAAGAACAACATGAGCCCGCTGTTCCAGACCATCATCGACCACGTCCCGCCGCCCTTCGCCAAGCCCGCCGATCCCTTCCACATGCTCGTGTCGAACATCGACTGGAGCGACTACGTGGGCCGCATCGCCGTCGGCAAGATCCTCGGCGGCACCGTCAAGGTCGGCGATCCCGTCTTCGTCCTCCGCCACGCCGAGGGCGGCAAAAAAGTCCGCGCCAAGATCACCAAGATCTTCGAGTTCACCGGCCTCGGCCAGCGCGAGGTCGCCGAAGCCAACGCCGGCAACATCGTCGGCCTCTCCGGCTTCGAGGACGTCGACATCGGCGATACCCTCGATGTCCGCGACGACGCCCATCCCCTGCCCTTCACCCAAATCGATCCGCCCACGCTGGAGATGCAGTTCTCCGTCAACGACGGCCCGCTCGTCGGCCAGGAGGGCAAACTCGTCACCTCCCGCCAGCTCCGCGAGCGCCTCATGCGCGAACTGAAGACCAACGTCTCCATCCACATCGAGGACAACCCCGACAAGGCCGGCACCTTCAACGTCAAGGCCCGCGGCGCCATGCAGGTCGCCGTGCTCGTCGAAACCATGCGCCGCGAAGGTTACGAGCTCCTCGTCTCCCGCCCGACCGTGATCGAGAAGACCGGCCCCAACGGCGAGCGCCTCGAGCCCTACGAGACGGTCTGGATCGAAGTGCCCGACGAGTGCGTCGGCGCCATCATGCAGAATCTGGCCAACCGCAAGGGCCAGCTCACCAACATGGAGAAGATGCCGCACTCGACCATGATCGAGGCGACCATCACCACCCGCGGCCTCATCGGCCTCGAAATCGATGTCGTCAACGCCACCTCCGGCCGCGGCGTCACTTCCCACCTGTTCAAGGAATACGGCCCCTACGCCGGCGAGCTCCTCACCCGCATCACCGGCACCCTCATCGCCACCGAGCCGGGCGAGACCACCGCCTACGCCCTCATCATGTGCCAGGAGCGCGGCCGCCTCTTCGTCAGCCCCGGCGAACAGGTCTACGAAGGCATGATCGTCGGTGAGAATCCCCGCAACGAGGACATCGTGCTCAACGCGGTGCGCGAGAAGAAGCTCACCAACTTCCGCTCCCAGGGCGAAGGCGTCGCCACCGGCCTCACCCCCGCCACCAAGATGTCGCTCGAGCGCTGCATCGAGTACATCGCCGCCGACGAGCTCCTCGAGGTCACGCCCAAGAGCCTCCGCCTCCGCAAGCGCATCCTCAACAGCGGCGAGCGCCAGAAGGCCAAGAAGGCCGGCAAGTAATCTATTCCGCTGCAGAACCGGTCGCCGACCGGTTGCTCAAGCCGCGTCCTCGCCGGACGCGGCTTTTTCTTTGGCGTGCGGAGCCTCGGCTCCGCTTTCGATGGACGAGCCTCGGCTCGCCCGCCCTCGTCGCCTGCCCGCCCTCGTCGGTTAAAAAACTATTTCGCCCCCCAGTCAGGCATTGCCCGCGACCGCACCCGCACTCCAGCCTGCTCTCATGCGTCGTCTGCTTCTCGCCGCCCTGGCCTTTCTCGCCTTTTCGGGCGTCGTCTCCGCCGAGGAGTGGATCGAATCGCCCGTGACACTCACGCTGACGCTTTTCCAAACCGGCCAGGAGCAGACCAAACCCGACAAAAACGGCACCGAGACCGCCTCCGCCCCCTTGGAACAGTCCCGCTTCGGCAACGCCGACATCCTCGCCGCGCTCGTCGCGGCCGAGCTCATCCCCGAAACCAAAGGCTGGAGCCTGGTCGTGATCTGGGCCGGCGAAGGCCACAACCATCCGACCGCTTCCAGCTACCCGTTTTATGCCCGCCACGGCAGCGGCAGTTCGGCCCAAAAAGTGGCGGTTCCCGGTTCCATTCTCGCCTTCGAACTCTCCTCGGAGGCCTCGAGCACACGGCACCAGGAGTCCGAGTCCGGCGATATCCTCAGCGGTTCGGACAAATTCGAAGTATACGGCCGGCTCTCCTTCGAAACCTCCGCGCTGACCGGAGAGGTCGGCGGCATTTTGGCCGGAACGGGCCGCTATCGGCCTCTCCGGAGTGGCGAGGGATCCCGCTACGTGACCGGTGCCATCAAGGGCGTGTTGCAAGGTGTTCATCACCCGCTGGGGTCGGGAGGTTTCGGCGTCGCCAAAGGCTCGATCACCCTCGGTGCGGCCAAATTCGTGGACACCACTCCGCCTCCCCCACGCAACACGGGGGGTCACGGGTACGGTACGCCCGGACCCACCGTCGATATCGGCGTGGACGGCGGCTATTCCGCCAGCGTGGCAGTGAACTGATCCGTACCCGACCGACTTCTTTCTCCTGTCGCCTTTGAGAGCTGTTGCCATGCGCCTTCCCAATCTGCTCGCCCTGCCGCTCCTCGCCTCCGTCGCCCTGGCCCAAGACCAATGGGTCGAATCCTCGGCCAACCTGGCGCTGACACTCTCCTCCTCAGGCGAGGTCACGACCAAACCCGGCAAAAACGACACCGTCGTCCACGAGAACTCGCTTCAGCGTTTCCGTCTCGGCAATCGCGACGTTCTCGAAGCGCTCCGGGCCGGGGGCCTGATCGATCAGGTCGAAGGCTGGCGCGTCGTCGGCATCTGGGCCTACTGGCCGGAACCCGCCGATCCCTACGTCGGTAACGCCTACCGTTTTTACGCCCGGCGCGGCAAGGGCGCGAATCTGGAGACGGTCGCCATCCCCTCCGCTCTTCTTTCCATCGCGCCGCTGCAGGCCGCCGTCGGCTACCGCCACGTCCGCGCCGCGGATGAAACCATCCGCAGCGGCACGGAAACCTTTTCCGTTTACCAGCAGGTGACCTTCGACCTCGCCGGGAATGCCGGCGACGTCAAAGGCGTCGAAACCGGCAACGGCCGCTACGTCCCGGTCGCCGGAGGCACCGCGCCGGGCCGCTATCTGCCCAACGCCAGCAAGATGACGCTCCAGGGCGAATACACAGAGACCGAGGGCGACGGATTCCCAGGCGTGGTTTCCGGCAGTTTGTCCTTCGGCGCTGCCAGGGTGGTGACAGAGGAGTACGTGGCGCCGACAGGCACGAGTGCCGGAGCGGTCTTGACCGCCGCCACGATCAACCTGGCAACGGTCACCTTGAACACCGGAAATCCCACGCTCGCAGTCACCGGCGGCACGCTTGCCTTGGGTGGGGACGCAACCGGCTCCATCGGTTACCCGGCGGAAGGCGGGCTGATCAAGACCGGCACCGGAAGCCTTCTGACCGGTTCCAATACCTACTTCGACCCTACGACCGTGAGCCAGGGCACCCTCGTCCTAAACGATGGTTCCCTCTCCGCAGACGTGAGCACCGATGCGCTCACCGTCCCCGGTCCCCTGACCTTCAACGGCACCTTGGTTCTCTCGTCCGCCGGCACTTACACGCTTCCGGCCAGCGGCACCTATGGCGGTCTGTTCTCCCTCGTCGACAGCGCGTCTTTCACCGGCGATTTCTCCGTCATAAAGCTGCAAGACCCTGGTATGGTCTGGCCAGGAACCCTGTCTTCCTCCTCCTCTTTCTCCTTCGAAAACGACAGCGGCTTCCTCACCGGTTCGCCCACCCCCGCCCCCTGAGTCCCACACGCGTCCGAGTCCGTTCTCCGTCGTCTTCTTCGCGAAGTTTCGCGCTCTTTCGCGGTCAACTTTTCTCTGCCGCCGCCCACTTCGCCAGAGCCTGTCCGGTGAGGCTGCGCCCGCTCTTCGTAGCCGCGTCCTTTTCGATCCCCGCGCGCGGCCCCGCATACACGATCTCGCCGCCCGCCCCTCCGCCGCCCGGGCCGAGGTCGATGATCCAGTCGGCGAGGTTGATCACGTCGAGATTGTGCTCGATCACGATCAAGGTGTTGCCCGCGTCGCGCAGCTTAAAGAGCAGGTCCATCAGGTGCTGGATATCGACCCAGTGCAACCCCGTCGTTGGCTCGTCCAGGACGTAGAGCGTGTTGCCCTGCTGCCGCTTGCTCAGTTCGAGCGACAGTTTTAAACGCTGCGCCTCGCCGCCCGAAAGCGTCGTCGCGCTCTGGCCGAGCGTCAGGTAGCCCAGACCGACCGCCGAGAGCGTCTCCAGCCGGTCCATGATCTTGGGGATGTTTTTAAACAAACCGATCGCCTCGCGCACCGTCATCTCCAGCACGTCCGCGATGGATTTTCCGTGGAACAGGATCTCCAGCGTCTCGCGGTTGAAACGCCGCCCGCCGCAACTCGGGCAGGGCGCGTAGGCGTCGGCCATGAACTGCATGTCGAGCTTGATCACCCCATCGCCCGCGCAGCGCTCGCAACGCCCGCCGCGCACGTTGAACGAGAAGCGACTCGCGGTGTAGCCGCGCACCTTGGCCAGCGGCACCATGGCGAACAGCTCGCGCAAAGGGTCCATCAGCCCGACATAGGTCGCCGGGTTCGAGCGCGGCGAGCGTCCGATCGGCGACTGGTCCACCTGCACCAGTTTTTCGAAGGCATCCAAATTCTCGATGTGGCGATGCTTTCCGGGAATCGCCTTCGCCCCGTTCAGCTTTCGAGCCGCGGCGGCGGCCAGCACGTCGTTCACCAGCGTGCTCTTGCCCGAGCCGGAAACGCCGGTGACCACCGTCAGCAACCCGACGGGAAACCGTGCGTCCACGCCCTTCAGGTTGTGCTCCCGCGCCTCGCGCACGGTCAGGAAAAAACCGTCGCCCGCCTTCGGTTTGGCCTCGCGCGTCACCCGCTGCCGGCGCGCCAGGTAGGGGCCCGTGCGCGTCTGCCGCGGCGGCGCCGCCATGAGTTCCGCCGGCGTGCCTTGGAAAAGGATGTTGCCGCCCTCCACGCCCGCCTCCGGTCCGAGTTCGAGGATCTCGTCCGCGATGCGCATGGTGTCCTCGTCGTGCTCCACGACCACCACCGTGTTCCCCCGGTCGCGCAGTTCGCGCAGGGTGGCGAGCAGCTTCTCGTTGTCCGCCGGATGCAGCCCGATGCTCGGCTCGTCGAGCACGTAGATGACGCCGATCAGGCCCATGCCTAGCTGGGTCGCGAGCCGAACTCTCTGCGCCTCGCCGCCCGACAGCGTTTCGTAGTCGCGGTCCAGCGTCAGGTACCCCAGCCCCGTCTCGAGCAGGAAACGCAGCCGCTGCTCGATGCCGGTGGCAATCTCGCGCAGCGCCTCGTTGCCCGCCGTCTCCGCCAGCAGCCCCGCCGCCAGCGCGTGCGCCGCGGCCACGTCGAGCCGCATGAACCCCGTGAAGTCCATGCCGCCGGCATTTCCTGCCGCCCCCGCCCCGGAGTCTTTTGGGCTTTGTCCGTCCGGAATTTGGGATTTTACCCGTACCCGCACCGCCGCGCTGCGGGGGTTGAGCCGCCCGCCCCGGCAGGTCGGGCAGGGACCGCTCACCATGAAGGTCGTCAGTCGCGCGCGGAAGCCGTCGCTGTCCGTGCCGCGGAAGCTCTCCTCCAAGTCCGCGATCACCCCGGCGAAGGGCATGGCCCGCGCCTCCCGCATGCGCTTCAGCTTGAAGGCGAACTGCCTCTCCCCGGCGCCGAAGAGAAGCGCCTTGCGCGTGTCCTCGGGCAGCTCGCGCCAGGGTTTCTCCGGGTCGTAGGGCAATTGCTCCGCAAGCTGTTTCAGCAGGGCGTTGTGCTTGATGATGAGATTCTTCCCGCCGATGCGCCAGGGCTTGATCGCACCCTCGCGCACCGATTTTTCCGGATCCGGCACGATGAGCTCCGGCACGAAGCGCAACTTCCGCCCCAGGCCATCGCAATCGGGGCACGCGCCCTCGCGGTGATTGAAGGATAAGTGCCTCGGCGTCAGCTTCTCGAAAACGTCGCCGCAGACCTCGCAAGCGAGCGATTGGGAGAGCGGGATCTCGCGCCACTCGTCCGGCGCCGCGCCGGCTTTTTGGGCGAGCACGATGGCCCGGTCCCGGCCCTCGCGAAAGGCCAGTTCGAGCGAATCCGCCAGCCGCGAACGCTGCTCCGCGACGGCCACGAGCCGGTCCACCACCACGTCCACGGCGATCTCGCGCGTGCCCTGTCCGTTCGGCACGAGGTGCGGGTCGTCGAGGTTCTTCACCTGCCCGTCGAGCCTCACGCGCTGGAAACCCCGCTGACGCAGGCGCGGCAGTTCGTCGCGCAGCACGCTCGGTCGCGCCTTCAACGCCGGCGCCAGCAGCATGATGCGCTCGCCCGCGCAGGCGCCGAGCAGATGTTGCACGTTGTCGTCCAGCGAGCGTTGCACCACGCGGCCGCCGTCCTTCGGGCAGTATTGCTCTCCATGTAGGGCCCAGAGCAGGCGGGCGTAGTCGGCGATCTCCGTCACCGTGGCGATGGTCGAGCGCGGCGAACCGCCGCCCGTGCGCTGCTCGATCGCGAGCACCGGCGAGAGGCCGTGGATAAAATCGACGTCCGGCCGCCGGAGCTGTTCGAGCACCTGGCGCGCCTGGGTGGAGAGCGACTCCATGTATTTCCGGTAGCCCTCGGCGTAGAGCGTGTCGAAGGCCAGCGAGGACTTGCCCGAACCCGAGGGCCCCGTGACCACGACGAGTTTTCCGCGCGGCAACCTCACCTCGAGGTTCTTGAGGTTGTGCTCTCGGGCTCCCTTGATGTGGATGTGCGTGGCGGGCGCGGGCTGCATGGAGGAAAACCAACACCCTATGCATCCGGGCCGCCGCGCAAACCTCTCTTGCGGCGAAAAACTTTCCTCGCCGCGCCCGCCCCGCCCGCGCTTACCTCCGTCCATGGCCGACGCAAACGCTCCCGCACCCGATCAGCCCGGCGCGACCGCCGCCCCCCTGCTTTCGCCCGTGCAGCGCCGCATCGCCGGCTTCGCGCTCTCCCTCTTCGCCTTCACCGCGGCCGGCGCCATCATGGTGGGGCTGGCCCTCGTCGGGGTCTTTCTCCTGGGCTACTTTTCCAACGTCCTCTGGCCTCTCGCCACCGCCGGCATCCTGGCCCTCGTGCTGCTGCCGCTGGTCCAGCTCCTGGAGCGGAAGCTCAAGATCCGGCGGGTGATCGCCGTGGTCGTCATCTACGGCGCTTTCCTCCTGGTGCTCACCGCCATGATCGTGGCCATCGTGCCGCCGGCGGTCTCTCAGTTGCTCGGCTTCATCTCCTTCCTGCCCGACCTGTGGACCCGCGCCCTCGAATACGTCCAGACCAACTACCCGCAATGGGTCAAAATCGCCCAGGATTACCTGAGCAACCCCACCATCAAGCAGGCGGTGGAGAATCTCATGGGCGAGGCCCGCGGCCTCGCTGCCCATGCCGTGCCTTCGCTCAAGGCCGCCGGAGCAGGCGCGCTCAATCTCTTCGGCTTTTTCACCAGTCTCGCGATCATTCCCATCTACCTGTTCTTTTTTCTGCTCTCCAGCGGCGATCCCACCAAGAACCTCGGCAGTCAGCTCAGCTTTCTGAAGCCCGGCCCGCGCAACGACATCATTTTCCTCATCCGCGAATTCATCGCGATCGTGGTCTCCTTCTTCCGCGGACAGCTCATCATCGGGCTCATCATGGGCGTGCTGCTCGCCCTCGGTTTCTCGCTCATCGGCCTCAGGTTCGGCCTCTTCATCGGCCTGATGCTCGGCGTCCTGAACATCGTGCCCTACCTCGGCACCATCATCGGCCTCAGCATCGCGCTTCCCCTCGCCTTTCTCCAACCCGAAGGCGGCATCGAGCTCGTCGGCCTCGTGCTGCTGGTCTTCATCCTGGTGCAGAACATCGAGGGCTGGTATCTCACCCCGAAGATCATGGGAGACCGCACCGGGCTGCATCCCATCACCATCATCGTCGCGATCTTCTTCTGGGGCACCGCGCTCGGCGGCATCCTGGGCATGGTCCTCGCCATTCCTCTCACGGCCTTTTTCGTCACCGCCTGGCGCTTGTTGAAACGCAAATACCTCGCGCCATTTGCCCGCTCGTCCGAGCGTTAGCCTGCCTGTCCCAGCCGCCGTCATGCTTCGCTGGCCCTTTCTCGACCGCTTCCAGGACCTCGGGCTCCTCGTACTGCGCGCCGGCATCGGCGCCGTGTTCCTGTTCCTCCACGGCCTGCCCAAGCTCCTGGATCCATCGTCCTGGGCGCGGGTCGGCCGGGCGACCGGTTACCTGGGCATCGGCTTCGGCCACCAAGCCTGGGGCTTCTTCGCCGTCCTCGCCATGACGCTCGGCGCCGTCTGCCTCATCCTCGGCTGGTGCCACCGCCCCGCCGCCCTGGCTCTGACCCTCACCATGCTCGTCGCCTCCATCTGGCGGTTTTATCCTTTCGGCGGCTGGGATGCCGCCGCCCATCCCTTCTCCCTGGCCATCGTCTGCTTCGGCCTGCTGCTCCTCGGCCCCGGTAAATATTCCCTGGGCAACCGCTAGGCCCGCGCCCGGCCCTTTTCGACCGGCCCGTTTGAACCGGCGCCCCGCCCGCTACATTGCCCCGTGACCTGGGACGTACAGTACCGCAACGGCATCCGCCTCCCGCAGGTCGGCTGGTGGCTCGACGCGCACTATCCGGTCGCGCGTTCCTTCGTTTCCCACGCCCACTTCGACCACCTCGCCGCTCACCGCGAGGTGCTCCTCTCCCCGGGCACCGCCGCCCTCATGCGCGCGCGCATGCCCGACGTCCTGAACGAACGTCTCGAGCTGATCCTGCCTTTCGGGGAGCGCGCCCCGCTCTGCGCCGATCACCCCGAGGTAACCGTCTCCCTTCATCCCGCCGGCCACATCCACGGCTCCGCCATGATCCGGCTGGAGGATCCCGGCCGCGGCAGCCTGCTCTACACCGGCGATTTCAAGCTCCGCCCCGGCCGCTCCGCCGAGCCCTGCGTGCCGCCGCCGGCCGACCTCGTCATCATGGAGACGACGTACGGCCGGCCCCACTACACACTCCCGTCCACCGAGGCCGTCCTGGCCGACATCATCGCCTTTTGCCGCGCCACCCTGGAGGACGGCGACACGCCCGTGCTCTTCGGTTACAGCCTGGGCAAGAGCCAGGAGATCCTCCGCTCCCTCGCCGGCGCCGCCCTCCCGGTCATGCTGCATCCGCAAACTCTGCGGCTCACCGCGGTCTACGAGTCGCTCGGCATCGCCTTTCCCCCCTATGCGGCTTTCGACGCCGCCACCTGCGCCGGCCATGTCGTGATCTGTCCGCCCCAGTCGGCCGGTTCCCCCTTCGTCCGGAAAATCCCCCGCCCCCGCACCGCCGTCCTCACCGGTTGGGCCCTCGATCCCGGCGCGCGTTTCCGCTACCAGTGCGACGCCGCTTTCCCGCTCTCCGACCACGCCGACTACCCCGACCTCCTTCGTTTCGTCGAGCTCACCCGGCCGAAACGCGTGCTCACGCTGCACGGCTTCGCCGCCGATTTCGCCCGCGACTTACGCGAGCGCGGCGTCGAGGCCTGGGCCATCAACCAGGACAACCAGCTCGAAATCGCCCTCCCCGCCGCCTCCTCCTTCACCTTTCCCGCCCCCCGCCACCCAGCCCCCCGGCTCCCGCATTTTGTCACCAATTTGGTGACAAATCGGCCGAAGCGCCCTTTTTCGCGACTGGCGTGGGCGCGGGGCAATGTAACCAGATTGGTGACAAAACCGCAGCTCCGGTCGCGGTCCCGGCCACGCTCGACGCCCTCGCCGGGGTCGCCGAGGCGATCCGCGCTACCTCCGCGAAGACCGCCAAGATCGCCCTTCTCCGCGACCATTTCGCCGCGCTGCCGCCCGCCGATGCCGCCCGGGCCGCCCTGTATCTCACCGGCCGGGCCTTTCCCCAGTCCGACCCACGCGTTCTCAACGTCGGCTGGGCCCTGCTTCGCCGTGCCGTCCTCGAGGTCTCCGGCCACCATGAGGGTGACTTCCGAACCGCATATCGCCGCTTCGGCGACAGCGGCGATACGGCCGAATCCCTCCTCGCGGCTCCCCGAGCCCTCCCCGGTTTTCGCGGTCCGCCGGCCGAGCCCGCCGCTCCGCTCGCGCTCGCCGACCTGGAAGCCCTCCTCGCCCGGCTCGCCGCCACCTCCGCGCCCTCCGGCAAACTCGAACTCCTCGCCGCCGCTCTCCGCCGCCTCGTCCCATCGGCCGCGAAATACCTGATCAAGGTTATCACCGGCGACCTGCGCATCGGCCTCCGCGAGGGCCTGGTCGAGGAAGCCGTCGCCGCCGCCTCGGGCCGCCCCATCGCCTCCGTCCGCGAGGCCAGCCTCCTTTGCGGGGATCTTCCCGCCGTGGTCCGCGCCGCCTTCGCCGACACACTCGACACCATCACCCTGCGCGTCTTTCACCCGCTCCAGTTCATGCTCGCGAGCCCCGAGCCCGACGCCGCCGCGATCCTCGCCCGGCTGTCCCCGCCCGTCTGGCTCGAGGAAAAATACGACGGCATCCGCTGCCAGCTCCACAAGCAGGGCGCGCGGGTCGAGCTCTACTCCCGGGACCTCCACCGCATCACCGACCAGTTTCCCGAGCTCGTCCGCGCCGCCTCCTCCGCCCTGCCCGCCGACTGCATCCTCGATGGCGAACTCCTCGCCTGGCGCGAAGGCCGCGCCCTGCCCTTCGCCGAGCTGCAAAAACGCCTCAACCGCCGCCTCGACGGCGACGATCTTTTCCTCGGCCAGGAGGTCCCCCTCGCCTACTCCGCCTACGACCTCCTCTGGCTGAATGGCGAATCCCTCCTCAAATCCCCCCTCCGCGAGCGCCGCCGTCACCTCGAACACCTCTCCGCCATTGGTCGTTGGCCATTCGACATTGGTCATTTCCACCTCGCTCCCCTGAGCTTCGCCCACTCCGAGCGCGAGGTGGACGCCGCTTTTCTCCACGCCCGCCAGCGCGGGAACGAAGGCCTCATGGCCAAGGACCCCGCCTCGCCCTACACGCCGGGCCGCCGCGGGCTCGCCTGGCTGAAACTAAAAAAAGCCTATGCCACCCTCGACGTGGTCGTCGTCGCCGTCGAACTCGGTCACGGCAAGCGTCGCGGCGTGCTCAGCGACTACACCTTCGCCGTCCGCGACGAGGACACCGGCGCGCTCCGCACCATCGGCAAGGCCTACTCCGGGCTGACCGATGCCGAAATCGCCGCCCTCACCGAACACTTTACCGCCCACACCCTCGAGGAGCATGGCCGGGTGCGCCGGGTGGTGCCCGATACCGTGCTCGAGATCGCCTTCGACCGCATCCAGCCGAGCGAGCGCCACGACAGCGGCTTCGCCCTTCGCTTTCCCCGCATCGTGCGCATCCGCACCGACAAGACCCCGGCCGAAATCGACACCCTGGCCACCTGCCGTCGCCTGGCCGCCGCCAGCGCCTTCGCCGCGCCGGACGAGCTTTTCCCCGCCCGATCCCCCGGCCGCGCGTAAGCTTCAGCTTAAACTCTTCGTTCCGCCCCGGATCACCTCGCGCACCACCGACTGGGGCTTGCGGTTCACCGTCAGATAGATCCGGCCGAGGTATTCGCCCGCCATTCCGATCACGACGAGCTGCGTGCCGGAAAACACCAGCAGGGCCGCCATGAGCGAGCTCCAGCCAAGCGGCTGCTCGTGCAACCAATACGCTACCAGAACCCAGACCACCATCGAGAAGCCAAGGGCCGCCATCGTGAAGCCCAACATCGTCGCCAGTCGAAGCGGGATGACGGAAAAATTGACCACCATGTTCAGCCACAGCCGGGTAAGTTTGCGCAGCGTGTAACCGCTCCGGCCCAGGCGCCTCGGCTCGTGCCGCACCTCCAGCTCCGCCACCGACTGCGTCGCCTGCATCAGCAGGCCATCCAGGTAGACGTAAGGACCCTCATAGCGCATCGCCTCTCGCGCGGCAAAGGCGCTCAGGCAGCGGAAGCTGGAAAGATAGAGCCCGCTCGGCTTGTCGAGCAGCAGGTCCGCCACGCGGTTGGTCAGCCGGCTTCCCACGTTGCGCCATAAGGGATGTTCCTTCCGCAGCGGCGTGCCGTAGACCACGTCGAAGCCCCCCTCGAGCGCGCATCGCCACAGGCGCAGGGCCTCTTCGGGAGGGTTTTGCAGATCGTCGTCCATCGTCACGATGTGCCGCCCGCTCGCCTGGCGCAGCCCGGCGAGCACCGCGTTGTGCTCGCCGAAATTGCGCGCCAGCCGCACCAGGGTCACGGGCACCCCCGCCGTTTCCGCGAGGCGTTCCGCGCGCGTCGCCGTGTCGTCCCCGCTGCCGTCGTCCACCAGCACGATCTCATGCCCGTCCGGCACGGCCAGCGCGGCCAGTTCGGCTACCAGGTCTGCCACCGTCGCGGCCGAGTTGTGCAGTGGGATGACAAAGGAAAGCGCGGGGTTCATCGGACAAAGCAGGAAAAATTTCAGCTCCTCTTGGGGGACGGCGGGGCGAGCCGCCGCCAGTCGATGAGAAAGACCGACATCTCGTCCTCCGCCGCGCCCGAGGCGAATACCACGCCCTCGCCCGCCGCGGTGCGCCGCAGCCAGTTTTCATGGATCGTGTAGCGGCGCCGCTCGCCGCGCGAGAGGCACACGTAGCGTACGCCGAGCTGCTCCAACGCGGAAAAATCATCCTGCTCGTAGACGTTTTTCACCGCGTTCCGCAGCCCCGCCGGGCGATGGGGATTAAAATCGCCATAGATGCCCGCGCGGGTGGCCACGCCGGCGAGCGGCGTCACGAAATGGAAGGTATTGAACGCGGCGGTGAGCACGGCCTCGTCCTTCGCGCGGTGCTCCCGCAGCCAGCGGGCCGCCTCCTGCTCGCGATCGGTGAAAAGCAGGATCTTTCCCGGCGCCATCGCGATCACCTCGTGGTGAAACACATAAGCGAGACGCCCCATGCAGAGCGCGAAAAAGAACAGCCACAGGCCCCGGGAAAGCACGCGGCCCTCGCCTTCGCGCCAGCAGGCCGCGCCGAGGGTGACGATCAACGCCAGCCCGAGGTTGAGGTAGAGGACGAACTTGTTGCTGTCTCCCCAGAAGAAAGTGTAGCGGTAGTAGTTGATCAGCAGGAAAAACCCGATCGCTATCCCCAGATACCACGCCCACTGCCGGATAAAACCCCGCAACGCGCGCAGCCCGGCGGGCACCGCCCCCCCACGCAGGCCGGCCGTCAGCGCCATGATCGCGAAAAGCCCGCCCCAGCCGAGGAAGTCCCCGTTCGCGAAAAACCAGAAGAGGCCCCGGCGCGACCAAGCGGGGAATCGCTGAAAATCCTCCAGCGGCATTTCCGAGGCCGCATCCCAGTCCGCGAAATCCGGGTGGACCGGCGGACCGTAAAAACGGATGTACCAGAGCTGGGCCAAGCCGACCAAAAACAAGGGAAACCACCAGGGCCAGCAGCTCATGAAGGCTCTTCGCTCGCGCCAGAGCGCGGGCAGCAGCATGACCGCCATCACCGAAAAGCCCACGACGTTCCCCAGGGGCAGCAGGCAGACCAGCCAGAAGGCCCCGACCAGCGCGGCCGGCACCCGCGTTTCCTTTGCCAATTCTCCCGGCGCAGGAGGCTCCAGACGGCACCCGCCGAACGCAATGTCCAGGATCAGCAGAATGATCGGAAAGCTGAAGAGCAGCCCCCGCTGCGGCTCGAAGAGACTGAAAGACAGCGACTCGAAGTTGAAATAAGGAAATAAGAGGATGCCGCCCACCGGATCCTGCACCCGAAAAAAAGAAGGGTTCAGGACCACGAAGTGCGCCAGATTCACCAGGGCGGTGTTGAGGAAGAGAAAGAGGATCGCCGCCAGAAACACCCAGGCCGGAGGCAGGCGCAGCCAGCGGCGAAAAACCGCCCAAAGCGAACCGCACAGCACCAGGCCCGAGACCAAGTTCAGAAACCAGATCGCCGCCAGATCCGGCATCCCGAGCCGGCACACGTGAGCCAGGAAAAAATCGGCGAGAAAATGATATTTCAGCGGCAGAGGCGCCATATCCAAGTCCACCGGGGGAAACCGAGGTGCCTCCAAAAACGCGTTCGCCACCGAGAGATGAAACGCCGTGTCGACGAAATTGAAGTTGCACCAGACCGCGCCCTGCCCGTCCCGGACCAGGCCAAACCAGAACCGGCTGCCCACCGCGATCGTCAGGCCGAGAAAACCCGCCCACTCCCCGGCCGGCATCCTCCACCGCGACCATCGGTCCGGGATCGTCCGCGCCCGCGCTCCAGAACGGTCCCACGCGACCGCGGCCAAGGGCATGCCCCAGCTCGCCAGCAACTGGGCCGGCCCCCAGCCCAGGGCGAGGTAGAGAGCGAAGTTGGTCCACGCCGCGAGGAAAAGCGTGCCCCCCAGTGCCAGCAGATAGCCCGGCGCCGAGCCGAACGAGGCGAGCGGCGGCCACCGGTGCCACAGACCGTCCGCCACCACGGCGAGAAGGAGAAGATAGAGGCCCGCGACGATCATCGACGACAGGGAGCGCCCGGCCTGGGTCCATCCGACCGCAGCCTGGCTTCAGGATGGGGAGAACACCTGGGATACATGTCCGAAAGTGTTGAGCCCAATCCGGCCGGCTCAATCCCCGAATCGTGGAAAGTTTATCGTATTAGGATATAATCCCGGGCCGCGCCGCTGGCGCGATCGTTCCGGAAATGCGCGGCCTTCGGCCGGCTCCCGAACGTGCCGGAACCGAACCGTCAGCTGGAAAGCGGGCGCGCCCAGGGATGCCAAGACGCTCCGGTCCGACTGCGCTTTTCGGAGTGATCCGAAGAGGCTCGCCTGCCCGCGCGACAGGCCTTTTCACCCGGGCAACGCCATGCAGCCCGACGAATACCCCAGACTGGCCGCGCTCGAAGACTCGCTCTGGTACTGCCGGGCGCTCCGCGCCCATCTGCGTCGTGAACTGCTCCATGCCGCCGGAGCGGGGCCGCTGGCCTTGCTCGATGCCGGCTGCGGCACCGGCGGCTTCCTGCGCGAGGTCTCCGCTCTCCACCCGGCCTGGGATTGCGCGGGCGTCGACCTTTCCCCCGCCGCCTGCGCGCTCGCCCGGCAGCGCAGTCCCGCGACACCCGTCGCGGAGGCTTCCGTGCTTGCCCTGCCCTTTCCGGATGCCCGCTTCGACGCGGTCGTTTCGGCCGACGTGCTTTATCACCTCGACGACGATCATACGGCACTCCTCGAGATGCGCCGGACGCTCGCGCCCGGGGGACAGCTGGTGGTGAACGTTCCCGCGTATCCCTGGCTCTGGTCCTACCACGATGTCGCGGTGGAAGGTCGCCGCCGCTACACCCGGCGCGGCCTGCGCGAGCGCCTGGCGCGCGCGGGTTTTGCCGACATCCGCACGACGCACTGGAACCTCCTGCCGCTGCCCCTGCTGATCTTGCGCCGCAAGGTGTTCGCACCACGGCGCCCCCGTGGCAGCGACGTGCGCGCTCTGCCCGGGCCGCTCGGGTGTTTCCTCCGCGGGCTCGCCGCGCTGGAGCAGGCTTGGCTGCGCTCTGGGTGGGACCTCCCGGCCGGCAGCTCACTGTTGGCCGTGGCACGCCGGCCGCCGATGTAGGCCCGGCCGCTGGCCGGGCTCGAATGCCCAAACCGCCCGGCCAGCGGCCGGGCCTACATTCACCCACTCACCGACCTTTTTACAGCGACGGCTTTTTTAGCCGGGCGGGTTTTCCCGCCCAGCGCGGCATCCAGCGGAAGCGCCAGGGTTTCGCCGCCCACTCCGTCCCCGCGTAGTCCACCCCCACCCTCGGCCCCGCCATGACCTCGGCGTCGGGCACCGCGCCCTCCTCCGCGGCCTCGATCCAGGCCTCCGCCCCGCCCTCCGCGCCGGGTTCCGCGCGCCGGCCATTCAAGGCCCGCCCGATGCCCAGAACCTTCGTCACCCGGCCCGGGCCGCTTACGCCCTCCACCCCGCGGATCAGGACCGCCGCCGGCCAGCCCTCCGGGCCCGTGACCAGATTTACCAATTCATGAATGCCATAACAGAGATAGACGTACCACCGGCCCGCCGGGCCAAACAGCACCTCGGTGCGGCCTGTCCGGCCCTTGCTCGCATGGCAGGCCAGGTCCTCCGGCCCATGGTAGGCCTCGGTCTCGGTGATCCGCGCCCGGCACACCGTCCCATCCGCCTGCCTGACGCAAAGCCATTGCCCGAGCAGGCCTCGGGCATGCGCCACCGTATCCCGGTCGCTCCACGCTTTCGCTTCCACCACCTTGTTCATTTGCACAACATCTCCTTCTTTTCGCCGCCTTGAACGCAACCCAGACCACGACGCCCGGCCCGCACGGTTCCCGCCCGGTTTCCGTTCCCGAGCCAGCGCCGGAGCCGACCCGCACCGACAACCTCGCCCGCAGCTTCCGGCTCTGTACCGGGGAGGGCCTGGTTGCCATGCCCATCGTCATCCTCAGCCAGCCGGTGAACGTCGTCCTCGCCGCCCTCTATACCAAGTCCCTGCACCTGCCCAACCAGACCATCGGGCTCATCAGCTCGCTGCCCTTCGTCTGCAACTTCCTCCAGCTTGGCGTCACCCCGGTCCTCTCCCGCTGGCTGCCGGCCAAGACCATCAGCATGATCGGGGCGAGCCTGCAGGCCATCTCGTGGGCGCTTTTCTGCGTCATGCTCGGCTGGCTTCCGGCCGACGACCCCGCCACCGCCGGACTCTGGATCGGCGCCCTGTTTTTCTTCTCCAGCTTCTGCAGTTCCGTCACCGGCGTCTCCTGGAACGCCTGGGTACAGGAATGGGTGCCCGCCCGGCTGCGCGGCAAATACTTCGGCCGGCGAAACCGCCTGCTGCAGTTTTCCTCCCTCAGTTTCCTCCTGCTCGCCGGCTGGATCCTGGCCGCCTTGAGCTACTCGCGCATCGCCTTCCAGCTCCTCGTCGCCTTCGCGGTGTTCATGCGCTTCCTCTCCATCCTCTGGTCGCTGCGCATGCCCACCGAGGCTTCCTCCAGTCCGCCCTCGCGCACCGCCACGCTCTCCGCGCAGTTCCTCACCCTGAAACAGGCCGGTCCCTTCCTGCGCTACATCGCCTTCGGCGCGGTCTGGTCGCTCGCCGCGAACATCTTCGGCCCCTTTTATCACGTGTTCATGTTCGAGGAGCTGAACCTCTCCGCCTTCAACGTCGGCCTGCTCTCCGTCTGCGGCGCGGTCGGCGCCGCGTTGTCCATGCCGGCCTGGGGCCGCCTGCTCGACCTCTTCGGCAACAAAGGCGTGATGGTCGTCGCCCTGGTGCTCTGGCAATCGCAGAACTTCGCCTGGTGTTTCCTCACCCCCGACAACAGCCATTGGCTCTACGCGATGTGGTTCTGGGGCGGTCTCACCAACGCGGGCTTCTTCCTCGGCCAGTTCACCCTGCTGCTCAAATTGCTTCCCCTCCCGGCGCGAAACCTCGCCCTGGGCATGAACCTCGCCATTACCTCGCTCTTCGCCGCCGTCGCCCCGATTCTCGGCGGAGCCATCCTCGAGTTCGGCCTCGCCCGCTGGTCCGCCCTGCCCGTCTACCACGCCTGCTTCATCGCCCAGCCCCTGCTCTCCCTGGTCGTGGCCTGGCTCCTCCTCCGCATCCGCGAACCGGCCGCCTCGCCCCTCACCCACGTGGTGGGCGCCATGCGCAACGTGCGCACCCTGGCCAGCCTCTCCGGCCTGTCCTTTCTTTCCAACTACATCTTCTACCGCAACCCCCGCCGCTGAGCCTGCGTCGCAACCCGCCCGGGCTACGGAGTTTGACAAGCCATTTGCGGAGCCTCCCTTTTTCCTCCAGCTCTACATACCATGAAACGCGGAATCGCCATCGCTATCGCCCTGCTCGTCCTCCTCCTCGTCGCCGTCTTCGGATGGCGCACCTTCAAGTCCAGCCAGGCGGAGACCCAGACCGCGGCCGCGGCCGCGAACGCGCAGGCCGAGGCCGAGCGCCTCCTGGCCGAACAAAAGGCCGCCGCCCAAGCCGCCGAAGCCAAACGCCTCGCCGCCCTCGCCGCCGAAGAGGAGGCCGCCAGGGCCGCCGCCGAGGAAAAACGCCTCCGCGAAGCCGAAGCCGCCGCCACCGCCGCCCGCCTCGCCGCCGAACAGGAGGCCGCCCGCGCCGCCGCCGAACGCGAAGCCGCCCTCGCCGCGCAAAAGACCGCCGCCGACGCCGAGGCCAAGCGCCTCGCCGAACAGCGCATGCGCGATGCCGAGGAGGCCGAAAAAGTCCGTCTCGCCGCCCTCGAAAAACTCCGCGCCGAGGAAGCCGCCGCCCGGGAGGCCGCCGAGCGCGAGGCCGCCCGCGCCGCCGCCCTGAAGGCTCAGCGCGACCGCGAACTCGCCCTCGCCAAGGCCGCCGCCGAACGCGAAGCCGATCTTCGCAACCGCATCATCTACTCCGCCGACTACAAACGCCGCTCCCACTACTACAAACTCGTCGAGCTCACGAACGCCGAGATCCAGGCCGAGATCAACCGCCTCCGCGCCGAGGCCGCCGCCCAGGCCGCGAAGGATGCCGCCGAGGCCGCCAAGGAGGCCGCCGAAAAAGCGAGCGAAGCCGCCAAGGAGGCTGCCAAGGCCCCCGCACCCTGAAACAAGTCCGGATCGGGCAGAATAACGCCCCTGCTTTTCCCGAGACCGGGTTTGGCTGCAAAGATCGCAAAAGAACGGCAAGCTGCCGCCTGGACCGTTTCCGATGCGCTCGGTGTTCTTCGCGGCCAAATCCGGATAGAGAGACTCCGCGTCCGCTTCATCGTTGCGCGGTCCTTTCCTCGCAGCGCTTTTCCCCGGGGGGACAGATTTCCGCGGACAGTTTCGCCTCGTGCGCCCTGACCTCTTCCTCGCGCTCTTCCGGCGTTTCGTCGACGATCTCCTCGCGCACCAGCACCGCCGTGCTCTTTGGCGTCACCGCCAATCCTTTTTCCTCGCGGTAGGCGCGGGTGAATTTCGCCCCGTAAAAGAGGATCGCGCACGAGTAGTAGATCCAGATCAGCAGCGCCACCAGCGAACCCGCCGCGCCATAGGCCGAGGCGACGTTCGAGTGGCTGAGATAAAGCGCGATGAACAGCCGCCCGATGCTGAACAGCAGCGCCGTCACGAAGGCCCCGCGCCACACGTCCTGCCAGCGCAGCCGCACGTCGGGCATGATTTTGAACACCATTGCGAAGAGCACCGTGATCACCCCCAATGCCACAATCAGATCGACCGCGCTCAGCACCAGCGGCGGCACCGAGACAAAGCTGTCCGCATAGCGCATGAAGGCGCTGATCGCCGTCGTGAGCACCAACGAGACCAGCAGCAGGAAGCCCACCGTCAGTACCATCGCGAAGGATACCAGCCGGCGCACCACGAACACGAGCCACCCTGCCCGCTCCGGCCGCGCTCGCACGCCCCAGATCGCGTTCAGGGATTCCTGCAGTTGCGCGAACACCGTCGTCGCACCCACCACCAGCACCGCCAGGCCCGTCACCGCCGAGGTCCAGCCTTCCGTCTGGGGCTGGCTCGCGCGCACCGTCTTCGCGATCAACTCCGCCCCTTCCCGGCCCACGACCTGGCTCATCTGCGCCGAAAACTGTTCGGTCGCCGCCTCGTGCCCGAACACGAGGCCCGCGATGCTGAGCGCGATGATCGTTATCGGTGCGAGCGAAAAGAGCGTGTAGAAGCTCACCGCCGCCGAATGCTTGAAGGCACCGTCGGCGTTCCAGCTCTTCGCGGCGGCGACCGGCACCCGGGCCCAGGCAGGCAAACGGAATGAAGGCATATTGCCGCACCATCGGCATAAGCGCCTCCCGCGCAAAAACCCAGCGACCGGGGCCCGCCCGTTTCCTCACCCGGTGAATTCCCCGGCCCGCCCTCCGCGTCCCGCCCGCGCCGCCCCTCGCACATCTCGCGCTCGCCTTCGTTCACGCCTCTTCGTGTCCTTCGCGGTTTAACAAACGCCTTTTCTTCCGCCTCCGCCCCTCGCTCCCTCATTCCTTCACTTCCTCTCCGCCCCATGGCCAAGCCCGAAGAACCGAAAATCATTTTCTCCATGATGCGCGTCTCGAAGAAAATCGAGCGCAAGGAGATCCTCCGCGACATCTCCCTCTCCTTCTACTACGGCGCCAAGATCGGCGTGCTCGGCCTCAACGGCTCCGGCAAATCCTCCCTCCTCCGCATCCTCGCCGGTCGCGACAAGGAGATCGACGGCCACATCCACTTCGAGCCCGGCTACGCCGTCGGTCTGCTCGAGCAGGAACCCCGCCTCACGCCCGGCGCCACCGTCCGCGCCTGCGTCGAGGAAGGCGTGACGCACCTCACCGACCTCACCGCCGCCTACGACGCTTCCTGGGACGAGCTTGCCGCGGCCGATACCGACGAAGCCCGCGATGCGATCGCCGAGAAGCAGGCAAAGCTCCAGGAAGAGATCGAGCGACTCGGGGCCTGGGATGTCGGCCCGCAGGTCGAGATGGCCTTGGATGCCCTCCGCTGCCCGTCCGGCGAGACCGTCGTCGATACCCTCTCCGGCGGCGAGCGCCGCCGCGTCGCCCTCGCCCGCCTGCTCCTCCAAAAACCCGCCATCCTCCTCCTCGACGAGCCCACCAACCACCTGGACGCCGAGTCCGTCCACTGGCTCGAGCAGCACCTCGCGCGCTACGAGGGCACCGTCATCGCCGTCACCCACGACCGCTACTTCCTCGACAACGTCGCGCAGTGGATCCTCGAGCTCTCCCACGGCCACGGCATCCCCTGGAAGGGCAACTACTCCGGCTGGCTCGAACAAAAGCAGGCCCGTCTCGCCGCCGAGCAGCGCGCCGAGGACAAGCGCCAGAAGGCCATGGCTCGCGAGCTCGCCTGGATCCGGCAGGGCGCCAAGGCCCGCCACGCCAAGTCCCAGGCCCGCATCAGCGCCTACGAAAAGATGGTCAACAGCTCCAACACGGCCGAGCAGGAGCGCGAGTTCGAGCTCGTTCTCCCCAGGGGCCCGCGCCTCGGCCAGCTCGTGGTCGAGGCGAAGGGCCTCGCCAAGGCCTACGGGGACAAGCTCCTCTTCGAGAATCTCTCCTTTTCCCTGCCCCCCGGCGGCATCGTCGGCGTCATCGGCCCCAACGGCGCGGGCAAAACCACGCTTTTTCGCCTCATCACCGGCGCGGAAAAACCCGACGCCGGCGCCCTGCGCATCGGCGAGACCGTCGTGATCTCCTACGTGGACCAGTCGCGCGACGCCCTGCCCGACGCGCAGACGATCTACGAGGCGATCAGCGGCGGCGAGGAGATCCTCCGCATGCCCGGCCGCGAGGTGAACGCCCGCGCCTACTGCGCGCAGTTCGGCTTCACCGGCGCCGACCAGCAGAAAAAGGTCGGCGTGCTCTCCGGCGGCGAACGCAACCGGGTTCACCTCGCGCGGCTGCTGAAGAGCGGCGCCAACCTGCTCCTGCTCGACGAGCCGACCAACGACCTCGACGTGAACTCCATCCGCGCCCTGGAGGAGGGCCTGGAGACCTTCGCCGGCTGCGCCGTGGTGGTGAGCCACGACCGCTGGTTCCTCGACCGCGTGGCCACCCACATCCTCGCCTTCGAGGGCGACAGCCAGGTCGTGTATTACAACGGTAACTACACGGATTACCTGGAGGACTTCCGCAAGCGCAAGGGCAAGGATGCCGACCGCCCCCACCGGATAAAATATCGCCGCCTGACGCGGTAGGTGGCACAGACATTCCTGTCTGTGCTCCGGGTCAGGGAGAGGAGTTCCCAAACCGCACAGGCAGGAATGCCTGTGCCCCTCCGGCTGCTCAGTGCTTCTTCTCGTCGTGCAGCACCTGGTCGATCACGATGGCGGCGCACAGGATCGAAACCTCGTCCTCCCCGTCCTCGATCTCCACGCCGTAGCAATGCGTCCAGGACCAGGCCGCCCGCGATACCCGCGCCACCACCGCGTCACGGCGGATGAATTCGTAATCGTAGTCCCAGAAACTGCCCTTGATCGTGTAGTCGTTCGGCCCTGGTACATCGAGGGTGAAAGTCTTCCCGAACCACGAGAACTCCTTCACGACTTCCGCGAAGAGTTTTCCATTCCGGTAGAGTTCGTAGCACGGCTTGAACGAGAGCAGCTTCTGGTCGATGAACGCCAGCTCCCGCCTGTCCAAAGTCTGGAAGGACAGCTTGCTGCCCCACGAAAAAGCCCGGCCATCGACGAAAAACACCGGGCGCCCCTCCCCATCGAGAATATTAAAATCGTCTCCCCAGCCCCAGAACTTCTCCTTGATATTGTAGCGCATGGCGTGGCGCGGAGTTAGCGTCTGTTCCTGACTTCGTCACGAGGAATAAGCTCCCTGCGGGTGTAACGGAACGTCCGCCGCAAGAGACAGCCTGCGCAGCGCGATGCTTCAGCTCGCGATTCTTCCGGCATGGAAGCGGGCTAAAGCCGGTAATAAAGCGGCGTAGCCCGGCTACCGCCCCGTCTGTGAGGTTCACGCCCCATTTTTCCTCCGCGCCGTTCGCCTTCGCAGGCGGTCCACAAATACTCTCCCCATGAAATCCTCCGACCGTTTCGACCCCCCGGCGGAAATGGCGGCCCGCGCAGCCTACCTCGCCAAAGGCGCTCTCGGCCTGCTCGGGGTCGTTCTCTCGATCTCCGCCAGCTTGGAGCGGGACCTCCCCTTCCTGCTCCGCGGCACCCTCTGCCTCGCCGTCTCGATGTTGCTCCATTCGCTGCTCGCGCGCAGCGGCCGCCTCGAAGCCTGCCGCGACAGCCTCGACGCCATCGGCGCCAGCGAGCCGCCACTCCCCGAAGGCGAGGACTCCATAAACTTTGCCTCACTCTTGGAGCGCAGGAAACGGCTCGAGGCGCAGCGGGGCACGCCCGACTTCAACCCCTGGGACCTCTCCACCGTCCGCCACCAGATCCGTGCCTATCTCGACGCCCACCCCGACTTCGCCCTCCGCTTCCGTGCCTACGAACGGGAAGAAGGCCCGTGAGACAAAAACGTCGAAGCTCGAAGTTCGCGAAAAGGCACCAAGCGCCAAACCGGCAAAAGGTGCGGCCATCTTTTCACCGGCAAATGAAGAGGCTTGGTTATCTGCGCCTGTCTGTGAATCTGTGGTTCCAACGTCTCATGCCCTACCCGGTTCAGCGCCTCGATATCGACAGCGACTACGATCTCGGCCGCGCCTTCGGTGTGTTTACCCACCTGCGGCCGCACCTCGATCTTGCCACGTTTACGAAGCAGGTCCGCGCGCAGCGGGCCGAAGGTTATCAAATCGCGGTCGTCGAGCGCGAGGCGGAGATCGCCGCCGGCTTCCGCGCGGCAACCTTTCTGGCCTGGGGCAAGGTCCTCTATATCGACGACCTCATCACCCACCCCGAAAAGAAGCGCCTGGAGCTGGGCACCGCCTTGCTGGACTGGCTGATCGCAGAAGCCCATAGACAACAGTGCGACGCAATGCATCTGGACAGCGGCTTTGCCCGGCACGACGCGCATCGGCTCTACCTGAACAAGGGATTCAAGATCAGCAGCCACCACCTGAGCCGGCCCGTCTAGGCCAAATGAACAAGCGTTATCCAGATGCCGCAAGGCCGGAGGTGCCAGCAAAGGCGTCGTCTTCTCCTGTTTCGGTCGTCGGTTTGATACTTCTGCTAGTCTCCCTCACCTCGATCCCTATCGCACTATGGACGGCACGGCATACCAGCGGGGATTTTCAACCGCTCGCCGCGGCGGCTTTTCACGTGGCTTGGGGAGCCGTGGCCTGCCTGGTCGGCACCATCCTTTCCGTAGCGGGGCTCTTTCATCCGCCACGAACAGCGTTGGCCTGGGTCGCTTTCAGCCTGGCGATCGCTTTCGCCGCCGGCTTTACCGGGCTCGTCTGCGCGTTCGTGTTGTAGATTGGGCAACGCGCTGGGCGCTTCGCACAAGATGCTCGCCACGCCCGCTCGGCGTAGCATCTTCGACACTACATGAAAAGTCGGGTCGCGTTTGCCGTTTCCTGTCCCTTCTCCCCACATCCGCAGCCGCGGAGCTGGTCTACAATGCGAAGCCGCGATAACATAGAGAAGACTAAACTCAGGTGCGAATGCACGACTCCGTCTCCCCCATTCTCACCTTACCCGACCGGAACCCTGCGCCTATAAAATTGCTGCTCCGCAATAGGTATAGGAACATAATGACCATGCACCGAATCTACAAAACCAGCTTCGCAAGCGTGTATCCCTACTATATTGAGAAGGCGGAGAAAAAGGACCGCAGCAAAAACGAAGTCGACGACATCATCCGCTGGCTGACCGGCTACAGCCAGGATCAACTGGAAGCTCAGCTGAAAAAACAGGCCGATTTCGAAACCTTCTTTGCCGAAGCTCCCAGGCTAAATCCGGCACGGATTGCGATCAAGGGCGTGATCTGCGGCATCCGGGTGGAGGATATTCAGGAGCCTCTGATGCGGGAGATCCGCTATCTGGATAAACTGATCGACGAGCTCGCGAAAGGAAAAGCGATGGAGAAAATACTTCGGCAATGTTGAATCGGAACGAAACAGGAGCCCACCTTGGAACGGCTCCCAAAATCGATTATCCGCAGTAGATCCATATAGGAAGATGACATTTGCCTCTTCTCGCCGGCGCCACAACAAAGCTCATGAGAACCATCCAGCTATTCCTCCTTATCCTTTTTCCCTTAAAGGTATTGGCCTGCTGGGTCCCTATACCGCTCGAGACCCTCGTTGAAGAAAGCCCCCTAGTGATACGCGGTCAGATCACTGATATATCCAGGGCACCGCGACAAACGGCGCCGCAAGAAGAAGTTGCCTTGGATATAGCCTCGCTGCGCATCGACGAAATTTTAAAAAGCGAACTCGGTGCGGAGATCAGATCAGGTGCCCGGATCGCGCTGGCGATGCCCAGCGTAAACAATATCGAACAATGGTCTACTTACCTCCAGTACGATAAAGGATTGGAAGGCTTTTGGATCTTGGAAGCGAGAGATGGAAAATTTTGGGCTAGCTACCCCGCCGACTTTCAACCTTTGGAAAATAGATCTGAGGTGCTAAAAGCCCTCTACTCGAATAGAAACCTGAAAAGATACCGCAAATAGCCCGCGCCTAGGTGGGGATCCGGACTGCCACCGTCGATTTCGGACCGCGCGCCATGGATGCAATTTAGATTAATTCTACTTTGTTCCGAATCGAACCGGAACGAATACGCTCGAAGATCAACAGGGAGGGAAGCGGGTGCCCGGTTCGTAAGAACCGGGCACGGCATCTCCAGCGCGGCGTCGTATGGCAATTAGTACGCGCTCACGGAGAAGCTGTTTGTATTGAAGTTCATCCCGCCGCTGGAGGAGGTGATTTCGTAGCCAAACTGAATATCACCCACCGTGATATCGCCAAACCAGCCGCGGGCCTTCACCCAGTTCATGAGGGCCTTCAAATCGATGGTGCCGGAATTGGTTTTCGAGGTGCGTAGGAACGAATACACATTATTGCCGCCGTTGTGGCCCCGGAAAACGTTCCACGTATGGCCACCGATGCTGACATTGGTGTGGGTGGGCACGGGGTTGCCGGACGAGTTCCACGTATAGGAGATGGGCTTTATGTTGCCGCTGCCATTGGCATTGCTGGTATAATTCATCCAGAGCATGATCTCGTGGGCTTTGGCGCTATCCCAGACGTCGAAGGTCGCGGCCCAAGCTCCGCCGCTTGGGGTAGTGATGTTAAAACTGGTCTGGCAGGTGGTCGTCGCGCTCAGCTTTTTGCCGAAATACTTGGTGCAATTCGGATAGGATTTTATGCCGCTGGTGTTGGGATGATTGGCCCAGACTCCCCAATTGCTGTAGGAGTTGGCCCAGATGCTCTGGGGCCCGTAGCCGGAGCCCCAGATGTTGTTGTAGAGCGTATAGCCGCCGTTGGACCAAGTAGCCCAGCGGTCGGAAGAGCCCCACACGGCGGCGCTTGCGGTGGAAGTGAGGACCGAAACAGCGGCCAGCACGAAGCAGGCCACGAAGGAACGAAAACCAATGAAGGATTTCATGGGGTAGTTTTTTTGGGGTTAGCCTGCGGATTAACGCAGGCGAGTTTACGTAACCCATTATAGAACAAAGCCTCTAATGGGGATTCTAAGGCGTGGGGAGCACCTTAAAAAGGGTAAAGAAAGCAGAACGGAAACGAGGCAGGTTTAATGTTAAATCAAAATTCCGCCGTCAAGGCTTTTTCCACGATTCTACCTTGGCTGGGGACTCGTCGCCCGAGAGCCAAGGTGGTATCCGCAGGAGCGACCGGGGGACTGCGGCCACAAACCGCTCAGGTACCTCTAATATAATAACTTGACGTCTTTCCAAAACCACCAGCTCGCTCCGGTTCCATGACCAGCCTCGGACAATTTCCCACCTGTTTCTAATAGAATATCCCTACGAAATAGCACTTATTTTCTTGCCAATAAACTGATTTTTGGCGCCATTTGGCGCATACTCCCCGTTTTTCCGACGCACAAGGCGAAGGAACGACTCTCACGCGGCTTACCCCCTTCCTGAAATCAAAAATTAGCGATTTCTATCCGATAAGCCAGCGTCATGCGCCAACTCAATCCCGCCCATGGAATACATCTCCGAAATCAGCGGAATCTTTTTAGGGATAATGGCTTTGATCTACACCCACCGCGCGCACAAACAAAGTATGCGGGCCCCGTCGCTCAAGCTCGCCTTCTGCCATCCTGATACAACGAAGCCTTTTTCTGTTGGAAGCGACCCCAGGAGGCCAGCCCGGTTCGTCATAAACGCAGCCTATAATTCGACCAAAAAGAATGCACCTGAGGGCTCAATTCTTTCCTTTCCGCTCCCGTTCATCATCCGAAATCACGGCACTATAACCGCCAAAAACATCACCGTTCATGCTCGTTACGGTTCGGCGTGGTCCGTTAAAACCGACGGCAAGCAAATCGAGGACGGCGATCGGCCGGAGTGGGTGGTGGTTGAGCATAGCCTGCCGGATTTGCATCCCAAACAAACTCACACTTACAAAGGAGATGAAATTGCGCCTGCCGAAGAACTGGTAAATGGGATCTTTGTCGATGTTCCTGCCACCACAAAAGATGGAATAAAGATTATAGCCAAAACGCATGTAAGAATGGCGTCTTACGTGCAAGTGGTGGTCTACTGTGAGAACTGCGAGCCGATAATAAGAGAGCTCCAGATTCTTTTCAAAGACCCCAAATGAAAGCGATCCAGCCCCCTTTCTTATCATCTTCGCTCCGGTGCCTCAATGAGGGGCCAATCTCCATTTTAACGCTTCTCAGCCTCACCGTGTGTCGGCATTCCGTCAATATACAATGAGAGTCGATTTCCCTGAAATCGACCCAAGTCGCCAAAAAACAAATAAATACCAATGAGTAACCAAGACACACCGCACACAGAAATCCCGTCCCAGTACAGGACATTCGTCTACTTAGTCGGATCGCTTGGATTCCCAATCGTCATAGCCGCCTATATCATGATCGTCACCACGGCAGATGTAAAACGACTCGAGAAAGAAGTCGCAAGCCTGTCAACGCGAATAGATGAGCGCCCCATGGGACTGGATAAGACCACGGATTTCATAATATATACAACCGACTCCTTGAGAGCCGAACTCCGAGAGGGCATTCCTGCTCTTTGCAAACGCTTGAATTATAGAACGGATGCCACCCCGGAATCGCTGAGTCGCTCAATAAATATAATAGATCGCGAAGTAGAAGCTTATTTACGGCCAATTGTTCGGCGGCATATTCGATTTACCCAGCGCTTCCCGTCTGTCGGCGGAAATCTAGGCAGTTTTTTTGTCCTCACTGCCCCCGCGGAAAACATCACCGCATCCGACACCGAGGGATACTTGACGGGCGAAACGGCGAAAGACTTCAGCGAATCCCTTTCGGCGCTAATCAACAATAACATTTTAGGATTTGGCGACAGCCGAGTAAAAGCCATACACAAAAGCAAAGAGGAATCCGGCATGGCGGATATACTACGCATGCTAGGTGGCGAAACACCCGATGCAGAACCGGAGATCGAAACAGCGGGGCAGGCACCCGCGGACGGAGGCTCATTCGATATCATATCCGCTGGCATGTTTGAAAATCTTACATTAGGAGCGATAGACACCGCCTGCACTGCACTTCGAGACCAGATGATGGAGCGAGTGAGGCTGCAGAGCTCCGACTTAGGAAACAAAAAATAATCGGCAAGGTGCAAAAAAGCCATAAGGTCTGGGGTTGTCGATTGATTTAGCCCGCGGGCCCTCTAGTCATCGGCTGGCTACAATCGGCACACTGATATATAGACCGCGCAGATTGCCCGGAGCGCGTCTGCTGGAATGGGTATTCGCGGGGTTTCTTGAAAACCTTCCGACATCCGAAACATGCGTGCCGGCTCAGGGTGGGCATTTTTTCTACCCAACGTCAAAGATGAGCCACGAGGGGAGCTGGCGCGGCTCGTGCGTCAGCACGTGGCGTGACATTTGCCGGAATCGGCTCCATCGCATTGTTAGGCTTATTCTTTATTTTAGAATATGCTTGGCGTCACGTAGCCATAGCATGCCAAATATGCCGCACGTTGTTCCGACGGGGAACCCGATCAAAATTGCACCGAACGTAGAATAGGCGAAGAGAGCTAGTTTCCGTCGCTTGATGAACAAGCCCACGGTTCCGATCCAGGAGGCAATGCATAGAACTACAGCAAAGATAATTAAATCGGGCTTCTCTGCCCAGGTCCATCTTCCGATTGCGATCGCAAGAGTCGATGACGCCGTCAGCAGGATAGAATAAAACAGGCTATTCATCGCCGCTTTGACTCGGGCGGACTCCGCCTTCTCGGGAGCCACCGGCGTAGGCTTCAGCCGGAAGTGTGCAGGCGCCGGTAACGGAGGCGGCAAAGTGGGCGGCAATGGAGGCGGTTTCATTTCTTCTGCCCAACGTCCAAGAGAACCATGGAGGTAAATGGCGCGTTACCTGCGTCAGTACCGCTCGGCGGGATGACATTTACCGGAGTTGGCTCCGCGCATTGTTAGGTTCATTCTTCATTTTTTCGGGCTTCTAGAAGTTTAATGAGAAGACACTTCACAGGGTCGCCATGCCAGTTCTTGATGGCAATCCCCACACATGCTCCCGCGGAGGCTGAAATAGCGAATAACATAGGCATCGCGACAGCAAAAAACATCGCTACTTGTGCGCCGTCCCTTCCCTTTACGGTCTCAACCGCCAAATAGAATCCCGTGATTGCGCCGGCCGACGAAAGCAGCCCCGTGAGTAACATCGGCCACCTCCACCGTCGGTGAATGGCGACATGCTTCTTCAATTTTTGGAGATGCGCTAAATCTAGCGGGCTAAGCTTCATAGTTTGATTCTGCCTAACGCTCAAGATGAACCATGGAGGTAAATGGTGACATCTACCGGAATTGGCTCCATCGCATTGTTAGGCTCTGCCCTCTTTTCTTTCATAAGTTATCATTCGAGCTAATATTGAGAGCCGCGAGCGCTCCCATTTGATTCGGTGAAGGATCAAGCCGTCACGCTCTTCAAAACAATCACTCAAGAAATCCCCGTGCCCCCTGTTTTGATCTCGGGCGCTCCATTCGTAGCCGTTGACATCCGAATATCTATAGATGATAGTTCCTTGGTAATAGGAATCTAGTAAACGCAGCGATATCTCCGTCTTTCGAATTTCTCGTCTGTCTCCGGTCGCGGACTCTTGGATCTCCAGCAACTCAAGCCATGCATCATGCGGACAGCGGGGATCCGATGGATTGCGATACCAAGCCGACTCCGCGAATTCAGGATAAGGTATACTTGGCATGTTCGATTCTGCCTAACACTATTATTGAGCCTCACCGCGTTTCAAGTCATGAATTCCTAATGAATTAAAAATAAGCGACTTGTGATCGCATCGGCGCATTTTTATTTTCTAGTCTCGGGCACGTAACAACGTACGGTTTAGGATTTCCATCTGCGACAAAAAGACCGGAGAAACCTCAAAGTCGAGTTGATTGACGCGCCCAGACTCTGGGGGGAACGGTGTTACCAAGTTCGAATGAACAACAAAATGGCCGACCGCGTGCCGGTGGCCACTCCAGATTAAGGCGAGCCGGTAAGAGATCATTCGGCGTGACGCCAAATACTCGCGTGACGCCAAATACTCGGGCAAAGATCATCAGTTCGAAGTCGGCGACCCAGCGAAAATTGAAGCTCAATTCGGACGATGATGTCGCGGGAGACGTCCAGCCTTGAAGCTGGCACTTGCGCGCAGGTCGTGCGCAGACCAACCTTGTTTGTCAGCAGGACATGGAGTTGGGATGGTATCGCTGATATTTCAACGCGCGGAAGGATATTTTTTACTCATGCGGAGTCGGCGGCGGCGCGGTGTTTCCGCTGCTGAACTCCCCTGCCCGCTCGGCGGCTTGGGAAACGTTCGTTGCGGGAGCGAGGGGGCGATTGGGCGATTTTAGATGCGCTTGGTGAGACCGGCGTTCGCGATTGCAGCCGTGCTCCGGCCTCTTTTCGCGTTGCAAGACCTCTTTGCTGCCATGGAGGAGCCCTTGGCGGACGGTAATTCTCGAGTGCACAGCCTTACCCGTGGTTTGCGAAGCCGTGCGCGACGACTGCAGCCCCGCGAAGGGCGATTGCGCCACGGTAAATGCGCCTTGCAGACAAGCGGGCGCGCGTTGCCGGGACGCGTTTTCTCGTTTCAAAAGTGGCAGTTCGATGACGGAAAGGGTCGGCTTCGCGAGCCTTGGCGTACTTCGCGGTTAATCTCTTTCCAAGGCGCGTACTGCTTTCTCGAAACCCTGCGTTTTAGCGCTAATACGCCGAGAGCGATCAATGCCATCGACACCCAGCAACCGCCGGGGAAGTTTGCGGGTTTGCATCAAACTTCATCCGGCGTCTTCGTATGTCCCGAATCCTGGGAATCTCGGCTTTTTACCACGACAGCGCGGCGGCGCTGATGGTAGATGGCCATCTCGTCGCGGCGGCGCAGGAAGAACGGTTCACCCGCAAAAAACATGATCCCGGATTTCCCAAACAGGCGGTGGATTATTGTCTCCGCACCGCGGGACTGCAGGCCGAGGAGCTGGATTATGTGGTATTTTATGACAAGCCGCTCCTGAAATTCGACCGCCTGCTGGAAACGTATCTCGCGTATGCGCCGGAAGGCCTGCGCTCTTTTTCGAAGGCGATGCCGCTCTGGTTGAAAACCAAGCTCCATCTGCCGCGGGAAATCCGAAACGCACTCGGTGGGCGATACCGGAAGAACATCGTCTTTACCCGCCACCACGAATCCCACGCCGCCTGCGCGTTTTTCCCTTCTCCCTTCGAGGAAGCGGCTATCCTCACGCTGGATGGCGTGGGCGAATGGGACACGGCCAGCATCGGCCATGGCCGGGGAAACAAGATCGAGCTGCTCCAGATGCTCCGTTTTCCCCATTCGCTCGGGCTGCTTTATAGCGCCTTCACCTATTTCACCGGCTTCAGGGTCAACTCCGGCGAATACAAGCTCATGGGACTCGCCCCTTACGGCGAACCGAGCTACGTCGATTTGATCCTAGATAAAATCGTCGATCTCAAAGCCGACGGTTCCCTGGCGCTGGATATGCGCTATTTTAATTATTGCCAGGGCCTGACGATGACCAACGACCGCTTTGACCGGCTTTTCGGGGGTCCGCCGCGCAGCCCGGAGGCCGCGATCACCCAGCGCGAAATGGACCTGGCGGCGTCGATCCAAAAAATCACCGAGGAGGCCGTGCTCCGCATGGCGCGGCACGCGCGCGAACTGACCGGGGCAAAATACTTGTGCCTCGCCGGCGGCGTCGCCCTGAACTGCGTCGCCAACGGCCGCTTGCTACGGGAAAATATCTTCGATGACCTGTGGATTCCGCCGTCGGCGGGCGATGCGGGCGGGGCCTTGGGCGGCGCTTTGTTCGCGCATTATCATCTGCTCGAAAACAGGCGGCAGCCGGGCGGCTCGGACCGGCTTATGCGTGGCTCGCTGCTGGGGCCGGAGTTTTCCAACGAGGAAATCGGCCGTTTCCTGAAAGCCAGAAACGCCCCGCACCATTTTCACGCGGACGAACAGGACCTGCTCGCCAAGACCGCGGAGGCGATAGCTGATGAAAAGGTCGTGGGCTGGTTCCAGGGGCGCATGGAATTCGGCCCGCGCGCGCTCGGCGCGCGAAGCATCCTCGGCGATGCGCGCAGCGAACGGATGCAGTCGCAGATGAACCTGCGGATAAAGTTTCGCGAATCCTTCCGGCCTTTCGCGCCGAGTGTGCTGGCCGAAGACGCTTCCACGTATTTCGAGCTCGATCGCTCGTCGCCTTACATGCTGCTGGTGGCCTCCGTACGGAAGGAGCTGCGATGCGAAGTGGGCGAAGAACAAAAGCGCGCAATGAAGGATCCCGACCTCCGCAGGCGGGTAAATATAAAACGCTCCACACTCCCGGCCGTCACGCATGTGGATATGTCGGCGCGCATCCAGACGGTGGATGAGGAAAAGCACGGACGGTATTACCGGCTCCTTCGCGAATTCAAACGGAAGACCGGCTGCGGCGTCCTTATCAACACCAGTTTCAACGTCCGCGGCGAGCCGATCGTTTGCACGCCGGAAGACGCCTACCGGTGTTTCATGGCTTCGGACATGGACCTGCTCGTGCTGGAAAATCACGTGCTCTACAAGGCCGAGCAACCCACGGCGTCAGAAGCCGAGCGGGATAAGTACATCGGCGGTTTCTCCTTGGACTGACAGGCCATGATAAACCCGTTTGCAGAAGTGCAGTGGAACCCGGACCTGCGAGCGCGAAAAAAATTCGCGCTCAGCCTGATCATCGGCTTTCCGGCCATCGCGGTGTTTTTCTCCCTCGCCCTTTGGGTGGCGAAGCATTCCTGGAAACCCTACTTTTTATGGCTGGGCATCAGCGGGCTCGTGGTGGGCACCTTATTGTTCCTGGTGCCGCAAATCGCCCGCCCCTTCTACGTGGCCTGGTATTTCGTCGCCTGCTGTATCGGCATAGTGACAGGGAATGTCCTGTTCAGCCTTTTTTTCTATCTGGTGTTCACTCCCTTCGGGTTCTTCCGGCGCGTGGCCTGCCGCGATGCCTTCTCCAAGGGATTCGATAAAGGCCGGGCCAGTTACTGGGAGGCGTCGGAAAAGGTGACCGACGCGAAACGTTACTACCGGCAATTTTGAATCTGCCGATGCCTGAAGGAAATTGTATGAACAAAAAAAGACCAAGCGAGTTCGAGAGTGCCGGAGCGGCTGGAAATGCAGGCTTAGGTGCCGAATTTCTGGCGATGATGAAGCAGAACAAGAAATACTGGCTTACCCCCATTATCCTGGCCCTGCTGCTCGTCGGCGTGATCGTCATCCTCGGCGCGAGCAGCGCCGCGCCGTTCATTTACACCCTGTTTTGATCCTCTCGGCGATATCGGCCGCGGCCATTCGATAAATCCAGGCAACCATGAACACTCCGAGGCGGATCTGGCTTTTTCGTGCGGTTTTCGCGGTGTCGGCATGCCTGATAACCTCGGTATCGCTCGAACTGGCCACCCCGGCGCTTTATCGCCTGGTGCTCCATCAGCCGTTTTCAAAGGCGCGCAGCTTGGAAAAGCTGATGCCCGGGCAGAACTCGCCGCAAGCCGGGGACATCACAGTGGTGAGTTCGCAAAGGCCCGAGGTTTTTCGAAATCACATCCTTCATCCGTATCTGGGTTTTGTCGCTAGTCCGGGAATTTATACGGCGGACTGGGAATTTTCACGGCAGGGCCGCACCCAGACCGTCAACGAATTCGGCTTCCCCGGGCCCAGTCCTCTCCAGAAAAAAAAGAAGGGGGCCGTCACCCTCTGCATTTTGGGTGGGTCCTTCGCCATGAATCTCTATTTGGATTCTCGCGAGACGCTGGTGGAGGAACTGAAAAAACGGGGATTCCACGGCACGGAAGAGATCACGGTTGTCTCCCTGGCGATGAGCGGATGGAAACAGCCCCAGCAACTGCTGGCTTTGAACTATTTCATTTCGTTGGGAGCGAGCTACGACGCGGTCATCAATCTCGACGGCTTTAACGAACTGGTCCTGCCCTTCATCGAAAACGTGCCGGCCGATATATTCCCTTTTTTCCCGAGGGCATGGCCGCTTTACACCTCCCAATTGGGTTCGGATTGGTTCACGCCCGAAATGGCGGAGGTCATCCGGCTGCGGGAGAAGGAGGAACAATTGCGGCGACGTTTCTCGGGCTGGTGGTCACGCCGGAGCAATTTCTGTCTCCTCTGGTTTGAAGTTCTGGACTCGCGGGTGCGAAACGAGATCACCGTGGCGGATCAGTCCCTTGAGGAGGCGTTAAGGCGGAAACAGGCGACGCGATCGGCAGAGAGATTCGGCCCGGCGGCTCCCAAATACACCGCGGCGGAGGAATTCTACGATGCGATGGGCGCTTACTGGGAATCCTGTTCACGGCAGATGAACGAGCTCTGCCGGGCACGCGACATGACCTACCTTCATTTTTTGCAGCCGAATCAATACGTCCGGGATTCCAAACCGATGAGCGAGGACGAAAGGGCCGTTGCTTATACGTGGAGCACTAGCCGTTACCCCGGCAAAACATGCGTTGAAAACGGCTATCCTTATCTGCTGGCGCATGGTAACGCGCTACGCCGGGACGGCGTAAATTTCACCGATCTCTCCATGGTTTTCAAAACCATCGAAGAGCCGCTTTACGAAGACTCCTGCTGCCATGTGAATAAACGGGGCAACGATCTCATCGCTGTTAGGATAGCGGAAATCCTCGCCGCAGGAAAATAAACCGCAAAGAACGAACGGGGGGAGCGCCAGGACGGCGAAACCAATCCATCCAGCCGATAAACGCAGAGGGCGCAAAATAGATCCTCCGTGTTCCCCCTGGTAAATCGCCTCCGGGTTTTTCTGCTCAAATCGCTCACGGGCCCGAGGTCCGTTTATCTGCTGCGACCGTGACGCGCCGCAAATCGCGCAAGGCCGCGAGATCCGCCTTCAGCGCGCGCTTCTCCTCCTTGGTCTCGGCCTGATGAATAGCCACAATCAAACCCCGCTCCAGATCCATGATCTCGGCGCGACGGCTCGAACCTTCGGCAAGCCGGTCCGCGGTGAGCTTGCTGGTAAAGAGGGGTAGTTTCCAGCCGTTGAGAACGCGACTGAGCAGCCCGTGCCGATGCGCCCTTTCGGCCGTTTTCTCCCCCTCTGCCTCGCGGTCATGCTCACGCAGTTCTTTAGCCAAGGGATTCTCCCGAGTGGCCGTGACCTCCAGGGGCGGCAACACCGTCACCTCCCCGGCGGGAGGCGACGACGGGACCGGAGCGGCAGCCGCATCCTCCGCGCTCTCACCCGCGCTGAAAAGCAGGGCCCCGAGCAACCAATACCGCGAATATTGACCGATCATGAAACACGATAGACCGATGCGACCCGGCGACGTTCAAACCGAGGAATAAACCGCGAAGTACACGAAGGTGCGCGAAGAAGGCGGGAAACGGGATCCGACTTCGCGATCTCACGCGTGCCTGGCGGTTTCGCGGTTCAAATCTTCCGCCCGCCTTGCGCATCGCGGAGTCGCGAGCATGCGTGAGCCATGCACGCGCTCCGCCCCAATCGCCGACCGAAAACGTGGCTGGCCGCATTGGGCGTTTTTCTCTTCTTCGTCGCGCCGATCGGCGGTCGCCTCCTTGCCCTCGCCGCCTTGGGAACCGAGTCGCGCACGCTCCGTGTCTGGTCCCATCAGGGACAGGAGGCGGAAAACCGCGCACTGCGGGAGATCGCCGCCGCCTTCAACGCCGCCCAAGCCGCCCGGGGACTATGGGTGGAGCTGAGCTTCTTCCCCGATTTCCAGTACGCCGAAAAACTCGCCATCGCCGCGGCGGCGCGGGATCTGCCCGATGCCTTCGATCTGGACGGCCCGCTCGTGGCGCGCTTCGCCAAAGCCGGCCTGCTCGCCCCGCTCGGCCCATGGTTCAGCCGCGCCGAGCTCGACGACTTTCTCCCCACAATCCTTGAGCAAGGCACGGTGGAGGGAAAACTCTACGCGCTCGGTGCCTTCGACTCGGCGCTCGTGCTTTATTACGACCGCGACCTGCTGGGCCGCGCGGGCGTGGCGCCACCGCGGGGTGGGGCGGGCTGGGGCTGGCCGGACTTTGTCGCGGCCTGCGAAAAGCTCCGCGGTGCGGGCATCGAGCCTCTGGCCCTGCACATGGACGAAAGCGCCGACGAGTGGTTCACCTATGCCTTCAGCCCGGTGTTGTGGAGCGGCGGCGGAGACCTAATCGCGCCCGATGCCCCACGGGTGCGCGGCGTGCTCGCCTCGGCGGAAAACATTCGGGCGTTGCGTGCCTGGCAGGAGCTTTTCGCCCGGAAATTCGCCGCGACCGATCCGGTGGATCCCGATCCCTTCGGCAGCGGCAAGGTGGCGCTCGACTGGAGCGGGCACTGGATGGCGCGCTCGCACCTCGCGAAAAAAGGCTCGCGCCTCGGCGCGATGCCCCTGCCCCGCCTGGGCGAAAAGGCCGCGGCGCCCTGCGGGAGCTGGTGCTGGGGCGTCTCGGCCCGCGCGGCCGACCCGGCCCTCGCGGCGGAGTGGGTGCGCTGGATCACAGACTCGCGCACCGGCGTGGCACCCCTGGTGCGCGCGAACGGCGCGGTGCCGGCCCGGCGCTCGGCCTTCGCGGCCTTTCCGGAGTATGCGGCGGAGCCCTACAGCCTCTTCCGCGCCCAATTGGAAAACACCGCGCGCGCGCGGCCGCGCACGCCTTTCTACGCGACACTCACCAGCCGCTTCGCCGCCGCCCTGCGCGACATCGCGCGCGGTGCCGAGGTGGAGGCGAGCCTGCGGCGAGCCGAGGACGAAATCCAGGCCGTGATCGACCGGCGCGAGCGGAGGGAAAAGGAGGCCCGGCCATGACCGCCTGGGAAAAGGCTCGGGCGCGCCAGGCGCCGTGGTTTCTTCTGCCCGCGGCCCTGCTCCTGGCGGTTTTCGCGCTCTGGCCGCTCGGGCGCGCGGTGGCGTGGAGCTTCACCAACGCCGACCTGCTCGCGCCGGAAGAGAGCCAGTTCGCAGGCTGGGCCAACTATGCCGGGCTGTGGGGCGACGCACGTTTCCGCCAGGCCTTCGGCAACACCTGGCTCTTCGCCCTGCTGGTCGTGCCGGCGCAAACCGTGCTGGCTTTTTTCCTGGCCCTTTGGGTCAACCGTCCGGAACCGGCCTGGCGCTGGTTGCGCGGCGTGTTTTTCGTGCCCACGATCGTGGCCATGCCAGTGCTCGCGGTGGTGTGGACGCTGCTTTACCAACCGGCGCAGGCCGACGGGGGAATGGGACCGGTGAACGCAGCAGCCGGCCTACTCGGCCTGCCGCCGCAGGCCTGGCTGCGCGACCCCGCGCTGGCGCTGCCGGCCCTGGCCTTCATGTCCATCTGGCAGGGAGTCGGCCTGCAGATGATGGTTTTTCTCGCCGGCCTGCAGACCGTGCCGAAGGAGCTGCTGGATGCAGCGCGGATCGACGGCGCGGGCCCGTGGCAACGTGTGCGGCAGGTGGTGCTGCCGGCGATGCGCAACACGATCGTCTTCGTCGTGACGGTGACGACCATCCTCGCCTTCCGCCTCTTCGTGCAGCCCTATCTCATGACCCGCGGCGGGCCGGGCAACCGCACGCTCTCGCTCATCCAGTCGGTCTATGAAACGACCTTCGTCAGCCAGGATCTGGGGCGCGCCTGCGCGGCCGCGCTGCTGTTCCTGGCCTTCGTGGGAGGACTCGCCTGGCTGCAACGCCATCTCTCCCGGGAGGACCGCGAATGAATCGCCGCGTCCAAGCCGTCCGCCCCGGCGGGATCGCCCGCCCGCTTCGTCTCGTCCCGTGGCTGGCTAGCCTGGCGGTCGCAGGCCTGTTCCTCGCGCCCTTGCTCTGGATGCTGCTCGCCTCGTTTCGCGAGGAGGGGCGCATTTTCCAAAGCGGCGCCGCCGGCTGGTTCGAGGCGGAAGGCTGGACGCTATCCCACTATGCCGATGCCTGGCGTCGCGCGGACCTGGGGCGAGGGCTGCTCAATTCGGTGTTGCAGGTGCTGCTCATCGCGAGCGGCGGACTCGCGGTGAACACCACCGCGGCCTACGCCTTCGCGCGGCTGCGTTTTCCCGGCCGCGAGGCCTGCTTCGCGGTGGTCGTCACGCTGATCGTCCTGCCGATCGAGGTCCTCGCGGTGCCGCTCCTGTTCACCGTGCGCGATCTCGGCCTGAGCGGCGGCCCGGGTGCGGCGATGGCTGGGCTGACTCTGCCTTTTTTCGCCAAGGCTTTTAACCTCTACTTCCTGCGGCAGCATTTTCTCGCCGTGCCGCGGGCGCTCGAGGAGGCGGCGGTGATGGACGGGGCCGGCCCCTGGCGTTTGTTTTGGAACGTGGCCTTGCCCGCCGTAAAGCCGGCTCTCGCGACCGTGGTCGTGCTCGACCTGCTCGCGCACTGGGGGGACTTTCTCTGGCCCCTGCTGGTCGCCACTCGCGAGGAATCCCGCACCGTGCAGCTCAGTCTCGCGAATCTCTTTACCCAGCCGCCGATCCGCTGGGGCGACATTTTGGCGGGGGCCGTCCTCGCCACGCTGCCGGTCATGTTCTGCTTCCGCTGGCTGCAACGCTATATCGTGCCGACGGAGGCTGGGGCGGGAATCAAGTGATTATAAACCGCGAGGGACGCCAAGAGGCGCGAAACCGATCCGTTCAAATCGAATCCTCGAAACGTTGACCACAGATCACACGGATGAACACAGATAAGAACCCATGAATTGGGCATCTGTGTCTATCCGTTATCTGTGGTTAAATCTGCCTTCGCGCCTCTTCGCAGCCCTTCGCAGTTAATACCTTCGCCTCACAATCCGCCCATGTCGGCGAATTGTTCGGACTGGGTACGGTCGCTGCCGTCGGGCCAGAGAATCATACCGGCGCCGACAGTCGCGTTGGTAAACTCGTCCACCAAGATAAAACTGCCCGTGGTGCGGTTGCGGCGGTAAGGGTCGATCATCAGAGGCACAGCGGTACGGACGTGGATGCGGCCGATGTCGTTCATGCCAATGACGACGTCGTTCTCCTGTTTGTGGAGCGTGTTGATATCGACTTTGTACCGCACGGCCTTGACGACGCTCTTCGTCTCGCGGGTGGTGTGGCGGAGGATATATTTGCCGGCCGGGTTGAGGGGCTTGGGCGAGAACCAACACACCATGGCCTCGATGTCCTGGGTGACGGTGGGCTGGTTGTGGGGCTTGGCGAAGAGGTCGCCGCGGGAGCTGTCCACCTCGCGGTCGAGGGTGATGGCGACCGACATAGGCGCGAAGGCCTCGGCCACCTCGCCTTGGGGGCCGTGGATGCTCTTGATCTTCGCGGGCAGGCCGGAGGGAAGCGTGATGATCTCGTCGCCGGGCTTGAAGACGCCGCCGGCAATGCGACCGGCGAAGCCGCGGAAATCGTGGTGCGCGTCGCTGTTGGGCCGGATGACGGTCTGGAGCGGGAAACGCGGGTCGATGTGGTTCAGATCGCTGCCGATATAAACCGTCTCGAGCGTATAAAGCAACGCGCCGCCCTGATACCAGGGGGTGCGGGTGGATTTTTCGACCACGTTGTCGCCGTGGAGCGCGCTGATGGGGATGAACTTGATATCCGGGATATTCAACCGGGAGGCGAACTCGGAGTACTGCGCGACGATCTCGTTGAAACGGGCCTCGGAAAAATCCACGAGGTCCATTTTATTCACCGCAACCACGAGGTGCGGAATGCCGAGGAGCGAGGCGATGAAGGAGTGGCGGCAGGTCTGCTCGATGACGCCCTTGCGCGCATCGATGAGGATGATGGCGAGGTTGGCGGTGGAGGCGCCGGTCACCATGTTGCGCGTGTATTGGATGTGGCCGGGGGTGTCGGCGATGATGAACTTGCGCTTGGGCGTGGCGAAGTAGCGGTAGGCGACGTCGATGGTGATGCCCTGCTCGCGCTCGGCGCGAAGGCCGTCGGTAAGGAGGGCGAGATTGAGGTTCTCCTCGCCGCGTTGCTCGGTGACGCGCTCGAGGTTTTCGAGGGTATCCTCGAAGATGGCCTTGGAATCGTACAGGAGGCGGCCGATGAGGGTGGATTTACCGTCGTCCACGGACCCGGCGGTGGTGAAGCGCAGCAAGTCCATGGAGAGGTAGTGTTCGTCGGTGTGAACGGGAGCGGGAGCGGAGGCGGACATTTTAAAGGTCGGATTTTTTAACGCAAAGATCGCGAAGGACGCGAAGAAGACCGGAGGCTGGCTTTCAAAATCGGAAAACTTTGCGTTCTTTGCGGGCTGGGCTTCGCGGATTTTGCGTTAATGGCTTGAAAAGGATCGGAAGGCAGCGGGCGCTTTAGAAATACCCCGCCTTCTTGCGGTCTTCCATGGCGCTTTCGGAGCGTTTGTCGTCGGCGCGGGTGCCGCGCTCGGTAACGCGGGCGGAGGCGACTTCCTGGATGACCTCGCCCAAGGTGCTCGCGGGGGACTCGACCGCACCGGTGCAGGTGCTGTCGCCCACGGTGCGGTAGCGCACGACGCGTTCTTCATACTGCTCGCCTTCGAGCAGCGTAATATAAGGCGACTCGGCGAGGAGCACGCCATTGCGATTCACGACGCGGCGCGTGTGGCTGAAATAGATCGAGGGGATCCGGAGATTTTCCCGGGCGATGTATTGCCAGACATCCATCTCGGTCCAGTTGGAAAGCGGGAAGACGCGGAAGTGTTCGCCGAGATTTTTGCGTCCGTTGAAGAGGTTCCAAAGCTCGGGACGCTGGTTCTTCGGGTCCCACTGGCCGAACTCGTCGCGGTGGGAAAAGAAGCGCTCCTTGGCGCGGGCTTTTTCCTCGTCGCGGCGGGCGCCGCCGAGACAGGCGTCGAATTTGAACTCCTCGATGGTATCGAGCAGGGTCACGGTCTGGAGGCCGTTGCGCGAGGGATTCGGTCCCTTTTCCTCCTGGCAGCGGCCGGCCTTGATGGAGTCCTCGACGTAGCGGACGACGAGGCGGGCGCCGATATCCTCGGCGAACCAGTCGCGATACTCGATGGCCTCGGGGAAGTTGTGGCCGGTATCGATGTGAACGAGCGGGAACGGGATCCTGGCGGGAGCGAAGGCGCGCTGGGCGAGGCGGGCCATCACAATGGAATCCTTGCCACCCGAAAACAGGAGCGCCGGACGCTCGAACTGCGCGGCGACTTCACGGAGCACGAAGATCGCCTCATGCTCGAGCTGGGCCAAGTGGGTGAGATTGTAGGAGGACATGATTGAAAATGAGCAAAGACGGATGACCAATGCCCAATGATCAGCGGGCGGAGGCGGAAAGGCGGATGCGCGGCAGCACGGCGGTGTGGAGGGTGGCGAGGCAGGACTCGGGCGGGGCGGCTTCGGTGTCGAGGATCAGCGTGGCGGTATCGTCGGACGCCGGCTCCTCGAAGGACGAATCCTTGCCGGTGAACTGCCCCACCCCGCCGACGGCGGCCTTGGCGTAAAGGCCTTTCGGGTCGCGCCGCGCGCAGGTCTCGAAACTCGCCTTTACGTAAACTTCCAGCAGGTCCGCCTCGCCGATGATCTCGCGCGCCAAAGTGCGCAACGAACGCAGCGGCGTGATGAAGGAGCACAGCGTGACCAACCCGGCATGCGCATGGAGCTTGGCCACCTCGGCGATACGGCGGATGTTTTCCGCGCGATCGGCGTCGGAAAAACCCAGCCCACGGTTCAGGCCGGTGCGGATGTTATCTCCATCAAGAAGCTGTGTAAAAAAACCTTCCGCATGCAGGCGGCGTTCCAGGGCGATGGCCAAGGTGCTTTTGCCCGAACCTGACAGGCCATAGAGCCAGATGACCTGCCCGCGCTGGCCGAGACGCGCTTCCTTGTCCACCCGCGGCAGCACTCGGTCGAAGATCGGGTGAAGGTTCGCGGCATCGCTCATATGTTGAGTAAATTAATAAACATTTATAAGATTAGCCCAGTAGCCAAGGGAAAAGTGATAACGAAAGATGCCTCCATTAACCGCAGATGATGTAGAAAGCGCAGATAGAGGAGGATACTGAAAATGGGCCGGTATTTCCTCAGGTCTCCGCCAGATACCGTTTCCGGCATCTGCGGTCATCTGCGTAATCTGCGGTGCCATTCACGCCGTGACGCTGGCCAGGGAGCAGCCGTCGGCGTCGGGCGTTTCGCAGTTGGGACGGGCAACCACGCCCGGATAAGGCTCGGGGGCGAAAGGCCGGTCGGCCCGCGCGAGCAGGTGCCGCTCGCAGACGGCAAAGAGCTCGGCTTCGGTCATGGCACGGCGCATGTCGTGGAGGAAGGCACCCGTGGGATCGACGGACTGGCCGACGAAGTTAAGGAATTTTTTCATGCGGGCCACGTGAGCGCGCTCGACTGCGACGGCGTCTCCGATGGGCCGGTCATGAAAGCCGACCGCGGTAGCCCGGTAAAGGGCGTGAACGTAGCCATGCACGTCGCCGAGTGTCGGGGCGAAGACCGGCAGGCCTGCCAGGTGCTCGCGGATCTGGCGAAAAATCCATGGGTTGCGAATCGCGTGGCGGCCGCACATCAGGCCGGCCGCTCCCGTCTGGGCGAGAATGCGGGCGCCGGCTGCGGCGCTGGTGACGTTGCCGTTCGCGATCACCGGGCAGGGCACGGCGCGGACTGCACGGGCGATCTCATCGTAGTGTACTTCGCTACGATACATCTCCTTCACGGTGCGGCCGTGAACGGTGAGCAGGTCGACGCCGTGACGCGCCACGGAGGCGAGGATGCGATCGAAGTGGCGAGTGTCCTCGAAACCGATGCGCATCTTCACCGTGAAAAGCCCAGGCACGCAGGCGCGCAGGGCTCCGAGGATGGCATCCACGTGTTCCGGATCGCGGAGCAGACCACCGCCGACATTTTTCTTATAAACTTTGGGGGCCGGGCAGCCCAGGTTCAGGTCGATGCCGGCCACCGGGTGCTCGAGCAGGAGGGCGACCGTGCGTTCGAGGTGCGGGATGTCCTCGCCGATGAGCTGGGCGAAGACCGGTCGGCCGGTGGCGTTTTCGTCGATCGAGCGAAGGATGTGCGCCTCGGGCCGCGACTGGCCATGCACGCGAAAAAACTCGGTGACGTAGTAATCCGGCGCGCCGTAACGGGCGATCAGGCCCATGAAAGCCAGATCGGTAACGTCCTGCATCGGCGCAAGCGCGGTCAGCGGCTGGCCGGGGACATGCGGAGACGGAAGTGCAGGCACGGAAATAAGATACGGAAATCCCAGGACTACGGCGGATGTCGGCCGCTTACTTTTTGTCCTCGTCCTCGTCGACGTCGGGGTCCGCGTCCGGATCGTCCTCATCCTCCTCCGTCGACTGCTCGGCGGCCTCGGCCTGCTGGCGCAGCACGCGCTCGAGGATTTCCGACATGTCCTCCACGGCATCGTAAACTTTCCTGGCGACCAGGATGGGCCGCTTATGAGAGAGGGCGAGTACGGTGCTGTCGCTCGGACGAGCGTCGAGTTCGACGATCTTCTGACCGAGCTCGTTGCGCATCTTGATGAGAATGCGCGCGTAAAAGGTACCCTCGTTGACGTCGTTGATAACCACGTGCTCGAGTGTGGCGCCCAGGCCGGCCAGGATGTGGCCGATGAGATCGTGAGTGAGCGGGCGGTCCTTCTTCACGCCGTCCAGCGACATCTGGATCGCGTTGCCCACCGCGTGATCGACGTAGATCACGAAGGTCTTGGCGTCGTCGCCGAGGAAAACGGCGCAACCATTGGCGGTGGGCATGACGCCCTTGACGGTAACGGGGATGACGGTGGGCGTGGCCATGCGATGATACGGCGGAGCAGCAAAGTAAGCCGGATGCGAAATGCAACAAGAGCGGAGCCGGCGATTCCCGGTAGACCGTCTCCTGCCGCTCACCTAGGTCTCGCGAGACCCGGCGTAGGCCTGAGCAGGCCCGCGAGCCGCGTTTCGCTGGTTTCGGGAAAGCCCAGTGCGCGCTTCAGCATCAAGTCGCGGGCCATCGATACGGTGTGCCGGCGCGAGGCCGCATAATCGCTCCATCCGATCATACCTAGGGCCGCCATTATCAGGCCGCTGCTCGGCACGGGCAAATCGCTGCCGTAGAGGATACGCGCCGCCAGCTCCTCGTCCTCGCGGATCGCCCGCAGCTGCCAGGGCCGGAAACGGAGGCTCAGGCCGGCCAGGGCGCTGTTGTCGCCGTAAAGCCGCGGGTAGCGTTTTGTCATCGCGACAAACTCGCCGAAATAGTCCGGGTCGAGCGCGATCATGCCCGTGCCGCAATGTGCCGCAATGCAGGTCACCCCCACCTCCAGCGCCTGCGTCAGCACGCGGGGGCTGGCAAGATCGGGACGCAGCACCGGCATGGTCCGCTCGCTGCCGGTATGCGCCAGCAGGATAAGTCCCGCCTCGGCCATGCGTTCCAGGAACGGCCGGTAGCGGCGCTCGTTCCAGTCCATGTTCTGGCAATTCGGGAGGCACTTGAGCATGACGGCGCCGTCCGCCAGGCAGCGTTCCAACTCGTCCAGGGCGTCGCGCCGCGCGGGATGAATCGAAACCGCAGGCAGAAACTCGGAATGCCGGCGGGCCAGCCCGAGGACGTAATCGTTGGGCACGTAGAAGGAGCCCGTGTCGGCGATCAGCGTGCCGTCGTCGCGGTAGGGCTCCTCGTGGGCGAGGATCACGGCCGCATCGAGCCCGGAGGCGCGGACTTGCGCGAGCAAGGCCCGCTCGTAGACCGCCTCGAAATCCTCCTGCAGGGCCGAGGCCGGCAGGCCCATGGAACGCAGCAAGATCGGCTCGCCGATGCGCGTGAACCCGCGCGGCCGATACCAGCAGCCGGAGCCGTTTTTGCCGGTGCCGACGGCGTGAACGTGGCAGTCGATGCGCATGGCGGAGGAGGCAGAAGGGAGTGAGGGAATGAGAGAGTGAGGGAGTGAGGGGCAAACGAGCTGGGCTGGAGCGTGTGGCGGGGAGCGCCCGCGGCCCGGAATCGGAACGGGTCGCGGGTGCTCCCCGCTATTCTTCGATCAGCCCGCCGTCGCCAGGGCCCTGGCGGCCTTGAGATCGATCTTGCCGGTGCCGAGGACGGGGATCGCATCCACCTTCCTGACCACCTTCGGTATCCAAAGATTGGTGACGCCGGCGGCGGAAAGTTTTTCCCGGAGCGCGTCGGCCGTGACCTCATCGCGCGTGGTGAGCAGCACGAGTTGCTCGCCCTTGGCGGGATCGGGGACCCCGGCCACGAAGATGACATAGCCGTCTGCGCCCGCCAGGCCGAAGGTCTCGAGGATCTTCTGCTCCACCGTGCCGTGGGGCACCATCTCGCCGCCGATCTTGGAAAAACGCGACAGGCGGCCCTCGATGCGCAGGAAACCGTCCTCGTCGAAGCGCCCGAGGTCGCCGGTGACGAACCAGCCGTCATGGAAGGCCGCCGCGGTCTTCTCCGGCTGGTTCAGGTAGCCGCCGAAGATATTGTCCCCGCGCAACACCACGAGGCCGGTCTCGGTGGCGGGGCGTTCGGCCATCGTGTCGGGATCGAGCACGCGGGCCGTCATGCCGGGCATCAGGCGGCCGACGGTGCCGGGCCGCTGCCCGGCCTGAGGGCCGCCCGTGCCGGTGACGACCGGCGGATCGGGCTGGTTCACCCCCGTGACCGGCGAGGTTTCGGTCAGGCCGTAGCCCTGCATGATCTCGAGGTTGAATTTCTCCCGCGAGAACTGCGCGAGGTCCTCGGGCAGCTTTTCCGCGCCGGTGACCAGCACCTCCAGCGTGCGCAAGTCGCGCGGCTCGGCTTTTTTCAACACCGGCCGGGCGAAGGTCGGCGCCGCCACCCACACCGTGCAGGATTCCTCGCGGATGGCATCGATGATCTTCCGGGTGTCGAGCGGGCTGGGCACGGTGACCACGCGGCAGCCGCGCAGCAAGGGATACCAGATCGTCGCGGTGAAGCCGAAGCTGTGGAAGATCGGCAGGCAGCCCAGCATCGAGGCGGTCTGGGGCAGGATGGAGAGCGACGAGATCTGCCAGCAGTTGGCGAGGAGATTGCGATGGGTGAGCACGACACCCTTCGGCTCGCCGGCGCTGCCGCTGGTGAAGAGCAATCCGGCCTCCGCGCGGTCGCCGACGCTGGACAGGCCGAGCAGGCTGGCGGTGAGCTGGTTCGGCAGCACCCAGGCCGCGAGCAGCCAGGGCAGCATGGCGCGTTTTCCGCCGGCGGCCCGCATGGTCGCGGCGAAATCGCGGCTGTCCTCCGGCCAGGGAAACTCCGCGAGCTTGGGGCGCAACGCATCGGCAGTCAGCACGGTGCGGATGCCGGCCGTGCGCAGGCTGGCCTCGAGCGCGGCGCGGCCGGCGGTGAAGTTGAGGTTCACCGGAGTCTTGCCCGCGATCAGGGCGGCGAGGTTCGCCAGCGTGGCGCCGGCACCCGGAGGCAGCACGATGCCGATGCGCGATTCCTTCACCGTCGCGCGAAGGTGGCGCCCGAGCACGGCGGCGGCCGCGACCAGTTGCGCGGCGGTGAGCTCGCGGCGGGCCGCGGTGCGATCCACCAGCTCGATGTGCCAGGGCCGGCGGCACAGCGCCCGCACCACCTCGCGCCCGAGGTTTCGCTTCAGATGCGGCCGTTCCTGGAAGGCTTCATGGCCGAGATCCAGCAGGGCGCGCCGCACGGCCTCGGCCGAGGCCCGCTCCGCCGGGATCGGTTCGCCCCAGACGACTCCCACGTGGGTGCGCATGACGCGCGGCCACTTGAGGATGTAGCGGTGGCCGGAGTAGGAAAAAATCGAGCCCCACAGCCCGTCGTGAAATACCGGGACCACGGGCACGCCGGCTTTGCGCGCCATCAGCTCGAAACCCCGCTCCAGCTTCATCAGCTGGCCGGTGCGCGAAAGTCCGCCCTCGGGGAAGAGCAGCACGTAGTCACCGCGCCGGAGGGACTCGACCACGCGCCGCGTCGTGCCCAGGGCGTTGTCCGGTGAGACGGGAATGGTGCCGGTGACGCGGAACACGAGACGGAAAAACCACGAGTTGCGCGGCAGGCTCTCATGCCCGACGAAGCGGATCGGGCGCGGACAGGCGAGTTGCAGCGCCACCGCGTCGGCATAGGAAAGGTGATTCGCCAGCAGCAGCGCCCCGCCCTGCGGCAGACGCTCCACGCCGACAGTTTTTACCCGGTAGAGGCAGCGGGCGATGAAACGGACCGGCGCGGCGACGATCCAGGGGGCGTGTTGGGCGCTCATGAAGAGGAGGGAGGAGTGGCGGGGGCGTCGGTGACGAGATGGCGGAAACGGTGGTAGGAGAACCCGACCCACAGCATCACCACCCCGATGACAATAAACGCGACGATGCGGTGAAGCATCGAATGCAGATCGACCACAAAAATCCTCGGCACGCATAGCGCGAGGCCGATCAGACCGAGCACGCGATAGGTGGCGTTGCGCCAAAACAAGCCGCCCGTGAACAGCGCGATGGACGCCAGCCCCCAGCCCACCGTGGCGTAGGGCGCCAGCGCTCCCTCCTGCGCGGCGCAGACGGCGAAGAGCAGCGCGAGCGCCGCGCCGCCGCCCGTCGCACGCGCGACTGGCTGCTTCCCGGCCTCGAGCCAGACCGGCAGCCCGGCCAGGACTCCGGAAGCCAGCACCACCGCACCGAGCCCGCGGCCGAAGCCCTCCGCTCCGCCCGTCAGGATCAGCTCCAGCGCGCTCCAGGCGAGAAACAAGGCCGTGACGGAAGCCGCTTCCCTCGCCGGCCTCACCCGGCCCGGGCGGCCGCTGAGCGCCGCGACCAATACCAAGCCGGTCAGGGCGAACCGTTCATTTGCGCCGGCGAAGCTCGCGTGCGCACAAACCAGCCCGACCAGCGTCGCCAGTGCGCACTGCACCGCAGGCGCATGCCGCCGCCAGCCGGTGAACTGCGCCACCCACCGCGCCGGCGCCCGCACCCACAGCCAGGCCGGCGCCCAGGCCAGCACCGCCACGCCCGCGATCCAGCCATGGCCAGGACGGACGCCTGCCAGATAGATCGCAGTCAGCCCCCAGGCCAGCCACGACGCCGGCAGCGCCGGCCGGATCCCCGGACGAAGCGCGAGCAGGAAAAGTCCGCCTGCCATCGCGGCCAGGCCCGCAACCCGCATCGGGCCGTCCAGCCCGTCCACCAAGGCCTGCAAGCCCAGGGCCGTGGCGACCAGCACCTGGATGCGCTCCATCGCCTCCGGCGCGGTACAACCGCGCCTTGCCGCGTCGCAGCGGGGAAAGGCCCGCAACCCAGCCGGCAAGGCCCAGGCCGCCAACGCGGAGAGCCCCAGCCAGGCAGCCGGCATGGAGGCATGGCTTAGCGACAACCACCAGCCCAGCCCGAGGCCCAGTGTCGCGAGCCAGGGCAGGTGACGCCTCGCCGACCAGGCTGAGGCCCTGCCCGCCGTGCAGGCCGCGAGCGTCACCAAAGCCAGCGCGAGGTGCGACGGCAGCAGGCCGTAGGCGATGAACACCACTCCGATCGCGGCCAAGGCCCAGGCCAGGGTCCCGCCCGCCCGCCAGTTCACCTCGGTTCGTCCGCCCATCCACGCTCCCGCCCCCAAGGTCGGGCCGAGCACCGCGAGCGCGTTCCAAAACAACACCGCTTCCGCCCCTCCGCGTGAGTTCGCCGCCAGCCAGAGCCAGAGCTGCGCCAGGCCTCCCAACGCGACGGCCGCCCAGGCCGCCGCACGTCCCGCCCGTGCCCATGCCACGCCGAGAAAAACCAAGGCCCACGCCATCGCCAGGGCCGGCTCCCACCCCGCCGGTGTCCAGCGGGCCGCCGCGAGCGCCGCCCCCGTAGCCGCGGCCGAAGCCCCGAGGAGCTCGAACAGGAAGCGGACTTCCTTGTCCCTCACCAGCCAGCGGCCCGCCTCGGTCGCAAGCGCGGCCAAGCCGGCGGCGAACAGCACGGCCCGCGCCGCCGAGGCCGACCACAGCGCCGCCGCCGCCAAACCGTGCCGGAAGAAAAACCAGGTCGCCACCGCTGCCGTGAGACCGGTCGCGACCGCGAGCACGCGCGAGCCCAGCCGCCGCGCCGTCCAGGCCAGCACCCAGGCTTGCACCAGGAGCGCGAGCGCGACCGTGCGCGCCTCCGCCAGTTCGATCACGCCAAGCGTGAGCGCGCCCGCCGCCTTCGCCGTCAGCACCGCCGCCACGCCGTCCCCGCCGCGCACCTGGCGCGAACGCACCCAGGCCGCCGTCGCGAAGGCCCCTGCCCCCACGAGGTAGGCCGCGCCGAGCTGCGCGCGATACCAGCCCAGCGCGGTGCCGAGCGCGGCCAGCGCCGCGAGGCTCGCATTCGCGTTTTGAAACCAACGCTCGCCCGCGGTCACCTCCGAGGCCGCCACCGGCACGCGGCGCCAGTCGCGCAGGAAAAACAAGGCCGCCATGCCGGCGATAAAAGGCCAGGCGGCGAAAGGCAGCGTCGCCGCCCGCTCTTCTAGCGCGGCATGCAAGCTCAGGAAAAACACCCCGTAGCCCGCCGGCATCGCCACCACCGAGGGCGCTTCCCAATCCCGCGCCCGGCGCAAGGCCACCGCCACCAGGCCCAACAGGGCCGCCGAGCCGAGGGCGAAACCGTCGAAGCCGCCCCGGCCGGAAAAAATCGCCGTCACATGGCCCAGTCCGATCGCCAGGGTCGCGATGAGCGGCGCCCGCCGCCACAGCGCCGCGGCGACGATCAGGCCCACCGCCAGGCCTTGCCAGATCACCGAGGCCCAGAACGAGTCAAATACCCGCACTCCCGGCACCACGTAACCGGCGTAGGCGGTGAAAAACAGCAGCGCCAGCCCACCCGCGAACACCACCCCGCCGAAGGCCGGCAGGCGACGCTCCAGCCACAAGCCGAAGCCGGACACGCCGAGCGACACCGCGAGCAGTTCGCAGAATTTCACCCACGACGGCGTGTGCAGGGACACATAGATGCCGAAGAACACGACGCCGATCACCGCCAGCAACGCGCCGACACGCGTCGCCCACCAGGCTCCGAGCCGCGCCTCCGCGCTCCCCTCCCCCGCTGCTGGCGGCCACAGTTGCAGTCGCTCCAGCCAGGTCCGCAAAGGCGAGGGTTCGGCAGACGGCACCAAACGCGCCGGCCGATGCGCCGAGGAGGGCGCGGGGAGCACGGTCGGGGTCGGGAATGCGGAACCTTCCGATCCCGGGTCGCTGTCGCGCCCCGCTACCGCTTCGGGCGCGGGCGCCGGCACCCGGGTTTCCGAAACCGGAGGCAGGGGCGGCGGGACCGCCGGCGCCGGTTGCGATTCCCGCTCCGACACCGCCCGGCGTTCGAGGGCTTCCAGGGCGTGGCGGGCTCCACCCACCTCGCGTTCGATGCGGTCCAGCCGCATCCGCATTTGCTCCAGCTCGTGACGGGTGATCATGGTGAGGAGAATTTCTGTTACTCGAACGCCGGCGTCCCCGCCGGCAGGAGTGCCGGTGCGCTCCCGAGCCCAGGGTCAAAGCTCAGGCTCGGTCCAGCGCGTCGCGTCTTCCTGGAGAATGGCGAGCAGCGCGATGGCGTCCGCCATCTGCTTCTCGCCGAGCCGCGCCGTCACCTGCGCCACGACATCGGCGTAGCCCGGAGCCACCTTGTTCCAAAGCCGCCGGCCGGCGGTGGTCAGTTGCACCCGGTACACGCGACGGTCGGCGGGATCGTCGGCGCGGCGCACCCAGCCGGCCGTTTCCATGCGGTCGATCAGGCCGGTGACGTTGCTGCGGTCCACGACCAGCAGGTCGGCCAGTTCGCGCTGGCTGAGCCCGGCATTTTCGCCGCGCAGGCCGAGGATGTTGAGCACGTTGAACTGGGGAGCGGTGAGCCCGTGCGGCCGGAAAAGCCGGGTGCTCTCGCGCAGGAAAAGATCGGCCGTCGCGACGATGTCGTGAATCAGCCGGTGGGCGTTGGCGGAATACATGCCGGGCATGCCGCTCCCGATTAGTTGATATGTCAACCGTTTATTCTATTCCAACTTCGCAAATCGGCGGCCAGGGCGGCGAAACCCGGAAAATCGAATTCCAACCGGCGCAGGTCAGCGGCATGGCGGCGGGCGGCAGCGGTGGCGTGGGCGACCGCCTGGGGCAGGTTGGGCCGCTCGGTGCCGTAGACGCGGGCCTTGAGTTCGCGGCGCGTGTAGGGCGGGTTTCCCGCGAGCTGGCCGGCGAGCCAGGCCTCCTCGCCCACCGCGCCGTCGAGGCCGCAGAGATACCAGGCCTCGGCCGCGGGCACGGCGAGGCCGATGGCACGCAACACGCGGTCGCGGCCGCGGGCGGGAGGGAGCTTGCGGGTCGCGCGGCGAAACGCGGCGCGCAACTGGCAGAGCCGGCAGCGCGGGTGAAAATAGCCGGGCGCCTCGTGCGTGGCGGTGTGGACCGCCGTGTCGTCGGCATCGACCAGCACGACCAGGCCGTCGGCGTCGGTGTTGAAATGCAGGTGGCGGGCGATGGCGGGCAGGATCTGGAGCACCGAGGGCCAGCCGCGGGCGCGAAGATTCGGCTGCACGCGGACGAAGGGTTCGCCGAGTACGGCCTGGACCAGGATGGCGAGGGCAGACTCGTCCACCAGCGATTCCCCGAGGAGGGCGAGCCGAAGCGGACGCGCGGGGGCGGCGGGCGTCATGATTCCTCGGGCACGCCTCCCAGGATGCCGGAATACCAGAGGTCGCCAAGACTGCCGCCCTCGGCCAGGAGATCGGCGATATCCGCCCGGTCGGACAAACGGGAAAAGGTCGCCGCGCGTCCGCTCTTTTCCGCGATCACGACCTCCTCGGGATGGTCGCGAAACAGGTCGAGCAGCAGCGGCGAGTGCGTGGTGGCGATCACCTGCACCGGCGCCCGGTCGTGGCCGTAGTCGGCCGGGTAGCTGAGCCGGTAGAGCACGTCGCGGATCTCGCGCAGGAGGCGCGGGTGGATGCCGCGGTCGACCTCCTCGATACAGACCACCGCCGGCGGCGTGGGATCGTGGGCGAGGGCGAGCAGGGCGAGAGCGTAGAGCGTGCCTTGGGAAAGATCCGCCGCGGGCACCAGGCCGCCGTCGCCGATCACGTCCTCGTCCGGCCCGGCCAGCCGGAGGGCGAAGCTGCCCTGCGCGGGCTCGAGCACCAGCGCGGAGTATTCGGGGAAAAGGCGCAGCAGTTCCTCGTGCAGGCCGGCGTAGGCGGCGGGGGCGCGCGCGTGCAGGGCGGCGAGGCGGGCGGCGAGGTTGCTGCCGTCGGACGCGAGCTCGTCGGAGGAAACCGGATACACCGGCGCGGCGATGGCGCGGTGGTCCAGGAGATAGCCGCGCACCGTCAGCAGGCGCGCGCGCAGCCCGGCCCAGTCCAGGGAGCCGTCCCCGCGCGACAGCGGCACAACCTGCAGGAGATCGCAGGTCGTTTCGTCCACGCAGGCCAGGACGGCCTCCAGCCCGTCGTGAGGCGGAGTGAAATTGAAGGTGATCTCGGCCGACTCGGGCAGACGCTCCGATTCGGGCCGCGGCTCGCGCAGGGGCAGGCGCGCGAGCGTGCGAAGGCGGAGCAAGGCTTGAATGAGGCTGGTCTTGCCCGCGCCGTTGGGCCCGATGACGAGGTTGAACGGCGCCAGTTCCAGCCGCGCCGAGCGCAGGGCCTTGAAGTTCCGGAATGCTACGGAGGCGATCACGACGCAAAGTGAAGCTCCCGGGGCGGGCTTACACCAGTTCCGTTATGCTTTGATACTTTTTCCGGTGAAGGTCCGGGGAGCGCCCGCGTCCCGCGGGCCGGCTCGGGCGTCTCGTCAAAGCCCCTTCGGAAAGTCCTCGGCGGGAGGCCGGCGCTCCCCGGACCAATGGTCGGTCGCCAAAAAAGAAAAAGGCCCGCGCTTTCGCGCGGACCTTTTCGAACACGTTTTTAAAAGCGAAACCGGCTTAGGCGGCGGCCAGGGGAGCCACGGCCCCGGCAGAGTTGCGACGCTGGCGGACGCGATAGCCCACGAGACCGGCGACGAGCAGCCCGGTGGCGACGGAAGCGACCGTGCTGGACTCGGGAACCGGGTTGGTCGGGGCAACCACGAGTTGCGCGAAGGCCCAGTCGTTGAAACCGAAGTTGGTGGCGCCGAAGGGGAAAGCGTCGGTATTCGTGAGGCCGAGACCGAGATTGGTGGCGCTACCCGTGGTGTTGGTCAGCATCAGGGCGTAGGTGCTGCCCGGGTTCGTCAGGTAGCCGTAGGTCGTGTCGATCAGGCCGGAGCTGAGCGTCGCCAGATCCAAGGTATAGGCGAAGGTGTTGATGTTGTTCGCCAAGCCGTAAGTGGTGTTGAGGGGCGACCAGAAACCCGAATTGGAAGCGGGGATGTTGATCGTGCCGAAGCTGACCGTGGTGCCGCCGATAAAGCCGGCGCCGTTCCACTGACCGAAGGTGGCGGTAAGCGTTGTAGCCGCCGCCGTGCCGGTGGCGAAAAAGTTGTAGGTCATGCTCTTGACCGCATAGACGTTGGAAAAGGTCTGCCCCATGGTGGAGCCGGTCCCGAACGTGAAGTTGCTTCCGGCCCAGACGCTGACGGTTTCGAAAGTTTGGAGCTGGGCTTTGGCTGGGGTAATAAACGCGAGCAAAGTCGCGGCGATAAGCGAGATAGTTTTGGCGGACGTGTTCATGTCAGGTAAAAACCCTAGAAATAGGCCGGGGCTGGGCAAGTTCGGATTTCGCGTAGAAACGCTTTTTTTACGGCGCCTTCGGAGCGCTAAGCAGGTTTACTAGGCGTAGTTGCAAGGCGTCCTTGGCATCGCCTTTGATATTCCGGAGTGAAAGGGTCAGCAGTTGAGCGGGCTGGTCGGCTCGTCGTTCCGCGACTTCGCGCCAACGTTGGCGCAAGGCTTTCCCCAGGGAATAGTCCTCGTCCGGAGCACCTAGAGGCTGGCCGCGGGAGGGATCCCAGATCGTAAAAGCGACCCACATGGGCTCGCCCCGGTTTATAAAACGGTAGGCACGAAACGGAATCGTCAGCCCGTTCCACGGCACCGAAAGCTCGCCCAGGGATTCGTCCATTTCGCATCCCGCCATCGGCAGACAAACCGTGGGGTTGTGGGCAAAGGGCAGGAAACGGGCGACCTGACCGCGATGCCATTCGATATAGTAGGAAGCCACCTCGACGTCGCGCCCCTCCTGCCAATGTCCGGCCGAATAAAAATCGGGCCGGAGCAATTCGGCGGCAAATTCACCGAGCGGGTCCTTCATGAAGCTCCAATGCGACTCGGGGAACGCAACCGACCACTGAGGGATGAGACTGCGTTCCCGGTCCCCGCGGGCGAACCAAGCGCGCGTGGCAGCCTCGTTCAAGGCCAGCAAAGCCACGACCGCCGCGAGCCAGGCGGCCGCGGGCGAAGGCAGGGCCACCCGGTTTGCGGGCGCCGGAGCAAGGGCGGGCCACCGCCATCCCGCCCAGCGGCAGGCGATCGAGCCGGTGACGGCGAGGCTCAAGGCCAGCGCCACCCATCCCGCGGCATCGTGCCAGCCGTGCACCGCCTCCTGGCCGCCGCGGCCGGCGACCAGGGAAAGGAACAACACCCGGGAAAAATTTCCCACCAGGGCCGCCGCCGTCCCACTGGCCAGGAGGAACAGGCGGCGACGCCAGGCAAAGCGGAACCATTCCCCGAAAAACAAGGCGATCATCACACAGGACTGCAGGGAGCGGATGCCGCCGCAGGCCTCATCGATGCCTACCCAGCCGGAAGCCAGCCGCACGGTCGTGCCCACCGCCAGCGCGGGCCGGCCGAAGAGATTGCTCACCTCCGCCGCCGCCGCGGCCATGGTCTCGCGCAAAGGGAAAATCACGGTCTGCTCGATGCTGGCGGGCCAGGGCAGCGCGCTGGCGAGGATCAGGCAAGGCGCCAGCAGCCAGCGCACGCCCGGCCAGCCGGCGCGCAGCCAGGCGGCGGCCGCGGCGACCGCGAGCAGGATAGAAGTGTAGGCCCACAGCGCCGTCGTCCACAGCGAGAAGGGCACCAGCAACAGGCGCAGCGGCAGCGCCAGTACCGCGGAAAGCAAGGCCAGCACCCACCAGGTCGCGGGCAGACGGCCTTCGCGCCGGACGGGGGCAGGGCGCTCCGTCCAACGCTCCCACCACAAATAGGCCATCAGCAGGACCGCCGCCCAGCCATGCCGCAAGTCGGGCGACTGACGCCACACCTCGGCCAGCGGCACCAGCAGCAGGACCGCGAGGAGGAGCAGGGCCACCCCTCCCAGCCACGAGGATCGCGGAGTCGCGACCGCGCTCATTTGGAAACCGCGGGAGCGCCGGCGGGTTTTTCCTCACGCTTGGGGCGAGGCGAGCCGGCCTGGCGCATCGCGGCTTCGCCCGCCTGGGAAAGCAGTTTTCGTTCTTCCGGCAGATAGTCCACCCCGGCCTTTTCCGCGAGGGCCAGAAGGCGCAGCGCCTCCTCCCGCTTCCCCGCCATGGCCTGAACGTAGGCCATGTAGGGCAATCGAGGCGGAAACTCCCGGTCCTCGGCCGAAATGGTCAGCGCGACGGTCAGCGCCTCCCTGAACCGGTCCGACTGGGCCAGGGCAAAAGCGTAGCCCGTCGCATAGGTCGCATTGCCCGGATCCTGCTCGTGGAGGGTCTTCATGGTCTCCTTGGCCGGGTTCCAGCTCAGGCTGGGATCGCGAAGCAGGCTGAGCAGCGCCCAGTCGTGCTGGTAACGGGGGACGGCACCGTTGGATTGGCGCAGCGCCACGAGGACATTGCGCATGCCGGCGGTGTTTTTCTGTTCCTTGTAGAGGTTGAACAAGGCCTGGTGCGCCCAGGTCTGGTCGGGAAAGGCACGCGCCAGTGTCCAGAGTGTGTTTTCGGCCTCTTTGCTCCATTCCCACAGGCTGGCCAGCCGTTGCAAGACCCCCAGCGCCGAAATGCTGGGCCCGGCCGCCTGGATCGCGGCGTCCCAGATCTCGAGCCGCAGCGCGGTGTTGCCCTGCGTGCCGACCACCCGCGCCGACATCGCAAGGCGCACGCTCTCCGCCGGGATGTCGCCCCAGGCCCCCGCCTCGATCATCGAAGCGAGGCGATCCCAGTCCTTGGCCTGGGCGGCCAGATCGGCCTGGACGGCGCGCACTTCCCTCTCCTTGCGAAACTCCTCCGGCAGGGACGCCAGCAGCCGTTCCGCCTCGACGGTGCGGGTCTGGACCTGCAGCCAGCGGGCGAGCTGAGCCGCGTCGGCCGGACTTTTGACCGCCAGGGGAGCCAGCTCGGCATAAACGGTTTCGAAGGGGACGTGATCGACGAGGAGGGCCAGGTTGGCTTTCTGCAGGCGGTCGTTGAGCGTCGCTCCGGGATCCGCCAGAACGGCGTCGAAACGCCTGCGGGCTTCCTCGTAATCGCGGGCCTGAAGCGCGACTCCCGCGAGTTCGCGGTTCACCTGCGCCGCCCGTTCGGGATGAGTTCGCGCGATTTCATCGAGTTGCCGGCGGGCCTCGGCGCGTTTCGCCTCGTCGGGATGCCGGAGGTGCAGGAGCATCTGGGCATACACCAAGTCGGCATCGTCGGGCAGACGCCGCCGGAGCTCGGCCAGGAGGGCGTCGGCCACCGCCGAGTCCGCGGTGGCGAGCGCGTAGGCCAGCGCGGCTTTCATCATGGGCAATTGCTCGGACAGCGCCGGAGAGGCGCCGGAGAGCGCATCCTTGGCCGCATTGAAATCACGAAAACGCAGGCAACTCAGAATCAGCTTGGCCGAATCTTCCGCCGAGTCGGGCAACAGTTGCGTGACCGCCCGGCGCAGGCGCATGGCCTGCGGCGCCCCCACCTGCTCGAGAATATCGGCGGCGACCCGGATCGTCTCCGCATCGCTCGGCACCGCCTTGAGCGCGACGTCCAGCGCCAGTTGCGCGTTCAAGGCATCGCGGTTCGCCACGAAATCGCGAGCCTGCTCCAGTGCCCGGGCCTGTTTCCAGTAACGGTAGCGCCGCATCAAGGGATCCTTCGCCACCAGCCCCCCCGCCGCCAGCGCCAGCAACGCGCCCCAGATCACGAACAGCCGTTTTCGCTTCGCCTTGCGAGCTGACCTGCTGGGCTGAAGAAGTTGCATGGATTTACGAGGTGAGCTGTTTGCAAAAATTCGTCAAAACAAAGGCCCATCGGCTAGGCCATGCCCCCTGGCTACTCAAGGACTGAATCGCCGGCGCTCATGGGTGTTTACCGGCAAGGCGGCTCTGTAAACGGGATGCAGACGCAGCCCGCTCAGGCCGAAAACGAAGGCGGGCCGCCGTCGACGCGGCCCTCCTCCCGCAAACGGGCGCGAAGCGCGCGGGCGTGACGAAAGCCTCCCACGCAGTTGAGAAACAAAAAGCCGGCGATGATCGCCAGATAGAACGAGCCCGTACTCAGCCCATAGGCGACCAGCGCGATTCCGCCGGCGAAACCGATGCACGCGGCGACCAACAGGCTCGTTGCCGGCCCCAGGAAATACCAAAGCACCGAGCGCAGGATCTGCCCGCCATCGAGCGGATAGACCGGCAGCAAATTGAAGATCAGAAGCGCCAGGTTGATGTTCTGAATCTGCTCCAGGAATTTATAAGCATCGGGAAACGCCTCATCCAGACCGCGGCCTGCCACGACCCTCAGGCCGAGGTAAAACACCGGCACGAGGGCGGCATTGACCAGCGGCCCCGCCGCGATGCTCCACAACTGTGCTCCCGGCCGCTGCGGCGGGGCCACGTAGGCGACGCCACCCAACGGCCAGAGCACGATCTGCTCCGCGCGGCCTCCGGTCGAGCGGCAGGCCAGCGAATGGCCAAACTCGTGCAACAACACGATCAGAAACAGGACGAGACACTCCGCCAGGTTCCACCAAGGCGAGGTGTAATGGGCGCCTCCGGGCTGCGAAAAATAGTACAGCGCCGCGAACCACGACCAGTGCAGAAACACGTCGATGCCGGAGAAGCGGAAGATGCGGACGGAGCCATTGTGGGTCGGAAACATCGGCGAGGCCTAGGCCCCCGCCCGCGACCGCGCAAGATCGCAGGGCTTCCCCGCAAGGTCCCACCGCCGCTACGCAAATACACTCGGATATGACTGTCCGAATCCCCGGGGGACTGCTCCTTCCCGCAGTCATCTTCCTAATCGTCGGCCCCCTATGCGAGTCGCCCCGATCTCCGTGCTGGCCTTCCTGTCGGCCGCAGCCACTGCCTTTGCCCTGCCTGCCTTTCCCGGCGCGGAAGGCTTCGGTGCCAACGCCAAAGGTGCCCGCGCCTCTGCCAGCCCGACGGTCTACCATGTCACCAATCTCAACGACTCAGGCGCCGGGTCGCTGCGCACCGGCGTCGGCACCTCCAACCGCGTGATCGTCTTCGACGTGGGCGGCATCATCCGGATCAATACCCCCCTCGTCTTCGCCTCCGGCCTCACCATCGCCGGCCAGACCGCCCCCGGCGGCGGCATCACCGTCTACGGCAACCGGGTGTCCTTCTCCGGCGCCGACAACACCATCTGCCGCTACATGCGCTTCCGCATGGGCATCGACGGCGACGACGGCGCGGACGCCGTCGGCCTCGCCAACGGCAGCGACCTGATTTTCGACCACGTATCCGCTTCCTGGGGACGCGACGAGACCTTCTCCATCAGCGGCGACGATGCCATCCGCATCACCCTCCAGGACTGCCTCATCGCCCAGGGCCTGCGCATCCACTCCGGGGGAGGTCTCATGCAGACCTCCGGCGGCGTGAGCATCTTCCGCACGCTCTACGCCGACAACTGGATGCGCAATCCCAAGGTCAAGGGCGTGAACGACTACATCAACAACGTCGTCTACAACTGGGGCGGCGGCGGCGGCTACATCCCCGCCGGCGACTCCGCCGGCGATTCCTACGCCAACGTCATCAACTGCTACTTCATCGGCGGCCCCGAGTCCGGCGCCGGCACCTCGCCCTTCAAGAGCGGCAACACCAACTACCGGCTCTTCCACTCCGGCAACCTCCAGGACCTCGACCTCGACGGCATCCTCGATGGGGTGGCCGTGACCAACTCCAGCTTCTCCACTCTCCAGCTCGTCGGCACCCGCTTCGCCTACCCCGCGCCCACCACCCAGCTCACCGCGCCCGCCGCCCTCGCCTGGGTGCTCGACCACGCCGGCGCCTCGCACCGCCGCGACCGCACCGACGACTACGTCGTGGCCGAGGCGCGCTCCTACGGCGCGGCCGGCGTCTTCATCTACGACGAAGCCGAGATGGGCGGCATCGGTACCGTCGCCTCCGGCCTCAAGGCCTCCGATGCCGACGGCGACGGCATGCCTGACTGGTGGGAACAGGCCGCCGGCACCAACCCCGCCGTGGCCGACGCCACCACGCTCGGCGCCGACGGCTACCTCAACATCGAGCGCTACGTGAACGCCCTCGTCCCCGGCGGCATCCCCGGCGCCACCCTCGACGACATCACCACCGACACCGGCTCCTCCGGCGCGGATCGCATCACTTCCGACCAAACCCTCGTCCTCCGAGGCACCGCCCCCGCCGGCGCCTCCGTCGCGATTTCCCGCGCGGACACCGGCCTGCTCGGCACCGTCACCGCCGACGGCACCGGCCATTGGACCTACGATTACACCGGCGCCACCCTGGCCGACCGCACTTACGCCTTTCAGGCCACCGCCACGGTCGCCTCCGTGCTCACTCCGCCCTCGCCCGCCTTCGTCGTCCGCGTCGATACGGTCGCCGCGCCGGCACCGGCGGTCACCAGCGTCTCGCTCTCCCCCAGCCTCGCCATCTCCGGCACCGCCATCCCCGGAGACGCCGTGAGCGTTCTCCTCGACGGCTCCACCGTCGGCACCGCCACCGCCGACGAGCTCGGCAACTGGACCGCCAGCTACACAGGCACGCCGCTCGCGGCCGGCACGCACTCGTTCACCGCCACCGCCACGGATCTCGCCGGCAACCCCGGTCCGGTCTCCAGCGCCTACGTCGTGAACACCGCCATCGCGCCGCCGGCCTTCACGGCGATCTCGACCGACTCGGGCGCCTCCGCCTCCGACCGGCTGACCAACGACACCACCCTCACGCTCTCCGGCACCGCCCCCGCCGGCTCCACCGTGTCCCTCACCCGCGCCGGCGTCGGCGTAATCGGCTCCGCCACCGCGACCGCCGGCGGGGCGTTTTCCTTCGCCTACGGTACGGCCCTCCCCGCCGGAAGCCACGCCTTCACCGCCACCGCCTCCCAAGGCGGCACCGCCAGCCCGGCCTCCGCCGCCTTCATCGTCACCGTCGACACCACCGCGCCCGCCATCGCGTCGATCAAACGTTTCAACCCCGCCACCTACTCCACCAACGGCGGCACCGTCGTCTTCCGCGTTACCTTCGCCGAACCTGTCACCGGCGTGGACGCCGCCGATTTCAACCTCACCCTGTCCGGCACCGCTGGCACCCTGGGCGCGCTGGCCGCCGTCAGTTCCACCGTTTACGACGTCACCGTCACCAACCTCTCCGGCGACGGCACGGTTCGCCTCAACCTCGACGCCAGCGGCACCGGCATCGTCGACCTCGCGGGCAACGCCGTCTCCGGCGCTTACACCTCCGGCCAGACTTACACCGTGCGCCTCGCCGGGAGTGCCGTCTGGATCTCCACCGACGACGGCGAACTCTGGAGCGATTCCACCAACTGGGACGGGGGCCTGATCGCCGGCGGCAGCGGCGCGACCGCCGATTTCAGCCTGCGCGACCTCACCGCCGACACCTCGGTCATCCTCGATTCGAGCCGGACCCTCGGCCGCCTGGTTTTCGGCGACGCCGACTACTCCACGCCCGCGGGCTGGACCATTTCCGACGGCGGCGTATCGGGCCGCACCATCGCCCTTGCCGGCACCATTCAGGTGGACGCCGCCAGTACGCAGGCGGGCGACACCACGGACGTGCCCGCCGCGGCCGCCTATCCGCACCATCTGGCCGTCGCGCTCGCCGGCTCCTCCGGTTTCACCAAAACCGGCATCGGCACCCTCGAGCTCAATCGCCCCAATTCCATCACCGGCACCCTCACCATCGGCAAAGGCATCGTGCAGGTCGGCCCCGGCGGCACGCTCTCGCCCTCCTCGGTCACCATCTCCACCTCGCAGCAGCTCCGCGTCGCCGGCGGCGCCTTCACCACGGCGGGCAACGTCTCCTGGACCTCGGGCACCGGCACCGGCGTCATCGTCAGCGGCGGCACCGCCAGTTTCCAGAACATCGTCCCCTCCAATACCCGGAACAGTTTCTTCAAGGTCACCGGCGGCACCGTCACCGGCAAGGACATGAACTTCCCCCGCAGCGGCGACTCCGAGGGCCAGACCTCGGGCACCGGCGTCCTCGTCAGCGGCGGCACGGCCACCTTCGCCAACATCGGCCTCGGCACCAGCGACTCCTGGGGCGGCATGACGGTTTCCGGCGGCAAGCTCACCGTCACCGACACGCTCCATAACGGCTACCAAAGCACCGCCAGCCGCGGCGGCGTCATCTACCTCAGCGGCGGCGAACTCGCCGTCACCGGCGCGACCAACGGCCTGGTCATGTCGCGCAATCGCGGCACCAACACGAACAACGTCTCCAAGCTCCTCATCACCGGCGGCACCGCCAGCCTCGCCAAGCTCACCCTCGGCTACGATTCCGCCGTCACCGCCGGCTCCGCCACGGTGTCCGTCACCAACGGGGAACTCAGCCTGGGGGCCGGCGGCATCGTGAAAAACGGCACGAACGGCCTGGCCAGCACGATCACGCTGAACAGCGGCACCCTCGGCGCGCTGGCGAACTGGAGCACCACCCACCCTCTCGTCCTCGCCGGCACCTCCTCGAACACCTTCCTCCGCGCCGGCAACCCCGCCGGCTCCGCTTTCGACTTCACGCTCGGCGGCGTGCTCTCCGGGACGGGCGGTTTCGCCAAGACCGGCGGCGGCACCCTCACCCTTTCCGCGGCCAACACCTTCACCGGCGCCGTGACAGTGAGCGCCGGCACGCTCCACCTCAACGGCTCGCTCGCCTCCGGCGGCTCGCTCGCAGTCGCCAGCGGCGGCACCCTCACCGGCACCGGCGCCACCGCCAAGCCCCTCACCCTGCTGTCCGGCGGCACGGTCTCCCCTGGCGGCGCCTCCGCCGGCACCCTTTCCGCCACCGGCGGCGCCCGCTGGAGCGCGGGAGGTCGCCTGGCCTTCAATCTGGGCTCAGCCGGCGATCGTCTGGCCATCACCGGCGCTCTCACCAAGGACGGCTCGGGAGCCTTCGTCTTCGCCTTCACTCCCGGCACGCTCGCCGCCAGCACGCCCTACACGCTCCTCACTTTCGGCTCCACTACCTTCGCCGCGTCCGACTTCGGCTTCACCGGCCTCGGTTATGCGAAGGGCCAGTTCACGCTTACCGGCACCAGCCTCCAGTTCACCGTCACCGACGACGGCACGGCCGTGGCGCCGCTCTACGACTGGCTGGTCGCGCGGGGCTTCGCGGCCAATACCGCCTCCGCCCTGGCCGATCCCGATGGGGATGGCTCCGCCAGCCTGCTCGAATTCGTTCTCGGCACCGAACCGGGCACCGCAGGCGCCTCGCCCATCGAGGCGCTCACCGTGACAGTGGAGAACAAGGTCTACCCCGCCATACGCTACCCGCGCCGCCAGGTGCGCGGCGGCGTGACCGTCGCGGCGCAGGTCGCGGAGCTGCCCGATTTCGCCGCACCCTCCGCCGCACTCGAGGTCTCCGCCAGCCCGCTGGGCAACGGTCTCGAGGATGTCGTGGCCCGTTCCGCCCTGTCCCTGGATGTTTCTCCACGCCAGTTCCTCCGCGTCCGCGCCACCCTGCCCTGACGGAAAGCGCCAGCGACCCGTTCGCCAGCCCGCCTCCCTTCGTGTATCCCGCCTCTTCGACCGCACGCCCGTCGCCCTGACTTCGCATGGACGGCTGTTCGCCGTCCGAATGAACTCCTCGCTGTGCATGAATCATGGGCCGCAAACCAGTGACGAAGCCGGGGAAGCCGGAGGCCGGACCTAACAGAAATCGGCCCTTTCGGCTCGGACCGCCATACGGTCCCTCTGCGCCCGACGAAGTGGAGACGATAGAGGACGCACCGCTGACGCGGCCGCGCCAGAGGACGCGAGGGCGACCCCCGACCGGCCCGCCGCGCGGCCGGGTGCCAGACCGACCGGCCCCCGGCGACTGAGGGGGTGCCCGATCAGCCGGGCGCAGCCGGGTCCCCGCCGGTCACTCCAGGACGGGCACGACTCGGCCGGTGGGAGCGCAGCGGACGGCGGCCGTGACGTGCCGGCGCGGGTCTTACAGGAGCGCCGCCTCTACGCGGCATTCTTGCCGCGTGGGCCGTTCCCCGGCGGGGTTACACTCTAGCGGACGGAGCGCGCGACGGAGCAAGCAGAGGGCATGACGGCCCAGCGGCTCGGCGGCGGGCTGGCGTGACCTGTGCCGCCGAGTCTGCGAGGATATGGTTTGTATTATTGCGACGCAAACGGCGACGACCGCGCCGCCGACATTCCCTTCAAAGGCCGATGGTAAGACAATCTTCATCCTCCCAAGTGTAATCTTTTGGATTTGTTGCCTCCAGTGACTTGAGTTCCGCAATAAGCATTATAATGCCCGCCTTGAGCGCCTGAAGGGAGTCGATTCCATAGGCTGTGTTGACAGCCAATTCAGAACCTTCGATTTCCACCCGGCACGACCAATTAACATCTCCCTCAATCGGAGCAAAAATTTTAGCCAGGCACCTGGCGCCATCAGATTTCCTCAACACTCGATATGCAAATACTGTATTGTCCATTCTCAGTAACCTCCTGCCGCCATGCAACTACCCCAGTCCTCAATGGCCTTCTGATAACACAAAGCGCGGTCCTTTTTGCTGCATAGTAAATTACATGCCGCAATATCGGCAGCATATATGGCGTTACAATAAGCCTTTCTTGCTGCCTTCCCGGCGATCTCTGCGGCAGCGGCGCGACACTCTGGGCTAAGCGCACAAGCAGCTACCCCAATACCTGCTGCTGCCGCTGCTGCTTCCAGTGCTCCAATAGCTACGCCACCAACAATAATAACCGGAGCGAATCGCCCGTCGCCATCATACAAAACTACCGGATTATTTCGGACAAAGGTATAAAGATTCGGTCCTTCCGGCAGAAGTTCTGCAAATCTATGCGTCGATCTCTGGAGCGAAGGCGCAAGCAATTCATGGCCTTCTTCACCCAGATGATCCCTGTTTGGCCACCGCCCCGTGGAAGGATTATAGTATCTGAAGCCGTAATACAGCAACCCCGTCTCATTGCCGCCGGTGGCGGCGTCGG